>CAMDDJ010000042.1 GCA_945891385.1 Candidatus Kuenenia stuttgartensis | reverse complement strand
ACGCTGATCGGCACGAGCACCAACGTGATCGTGGCGGGCCTGGTCGAGGATCGGATCGCCACCGGAATCGACCGTCCCTGGGGCGTGCTCGACCTCACGTGGGCCGGCATCCCGGCCGACTGGGGCGGCCTTCGCGAGTTCCGCGGCCCCCTCGGCATGTTCGACATCACCTGGCTCGGCCTGCCCCTCTTTGTGACCGGCATCGCCTACGGCGTGACCGCCAGCAGGATCCTGCTCAAGGACCGCCGGCCGCCGATGAGCACGAGCGACGATCCACGGCAGTATTCCTTGGAGATGGTCGTCGAGCCGGGCAGCCCTCTGGTGGGCCGGACGATCGAGAAGGCCGGGCTGCGGCGGCTCGATGGGCTGTTCCTGATGGAGATCGACCGCGACGGCCACGTGATCGCGGCCGTCTCGCCGACCGAACGGCTCGAGGCGGGCGACCGGCTGGTGTTCGTCGGCGTGATCGATTCGGTCGTCGAATTGCAAAAGGTTCGCGGCCTCCGTCCGGCGACCGATCAGGTCTTCAAGCTCGACGATCCGCGGAGCGAGCGGGTGCTGGTAGAGGCCGTGGTCTCGGCTACCTGCCCGCTGGTGGGACATACGATCCGGGAGGGCAACTTCCGCTCCACCTACGGCGCGGTCGTGATCGCGGTCGCCCGCGACGGCGAACGGCTCCGCAAGAAGATCGGCGACATCACGCTCCAGCCGGGCGACACGCTCCTGCTGGAAGCCGGTCCGGCCTTCATCCAGCGGCAACGGACGAGCCGCCACTTCTACCTCGTGAGCGAGGTGAGCGGCGCCGCGTCTCCCCGCCACGACCAGGCCTGGATCGCCTGCACGATCGTGGCCGGAATGGTGCTGGCGGTGGCAATGGGCCTGGTGCCGATGGTGACCGCAGCGCTGGCCGCCGCCGGTCTGATGATCGCCACCCGCTGCCTCGCCTCCAACGAGGCCCGCCGGGCGATCGAGTGGGAGGCGTTGCTCCTGATCGCGGCCAGCTTCGGGCTGGCACGGGCGATGGAGACGACCGGGGTAGCCAACACCATCGCCGAAACCGCGGTCGCCGCAGCAGGCAACGATCCCCGGATCGTACTCGCCGCGATCTACTTCGTAACGATGATCACGACCGAGCTTCTGAGTAACAACGCCGCGGCCGTGCTCACCTTCCCGATCGCCTGGCAGACAGCCCATCAACTGGGCGTGTACCCGCTGCCGTTCGTGATGGCGATCACGGTGGCCGCCAGCTGCGGCTTCGCCACGCCCCTGGGCTATCAGACGAACCTGATGATCTACGGCCCCGGCGGCTACAAGTTCACCGACTACCTCCGGTTCGGCGGCCCGCTCAACCTGATCGTGATGGCGATCACCATCCTCCTGGCCCCACTCATCTGGCCCCTCGGCCGCTGACAACGGCGGAGCGGCTGCAGGCTTTTGCACGGTTGGGACCCGGTGCGTAGGCTGAAGCGGTTGGATCGGTCACTCCGGGCACCGCATGAGCGAAATCCTCTTCCAATACTACCCGGTGCGGCTCACGACCTGGTTCTACCTCGCGTCGCTTCTCTCGATTGCGCTGTTCTTCAAGTTCAACCGGGTCTGGAGCATCCGCAATCTCGACCTCCTGGGACTGGTGCTGCTCGCGCCAGGACTCCTCGCGCTCGAATATGTGGGTGAAACCGAGTCGGCCAAGGTGGCCGTGCGAACCCTCGGCTTTGCCTGGATCTTCGCCGTCTCCGGCATCTTCCTCCTCCGGATGCTGTTCGACTCGATGATGGTTCGGCGGCCGATGCTCGAGCCCAACCTCACGACCGGCGGCCTCGTCTTCCTGGGCGGCTCGCTGCTCGTGTTCCTCCTGGCGAACGTGCTCAACTCCAAGCCCCAGCGACAGGACGTGGAGAGTGCCGCAGCCGCCGAGCAACTGGGGGCCCGGGCCGCGGAGGTCAACGTAGACCAACTCGCCAAGCACGGCCCCGGCTATCCGCTGCTCTTTCTCCTCCCGCAGATCTCCACCCGCCAGTTCCTGGCACCGGGTGACGACGCGGAGCCCCAATCGGCCGACGCGTCCCGCCGTCAACTCCACGAGACCACCGCCCGCGTGATGGCGATCATCTCCCAGTTGGCGATCGTGGCGGGCATGGTGCTGATCGGCTGGCGGCACTTCGACAACACCCGACTGGGGATCGCCGCAGCCGTGCTCTTCCTGCTGATGCCCTACACCGCCTGGATGAACTGCAGCGTCGATCACGTGCTGCCCGGGGCGCTCGTGATCTGGGCGATCGCGGCTTACCGCAATCCGATCGTCGCTGGCAGCCTGATCGGGTTGGCGATCGGCACCATGTACTACCCCGTGTTCCTCCTGCCGCTGTGGTGCAGCTTCTACTGGGAACGGGGCGTGCGGAGGTTCGCCCTCGGGGTGACCGCGTCGCTGGCGGTGCTCGTCGTAGCGCTCTGGTTCACCTCGCCCGACGCCTCGGTCTTCGTGGGCCAGTTGCGACAGATGTTCGGCTGGATCTTCCCCAACGACGTCTCGCTCGAAGGCTTCTGGGCTCTCCCCTCGAGCGACGGCGTCTTCCGGCTCCCGGTGCTGGCGGCCTTCATCGCGATGATGGCCACCCTCGCGATCTGGCCGGCCCCCAAGAATCTCGGCACCTTGATGAGTTGTACGGCGGCGGTGCTGCTCGGAACGCAGTTCTGGAAGGCGCAGAACGGCGGCCTGTTCATGGCCTGGTGGCTGCCGGTGCTCCTCCTTGTGGTCTTCCGGCCCAACCTGGAAAACCGCGTAGCCCTGCTCGTGCTGGAAGCCGACTGGTTTCCCCGGCGCCGGTCGCCGCCCACCCCCGCGGGACGAGCCGCCTGAGTTCCGAGCCTCACGTCCACTCAGCGGCGCCGGCTCGGGGACGGCAAAAGTCGCGTCGCGGGCGAAGATACGCCCCGATTGCTCCGCGAGCGTTCGCCGATCCCCGGGCGTCACGTCCACTCAGCTGCAGCGGCCCGGGGACGGCAAAAGTCGCGTCGCGGGCGAAGATACGCCCCGATCGCTCCGCGAGCGTTCGCCGATCCCCGGGCCTCCGATGTCTGACAGGTTCACCGTCGTATGCCTTCTCCCCTCCGAGACCTGGGAGGGGCTGCCGGTGTCCTCGAGCGTGCTGTGGGAGCAAGCGAAGCCAGGATGGCGAAGCGCAGCGGACACGCAGTGAGCGGAGGCCGGGAGGGCCGACGCGAACGTGAAGCGAGAGGATGCCGGCAGCCCCGACGCCCCGCGCGACAAGGTCAACTCAGCTGCACCGGCTCGGGGACGGCAAAAGTCTCGTCGCGGGCGAGGATACGCCCCATGCTCCTCGAGCGTTCGCCGATCCCCGAGCCTCGCGTCCACTCAGCCGCAACGGCTCGGGGACGGCAAAAGTCGCGTCGCGGGCGAGGATACGCCCCAAGTGCTCCGTGAGCGTTTGCCGATCCACGGGCCTCCTCTCCCAGCCGGCACGCACGGCGCTCCGTTTTTCTGAGATGGCGCTCTAACCGCGGCGGGGATCGAAGTCGGGCGGTGGCTGGCGTTCGCTGGCGAACCAGGCCCGCCAGGCAGCGGCGTCCCAGCCGAAGTCGACGCCGGTGAGCGCCACGAGCGCCTCGAGCACCCGTTCGTTTCGCACGGCCACGATCTGCTGCTTCGGGCCGCCGCCCATCGACAGGCCGCCGCCGCCGGTGGGCGAGAACGTGGCGCTCGTGGAGCCGGGCTGTGGACCGGCTGCGGTCACCACCTGGCGGGTTTCGAGCGCGGCCACGAGCGGCAGGATCGCCGCCTGCCCGCCGAGTCGGCCCAGCGCCTCGGCCGCCCGGTTGATCCGGGCAGGATCGCCGCCAGCCAGGCTCGCGATCAGCCGCGGCACCGCGGGCTCCGGCCCGATCACTTCGAGCCGTTCGACCGCGGCGATCCTGGTCTCCGGATCAGGGTGATCGACCGCGATCGCCGCGAGGGTCTGGACGGCGTCGCCCGAGCGGATTCGGCTCAGCGACTCCACGTACCAGGCCCGCACCTGAGAGACGGGCTCGGTGGCCACGGCCGCCGCCAGCGCGGGCACGGCGGCGGGATCCGAGATTTCTCGAAGCTGCTCGGCGGCCTGACCGGCTGTCGCCGGATTGTCACACTGCCCGCGGAGCCTCCCGAGTCGCTTCGCCCACTCCCGCTCGTCCGCCGCCCTCGCCTCCGCCCGCTCGATGAGTTCGATTTCCTGGGCCGTCCGCCAGCCGCCGCGGTAGCGAATCCAGCCGAGCGCGGCCATGCGGTCGGCATGGCTCGGAGCGGGCGGACCTTCCGTCTCGGCTGCGGCCGAGACCAGCCCGCACCCGCCGGCAACCAGGGCAGCCCACAGGACGGGTCGCCTGAGCGTCGTGAAGTCGGGAAGAGAGATCGGCATGGGCTTCATGTCGGCATCCGCTCCACGGCTGCTCCACCCGCTGAGCATACCGCCGGAACGGGCCGGGGCCGCGGTTGGCCAGGGCTCACTCACGCCGCCGGGAGGCATGTGGTACAACCCGCCGATCGCCCCCGCCTTCCCCCGTCGCCCATGAATCCCCCCTGGAATTCCGTCGCGATCGTCGGTGTAGGACTGATCGGGGGATCGGTGGGACGAGGGCTGTTGGCCCGCCGCCTTGCAAGACGCGTGATCGGGATCGGCCGCTCCCGCCAGTCGCTCGATGAAGCGGCCCGCAGCGGTGCGGTCAGCGAGACCTCGCTCGATCCTGCTGCGACGGCCGAGGCCGACCTCGTCGTCGTGGCGGCAAACGTGGGAGCGATTCCGCAGCTGCTCGAAGCGGTCGATGCGTCGGTTCGACCCGGCACACTCCTCACCGACGCGGGCAGCACCAAGGCCTCGATCGTGTCGGCCTGGGAACGCAAGCGCAGTCGCAGGCGGGGCCGGTTCGTGGGCTCCCATCCGCTCGCGGGCAGCCATCGTCGCGGGCCACAGGCCGCCGATGCCGACCTGTTCACTGGCCGTGTTGCCGTGGTCACGCCCGCCACCGCCACGCCCCCGGAAGACGCCTCAGCCGTGGGTGAACTGTGGGCGGCGCTGGGCAGCACGGTCTCCTTCATGTCTCCCCGCGAGCACGACAAGCTGGTAGCCGCCACCAGCCACGCACCGCACGTCATCGCTGCGGCGATCGCGGCGGCCACGCCGGCCGCTGCGATCCCCTTCACCGCCGGTGGCTGGCGGGACACGACGCGGATCGCCGCCGGCGACGCCGAACTCTGGGCCGACATCCTGCTCGACAACGCCCCGGCCGTCGCCGCCGCGATCCGCCGGATCGACACTGCCACCGCCCGGCTGCTTGCCGCCATCGAGGCGGGTGATCGCCGGCGGCTGGTCACGCTCCTCTCCCGCGCCAAGGACGCCCGCGATGCTCTGGGAAGTTGACGTCTCGCTCACCGATGCCAACGGCGACCACGCCGCGCGGCAGCTCGTGGCCGCCGCCCGAGATCTCGGCCTGGTCGAGTGCCTGGGGGCCCGCACGGCGGCCGGCTGGCTCGTCGAAGGCGACCTCGACCGCGGCCAACTCGAACAGATCGCGACCAGACTCCTGGCAGATCCCGTCAGTGAAGTTTTCCTGGCCGACGAGCCCGGTAGCCCGCGGCTCACAGCGGCGTGGGACGGGCTCTCGACGGTGGTGCACGTGCTGCCGCGGCCCGGCGTCACCGACCCGGCAGGGCTGACCGCCGCCGAAGCGATCGACCGCCTCGGCCACCCAGGGGTGACCGTCCGCAGCCTGCGGAAGTACTGGCTGCCGCCGATGGACGCGACCGCAGCCGAGACCCTGGCCAAGCGGCTCCTCGCCAATGACGCGATCCACGACGTGGTGGTGGGGCCGCTCGCGATCCGATCGCTGGCCGGTGGGGGAAACTGGAGTTTCGCGAGCCACCCCGCGCCGCTCACCGGCCTCGACGATGCCGCCCTCGAACAGCTCTCCCGCGACCGCTGCCTGGCCCTCTCCGTGGCCGAACTCCACGCGATCCGAGATCACTTCGCAGCCCTCGGCCGTCCGCCGGTCGAGATCGAACTGGAAACGATCGCCCAGACCTGGAGCGAGCACTGCTGCCACAAGACGCTGACGAGTCCGGTCGACCATGAGGGCCCGGCTGGCCGGGCGTCCTACGGCAATCTCCTCAAGGAGACGGTCTTCGCGGCCACCCAGGAGGTTCGCCGGTCGCTCGGCAGCGGCGACTGGTGCGTGAGCGTGTTCCGCGACAACTCGGGCGTGGTTCGCTTCGACGGCGACCACGACATCTGCGTCAAGGTCGAGACCCACAACCATCCCTCGGCGATCGAGCCCTACGGCGGTGCGGCGACGGGCCTCGGCGGCGTGATCCGCGACGTGCTCGGCACCGGCCTGGCCGCGAAGCCGGTCGCCAACCTTGATGTCTTCTGCGTCGCGCCCACCGACACGCCGGCGGCCGAACTACCCCCCGGCGTGATCCCGCCCGAGCGGCTTCTGGCCGGAATCGTGGCGGGGGTACGGGACTACGGCAACCGGATGGGCATCCCCACGATCGCCGGCGCCGTGGCCTTCCATCCCGGCTACGTCGGCAATCCCCTGGTCTTCTGCGGCACGGTCGGGATCATGCCGCGGGGCAGCGCCGATGCGGCGGTCCAGCCGGGCGACCTCGTCGTGGTGGCCGGCGGTCGCACCGGCCGCGACGGCATCCATGGCGCGACCTTTTCGAGCATCGAACTCACGAGCGAGAGCGAGACGGAATCGGGCGGGGCGGTTCAGATCGGCCATGCGATCCACGAGAAGACGCTCACCGACTTCGTGCTCGAAGCCGCCCGGCAGCGGCTCTTCCATGCGATCACCGACTGCGGCGCCGGCGGGCTCTCGAGCGCCGTCGGCGAGATGGGAGCCACGCTCGGGGCCGAGGTGGAACTCGACCGCGTGCCGCTGAAATACGCGGGTCTCTCCGCCACCGAGGTCTGGATTTCGGAAGCCCAGGAGCGGATGGTCCTCGCGGTGGATCCGGCCGACTGGGATCGGCTGGTGGCCACAGCAGCAGCCGAAGGCGTGGAGGTGTCGGCGATCGGCAGCTTCACCGGCACGGGCCGGCTCGTGCTCCGCTGGCAGGGCGAGCTCGCGGGTGAGCTCGACTGCCACTTCCTCCACGAAGGCCGACCGCGAAAGACGCTCCCGTCGCGGTGTATGCCGCCGGCCGACGCGCCGGTCGTCTGGCACCCCCGGGGCGACCTCGCCGCCACCGTGCTCGACATCCTGGCCCTGCCCGACGTGGCGAGCAAGGAATGGATCATCCGCCAATACGACCACGAGGTGCAGGGTGCGAGCGTGACCAAACCGCTGCTCGGCCCGGGAGACGGCCCGGCCGACGGCACCGTGATTCGTGGGGTACTCGGCCGCGACCGCGGGATCGTGCTCGGCGTGGGACTCCGGCACCGGATCGGGCCGCTCGACCCCTATCAGATGGCCGCCGGCGGGATCGTGGAGGCGATCGCCAACGTGGTCGCGGCCGGCGCCGACCCGCACCGCATCGCGCTGCTCGACAACTTCTGCTGGGGCGACACCCGACGTCCCGATTCGCTGGGCACCCTCGTGGAAGCCTGCCGCGCCTGCCACGACCTGGCCATCGCCTTCGCGGCGCCCTTCGTCAGCGGCAAGGACAGCCTCAATAACGTCTTCAGTTACACGGGCAGTGACGGCAGCCCGCGGGAGATCTCGATTCCTCCGACCCTCCTGGCGACGGCGCTCGGCCAAGTGCCCGACGTCCGTCGATGCGTCTCGCCCGATCTCAAGCGGCCAGGCAGCCGGCTGGCGATCGTCGGCCTGTCGCGACCCGACCTGGCGGGCAGCCAGCTCGAGCTCACGGGCCGCGTCTCCGGCGGGGCGATTCCCCGGGTCGATCCGGCCGCCTGCCGCGCAAGCATCCATGCCGTGGCCCGGGCTCAGGCCACCGGCAGCGTGCTGGCCTGTCACGACATCTCCGACGGCGGCCTCGCGACGGCCGTCGCCGAGATGGCGATCGGCGGCCTGCTCGGGGCGCGGATTGACCTCGCCAAGGTTCCCTGCGAAGGCGCCGCAGAACTCCCGGCCACGGCCCGCGACCTGGCGATCGCCTTCGGTGAGTCGCCCGGCCGGTTCATCTGCGAGGTGGCCCCGGACCGCGAGGAGCTGTTTGCTGAGGCGCTGGGTGACGTGCCCTGGGCCTTCATCGGCGGCGTTGCAGCGCCGCCCGTGTTCGAGATCCAGGCCACCTCTGGCGAGTCGAGCAAGGCGACGCTCGCCGCCCTGGCCACCGCCTGGCGTGGTCCGCATGCCGCCGAGGAGAACAGCTGAGATGCTTGCCCCCCGCGCCCTGGTGCTGCGTGCTCCAGGAACCAACTGCGACCATGAGACGGCCCATGCCTTCGAACGGGCCGGCGGCCTTGCCCGACGGATCCACGTGCGGGCCCTCGCCGAGCGGCCTGGCATCGCCGACGACCATCAGATCCTCTGCATCCCCGGAGGGTTCTCCTACGGCGACGACGTGGCCAGCGGCAGGATCCTCGCACTCGAGCTCGTGACCCGCCTCGCCGACATGCTCCAGCGGTTTCGCGACCGCGGCGGCCTCGTGCTCGGGATCTGCAACGGCTTTCAGGTGCTCCTCCAGACGGGCCTCTTGCTCACCGACCCGGCGGGCCAGCGGCAGGCCACGCTCGCCCACAATCACTCGGGCCGGTATGTCGATCGCTGGGTGCGGCTGCGGTGCCAGCCGGGAAACTGCGTCTTCCTTCAGGGACTCACCGAGATCGAACTGCCCGTGGCCCACGCGGAGGGCCGATTCGTGGCCCGCTCGCCGGCCGACCTCGAACACCTGTCGGCCGGGGGTCAACTGCCGCTCCGGTATTCCCCGGACGCGGCCGGCCGACCGACCAATCCCAATGGCTCCGTCGCCGACGTCGCGGGCGCCTGCGACGCATCGGGCCGAGTCTTCGGCCTGATGCCGCACCCCGAACGGTTCATCGCCGCCACGCAGCATCCCGCCTGGCACGGCCGACTCGATCCCGACACGGCCGGCAGCGGCCTGGCGGTCTTCATCAACGCCGTCCGCGCCACGGCGTGAAAGCTGGTCGGCCAAGCCCGTTGCGGGCCCGTTCTGGCCTTGACCCTGCGACGCTGTTTTCCTATCTCCCCCGGTTCCACATGTTGTGGCCCCCGCGGCAGGCGTGGCGTCCGTGCTCCATGCGAACGATGCTTTTCACAATCGCCCTCGCCACCGGCCTGGCCGCTCCGGGCTGCCGGCTGCTGGACTCGGATCGAGACGCTCCGTCTTCCGACGCTTCCACGCCGCTCGGGCAGACTGATCGACCTCGTGCCGCTGCGCGGACGTTGCTGCTGGAGTTGCTCTTCGTCCGTTGCCCTGCCAACGATGCCGAACTCCACGACGAGCTCTGGAGATACGTCGACGAGCAGTTTCTCGATCCGGGCACCCGCGGTCGGCTGGCCGCCAACGGGCTGCGGGTCGGAATCGTGACCGGCCAATTGCCGGCGGCGATCGCAGCGAGATTTTCCGGCACGACCGCGGCCGACGACGCCACGAACAGCTGCCCGCTCTCCACCGAAGCGCTCGTCTCGCGGCGCCACGTGCGGCTCCTACCGGGCCGCCGCAGCGAGATCGTAACCGCATCGAGCCAGCCGGAATTGCTCCTCCTCGAGCAATCTCCCGACGGCGTCAGCGGCGGCACCTACCGCGATGCCAGCCCGCTGCTGGCAATCGTGGCCAAGCCAGCGGCTGACGGCCGGGTGACCATCGAGGCCGTGCCGGAGATTCGCCACGGTCCCGTCGAGAAGTCGTGGGTCGGCGAAGACGGCATGTTTCGGCTGGAGTCAGGCCAGAAGCGCCACCGGATGGAGCATCTCGGATTCACGGCCACGCTTCCGGCCGACGCGATGCTGCTGGTGGGCCATGCCGGCGACGAGACAGCCACCGTGGGCGACAGGCTGCTGCGGGATCATGACCGATCCGACGGCAATGGTCTGCGGCTGATGGCGATCCGCCCTCTGACGGCGACCCTCGATCCGCTGTTCACAGCCGACGTGGCGGCCGGCGAGTCGACGGCCGACGACCCACCGCTGGTGGTCCGTTGACCGGAACCGGACGCTGAGTGTGCCGGCAATTTGGGGTGAGCCTGCCGTTCGCGAACGGTGGAGGGTCTGGGGGTCTGCGGAATCCTGGTCGGAGCGAAGCGGTCGGCGACCTGAGTCTGGCCACGCGGGAGTGCTCGAGCCGAATTCCCTCTCTGACACTCCGTCGGCACCTGCCGACCCGTTGCGCACGAGGGCTTCCCCGACATGGCTGCCGAACACGATCCTGCCCCGACCCGTCGCCACCGTCCGCGCGCCGCGACGGTGTTCATCGCCGCCTTCGTGGCAGGAGCCGCCGCGGCGGTCGGCATCAACCGCGTGTTGGATGTGCACCTCGCCCAGTCGAAGCCGCAGGTGGAGTGCGAGCCGATCTTCGTGGCACTGCGATCGCTGCCCCAGGGGGTTCCCGTCACGGTCTGGGACGTGGCCCTGCGGGACTGGCCCAAGGCGATGATGCCGACGGCTGCTGTGCGGGTGAACGACACCTTCGCCGGCTGCCTACTCAAGCATCCATTGCGGGAGGGCCAGCCGCTCCTGACGGTGCAACTGCTCCCGCCGGCCATTCCGGTCATTGACGACGAGGAAGACGAGGCCGTCGAGGAGATGTTCGTGCCCCCGGTGCCGGCCACCGTCGCCGTGCCTCCCCCGGCGACCGCGACGCTCATCGCGACGACGGCGCCCGCCGTGACGCCCGTCGCCGAGACGAAGACAGACGCGGCGACTGTCGAGACCAGCGGCGATCAGACGGGCACGACCGGCACCGAGCCGGAGCGGACCGAATCCGAGCATGTCGCCGCAGCCGAAACCGCAGTCGACGATGTCGTTGAAGCCGTCATCGAAACCGTGGTTCCGCCAACGGCAGAGCCGGAGATCGTTGCCACGGTGAACGAACCAACGATCGAACCGACGACGGTGGCAAGCGATGCTGAAGCCGAGGCCGGTATGGCCGACCCCGCGACCGTGGCAACCGCGGCCGTCCCCGCCGAGGCACAAGCACAACCACAGTCGGCCGAGCCGGAATCCCAGCCCGTCCTCACGGCGGAGCAACTCACCGCCGCCCCACCCGCGACGAATCCCCCGTCGCCCCCCGTCGCCGAGCCGGTCGTCGCGGCGGCCCCCCAGCCCTCCCTGGCCAGGATTCGCCAGGAGCCGACCCCCGCAGCGGAGCCGCCGCTCGTTCCCGTCGCGACGGCCCCGTCTCCGACCGCGATCGGACCCCATCTCCTCGGCCAGCCGGCTGCTGGTTCGCAGGGGGTCGGCCGGGCGGCGATGGATCTGCCGTCGCGTCCAGCGGCCGATGTCGCCTCGATGCCCTCGGTCATCGCCCGCGGCGAGGATTCGGCCGCCGTCTCGGTTGCCGAGACAGCCGATTCGTCGGCTCGCTACCTGGTGGTGCCGGAGCGGATCGCCCAGCAGGCCGACACCTCGTTCACGACGCCGTCGGCGCCGGCAGCGCCCACCGTCGCGCGTGCGACCACAGACGAGCGGCCCGAGCCGGCCCAGCAGGCGGCCGCCGTTCGTCGGCCTGGGCCCCGGCCGTCGACCGGGCGTCAGGCAGGGACTCCGCCCGCGGCGAACCGTGGCAGTCGGACGGCGACCGGTCGCAACACTGCGACCGCCAAGCAGCCACAGGCCGCCCAGCCGAAGCCCGCGGACCGAGCTGCGACGGAATCGAGCAGCTGGGGCAGCATGTTTCCCAACGTCTCGGCCGGTATTGAAGCGATTGGAAAATGGCGGACCCGCGGCCGGGAAGCCGTGGCCGACGAGGATCGTGATCCTCAGCCCCGTCGTTGAGCATTGGCGGGACCGCCACCTTCCGTGGTTCCGGATGGCGTCGCGGGACCGATGTGGCCGCCTCGCCTTACGGCTCCACGATGATCTTGCCCGCCAGGCCGCCCGACCCACCGACGGTGGCCGACTCCTGAACCGCGTGGGCCTCGGCCACGTGAGCGAGGGTGACCACGCGGTCGACCGGAGCCCGCAGCTGGCCGCGGGCAAGCCAGCGATTGATGTCGGCCGCAGCGGCGGCCTGTTCGGCGGCCGATGCCTTGAACATCACAAACCCGTACAGGCTGCAACTCTTTGCGTAGAACGGCCCGACCGGAAACCCGGGTCTGGCGTCGCGACCAGCCATGATCACCATCCGGCCCCGTTCGGCAAGCATCGCGATCGCCTGGTCGAAGTCGGGCTCCCTGCGGGTCTCCCAGAAGACGTGCACTCCATCCGGCTCCATCTCGAGCACCGCGGCCACCAGGTCGTCGTCGTGGTAGTCGAGCGCGACATCGGCCCCGACGCCGAGCACGGATTGCCGCTTTGCCGGCGTGCCGGCGGTGGCGATCACACGGCCCCCGAGAGCCTTGGCGATCTGGATCACCGCCGACCCGACTCCCCCTGACCCGCCGCTGACGAAGATCGTCTCACCGGGCCGCAGCCGGGCGTGGCTGACCAAGCCGAGGTGGGCCGTGATCGACACGAGCGCCGCCGCGGCCGCCTCGCGGTCGGTGACACCGTCTGGCGTCGGATAGAGCCAGCGCTCGTCCACAGCGGCCAGTTCGGCGCAGGTGCCCTGCCGGCCGAGCAGCCCCTGGTTGGAACCCCACACCCTCATGCCTGGCCGGAGGCGATCAACCTCGGCCCCCACGGCGACGACCTCGCCAGCCAGGTCGCATCCAACCACGAACGGAAACGGCAAGGGCATCGCGACCGTGCCCGCGCGGATGTACGTGTCGATCGGATTGATCGCCGCCGCCCGCACCCGCACGAGCGCCTCCCGCGGTCCGGGAACCGGGTCGGGAATTTCCCCGCATTGAATCTCCGACGGATCACCCGTCTGCCGAATGAAGGCTGCTCTCATGCCTCGCTCCACGTCCCAGGCTTCGCCCCGCGTCTCGAATCCTTCCCCGCGTCGGTCGGGCCCGGCCCGTTCAGCCGGCCCAGGGCAGCACCGATCGCCGCGAGCACCCCGCCAACGGCCGCTGCGGCCCAGAGAAACCGGGCGATTCGCTCAGTCGAAGCTGCGGTTCGCAGGGCGTGAAACTCGTCCGGCAGCGGACCACGATCCACTTCAGCACGCCGCATCATCTTCCAGACCTCGTAGATGGTCTTGGTGTCAGCCTGGCCGACGCCGGCCCGGATCGTAGGCTCGTCGGGGAGGCGTTCGGCCACTGTGGCGGCGTATCGCTGGGCGGCGATCGCCGTAGCGATCGATCCCGCCAGGATGGCGAGGCCGAGGAGCACCAGGGGCCTGCCCCGTCGGGCCCGGGTCGCGGGCGGCGTTGCACCAGCCACTGCAAACGCTTCGAGGTCGCGCAGCCTCGGGATGGGAAGCTTCGCTCCGAAGCCCGGGCAGTCGACCACGCCCCCGGCTTGGCCAGCCCCGACGACAGCCGCGGCCGAACATGTGCAGGGAATGCGGTAGGTCTTCACGGAACCTCATGCCTCCTGCGGTTTTCCGGCGAACACTGGCGGGAATCCGACGTGCGTGAACCCGTTCTGTTTGAACCCATCCTGGCTCAGGGTCCGGACCGCCAGCCCGAGCCACTCACCCGGGGGAACCCGGGCAATTTGCCGGCTTTTTCGCTAGGGTTTGCCAGCCTCCGACCTGCCGATCCGCCGGCAGGGATTCGCCGGCCGGATTCTTTTACCATCCGGCGGTTTCAGGGGGCGAAAAACCGTCCAAATCTGGGAAAAAAAAGTGGCCTTCGGGAACTGGCAACGGCATAATGTTGCGTCCCCCGGAGCCCACTTCCATGCTGGCGGCGTGCCTGCATCCTACCTGGCTTGCCCAGTCTCTCGCTGTCGGCCGGCACCGGGACTGCCCCTCCCTTGTGGGCCACCCATCTTCAGGAACTGCTCAGTCTGCGCCCGGCGTTGCCGCAGGTGGCTGGACTTGCCTGCCCCTTGAATCACACTGTCGACACCCCGAATGATGAGTTGGTGTCTGCACCCCGCATTCCGGCTTGGAGCCGGATGATTGAGTCTGTTTGATCGAAGGAATCGCCAAGGAGCCCTGCTTTGTACGACTCGCTGCTGGATGAACTCGAGGATGACGTCGTCTCCAATCCCCAGGAGGTCGAGGAACTCACCGAGAAGGTCGTCGATGCCGAGGAGGCCGACGCCGAACTGCTGGCCGACGAGACGGATGTGGGCGGTCTGCCGGACGGTGAGATCGAGTCAGAAAGCGACGGCGACATCGATGCCGATGCCGCAAGCGACGCCGAGGAGATGCTGGCCGAGCAGGTTGAGAACTGGTCGGACGATCCGGTGCGGATGTATCTGACGCAGATGGGCGAGATCCCTCTGCTCACGAGGGCTCAGGAGATCTACCTGGCCCGCCAGATCGAAACGACTCGAGCCCAGTTCCGGGCGAAACTCCTCGAGTGCGAATATGTGGCCCAGCAGTCCTTCCGCGTGCTCTGCCGGGTGCACCGCGGCGAACTGCCCTTCGACCGTACCGTGCAGGTTTCGGTGACGGACCGGCTCGAAAAGGATCAGATCCTGGGTCGTCTCCCCCACAACCTCAAGACACTCGAGGTGCTCCTCAAGCAGAACAAGGCCGACTATCGGATCGCCCTGTCCAAGAAGCGGCGGATGGCCGAGCGGCGGGAAGCGTGGGCTCGGCTCGGTCGGCGGCGGAAGCGGGTGGTTCGCCTGATCGAGGAACTCGGCCTGCGGACCCAGCGGATCGAGGGCATGATTCCGCAGCTCGAAGGCTTCGTCGGTCGGCTCAAGGAACTGAAGTCGAAGATCGAGGCCCACAAGCGGTCGAAGCAGCCGCCGTCGACTCGGCAGAAACTCGTCGATGAATACCGCGCGATCCTCAAGGGCTGCCAGGAGACTCCCCGCAGCCTCAAGCGGCGGATGGACGAGATCCGGGTGATCTTCGCCAAATACCAGCAGGCCAAGCGAGGCTTGTCGGAAGGCAACCTCCGGCTCGTCGTCTCGATCGCCAAGAAGTATCGCAACCGCGGCCTCTCCTTCCTCGATCTGATTCAGGAGGGCAATGCCGGTCTGATGCGGGCAGTGGACAAGTTCGAATATCGCCGCGGCTTCAAGTTCTGCACCTACGCCACCTGGTGGATCCGGCAGGCGATCACCCGAGCGGTGGCCGACCAGAGTCGCACGATCCGGATTCCGGTGCACATGGTGGAGACGATGAGCCGGGTCCGAAACGTCGCCCGTCAACTGCTCCAGGAATACGGTCGCGAACCCACGATCGAGGAGATCGCAGCCCGGGCCGGCACGCCCGTGGACGAGACCCGGCGGGTCACGGCCATGAGCCGCTACCCGATCAGCCTCGATCGGCCCGTCGGCAACAGCGAAGACAGCCACTTTGGCGATCTGCTGCCCGACACCGGCGCAGAAAACCCGGCCGTCGGTGCAGCTCAGGAAATGCTCCGGAACCGGATCGCCAAGGTGCTGAAGAGCCTGTCCTACCGCGAGCGGGAAATTATCAAACTCCGCTACGGCCTCGGCGACGGCTACAGCTACACGCTCGAGGAAGTGGGCCACATCTTCAAGGTGACCCGCGAGCGGATCCGACAGATCGAAGCCAAGGCCGTCCGCAAACTCCAGGCCCCAGCCCGCAGCGAAGAACTCAGCGGCTTCATTGACTAGCGCAGCGCCCGGCGGGCCATCCCTGGCCCCGCCGGGCTTGCCGGGCCTCCGCCCGGCCGGCCGCCTTCCGGGCGGCCGATGTCGTGCGGCCGGTGCGGTGTTGTGACCCTGTCTGCGCGCATGGGCGTCGAGGCGGGGCCGCGCGGATGGCACGCAGCGCGGGCTTGCGCCCGCTGCGTGCCTGAGGTGGAACGCCGAACGGAGACTGCACGCTGCGCGGGCTTGCGCCCGCTGCATGCCGCCGAACGCGGAGTGCGGCACGCTTCCGGCACTTCGAAAACGGAATGCCTGGTCGGGGTTGCCCGTGCTCCGGGAGCCGGCCTAGAGAACGAGCGCAGCCCGGAGGGCGAAAGCGAAGTTATCTCGGAGCGAGGTGAGGCCATGGATGGCCGAAGCGAGCGTCCGGCGACGGGGCACGGGCAATCCCGACCCACCAGCGAACGTCACCTCCGCCCCTCCATACGCCGACGAGCGTCCGGCGACGGGGCACGGGCAATCCTGACCCACCAGCGAACGTCACCTCCGTCCCTCCATACGCCGACGAGCGTCCGGCGACGGAGCACGGGCAATCCCGACCCGCCAGCGAACGTCACCTCCGCCCCTCCATACGCCAACGAGCGTCCGGCGACCCGGCAGGGGCCATCGTGGGGAGGTATGCTACCGGCCCGACGTCCCGCGTTTTGTTCGCTCCTTCGAAAAGGAACCCTCGATGCGACTCTCCCTGCTTTCGGCCTGCCTCGTTCTGCTCGCTGGTACTGCGTCAGCGGCGGAGCCGGTGACGTTTCCTCGGACGACGATCGACCTGGGCTGCGTGGTCACCGACCTCGACAAGAGCGTGCGGTTCTACACGGAAGGAATCGGCTTCCGGGAGATCAAGGGCTTCGAGGTGCCGGCATCGCTGGCGACCGAGGCGGGGCTGACCGATTCCCGCCCGCTCTCGATTCGGGTGCTCGTGCTCGGGGATGGTCCCGAAGCCACGCGGCTCAAGCTGATGCAGGTGGCCGGCACCTTGCCGCGGACCGGTGACACCGAATTCATTCATTCCCACACCGGCTTCCGCTACCTGACGATCATGATCGCCGATACCAACGCGGCGTTGGCCAGGCTCGAAAAGCTCGGCGTCAAACCGATCGCCAAGACCCCCATGGCGTTGCCGGACGATCTGGAAGCAGGCATGTATCTGACGTGCGTCCGCGATCCCGACGGCAACGTCGTAGAACTGATCGGCCCGCGGAAGCCCTGAGCCGGGGCTCTGCCTCTCTGACTCACTCCTAGCCCGCCGGGATCTTGCCAGCCTTCTCAAGCCAGGCGACTACCTCGGTGGCCAGCGATTCCGGTGAGCGGGCGGCCGAATCGAGCACGAGTTCCGCCGCCTGAGGCGGCTCGTAGGGGTCGTCGATGCCGGTGAAGCCCTTGATTTCCCCGGCCCGAGCCTTCTTGTAGAGCCCCTTGGGGTCGCGACCCTCGCAGACCGCGAGCGGCGCGTTGACGAAGATCTCCACGAAGTCGCCCGGGGCGAGCATCGCCCGCACGGCATCCCGATCCCGGCGGTAGGGGCTGACGAAGGCGGTGAGCGTGATGATGCCGGCCTGGGCGAAGAGCTCGGCCACGGACCCGATCCGCCGGATGTTTTCGGCCCGGTCGGCAGCGCCGAAACCGAGGCCGAAGCGGGCCGCGGCCTCCTCGCCGTAGCGGTCGCGCAGCAGGGCGGGCGACGCATTGAGCCCGAGGCGGACGTTGTCGCCGTCGAGTACGAACGTGCGGCAGCCCCGGGCGTGCAGGATGCGATCCACCGCGTTGGCCAGCGTGCTCTTGCCGCAGCCCGAGAGCCCGGTGAACCAGAGCACGCAGCCGGAATGTCCGGCGGCCCGCTCTCGCTCGGTACGGCTCACCGCATGATCGTGCCAGCGAACGTCCACCAATTCGTCGCCCCGATCATCCGCCGCCATGGTGTGTCTCCCCTGCATTGAATTCGGTTCCTCGCGTGCCATCGTGTCTGCCGCTCACCAGGCATCGAGCCTGACCTCGAGATCCAATCGCTCCCGCTCGCCGGCAGCCCGGCCCTCCCGGACGACCGAGAGCCTGAGCGGCTCGCCCGGCCGACGGCTGGCGAGCCGGGTCGTCAGCCCCGCGAAATCGGCGATTGGCACGTCGTCCACGGCCAGGATGACATCGCCCGGCCGGATCCCGGCCTGGTCGGCGGCCGAGCCCGGCTCGACGGTCCGCACCTCGCACGGCCCGCCGAACGCGAGCGCGCCCACCCCGAGTTTGCCGCCCTGCCGTACGTCGATCCGGGCGGCAGGGAGCCTCGCAGCCAACTCGGCCACGTCGGCGTCGTTGACTCCGGTGCCGAAGAGTTCGAGATGGTGGAGCCGCTCGAGCCGGCCAAGCACCGCCAACGCCTCTCGATCGACCGCCACACCGTGGAACCCGACGGCTACGAGGCTGCGCAACCGCGGCAATTGCCTGATGTCGGCAAGGCTCCCCTTCCAGTCTTTGCCGAAAACGACCTCGAGCCCAGCCTGGGCCACCGGGGGCCGCTCGACGAACACGGCACCTGCCGACTCGAGCTGCTCCCGCGCGGCCGCCACCGTTCCTTCCACGTGAAATTCGAGGGTCGCCGCAGCCAGCCGGGCGGCGGCCGCACCACCGGATGCGGCACAGCGTTCGAGCGCCGCCTCGGCCTCCGCGGCGAGGTCGGGCTCGCCTGTCAGCAGGGTTTGCATGATCTCTACGCCCCGGCTTGCGACCTCGAGATCGCTCCCGCAGATCGCAGCCTCGAGCGGCCCCAAGGCCGGCCAGCCGGCAGCGGCCAGGCTGGCGGCGGCGGCCTCGCGGCGGGCAAATTGCGACGCCCCGAGGTCCTCGACCCACCGGGCGATCGTGGCGGCGTCGGGTTCGGTGGCCGCGGCCGAGAGCAGGCCGCTCAACACCGCCAGGGCCGCTGTCGTCAGGGTCACGCAGGAAATGCCGATCACAGACGCCTCCGCCGAATCTGCGGAATATACCAGCCTCCGCCCCACCCTCGGGCCTGGGGCTACACTTGACCGAGTCGATTGCCCGCCCCTCCCGCCCAGCCATCGGCTCTCGGCGCCGCCATGTCGCTTTTCCTGACTACCACCGGCCACCGGCAACCCCCGCTGCCGATGTCGCGGAGCGAGATGCTCGCTCGCGGCTGGGATGCCGTAGATGTCGTGCTCGTCAGCGGTGACGCCTACGTCGATCACCCGAGCTTTGCCAACGGACTCCTCGCCCGACTGCTCGAAGCCGCCGGCTTCCGGGTGGCCGTGCTGGCCCAGCCCGACTGGCGGACCTGCGAGCCATGGCGGGAGTTCGGCAGGCCGCGGCTGTTCTTCGGGGTGTCGGCCGGCAACATGGACTCGATGATCAACCACTACACCGCCAACCGAAAGGTGCGCAACGACGACGCCTACTCTCCCGACGGCCAGATCGGCCGGCGGCCTGATCGGGCCACGCTCGCCTACTGCCAACGGTCGCGGGAGGCCTTCCCGGGCGTACCGGTCGTGGCCGGGGGCGTCGAGGCGAGCCTCCGCCGGATCGCCCACTACGACTACTGGAGCGACACGGTCCGCCGCTCGATCCTGCTCGACGCCAAGGCCGACCTCGTCGGCTTTGGCATGGGAGAGCGGACCCTCCTCGAGATCGCGCGGGCGCTCGCCGCGGGGAAGTCGGTGCGGGATCTGCGTGGGCTGCGGGGTGTGGCGTACCGGCTCGGCGCCAGTGAGCCGCCGCCGGCCGACGACGACACGCTCGAACTGCCTCCGTTCGAAGCAGTGGCCGCCGATCCGCTCGCCTTCTGCGAGATGACCCGGATCGCCCATCTCGAAACGAATCCCCACAACGCCCGCCGACTGGTGCAGCGGCACGGCCGAGAGGCGGTGGTCGTGAACCCCCCCGCCCTGCCCCTGGAGCAGGACGAGATGGATGAGGTCTACGGCCTGCCCTTCACCCGCCGGCCGCACCCCAGCTACGGAGCCGCACGGATTCCCGCCTTCGAGGTGGTGGAGAACAGCGTGCAGATCATGCGGGGCTGCTTCGGCGGCTGCACCTTCTGCTCGATCACGGCCCACGAAGGCCGGATCATCCAGAGCCGCTCGCAGGAATCGATCATCACCGAGATCAAGCTGCTCGCCCAGCAACCTGGCTTCAAGGGCACCGTCTCCGACATCGGCGGTCCCACCGCCAACATGTATCAGATGCGGTGCACGCGGCCGGAGGTGGAGGCCAAGTGCCGCCGGCTCTCCTGCGTGCATCCCACGGTCTGCAAGCTGCTCGGCACCGACCACGGCCCGCTCAAGGAGGTGATGCGGGAGGCGCGGAGCGTGCCGGGAGTGAAGCGGGTGCTCGTGGCCAGCGGCGTGCGGATGGATCTCGCCCGGAAAGATCCCGAATACCTCCAAGAACTCGCCGCCCACCACGTCGGTGGCCACCTCAAGGTGGCGCCAGAGCACGTCGACCCCGAGGTGCTGCGGCTCATGAAGAAGCCCTCGGCCAACGACTACGTCGAATTCGACCGGGAGTTTCAGGCTGCCAGCCGGCGGGTCGGCAAGAAGCAATACACCGTGCCCTACTTCATCGCCAGCCATCCTGGCAGCGACGTCGAGGAGATGATCGAACTGGCGGTGTTCCTCAAGCAGAACAGCTACAAGCCCGACCAGGTGCAGGACTTCATCCCCAGCCCCTTCGACATCGCCGCCTGCATGTACCACACCGGCCTCGACCCGATGACGAAGCAGCCGGTCAAGGTGACCAAGGGCCTGAAGAACCGCAGGATGCAGCGGGCCATGCTGCAGTTCTTCAAGCCGGAGAACTGGTTTGAGGTTCGCCGGGCCCTTGAGCAGGCCGGCCGCCAGGACCTGATCGGCAACGGCTGCGACTGCCTGATCCCCGATCGCCCGCCCAAGGAGGCGCTTGATCGGAAGCGGCGGGAGGCCACGCAGGCCTTCACCGAAGCCACCTCGGGCGACCACATCCGCGGCGGCAAGCGTGCCAAACCACGCACCGGCTCCAAGCAGGCCCGGCCAAGAAAGACGATCGGCTACCGACCGAAGCGGTAACGCCCCGGTTACGTCTGAGGTGCCCCCACCGAGCACTTCGAGAACGGCCCCCAGGGTCGGGGTTGCCCGTGCCCCGAGAGCCGGCGTAGGAAACCGAGCGCAGCAAGGATTGCGCAGCGAAGGTTTCCTCCGAGTGAGCAAAGGGCATGGATGCCCGTAGCGAACGTCCGGCGACGGGGTATGGGCAACCCCGACCCACCACACGACGCCGCCTCCGCCCCTTCATATGCTCCGCAGCGAAAGTCCGGCGACGGGGTACGGGCAACCCCGCCCCACCACACGACGCCGCTTCCGTCCCTTCATGCGGCAGCGAACGTCCGGCTCCCAGGGCACCGTGCGGCGGTGACCCGGCGGGGCTGGTACTCTGTCGGCATGTCTCGGTGGCTCGCCCATCTTGTCGTCGTCGCGCTATTCGGCCTCGCGCTGTGGGGGGCCGTGGCACGCGTCGAATATGAGTGGAATTGGGCCGGAGTCTGGGAATATCGGCAAAAGTTCCTTCAGGGCTGGCTCGTGACCGTGGCCATCAGCCTCGCCGCGCTCGTCGGCAGTACGGTCATCGGAAGCCTCACGGCGATCCTGCTCCGGTCGGGAAACACGTTCCTGGAGGCCGTTGCCCGGGTCTATGTGGAACTCATCCGCGGCACGCCCCTGCTCGTGCAACTGCTGATCGGGTTCTACGTGGTCGCCACCGCGATCGGGCTCGAGAACCGCTACGCCGCCGGCGTCGCGCTGCTCTCGCTCTTCAGCGGGGCGTACATGGCCGAGATCTTCCGCAGCGGCCTGGACGCGATTCCTCGGGCGCAGATCGACAGTTGCCGGGCAATCGGCCTCACCCCCTGGCAGAGCCTGCGGCTAGTCGTGGTCCCGCAGGCTGTGCGGCTCGTGCTGCCGTCGGTCGCCGGGCAGCTCGTCTCCCTTGTCAAGGATTCCTCCCTGCTTTCCGTGATTGCGATCTCCGAGTTCACGCTCAACGCCCAGGAGGTCAATTCCTTCACCTATTCGACGCTCGAAAGCTATCTGCCATTGGCCGTCGGCTACCTCATGCTGACGCTCCCGCTGTCGGCCGCCGCCCGGTGGCTCGAGCGGCACTTCCGCTACGAAACCGCCTGACTCGCGTCCCAGCACCATGAACCTCGTCGTCCAAGACCTCGTGCAGCAGTTTCCCGCTCGGACGACCGGCCGTCGAGCCGAAACGGCGACGGTGCTCGACCAGCTTTCGCTCTCCACGGGCGAGATCTCGACGCTCGTGCTCGTCGGTCCCTCCGGGGGCGGCAAATCGACCCTGCTCCGGATCCTCGCGGGACTCGACGTGCCGACATCGGGCCAGGTGAGCTTCGACGGCCAGCCGCTCCCCCGCGACGAAGTGACGCTGCGACGTTATCGGCGAACGATCGGTACGGTTTTTCAAGCATACAACCTGTTCCCTCACCTCACCGCCATGGACAACCTTCTCCTCCCGCTCGTCCAGGTCCATGGACTCTCGGAGGCCGCTGCCCGGGCACGGGTGCGGGAACCGCTCGAGCGGTTTCGGCTCGCCGAGCACACCCACAAGCGGCCGGCGGAGTTGTCGGGTGGGCAGAAGCAGCGGATCGCCATCCTCAGGGCGTTGGTCGTGCAGCCGAGGCGGCTCTTTCTGGATGAGCCGACCTCGGCCCTCGACCCCGAGATGCGGGCCGAGGTGCTCGCAATGATCGAGGAGGTTCGACGGGAAGGCACTCAGTTTGTGCTCGTGACGCACGAGATGGCATTCGCCCGCCGTGTGGCCGACGAGATCGCCTTCGTGGCGGACGGCCGCGTGCCCGTGTTGACCACGGCAGCCGATTTTTTCGCCCGCCCCACCGACCCACGGGTGGATGCGTTTCTTCAACTCACCCTCTCCCCCTGAGATGATCGTGTCCGAAACAGCCGACCAGTTCGAGCATGGGCCTGCCGCAGGCATGCCGGCAGACGCAGCCACCCAGGCCTTTCTCGGCGCCCTCCTGGCCGATGCGGTAGCGATGCCCGTGCATTGGTACTACGACCAAGCCGCACTTGACCGCGACTATCCCGAACTCGCGGCGTGGCCGGAGGGTGCCCGGCAGCATGGTCCCTTTCTCACGCCGCGGAATCCCCACCCGGGGAGCATTTTGTGGCGGAGCCACTGGACCCCGCCGAGCCGGGAGTTCGACATCCTCCGGGAACAATCCGCCTTCTGGGGTCAGCGAGGCATCCACTACCACCAATTTCTGGCGGCCGGCGAGAACACGCTCAATTTCCGCCTGGCTGCGGAGTTGTTCGTGCTCGTCCGTCGCTCGGGAGGCTACGAACCCGAGCAGTGGCTCGACCGGTATGTGGCCCTGATGCTCGAGCCCGGCTGGCACCGCGACACCTACGTGGAGGAGTATCACCGCCACTTCTTCACGAACCTCGCCGCGGGCCGCAAACCGATCAACTGCGGCGTTCGTGACATCCACATCGGCGGGCTTGCCACGGTCCCCGCGTTGGTGGCGGCCCTCGGGCCGCGGCACCCCGATCTGCGGTCGATCGTGCGGCTCCACGTGGGTCTCACCCACAAGGACGCGGAGGTGTTGGCCGCGGCCGACGTGCTGACGAGGATCCTTGTCGCGGCGATGCCTCGCGAGGACCAGCCAGACCGCGGGCCTTCGGCCGGCGCGGCCATCCTCCGCGAGGCGATCCTTGAGCACGGCAGCGACCACGTTTCGCGGGCCAAGCTGGCCGCCTGGGGCACGTTGACGGATCGGCAACTCGTCGGCGGCACGCTCTCGAGCGCGTGCTACATCGACGAAGCCTTCCCGGCGGCCCTAGCCCTGGCCTGGCGGCATGCCGACGATTGTGCGGCCGGTGTCATCGCGAACGCTCGCTGCGGCGGTGATAACTGTCACCGGGGCGCGGTCCTTGGAAGCCTGCTGGGAGCCGTCGGATCGGCCCCGGCGGAGTGGCTGCCCGGCCTGCAAGCATATGATAGCGTGAGCCAGTTTTTCGCCTCGTGAGCCCCGCAGGGATTGTCTGCATGCATTCGACCGCCACCAGCCGGGCCGCGACGCCCGCGGCCGCCGCCTTCTCAGCTCTGTCAGTTCCGGTGACGCCCACGCACACGCTCCTGCTCGACGCGGACCTCCACGCGGCTGACCCGGTCGTTGCCAAGCGGGAGGCGATCCGTCGCTACTTCCATCAGACCTGCGAGATCTACGACCGGCTCTTTGCCCTGATTCGCAATGACTCGGCCTATTACGTCCGCCACGAGCCGTTGCGGCACCCGTTGATCTTCTACTTCGGCCATCCGGCAGTCTTCTATGTCAACAAGCTGACGGCGGGCCGTTTCATCCCGGCGAGGCTCGACCCGAAGCTCGAAGCGATGATGGCCGTCGGAGTCGACGAGATGTCGTGGGACGACCTCAACACGGCCCATTACGACTGGCCCTCCGTGGAGGCCGTTCGCGGCTATCGGCTGCTTGTGCGGGAGACGGTCGATCGCTTTATCGAGACGATGCCGCTCGAACTGCCGATCGCCTGGAACTCACCCGCCTGGGTGATTCTGATGGGGATCGAGCACGAGCGAATCCACCTCGAGACCTCGAGCGTGATCATGCGGATGATGCCGCTCGAAGACCTGCGGCGGCCCGCCGACCTCTCCTCTGAGGAGAGGCAACTCTGGCGATCCTGCTCGGAGGCCGGCTCGCCTCCGGCCAACGAGTGGCTACCGGTTGCAGGCCGGACCGTGCGGCTGGGAAAACCCGCGACCGATCGCACCTACGGCTGGGACAATGAGTATGGCGTCGACGAGGTGACGCTGCCCGACTTCCGGGCCGGCCGCCGGCTGGTTTCCAACGCAGAGTTTCTCGCGTTCGTCGAGTCTGGAGGCTACCTCGACGACTCGTTTTGGACCGAGGAGGGGAAAGGCTGGCTGGGATACACGCAGGCTCGCCATCCGCGATTCTGGGTCGAGCGGGGCACCGGCTACGTGCAACGCAATCTCCTGGAGGAGATTCCGTTGCCGCTCGATTGGCCCGTCGAGGTGAATTGCCTCGAGGCGGAGGCCTACTGTGCCTGGCTTGCCCAGCAGACGGGTGAGAACGTGCTCTTGCCAACCGAGGCCCACTGGCACGCGCTGCGGGCCGATACCGTAGCGGAGACCGCCGGGACGCTCGAGTTCGACCAGCCGACCTGGCGGGAGGCTCCCGGCAACATCAATCTCGAGAAGTTCGCATCGTCCTGTCCGGTCACGCAGTTCCCCCACGGCGAATTCGCCGATGTGGTGGGGAACGTTTGGCAGTGGACGAGAACGCCGATCATGCCCTTCCGTGGGTTCGAGGTGCATCCGCTCTATGACGACTTCTCCGTGCCGACGTTCGACGGCCGCCACAATCTGATCATGGGCGGCTCTTGGATTGCGACCGGCAACGAGGCGCTCGCGAGTGCCCGCTACGCGTTCCGCCGGCACTTCTTCCAGCACGCCGGCTTTCGCACGATCGTGGAGACGCCGGGCACTGAAGCGGTCACGGCCGGGTCGAGGCTGTACGAAACAGACGGCCTCGTCACCCAGTATCTCGACTTCCACTATGGCGACGCAGCGGTTGGAAGCTCGGAGGAACCAGCGGGCGGCCCCCTGCCGTTCGGCGTGCCGAACTTTCCCAAAGCCTGCGTCGAGGCGGTCATGCCGCTCGTACCAGCCGACCGGCGGGCAAGGTGCCTCGACATCGGCTGCTCGGTGGGCCGCTCGGCCTTCGAGTTCGCCCGCCACTTCGACCATGTGGACGCGCTCGACTTTTCCGCTCGGTTCATCCAGTCGGGTGTCCGGCTCCAGGATGGGGGCGAGGTGCTCTACGAGGTGCCCACGGAAGGCGAACTCACGACGAATCGCACGGTCTCGCTCGACCGCCTCGGCCTCGTCGAAAGCGGTCCTCGGGTGGTGTTCATGCAGGGCGATGCCTGCAACCTGAAGCCGATCTACACGGGCTACGATCTCGTGTTCGCCGGCAACCTGATCGACCGGCTCTACGACCCTGCCCTGTTTCTGGAGGCCATCCACAACCGGATTCTGCCCGGCGGCCTGCTGGTCATCACCTCGCCCTACACATGGCTCGAGGCGTACACCCCGAAGGACAAGTGGCTCGGAGGCCGCCGGGAACACGGCGAGCCATTGCCGACGCAGTCCGGGCTGATGCGACTGCTGGAGCCGGCCTTTGAATTCCTGCACTGCCAAAACCTGCCTTTCGTGATTCGGGAGACCGCTCGGAAGCATCAGCACACGGTGGCAGAACTGACGGCCTGGAGGCGGCGGGCCTGACTCGCTCGGTTCGTCGGCGCCGGCGAAGAACGACGAATCACTCGATCCCACCCGAATGCCTTGCGTCACCGGCTCGGGGGCGGCAAAAGTCGCGTCGCGGGCGAGGATACGCCC
>CAMDDJ010000041.1 GCA_945891385.1 Candidatus Kuenenia stuttgartensis | reverse complement strand
GGTGGAACATGCTCCACCCCGAGGAGCCGGCGAAGCGGAGCTACCTGGAATCGCTCGTCGGCGACGCCGAAGGGGTGTTCGTGGCCGCCAGCGACCACGTGCGTGCCGTCCAGGAGCAGCTCGATCCCTGGATTCCCGGCGGCATTTTCGCCCTGGGCACCGACGGCTTCGGCCGCAGCGAGACCCGCGGGCCGCTCCGCCGGCACTTCGAGGTCGATGCCGAGTGCATCGCGATCGGGGCCCTGTGGCGGCTCGCCGAGACCGGCGCGATCGGGCGGCACGTCGTCACCGAGGCGATTCGGCGGCTCGGCGTGAATCCGGATAAGATCGACGCCGCTCTGGCCTGACCCGTTTCGGCCGGCCGGGCCGGTGTCGCTGGTTTTCCCTCCCCATCCTCAACTTTCCACGCATGGCAACCGAGTTCACGCTTCCCGATCTGGGTGAAAATATCGCCTCTGGCGACGTCGTCACGGTGTTCGTCTCGGAGGGCGACGTCGTCAAGCCGGGGCAGGCGTTGCTCGAGGTCGAGACCGACAAGGCGGTGATCGAGGTGCCCTGTCCGCCGGGCGGTCGGATCGAGAAGGTGCTCGTCAAGAAGGGAGAGACGGTGAAGGTCGGCCAGCCGCTGGTGCTCCTGGGCGCGGCCGGCGCCGCTCCTGCAGCACCGTCGAAGCCTGCCACCGCGGCGCCGCAGCCGGCCGTCGCGGCCCCGCAGCCTGCCGTCGCCAAGCAGCCCGCAGCCGCTGCGGCTCCTCCGGCGGTCGCTCCGGCGGCTCCCGTGCGGCCTGAGCCGGTCGCCGTCGAGCCTCCACCGGTGGCTGCCACGGCCACGGTCGATCCCGCCGGTCCGGCCGTGCGGCGACTGGCCCGCGAGTTGGGGGTGGATTTGGGGCGAGTCCGAGGGAGCGGTCCGGCGGGCCGGATCGTGCGTGAAGACGTGATCGCCGCCGTGCGGCAGGCCAGCAGCGGCGTGCCGGCCTCCCGTCCGCGGACGGCCTCGGGCACCGAGCGAGACGACTGGGGGCCGATCCGCCGCGAGCAGATGTCGCGGATGCGCAAGACGATCGCCGCCAACATGGTGCGGAGCGTCTCCACGATCCCGCACCTCACCAACTTCGACGACGCCGACGTCACCGAACTCGAGCGGCTCCGCAAGGAGAGTGCCGCGGAGTACGCCAAGACCAACCTCAAGCTCACGGCGCTCGCCTTCGTGATCAAGGCGGTCAGCCTGTCGCTGCGGCAGCATCCGGCGATCAACGCCTCGATCGACCCGGAGAAGGGGGAGGTCGTCTACAAGGAATACGTCAACATCGGCCTCGCTGTGGACACTCCCCGCGGCCTGGTCGTGCCCGTGCTCCGCGACTGCGATGAACTCTCCATTCCGCAGATCGCCCAGGCCATCGCCGACACGGCCGAGAAGGCCAAGAACGCCCAGTACGGCATCGAGGACCTCCGCGGGGGCACGTTCACGATCAGCAACCTGGGCGCCGTCGGCGGCGCCTATTCCACTCCGATCATCAACTGGCCGGAGGTCGCGATCCTCCTCCTGGGCCGGTCCCGGAAGATGCCGGTCGTGCACGAGGATCGCATCGAGCCGAGGCTGATGATGCCGCTCTCGCTCTCCTACGACCATCGCCTCGTCGACGGCGCCATGGCGGCCCGCTTCCTCGGCGAGGTGATCGACTACTTGGAGAGCCCCGGCCGGCTGCTGTTGGCCAGGTAGACCGCCACTGGAAAAGATCGTGACACCCACCGCGAGCATCGATTCTGCCGGGACGGCGAGCCTGGCGTTCTTGGAGGAACTCTTCGACCGCTACCAGGAGGATCCGGCCAGCGTGCCGGCCGACTGGCGGGCGTATTTCGAGGCCTGGGCAGCGAATGGTTCGGTAGCCACTGGGCCGGCGGCGGCGGTGAGCAACGGCCAGACGGGAACGCCACTGCGGCCTGCGGCGGGCAACGGCGCCCCCCACGCCCCGCCCCGGCTCGTGATGCCGGACGGGATCGCGACCGGGCACGCCGTGGCCGTGGCCAACGGCGATGTGCGGCTCCCGGCGGCTCCGGCTGGCGAGGCCAAGCCGCTCCCTTTGCCGGTGGCGTCCGGCACGGCGGGCGAGGAGCGGGTGGCATTCCTCCAGGACCGGGTCGACCAGCTGGTGCGGGCCTACCGCGTCCGCGGCCACCTGATGGCGGAGATCGACCCGCTCGGCCGCCCCCGGCCCGGGCTCCCGGAGCTCGACCCGCAGTTTTACCACCTCACCGAGGAGGACATGGACCGGTCCTTCTCGACCGACACTATCGAGGGGCCGCAGTCGATGTCGCTGCGGCAGATCATCAAGCGGCTCCGCACCACCTACTGCCGTTCGATCGGTGTGCAATTCATGCACATGGACGACCTCCGGGTGCGTCAGTGGCTGCAGGTGCGGATGGAGGGATGCGAAAACCGGATCCAGCTCGACCGGCGGCAGCAACTGCGGATTTACCGGCAGATGACCACGGCGGCGGTCTTCGAGGAGTTCATTCAGAAGCGGTTTCTCGGGGCGAAGAGCTTTTCGCTCGAGGGGTCTGAGAGTCTGATTCCACTCCTGGAGATGGCGATCGAGCGGGCGGCCGGCCAGGAGATTCACGACGTGGTGATGGCGATGGCCCACCGCGGCCGGTTGAACGTGCTGGCGAACATCATGGGCAAGAGCCCGCAGCGGATCTTCCGCGAGTTCGCCGACATGGATCCCGAACTGCACGTTGGCCGCGGCGACGTCAAGTACCACCTCGGCCACTCGACGGACTACAAGGCGGCCAATGGCCGGAGCGTGCATCTCACGCTCTGCTTCAATCCGAGCCACCTGGAGTTCGTCAATCCCGTGGCCCTGGGCCGGATGCGGGCTCGGCAGGATCGTTCGGGCGATCGCGCCCGGCACCACGGGATGGTGATCCAGGTGCACGGTGATGCCGCCTTCGCTGGAGAGGGCATCATCCAGGAGACGCTCAACCTCTCGGAACTCGACGCCTACCGGACCGGGGGCACGCTCCACGTGGTCGTCAACAACCAGATCGGTTTCACGACCGGACCGGCTGAGTCGAGGTCGTGCACCTACGCCACCGACGTGGCGAAGATGCTCCAGATCCCAATTTTTCACGTCAACGGGGAGGACCCCGAGGCGGTCGCGCAGGTGGTCAATCTGGCGATGGACTTCCGGCGGGAGTTCCAGCGGGACGTGGTCATCGACATGTACTGCTTCCGCCGCCGTGGCCACAACGAGGCCGATGAGCCGGCGTTTACGCAGCCAGCGCTCTATCGGGTGATCGAGCGGCGTCCGAGCGTGCACGAGAGTTATCTCGAGCGGCTGCTCAAACTCGGCGAGATCACAGCCGACGAGGCAAAGTCGATCGTCGAGCAGCAGCAGGCGAAGTTCGCGGCTGATCTCACTGCGGCCAAGAGCGAGGACTACGTTCATAGAAGTGACATCGGTGGCGTTTGGGCCTTCTACGTCGGAGGCCGAGAGCGGGAGGCGGCCGACGTGGATACGGGCGTCCGCCGGGAGGTGCTGGTCGATCTGCTCGAGCGGCTCGTGCGGCTGCCGGATGGGTTTCGGCCCCATGCCAAGATTGCCAAGTTCCTTGACAGCCGGCTGCAGATGGCCCGGGGCGAGCTTCCGCTCGACTGGTCGGCAGCCGAGGCCCTGGCGATGGCCAGCCTCGCCACCCAGGGGCTGCGGGTCCGGCTCACCGGCCAGGACAGCCAGCGGGGTACCTTCAGTCACCGGCATGCGGTCATCCACGACGCGGTGACCGACGAGACGACGTGCTCGCTGGAGCATCTCTCCCCCGACCAGGCGCCGGTGGAGATCTACAACAGCCCGTTGTCTGAAATGGGAGTGCTCGGCTTCGAGTATGGCTACAGTCTCGATTGCCCTGACGGACTCGTGATGTGGGAGGCCCAGTTCGGCGACTTCGTCAATGTCGCTCAGGTGGTAATCGACCAGTTCATCGTGAGCGCCGAGGACAAGTGGAACCGGCTCTCGGGCATCACGATGCTCCTGCCCCACGGATTCGAAGGGCAGGGACCTGAGCACTCGAGCGCCCGGCTGGAGCGGTTTCTGCTCCTGGCCGCGAAGGACAACATCCAGGTGGTCCAGCCCACCACGCCGGCACAGGTGTTCCACTGTCTCCGGCGGCAGGTGCTGCGGGTCTGGCGGAAGCCGCTGGTGGTGATGACGCCCAAGAGCCTGCTGCGGAATCCTGGGTGTGCCTCGACGCTCGAAGACCTCGCGAACGGCGAGTTCCAGCGGGTGATCCCCGATGCCGCGGCGGCTGATCCGCGGACCATTCGCCGAGTGCTGCTCTGCTCGGGCAAGGTGGCCTACGAACTCGAAAAGCGGCGGCAGGAACTCGGCCGCCACGACGTGGCGATCATCCGCATCGAACAGCTCTATCCGTTGCCGCGGCGGGCCCTCGATGCCACGCTCGCCGGCTACGCCCCCGGCACGCCCGTCGTGTGGGTGCAGGAAGAGCCGGAGAATATGGGGGCCTGGCGGTTCCTCCGGATCCATCTGGGCGACAAGGTAGGCGACAACCTGCCGTTCTCGGGCGTCTGCCGGCAGAGTGCCGCCAGTCCGGCCACCGGATCCAAGAAGAGCCACGATCTCGAGCAGAATGAACTCCTGACCGCCGCCTTTGACAGCTGATTCTCCCTCATTTCCTTTTCCCACCACCCTCGGCGACCCCGCATCCCATGCCCATCGAACTGAAGGTACCTGAAGTTGGCGAGTCGATCACGGAAGTCATGATCGGCACCTGGAAGAAAGGGGAAGGCGCCGGGGTAGCGATCGACGATGCGATCGTGGAGATCGAAAGCGACAAGGCGACGGTCGAACTTCCCGCGCCGGCTGCCGGCACGATCACCAAGGTGCTCAAGGCCAGCGGCGAGAAGGCCGTGGTTGGCGAGGTGATCGGCTACCTCGAGCCGGCCGCCGCCGGAACTGTCCCGCCGACTGAGGCTCCGTCGGGCGCGGCCGGACCGGTCGTCGACGTGCGGCGGACCGAGGGCCGCACGGTGATCGGGTCGGTGCAATCGGCGCCGCTGCCTCAGCCGCAGCGGGTGATGCCGGCCGCGGCGAGGGTGTTGGCTGAAGCGGGCCTGTCGTCGGCCGGCCTGGCCGGAAGCGGACCGGGAGGGCGGGTGACGAAGGAAGACGCCAGCCGTGCCGCGGCTGCCCCGCCGCCGGCGCGTCCTGCACCCGCTCCGGCCGCAATGCCGGCCGTCGCTCCAGCCCCGGTGGTGCCCGGTTCGCGCGAGGAGCGGCATGTCGTCATCAGCCCGATCCGTCGCCGGATCGCGGAACGGCTCGTCGAGGCTCAGCAGCAGGCCGCCCTGCTCACCACCTTCAACGAAGTCGACATGTCGGCCGTGATGGAACTGCGGAAGAAGTTCAAGGATGTCTTCCAGGAGCGGTACGGCGTCAAACTGGGCTTCATGTCGTTCTTCGTGCGCGCGGCGGTGGAGGCACTCCGAGCCGTTCCCCAGGTGAATGCCGAGTACCGCGACCCACATATCGTGTTTCGCGACTACTACGACATCGGCATCGCCGTGGGCGGCGGCAAGGGGTTGGTCGTTCCCGTGCTCCGCAACGCCGAGACGATGTCGTTTGCCCAGGTCGAGATGGCGATCGGAGATTTCGCCCGGCGGGCCGGCGAGAACAAGCTCAAGCTGGAGGAGCTTCAAGGAGGCACCTTCACGATCTCGAACGGCGGGGTCTACGGCTCGATGATGAGCACGCCGATCATCAACCCACCGCAGAGCGGCATCCTCGGGCTCCACTCGATCCAGGATCGGCCGATGGCGGTGAACGGGCAGGTGGTGATCCGCCCGATGATGTACCTCGCGCTCACCTACGACCATCGGCTGGTGGATGGCCGCGAGGCAGTGACCTTCCTCAAGCGGATCAAGGACACGGTCGAGGATCCGACTCGGCTGATGCTGGAAGTATGAACCACATGAACCATGACCTCGTCGTGATCGGGGGTGGCCCGGGGGGCTATGTGGCGGCGATCCGGGCCGCCCAGCGGGGCCTGTCGGTGGCCGTCGTCGAACGGGAGCAGAAGCTCGGCGGCACGTGTCTGCGGGTGGGCTGTATTCCGTCGAAGGCGCTGCTGGAATCAAGCCACAAGTACGAAGAGGCCCGCCATGAGCTGGCCGCCCATGGGGTGAAGGTTGGCGAGGTGGCCCTGGATCTTGGCACCCTGATGAAGCGGAAGGACGACGTCGTCTCGACGCTCGCCAAGGGCATCGACGCGCTGCTCAAAAAGCACAAGGTTGTCAGATACCTGGGCACGGGCCGGCTCGCCGGTCAGGGCCGGGTGGCGGTGACCGGAACGGACGGGCAGGCGACGGTGCTCGAGTCGCCGCGGATCATCCTCGCGGTGGGGAGCGTTCCCGTCGTCCTGCCTGGCATCGCGGTCGATGGCGATCGCGTCGGCACGAGCACCGAGGGGCTGGCCTTCCCGGAGGTACCGGGTCACCTCGTCGTGATCGGCGGCGGCTACATCGGCCTCGAATTGGGCAGCGTCTGGCGGCGACTGGGCTCCCACGTGACCGTGCTCGAATACGCCGACCGGATCATGCTCGGCATCGACGGCGACATCGCCGCCGAGGCCCTGGGGCTGTTCCGCAAGCAGGGGCTCGACATCCGGTTGGGAGTGAAGGTGACGAGCGCCCGGGCCGATGGCGCCGGCTGTGTCGTGGAGGTGGAGGGGGGCGAGCCGATTCGCTGCGATCGCGTGCTCGCGGCCACGGGGCGGAAGCCGGCCACGGCCGATCTGGGACTCGAGACGGTGGGCATCGAGCCCGACCGGCGGGGCTTCATCGCGGTGGATGGTCACTTCCGAACCACGGCGTCAGGTGTTTGGGCCATCGGGGATTGCATCCCTGGACCGATGCTGGCCCACAAGGCCGAGGAAGACGGCGTGGCCTGCGCGGATGGCATGACGGGCGGCTGGGGCCACGTCGACTACGACCTCGTGCCGGCGGTGGTGTTCACCCATCCCGAGATCGCGGCGGTGGGGAAGACGGAGGAGCAACTCGGGGCGGAAGGCGTGGCCTTCAAGAAGGGCGTGTTTCCGTTCCGGGCCAACGGTCGGGCCCGCACGCTCGGCGAGACGACAGGGAAGGTCAAGATCCTCGCCGACGCTGCGACGGACCGCGTGCTCGGCGTGCACATCATCGGGCCCGAGGCCGGCAACCTGATCGCGGAGGCGGCAGCTGCCATGAATTTCGGGGCGACGGCCGAAGACATCGCCCGGGTCTGCCATGCCCATCCGACGCTACCCGAGGCCCTCAAGGAGGCGGCCCTGGCGGTCGCCGGCGAGGCGATCCACGCCTGACACACCCGCTTCGTCAGTAGCGGAAGGCGAGACCGGCGTCGGAGAAAAACGGGGCCGACTCGTCGGTCAGCCCCCAGCCGACACGGAGGCCGATTTCCGCGTTCGAGCCGATGATGTAGTGGAAGCCGGGACTGAAGAAGGGGCGGTGGACGTCGTCGAAGAGTCCCTGCGTGAAGGTGCCAAACCATTCGGCGTGGCACTCGAAGCGATCGGTCAGCGGTATCCGCAGCACCGCCGACGGTCCCCAGCGGCTGAACCAATTCAACTCGCCCTCGGAATAGGAATAGCGGATGGCGGCGTCGAGCCGCCACTCGAGGGGCAGTTCCCAGCCGCCCGCCAACGTGGCGACCGGCACGGTGCCGAAGACATCGCCGTAGGTGGGCGTGGAGGCCTCCATGATGAAGCAGCTTTCCGGCAGCCAGCCATCCTGTTCGCTGGTGTCGAGTTTGAAGCCGTACAGCACGCTCGACTCGTAGAGACTCCGGCCGTCATACGTGCCCTCTCCGACTTCCACGCTCGTGACGACGTTGCCCTGGGAGCCGACGCCGTAGTTCGCCCCGAGCCTCCATTCCCACCACTCGTTGCCCCCGATCCGCACGAGCAACTCAGGGTAGTTGTTGGTCGGCAGGCCGACCGGGTTGTCGATGAAAACGTAGGAACTCTCGGTCAGCACGGTGCCCGGAGCCACGCAGTGGGTGCAGGGCGTGAAGGCGTCGCGGTCGGTGCCGAGATCGGCCCGCTCGGCCCGCGCCGTGGTCAATGCCATGCCCGCGATGGCGGCTGCAAGGTACAGTCGATGCATGGAGTCGTGAGGCTGCACGAGAGCCCCGGCTGGCGCGACCACGATGCCTTCGGCTTCGGCGGCCGGCTGCCGGCCTGGCCGGTTTTTTCGGGATGTCCGGCACCCGCGACGCGGCCTGCCCAGATTCACAGCCGCTCGGGTGCCGACCACCGAGTTATGATCATTGGAGCGTCGTTGGTGCCGCCGCAGTCAAGCAAGGGACATACCATGAGGGGCTGGTTCATGGCTGGAATCACGCTGGCGTCCGCGGTCGCGATGGCTTCCGCGCCCGCGGCCGAGGAGACTTCGTCCTGGCAGTCGAGTTTTTCCCGGGACGAGTTTCAGTCCGGTGACGCCACCCTGCGATATCGGCTGTTCACGCCGGTCCCGGCTGCGGCTGGCACGAAGCCGCCGCTCGTGATCTTCCTGCATGGTGCCGGCGAACGGGGCGACGACAACGCCGCCCAGCTGAAGCATGGCGTGGTCGAATTTTACAAGCGGCAGCAGAAGCATCCCTGCGTCGTGCTCGCGCCGCAGTGTCCGGCCGAGAGCATGTGGGTGAAGATCGACTGGTCGGCTCCCAGGGGAGAGGCGGCTTTTCCGGAGGCGCCCGAACGACCGCTTGCCCTGACCATCGAACTCGTTGATCAGCTGATTGCCAGCGGTCAGGTCGATCCGGATCGGGTCTATCTGACCGGCCTGTCCATGTGGGGCTTTGGCAGTTGGTACGCGGCGGCTCTGCCCGGTTCCCGCTATGCCGCTCTCGCCCCGGTCTGTGGAGGTGGTGACCCAGGCTGGGCCAAGCGGTACCTACGGCTGCCGCTGTGGGCCTTTCACGGGAGCGATGATCGGGTCGTGCCGGCCAATCGGTCGCGGGAGATGATCGAGGCCATTCGGGCCGTTGGCGGCGAACCGAAGTACACGGAGTATCCCGCAGTGGGGCACGACAGTTGGACACCGACCTACTCCGACGACGCCTTTCACGACTGGCTCTTCGCCCAGCGGCGGGGTGGAGAGTAGGCGGACGTACTTGGTTGCGATCGGGATGGCGGCCTTTGATCCGCGATCGGCGTCTGGCCGTCGACAAACCCCATAGGCAGTCTGGCGGGACCGGGCCATGGATGGCTCGCCGCCCGGCTGGACTCGAACCAGCGAGCAGGCTTATTCGCTCACGAGGCCCATCCGGGCCTCATTCGCTTTCGCAAAAAACCGTTCGGAAAGAACTACGCCCGGCTGGACTCGAACCAGCGACCCTGGGATTAGAAATCCCATGCTCTATCCAACTGAGCTACGGGCGCGAAGGAGGTTGTGAGTTGCTCTTTGCTGCTCGGGTTTGGTGGTCTTGGACCGTGAACGGCCTGGGTGGAAACCCATGCCGGGTCGGTCGGAGCGGGTTGTGCCATGGAGACAAGGATGTGCCCAGCATACAACAGGCGTCCGCCGGCTACCGGGCTGGTTTCAGAGCCGGTTTGTCGCCTATAACACGACCACCATGCCAAACCAAACGTTCCTTCCCGGCCCCGCTCCGGGTACCGTCCGGGCGGCTTCGGGGCAGATTCTCGAGGTGCCGAAAGAATGGGAACTCGTGCCGCCCGGTGACGCCGCTCTGACCCGCCGCCTGAAGGCCGCCGGAGAATTCTGGCTGGTGCAGGAGAAGGTCGGCCGGCGGGTGTTTTCCCGGGGCATCTGGGCTCCCCGCGAGCGGATTCAGCAGGTCCAGGAATCGCTCGCGGCGGAGCGTGCCGCTCCGGCCTATGCCAAACGTCGCCAAGCCGACTCCAGGCGACGGGAAGCCCAGCAGGCGGAGTATGTCGAAGACTTCCACGCAGCCGTCGTCGACTTTCTGGCATTCCACGGGCGGTACGCCGAGACGGCACAGTGCCTGGCTCATGCCGTCTCCGCCCACGCGACGCCGGTCGGCAGCGGCACCGTGGCCCGCACCAAGCGGATTCCGATCGAACGCCGGGCGGAGGCGGCCGTCATCGCCTGGATGCGTCATCAGACGACCGGCTACGATTCCATGAGGATTCCCAGGGTGAAGGGCCAGCGGCGCGAGGTTCGCCGGATGCTCGCCCAACGGTCGCGGGACCTCTTGGCGGGTTATCGGCGTGGTGATGTGATCGCCGATTCATGTCCCTTGGCGTGTGCCCTCGCGAGCGCACAAGCGAGGTCGGCATGAGAGCCCGTCTGGTGTTGGAGGCCGGCGCCGCGATGGCATGGCTACGTGTTCTGGGACGAACGCAGGCAGGTTTCGCAGCGGAGCAAAAACATTGACTGTCCCGGACCAACGGCGCGGTCTGCTCTGGATCTGGCTGCTCTGGCTTGGGCTGTTCTACGGCGCATGGTCGCTGCTCATGCTTGACCCAGGCAATGCCGCCGCTGCCTGGGAGCACCGGCCGATCGGGCTGACGATGCTGTTTGGGAGTTACGTGGCTGGATCGACGCCGATGGGTGGGGGCACCGTCGCCTTCCCAATTCTCGTTCTGGCATACGGCCTGCCAGCCACGCTCGGCCGCGACTTCAGTTTCGCCATTCAGTCGATTGGCATGACGAGTGCCTCGATCTTCATTCTCTGTCGGCGGCAGCAGTTGGCGTGGTCGATGCTGAGTGGTTCGTTGGTTGGGTCGCTGATCGGCCTTCCGATCGGCCTCGTGTGGGTGGCCCCGCAGGTCCCGACGGTGTTGGTCAAGCTCTTGTTCGCGGTCTTCTGGGCGGCCTTCGGCGTCTTGCACCTCGCGCGTCTTGACGATCTGTCGGCCACGACGGGCAACATGGGCCGAAATGATCGACGTGAGTTTCTTGGCGGCGTGCTGGCCGGAGTGATCGCGGGCATGAGCATCGTGGCGGTGACCGGCGTCGGAATCGATATGGTGATCTATGCCGCCCTGGTTCTGGCCTGCCGAGTCGACCCCAAGGTCGCCATTCCGACGTCGGTCGTGGCCATGGCCTTCAATTCCCTGCTCGGGCTGGCCATCCAACAGGCCACGACCGGCATCGAAGCTGGCGTCTGGGGCAACTGGCTGGCGGCGGCCCCGGTGGTGATTCTCGGCGCGCCCTTGGGCGCGTTCGTCGTGGGCCTGATTGGCCGCCGGACGACGCTCCTGTTTGTCGCGGTGTTGTGCGTCGTGCAATTTGCGTGGACCTGTTACCACGAGCGAGCATCACTCGGGATCGCCGGGATGGTCGCGGCGTGCGTCGCCGTGTTGGTGTCTGTCTACGCGCTCGACCGGTTGCAGGCCTGGGGACAGGCACAACCGACGCATCCGCAGCGTTCATGATGGCGGCCATCTCCGAATGCCGCTCCTGGAAAACGGACGGATCTCTGATACGAAGATCGCGTGAGGGAGACACTCGAAGCGGGCCAGTGTCATCGACGATGTCGCAGCCGGACCTGCCGGAGAAAACGCTCGGAGGTTTCCCTGGATTCGATGCTCCCGCTACGATCTCTACCCGCGGCCGCCCCACGGAGCAAATCATGTCTGCTGGTTTCTGCAAACGCCGTTTCGGCACCTGGCTTCTTGTCGCATGGTCCACGATCTTCCTGGCCACCGGCTGCGGTGACGGTCGGGTAGCGACGGCTCCCGTTTCGGGCCAGGTGCTCGTCGACGGCCAGCCTGCCGGCGGGGCGGTGATCGTGCTCCATCCGGCAGACGACGCCTCGAGCGTGGCCACCGGCGCTGAGCGACTCCGGCCCATGGGCCGCTCGGATGAGGCCGGCAACTTCGTGATTGGGACCTGGGAATCCTCCGACGGGGCTCCGGCAGGTCGCTGGAAGGCTACCGTCGAGTGGTATGTCGCGGAGAATGCGGAGCCGAACGCCGATCCGGAGTCGGCTGAAGCCGAGGTGGATCGCCTCGGTGGCGTGTATGCGAATCCCGCCACGTCCCCCCTTGTCGTCGAGGTTTCCTCGGGCGGTGCAGTGATTCCCCCCTTCGACCTCAAGTCCGCCAAGGTGAAGCCGTAGGCTTGTCTCTTCAGGCGGACTGGTTCCCAGCCTCCGCGATCCAGCAGGCCCACTCCAGAGACCATCCCGTGACGCATCCCAACGCTCGCCTGCCTCGGGGAGAACAATTGAGGCTTTCTCGTCGCGGTTTCGTGACCGCTTCGGCCACCCTGGTGGCCAGCCTGGCACTCGCCCGTCGCGGCCGGGGCGAGGGGCGGCCGCCGCGATTCTCTGCGAATCCCTTCAGCCTCGGCGTTGCCTCGGGGGATCCTGCGGCCGACAGCGTCGTGCTCTGGACACGACTGGCTCCCGAACTGCTCACGGCCGACGGGGGGCTCGCACCCGAGCCGATCCCGGTGGCGTGGGAAGTTGCCCACGACGAGGGCTTCGCGCGGATCGTGGCTACGGGGTCCGCCCTCGCCCTGCCACAGCTGGCCCACTCGGTGCACGTGGAGCTCGACGGACTCGAACCTGATCGCTGGTATTGGTATCGCTTCCACTGCGGCGACGCCACGAGCCCGAAGGCTCGAACCCGCACCCTGCCGGCCGAGGGCACGAGCCCGACGGCGGCCCGATTCGCCTTCGCTTCCTGCCAGAACCATGAAACCGGCCACTACGCCGCCTACCGCCACATGGCCGAGGCCGGGTATGACCTCGTCTTCCATCTCGGCGACTACATCTACGAGATGAAGTCGAAGGCCAAAGGTGCCATCCGGCCCCACGGTATGCCGGAGATTCTGTCGCTCGCCGACTACCGGATTCGCCACGCCCTCTACCGCAGCGATCCGCTCCTCCAGGCTGCCCACGCCGCCTGCCCCTGGATGGTCACCTGGGATGACCACGAGGTGGATAACAACTACTGTGACGCCGTCTCCGAGGAGGAGGGCATCGATCCGGTCGCCTTTCTCGAACGCCGTGCCAACGCCTATCAGGCCTACTACGAAATGATGCCGCTGCGGCATGCCTGCCTGCCACGCGGGGCCGACATGCGGCTCTACCGGGATGCGGCCTTTGGCGACCTGGCGGCGTTTTACGTGCTCGACACGCGACAATACCGGTCTGACCAGCCCCACGGCGGCCACTGGCACGGGATCACGGCCGAGTGCTCCGCCCCCGAGGCGACGATGCTCGGCCGGGAGCAGGCGGGCTGGCTCGCCAGCCGACTGATCGAGTCGCCTGCCCGCTGGAACGTGCTTGCCCAGCAGGTGATGCTCGGGATGGTGGATCGCACCGCCGGCGAGGACAGCCGGTACGCAATGGATCAGTGGCCGGGCTATCTCGCCGAACGCCGCCGACTCCTGGACTTCATGGCCGACCGCCGCGTGCCGAATCCCGTCATCCTGACCGGCGACATCCACTCAAACTGGGTCAACGATCTTCGGGCCGATGACCGGGATCCTTCGCTGCCCGTCGTGGCGACGGAATTCGTGGGCACGGGAATCTCGAGCCCGCCCAACGGCCTGACCGATCCTGGCAAAGTCGAGGAGCTCATGGCAGAGAACCCGAGCCTCGTCTGGCATGGCGGAGGCAATGGCTACGCCTCGTGCACGGTGAGCCGCGATCGTATGGACACCACCTTTTTCACGGTGGACGACGTCGCTCTCCCAGACAGTTCGGTCTCAGTCGCCGCCCGCTTCACCGTCGAGTCGGGCCGTCCCGGCGCGACCCGGGCGTAAGTTCTCTGTCCCTGATGAGGGTACTCGGGGCTGGCGGGATTCACCCGTTTCTTGCGGCCCGCTCATCATTGGCTCACGAACGGCCCGTATTCTTTCGGATACGTCAAGGACGATCGTAGCGATTCGCGGCGGTTTCGCCTTGCCGTAGCCGAACAGGGCTTCTTTTCGGCTCCTACCGAATAACCCGGTCGCCCGCGCCCGGTGTTTCCTTCCTCGATTGCGGAGGCTTTCATGCTCGCGAGCGTCGTGTTCCCGGTACGGATTCGAATTCAACCCGTCCGAAGCCACCGCCTGGCCCAAGGTGCGATCCTCGGCCTGATCGCGGCTGCGTTCGCCAGTTCCGCCTCCGCTCAGCCGACCACCGTCGAATTCCGACCGGGGGCATTGCTCACGGGCGACACGACCGAGTACGTCGCCGCCATCGACGCGAGCATGAACTACAACTCGGCCAGCTTCAACACGATCGGCCAGTACATGGACGGCGTGAACAATGGCAACAACGATGAGCGGCAGTACTTCATCCTGTTCGACCAGATCTTCGGAAGCGGTCCCGGCCTGGTGCCGCAGGGTTCCACGATCCTCGATGCCCAACTCACGCTGACGACGGGCACCGCGTCCAATAATCAGTCCGGCGGCCGGTTCGTCGTGGCGGGCATGACAGTGCCGTTCACGTCGGCCACGACGCTGGCCGATCTCGGCACGACGAATGCCGCCCTCACGACCAACGGTCCGACCTACGCCAACGGCCGGGCCACCCTGCCGGTGGGCGGCTACAAAGGCCCGGCCCAAGGGAGCGTGGTTTCGGCGTTCGTGGCCCCGCTCGTGCAGGGCTGGGCCGACGGGTCGCTCGTGAATAACGGCATGGTCGTGCAGGCCCACACGACCGACGCCTGGTGGAACTACGGGATCGCCGATGCGACGGTGAACTTTCGTCCGAAGCTCTCGGTGAGCTACATCACCGAGCCGACCGACACCGCGTCGATCGTACCCGGAGTGGGCGGCTATGCCGGCATGACGATGGTCTCGATGGACGGCGTCAGCGGCGCGACGATCGATCAGACGAATGTCGCAAACTTCTTCGTCGATGGCGCGACCAACGGCACTCCCCCGGGCGACTCCGGGAGCCCCGACACTCTTGCCATGGTCAAGTTTGACGGGATCTTCGGTTCCGGCGCCAGCCAGGTGCCGGCTCGGGCCGAGATCGCCAAGAGTTGGCTCGTGCTGACCACCAACAATGGCGGCAACAGCCAGTCGGCTGGTCCGTATTCGGTCTACCGAATGACCGATGCCTGGGATGCCACGAGCACATATGCCAGTTATGGGGCCGCCGGTCCTGTCGCAGGCACCGACTACATCGCTACCCCCACGGCGACGGTGGCCCCGATGGAAAAGAACCAGCAGGCCTGGTTCGACGTCACCGCCGACGTTCAGGCCTGGTTCGACGGCTCGGCCGCGAACAATGGCCTTCTCGTCCGCACCCTCGCGTCGACCGATGGCTGGGAATTCGGCTCCGGCGGCAACGCCGATGTCAACCGTCGGCCCGACCTTCGGGTGACGTACACCGTCGATCCGCTCGTCTGGAAGGGCAATCTCTCGGGTGCCTGGGATGCCGGCTCGGCGATCGGTGTCGGGGGCACGCAAAACTGGCAGCTCTCCTCCGACGCCTCGGCCACCAACTTTGTCGACACGGACCGCGTGGTGTTCAACGACTCCGCCACGGGCTCGGGGTCGGTGTCGGTTTCCATTCCCGGGGCCGTCGCCCCGCAGCTTGTCACGATCGACAACTCGGCTCGCGGCTACGCCTTCACGGGCGCGGGTGGCATCGCCGGGGCTGGCCGGCTCGTGAAGAGCGGCACCGGCTTGGCCACGCTCGAGACAGCCAACACGTTCACGGGTGGCACGACGGTTGCTGCCGGCACGCTCCAGGTTGGCAACGGCGGCGGGGCTGGTGCGATCACCGGGCCGATTGAGATCGCGGCCGGAGCCACCCTGGTGCTCGATCGCTCTGGCACGCTCGCCATCGACGGAGCGGTTTCCGGTTCCGGCGGCTTGGTGAAGCAGGGGTCCGGCACCGCGACGATCAGGGGCGACCACACGTTCGCAGGCTCGATCGACGTGACAGCCGGCAGCCTCGGCCTCACGCCCTTTGCTCATGCGGGTGGGATCACGGTTGCCGACAACGCCACGTTGTCGTTGATTTGCCCGTCAACGCCAGCGACACTCTCAACCTCGACGCTCGTCCTGGGCAACACCGGATCGGCCCTCGCCTTTGATCTGGCGACATCGGCGAATCCCACTGCGGCCCTGCTGGCCGTCACGCAGTCCGATGGCCTCGCGGTCGGCGGCGGGAGCCACCACATCGCCGTCTCCACCAGCGGGGCTCTCCAGCCCGGCCGGTTCACGCTTATCGATTACACCGGCAACTCGATCACGTCGGGCTTCACGCTCGCGGCGCTGCCGCCACGCGTGAACGCGGCGCTCGAATATGACCTCATCAACACAACGATCGATCTCGCCGTGATCGGCACCGATACGCCCCGCTGGTCGGGCTCGGCCTCGAGCGTCTGGGATGCCGGCACCGCGGTCGATGTGGGCGGAACCTTCAACTGGCAGGTGGGAGGCTCGGCGACGAACTTCGTCGATGGCGACCAAGTGATTTTCGACGACACAGCCGCCACCACCAGCGTGTCGCTCGCCGGAGCCGTGAGCCCGGGGGCGATCACCGTGGACAACTCTCTGGTTGACTACACATTCGCCGGGTCGGGCTCGTTTGCCGGCGCCGGGGTGCTTGCCAAGTCGGGCAGCGGATCGCTTGCCCTGCTCGTCGATCAGGCCTCGACGGGTGGGATCGCGGTGCTCGGTGGCAGTGTGACCGTCGGTGACGCGTCGGTTTCCCCGGCCGTCGCTGGGCCGGTCGCGGTGGGCAGTGGGGCGAGTTTCACGCTCCGGCAGGGCAGTCTCGCCGGCGGACTTGTGCTCAACGGCGGTTCAGCAGAATTGGTCGCTGGTTCGCTCGCGGGCGGTGCCGCGGTCAACGCCGGCACGCTCGCCGTGGGCACAGGCGGCACCGGCCTGGCTCTGGCGGGCGACGTGTTCGTCGATGCGGCCGGCATCCTCGCCTTCGACCTGGCCGACGCGCTCGCCTACGACCAGAGCCTCTCAGGTACCGGTGGTATCACCAAGGCCGGCCCGGGCACGGTCACGTTCGGCGGCTCGAGTCCGTTCACCGGCACCATCACGGTCAACGGGGGATCGTTCGTGATCACCGATACCGGCGGCGGCGACCTGAATGCTGCCGAGATTGTCGCCAACGACGGAGGCACCTTCCAGTTTGGCATCGCGATGGCTGGGAATCCTGACCTGCCTGATACGACCTACGTCACGGCCAATGCAGGCGGGCAGGTGATCTGGGAGGAAAGCGAGCAGCTCGGCGGCATCAACCTTGCCGGTGGCAGCCTCGACCTGAAACTCGGTGGCTTCACCGCGAACGGGGCGACCGCCTCCCAATGGTCCGCCGGTACGCTCACCGGCACCGGTCCGGCCGCTCAGGTGCTTGGCGGCACGGTCGCGATCGAGAAGACCGGGCCGGGAACCGTCACGGTCGCCGGCAACGCATCGATCACGGTCACGGGTGGTTTGGGGATTAGGGAGGGAATGATCGAGCACGCGGCGGCGGCCAATCTGGGTACGTCTGACGTGCTGCTCGGCGGCGACGCCACGGCCGGTACGTTCGGCTACGCGGGCGCGACCGCGAGCCGCGGTGGCAGCTTCTCGCTCAACGCCAGCGGTGGTGGCTTCGAGGTGACCGACCCGGCTGCCACGCTCACGCTCACCGGTCCGGTGAGCGGAGCCGGCAGCCTCACGAAATCTGGCTCTGGCACGCTCGCGATCCTGGCCGACAACCAGGCGACGGGCAGCTTCGTTGTCGCCGGCGGTACCCTCGCCGTCGGCCCAGCGGCGCTCCCGGCCGGAGTGAGCGTGGCCGATGCCGCCACCTTCGCGATCGTCAATGGTGAGTTTCCAGGCACGCTGGTCACCCCGACGCTCCAACTCGGCTCGACTGGCTCGACGCTTGGCTTCGCGCTGACTGGGGCGGGCCTTCCCAGCAGTCCGCTCCTGCAGGTGACCACGCCTGGCGGGCTCTTGACCTCGGGTGGCAGCCACACGCTTGCGATCCAGTCGGCCCAGGAACTTTCGCAGGGTCGGTTCACGCTGATCGATTACGACGGCAACCCGATCTCGAGCGGCTTTGCGTTCGTCGCCCCGCCCCGCGTGGCTGCCGCGATCGTCTACGACACCGCCAACACGACGATCGACCTCGACATCACCGGCATCAGCCAGGTACGTTGGACCGGCTCAACGTCGGCCCTCTGGGATGCCGGCTCGGCGGTGAACGTTGGCGGCTCTCGCAATTGGGCCGACACGGTCTCGGCTCAGGCGACGAATTTCGTGACTGGTGACCGGCCGCGGTTCGACGACACTGCTACGTCTGGTGTCGTGGAGCTCGTCGGTGCGCTCGAGCCCGCCAGTGTGGTGATCGACAACTCCGCGCTCGACTACACGCTGGGCGGCGAGGGCACGATCGGTGGGGCCGGCAGCCTGACGAAGTCGGGCACGGGCCGGCTCACGCTCGCTGTGACCGACAACCGCACCGGGGCGACGGCCGTCACTGCAGGCACGCTCCAGCTCGGTACGGTCTCCGCCGCTGCCTCGCTGGCCGGCCCGCTGACAATCGACTTTGGCAGTTCGCTCGAGGTCGTCAATGCGGCCATTGGCGGACCGGTCACGGTGACTGGCAGCACGATGACGGTTACCGGCGGCTCACTCGCCGGCAATCTCGACCTTGTCAGCGGCAGCACGCTGACCGTCGATCGGGCGGACGCCATGACCTACGCGGGTCGGCTCTCGGGCGACGGCTCGATGACGAAGCTCGGCACGGGCACGCTCACCCTGCTCGGCGCGAGCACCGGATTCACCGGGCCGGTGGTGATCGACGCGGGCACCCTCGTGCTCGACGACCTCGGGGCCGGCGGCGACCTCAATAGCCCTACGATCACGGTCAATGCCGGGGGCAGGTTTGTTTTCGGGTCGAACGGCAACCCCGACCTTCCTGGCGACACCTTCATCACGATGAATGCCGGCGGCCGTACCGAGATTCGGCAGGGTGAGAACTTTGGCGGAGTGATCCTCGACGGGGGCGAACTGGTCTTCGCCGGCGACTTCCGCAGCAACATCAACTTCACGGCCGAGCGAGACGGGGGCATCGACCTCCGCTCGGGCTCCATCAGCACGGAGTTCACGAACGTGGCCACCGGCGGGGTGATCAACCGCACCGGCAGCACGATCGCCGTCGAAAAGACCACGGCCGGCACGGTGGTGCTTGGAGCGGGCGTGACGATCGGCGGTGCGATCCCGGTGAGCGTGCACGAAGGCACGCTCGCGATCGGCGTCACGGCCCTACAGGCCGCGCATACCGGGGAGTATCTGATCGGCGACGTTGCCCCGGCCACGCTTCGACTCGACGGAGCTGGCGAGGGCACCCGCACGGCCTACACGCTGATCGGCTCCAGCGGCGGCACGTTCGACGTCGCTGATGCGGGCGGCACCCTCACGATCTCGGGCGACTTCGAGGCCCAGGGCGAGTTCGTCAAGGCCGGCCCCGGCACGCTCGTGCTCACGCGAGCCAATGCCCTCCAGGGCACGACGGTCACCGGCGGTGTGCTCCGTGTGGCCGACCCGGCGGCGCTCGGCTCGGGCCCGGTCGCGGTCACCGGCGGCATGCTTCAGGTGGCTCCGGGCGTGGTGCTGCAGGGCCAGGGCGTGACCGTCGATGGAGGCAGCCTCTCGGCCGGAGCGCTTACGGTGGGCGGTTCGGGGCTCACGACTGTCGCGGTGACCCGCGGCGGAATCGCGGGCTCGCCCGTGATCGACGTGACGGCGGGCGGCTCGCTCTCGCTGCCGGGGGCGACCAGGACGGTCGTGCAGGCGACGTCGCTGGCCGTCGATGAAACTGGCAGCGTGCTCGACCTCGGTTCGAGTGCCATCCAGTTCGCCGCCGGCGGCATCGACGCTGCCGCACTGCGGGCCGACATTCTCGCCGGTCGCGGAGCAGGCAACTGGAGCGGTGCCTCAGGCATCACGTCGTCGGCTGCTGCCGCCACCAGCGGTCGGGCCGTCGGCTACGTGATCAACGGCGACGGCAGCGGTCAGGTGGGCTACGCCGCCGTGGGTGACGCCGACATGAGCGGGGCGGTGAACGTGTTCGACCTCGTGAGCATCAACAGTTCCGGCCGGTACGGCTCCGGCACCTCTGCGATCTGGAGCCAAGGCGACTTCAACTACGACGGCGTGACCAACGTGTTCGACCTGGTCGGAATCAACACCGCCGGAGCATACGGCCGAGGGAATTACTTCCCGGCCGCTTCGGTCGGTGCGAGTGGAATCGGGGCGGTCTCGGCGGTGCCCGAGCCGGCCAGCCTCGGCCTTGGTATTCTCTCGATCGCCGCGTTCGCCGGCCTTGTGCGGCGGCGGTGCCGCAAGGCTGGTCTGTGATCCGAGGAGACGGCACGATGCTGCAAACAGTGAGGGCATGGACGATGACGGTAGGACCGGGCAAGCGATCGGCGGGCTTCACGCTCGTGGAACTCTTGGTGGTGATCGCGATCATCGCGACGCTGATCGGCCTCCTGCTCCCGGCCGTGCAGAGTGCCCGAGAGTCGGCCCGGCGGACAAACTGCCTGACGAACATGCGGCAGCTTGGCCTGGGCATTCATTCCTACATGGATGCCCGGAAGAAGCTACCGCCAGGCTGGACGACTGCGGCGGGATCGAAACGCCCGCCGTCGGCTCACAACCTGATCGCCTACATCTTGCCCTTCATCGAAGAGTCGACGATCTTCGACCAGATGGACTTCTCCTACGACTGGAGCCACCTCAAGAACAAGGCTGCCACGGCGTCAGAGATCAAGATCGTTCGCTGCCCGTCGGCCCCGAAGAATGCGGACTACGTGGCGGATTTCGCGGTCTGCAACAACATTACGACCACGGTACACAACGCTCTCGTGAGTGCGAAAAGAATCACCTCACGGGCGGATCTGGAAGGAATGTTGCGGAAGGGACCCAGGAAGCTGAGCGACATCACCGATGGCCTCACAAAGACATTCATGCTGTTCGAGGATGGCGGTCGGCCGAAGGTGTATGGGGAAGGCGGGAAGGAACGGACCGGGGTCGCAACGGGAGCCCGCTGGGCCGACGTCGAGAGTTGGTATGTCGTGCACGACCAGACTGCCGGCAGGATGCAGAACAATCACAACAACAATGAGATCTATTCCTTCCATCCGCAGGGCTGCAACTACCTGATGGGGGACGCGTCGGCTCGGTTCTTCGACGATTCGCTCGATCCTGAGGTGTTCGTGAGCCTGTTCACCGGGGCCGCTGGTGACACGGTCAACAGCCTGCCCTGACCGCCCGTCGTAGGCTCCCATGATTCGCTCGGTTCACGAGCGAGCCCGTTCTGCGACGAGCGAGAGACGTTCTTTCCTAGAACGCATGCGAGTTGCGTGGAGCACCGGCTCGGGGGCGGCACACGTCGCGTCGCGGGCGAGGATACGCCCCGATTGCTCCGCGAGCGTTCGCCGACCCCCTCGCCTCGCGTCAACGCGAGATGCCGATCACTCCGATGGCGAGGCGGCGGTCGGTGAAGTAGCGGTCACCGCCGCCGTTGCGACCCTCCGGCTGCCGGTGGAACTCGTTCACCCAGTAGTAGCCGTCGAGCATGCCGGCCCGGATGGCGTCGGTGACGATCTTGTTCCGCTCCCGGTCGATCGCCGGAGCGATTTTGTGGGTGACCCCCAGGGTCGTTCTGCTGACTTCGACCCGCTCATCGTAGGTCGCAGCACCGACCCAGAGCGGCTTGCCCGACTGATCGACCTCTGCCGACCGCCAGAATCGGACGTGGTGCCGCTGCTTCGGGCTCTTGCCCACCGGCTGTTCGAAGGCGGCATCCTGCTTCCGACCCCAGAGGTAGAGGTCGCTCACCGGAGCGTGGGCATAGGGTTTGTGCAGCACCACGTCCGCCGCGATCCGGAGGGAGGTCTTGAAGGTGATCGGGTCGGCCGCATACCAGCCCGCCCGCGCGAGGGTCTGATGGAGTTCATCCTCGGTGCCGACGAGTGCGACATTGACGGCATCGCCCTGGTGTCCCTTGGAGGTCGTCGTATGCCGTGGGAGACGAGCCAGCGCGGGGTGTCCCTGGATCGTCTCTGAGGGCGGCTCGCCGGGGCTGGCGAGTTGCAGGGCACGGTCTTCGTCGCCGCGGACGAGGGCGGCCGATAAGACGGCCGCGAGCAGGATCGCGGCGCTGCGAGGCACGAGCGTGCCGACGCCGCTGCTCCTATAGGCGCGGAGGGCTCCGCTTCCGGAACTCCTGCTCTGGACCATGACACACCTTCCTTCGCCGTGGGGCGGAAAGGTAGCCGACGTCCAGGAACAGCCTCAAGGCCGGTTCAGGCCCGCCTGCGGCCCAGGCCGATGGCAAGGCCAGCGGCCGCGGCAATCGGAAGCCAACTGGTGGGCTCGGGCACGGCTGCCGCGATCTGGGAGGCCCCGGCCGATGGGAGATAGTTGCCCACGCCATAGGCCCCAGCCGTGTTGACGCCGACCAGATCGAAGACATTCGTCACACCGTCGTAATCGAAGTCGCCCCCGTGCCAGTCGCTCGTCGCCCCCGTGCCATAGCCGCCGCCACTGTTCACGTTGACCAGATCAAACACGTTCACGGCGCCGCTGAGATCGGTGTCGCCGGGAGCTGCGAGCGCGATCCGAATCACACCGGCTCCCTCCGAGAGATACCCGACCGCCCGCGTGGAGGACTCCCCGAAACGCCGTACCCGATGTGATTCCGGTCGCCCCATCCCAACTCCCGCCATTGCGACCGGCGACGATGGCCATCCGCATGGCCGCGATCGTGGTGTCGCCGGTCGCGATGAGGATGCCACCATCGCCAAGATCGACTCGGCCACCGGCCAGCGTCAGCCCGGGGACCGTCATCACGGTCGAACCGGCGATTTCGAGCGTGGCGCCGAGTTCGACGCTGACCGCTGAGTTGAGAAGCGCATTGGGATGGCTCACTTGGAGCGCGCCTGCCTGCACGATCGTGGGGCCTGCGTACGCGTTCGCCGCGTTGAACACGAGGGTGCCGGCGCCCGTCTTGGTGACCGTGTCGGCGGAGCCGATCGTGTCGTGGCCGGCACCGGCCTGGGTGACAGTCCCGCTGGCGACGTCGATGACGATGTCCGTTCCAAGTCGGACCAACTGAAAGCCATTGAGATAGCCGCTCGTCGTGAAGCCAAAGGTCGACGTACCCGGGGCTACGCTTCCGGAGAGTCGGAGGTAGGCATAACCCTCCGCATCCGTACCGAAAATGTTCCGTACCTCGGTTCCAGCGGAGCCGGTCGTTCCCGAGGCTCCGCCGTTCGGATCGGCAAGTCGATCGGTGCTGCTCTGATTGGGTTGGTCCCCGTGGGCAAAGACGTAGATGTCGTAGTCACCCGGAGCAAGGTCGGAGACCTGCACGGCATACGGCCCACCGAAGAGATAGTCTTCCATCAGCGCCGCGGGCCGAGCGGTGGAGTTGTTTGGGGTGCTGTAGGCGTAGATCGGTCCGCTCGAGGGGTTGCCAGCGTTGGACACGACGATGTCGGACGTGGTCGGATTCCCCAGCGAATCATAGGCATTCGTCAGGGTGATCGTTCCCGTCCGGTTACGTGCTGAAACGGAATTCCAGAATGTGCCCGGGTCGTCGGCGACCCCCGGTCCGGCATAGACGGAGTCGAGACCGATGTCGAAATTGATCACACCGCTCGGGGTCGGGGGCGACTGCCCAATCGCGTCGAGCAGGGTGAGTTGCTCCAGCGGATTCCAGGCCAGGCCGTCCCCTTGGGGCAAGTAGGTCCGACCGGTGCCCTCGGGCTGGGCCGATGGATTGGCATTCCAGAATTCCACCGGGCCGAAGATGTTCTCGAGTGTGTACAGATTGGCCTGGGCCTGGCTCATGGGATCGGCCCAGGCCACCCGGCCGGCCGGTACGCCGTTCGACCCGAGCGTCAGGGGCGTTCCGGAAAGTGTCGTCGAGCCAAATTCGCTGTATCGTGAAGTGGCATCGGGATTGGGATTGGGGCCCGGGTCGGAGAGGTTCCAGGGATTCCATCCCTCGGTGCGAATATGGCTGCCCATCGCCGTATCGATGAAGATCGCGCTGGCGATTTCAACGCGGGGCCGTGCTTTGGATCGTGGCGTAGGCCCCGCCCGCTCCCGTTGGATCGACTCGGTAGTCTCCACCTTGTGCGGGCATGACGGCAACAGCCAAGGCCGCGCAGGCGCCCCGAAAGAAACCCCGCATCGAGACGAATCCTCACGAGTTGAGACCGCCGCCGTGCCGCTCAGGATCCCCGCCGCCGGATCGCGGCGAGGCAGCCAAGGCCGCAGGCAGTCAGGAGCCAGGCCGTCGGTTCGGGCACGGCCGACACACTGCCCAGGCCGGCGGCCGACGGGGCAGCGGGGAAGTAGTTGCCCTGCCCGTAAACACCCGCCGTGTTGACGCTCACGAGATCAAAGACGTTCGTGGCGCCGTCATAGTTGAAGTCGCCCTGGCTCCAGACGCTCGAGCCGCCAGTGCCATATTTGCCCGAGCTGTTGATGCTCACAAGGTCGAAGACGTTGACAGCCCCGCTGAGGTCAACGTCACCGGAGGCGGCGTAGGAGACCCTGGCAGAGGTATCGCCGTTCACGACGTAACCGACCGCTCTCGTACCCCCGGCGGAAGCTGCCGTGCTGGAGGTGATGCCGGTCGCGCCGTTCCAAGCCCCGCCGTTGCGGCCCGCGATAATGTCGGCCCGCAGATCGGCGGCGGAAATCCCACCGGCGGCGATGGTGACCTGACCAGCGCCGAGATCGAGCCGCCCGCCACCGCTAGCCTGGTCGACCGACAGACCTCCGACCGATACGGCCACTCGGGCATCCTGGACAAGCGACATCTGCCCCCCGGCGCCGATCGCGACGGCGGGAGCTCCGGATAGCGTGCCGGCGTTGACTGCCAGCGAGGCGATGCCGGTGGTGTTGTTGATCGCCACTGCAGCCGCCGAAAGCGTGCCGCCATCGACGATCACCGACGGACCTTTCATGGTCGTGCCGGGTGCGATCGCCAGCGTCGCTCCGGAGTCGACCGTCACGTTGGTGGCGACGAGTGCGTCAGAGTTGGCCACCTGGAGGACACCTGCAGAGACGGTGGTAGGGCCTGAATAGGCATTGGCCGCGTCGAACACGACGGTGCCGGCCCCCGTCTTGGTGACTGACGTTGCCGTGGCGATCGTCGGGTAGCCCGCTTCGGCCTGGGTCTGAGAACCCGAGGCGACGTCGATGATGATGTCGGTGGTCGGAGACGAGGCCAGAGACAACGAGCCGGAACTCTCGGTGAAGGTCCACGTGTTGCCGCCCGTCACTCGGGTCCACACGCCGGCCGAGCCGGTGAAACCGTTCACAGTGAACGTGGGCGCATAGGTGGTCGCAAGCGTCCCAACATCGACGATGGTCCAGGAGTTGCCATCGGTCGTAGAGGCTGCACTCAGGTCAAACGCGAATTGGCCCTCGAGGTTTACGGTGGCACCCGCGGCACCCTTGATCATGTTGGTGACACCGTTCTCAGTGGGATAGAAGGTGAGTCCGCCCGTCGCACCGAGGGTGAACGTCGCGGCAGCATTGCCGACGGTCGTATTGCCGCTGTAGGTGTTGAGCCCGTTCAGCGTGGTCGACGAATTGGCGTCTGTGTGCGTCAGGGCGATCTTTCCGCTGATCACGCCGTCAAACACCGAACTCTTGCTGAAGCCGCTGACGGCGAGCGTCGACTCGAGTGCGGCATCCGAATTGGTAATGCTTCCCGCGCCGGCGATGTTGCCGAACTTCTCGCCGATACCGGCCATGTCGAACGTGCCGCCCGCACCAACGGAGAGTGTGCAGCTGTCGTGGAACATGTCGCCGGTGCTATTCGATCCGATTTTGACGGTGCCGCCAGAGACGGTGAGCGTCTGCCCCGACGTGAAGGCCTGAACGAACGAATTCAGCGTGATCGTGCCGGCGCCGGTTTTGTTGAAGCCGGCAAAGCTGTTGCCGGTGAGTTCCAGGTTGGTATCGGCCTCGGCAACCTCGATGCTCGCGCCGGCGCGGGTCTTGAAGGAGCGGTCGGTCGAGGCCGAAGGACCTGTATAACGGAGTACGGCAATCGACGGACTGCCGGCGGACCCGATCACCAGTTTGTCGTTGGTACTGGCGCCGGCGCCGATCGAACTCGGCTCCCCCCCGTTGGCGAGTTTCGCGACGTTCGTGATCCCGCCGATCGTCATGGCACCGGTGAAGGTGTTGGCGGTGCCGAGCGTGTAATTGTTGGGTACTCCGGCGCTCGCGGCATCGCGAGTCTTCAATCCCAGCGGCGCGTTGCCATCCTGAAACAGGATCATCGAGGCATCGCTGCTGTTTGCACCGCCGCCAATGGTGACGGTGGCCTCGGCGAAGCCGCCATTGGTCACGGTGCCGCCGGCACCCTGAATCTTCGCCACTTCTTCGCTCTGGCCATTGAGGTCAAACACGGCCGCGGAGCCGCCCATCGTCACGGCCGTGTTAAAGTGGATCTGGTCGGTGCTCGCGCCGGCGAGGCGGAGCGTGCCACCGTCGGCGATCGTGATGGCCGAGCTCAGCGC
>CAMDDJ010000040.1 GCA_945891385.1 Candidatus Kuenenia stuttgartensis | reverse complement strand
GAGGGGTGGGAGGCCAGACCGCGCAGAATCGCGGGCACGCGGCGCGAGGCTGCGCCTCGCTGCGTGCCTAGGGGTGGGAGGCCAGACCGCGCAGAATCGCGGGCACGCGGCGCGAGGCTATGCCTCGCTGCGTGCCTGACGGGGTGCGCTGCTTCTGGCACTTCGAGCGGGCTTTCGGTCGGGGTTGCCCGTGCCCTGGAGCCGGCGTAGGAAACCGAGCGCAGCAAGGATTGCGAAGCGAAGGTTTCCTCCGAGTGAGCGAAGGGCACGGGCACCGATCCGCCTCAGGCGGATTGGTCGGCCCGAAGCGAACGTCCGGAGACAGGGCATGGGCAATCACGACACACCTGATGACGACGCTTCCGCACCTTCATGCGGCTGCGATCAGCCGGCGACAGGGCACGAGCAACACCGCCCCCAGGTTCGGGGCGAGTTGGTGAAGACGGGTAACCGGGGGTGTTGCCGTCGCCGCCGGCGAGGCGGATCGGTCTGTCGGTGGGCGGGGAGGTTTGGTATCGACCCTTTCACTTCCGTGTCCATCCGCCGGCCGCCTGATGCTTCCGCTCCAGCCTCCGCCGATCTCGCCGCTTGACAGCCCGGGCCACCGCCCGCGGTTCTCGGTGCTCGTGCCGACCTACGAGCCGGACGGAAAGCTCGCTCGGGCCATCCAGTCGGTCCTCGCCCAAGCCGGACCGCCCGCAGACATGGAGATCATCGTCGTAGACGACGGATCACGGCCGGGACTCGCCCGCGAGATCGTCGAGATGGGCGATCCGCACGGTCGGGTCGAGGTGATCGAGCACCGCGAGCGACTGGGCCTGTGCGGCAACTGGAACCGGGCCATCGCCAGGGCTCGGGGCGAGCTCGTGCACCTGCTGCATCAAGATGACTACGTACTGCCCGGCTTCTACGATCGGATGGAGTACGGGTTTCGTCAGGCCGCCGGCATCGGCATGGCGTTCTGCCGCAGCCGGCTCGTGAATGCCGCCGACCAGACGATTCGCACCGAATCCCGCCAGCAGTGGACCCCGGGGGTGCTCGCTCACTGGTTGCCTCGGATTGCCGAGCGGCAACGGATCCAGACGCCGGCTGTCGTCGTGCCCCGCGCGACCTACGAGCGGCTCGGCGGCTACCGCTCGGATCTCCAGTTGGCGCTCGACTGGGAAATGTGGGTGCGGATCGCGGCCCAGGCTCCAGTCTGGTACGAGCCCAGGCCCTGCGTCTGCTACCGCCGGCATGCCGACAACGAAACCTCCCGGCTGATGGCCAGCGGCGCGGCCTGGCCGGACATCGCGCGGGCGATCGAGATCAACGCCGGCCATCTGCCAGCCGGCATCCGCGAGAACACCAAGGCGGCCAGCGTCCGCTGGTATGCGGCCTCCGCCATGCGGACGGCAGAACGGCAGATTCGCGACGGGCTCTTCACCCGAGCCGCCGTCACGCTTGGGCACGTGCCGGCGATGCTGGCCCTCCTCGATGACAAGCCTCAGAGCCTCGGAATCACGAGGCGGCTCAGCCTGCTCCGCGAGCACGTCAGCCGCGGCCTGGGCCGCCGCGCGGCCTGATCCACCCCGAAGCCTGGCTGATGGCGACCCCTCTTCCCGCCGCGATCCGTCTACCCGTCCGGGCCGTTCGCCGGGCGATTGTCGTCGCCCATTTCGATCCGCACGGCTGCTTCGACCCGCACGTGGCCCATGCCCTGGCCGCCTATCGGCCACTGGCCGAACGGATCGTGCTCGTCTCCAACGCGGCCCGGAGCCTGCCACCGCTGCTGAGGCCGCTCGTCGATCAGTTCACGCCGCGAGCCAACGTGGGCTACGACTTCGGTGCCTGGCGGGATGGCCTGAGTGGGTTTCGGGCGGCCGACTACGACGAGGTGCTCTGCATCAACGACAGCGTGTACGGGCCGCTCTTCGACCTGCGGCCGGCCCTGAACGACGCCCGTGTCGCCGAAGCGGATCTCTGGGGCATGGTCGTCTCCGACCAGAACCTGAGCCGGGCCGCCCCGCGGATTCGGCACGTGCAGTCATGGTTTCTCGGCATGCGGCGGCCGCTCGTCGAATCAGATGCCTGGGCGACGTTCTGGCGGGAGACGGGGCAGCCGGCTACGAAGCGGCAGATCGTCGAACAGTTCGAGATCGGTTTTTCGGCCAGGATGGCCGCCGCGGGCTTCCGAATCGCCGGACTCTACGACGCCTCGACGGCCGGGCCGGTTCGGCTCCGAGAGATCTGGCCGCACCTCTCGCCGAGGGAGCCTGGACGGAGTTGGCGGCTCGTGCGGAAAAGCCGCCGTGGACCCCACAACCCGGCTGAACTCGTCTGGTGGCGTCTCTGGGAAGCCGGCATTCCCTACCTGAAGGTGGGGATCTTCCGGGTGAACCATTACGGCCTCGACCGGGCCCGGGTCCTCGCCGACCTTCGGCGACGATCCGACTACCCGTTCGGATTGATCGAGCAACACCTGGCGCGGTGCGCCTGACAGCGGGTTTTTCCCGGGGAAACACCGGGTAATCCGCGGCACGCGGGTCCGACTCGTCGCTCGACCGCCCTCACGGTATAACTTGTGCGGTCGTCCGGCCGATCGGAGGCGTCCTGCCGCTTCTTTTTGACTCTGACTTCGTGACGAATTTCACGAAGTCCGTTTCTCCGGCCGAAATTGACAGGTGGACTGCCGCCTCCCTCCTTTGGGTCCTGCCACTTCATGGATGCGATTCTCCCGGTTCTGCTGTTCGTCGCTGTTGCGGCAGCCGTGTCCGTGGGACTCGTCGTCGTCGCAGAAGCGATCGGCCCCCGCCGGTCCGGGGCCGTCAAGGAAATGCCGTACGAGAGCGGCATGGACCCGGTCCATGACACCCGGCGGCGATTCGACGTGCGATTCCACCTCGTGGCGATCACGTTTCTCGTATTCGACGTGGAGTTGCTGTTCCTGTACCCCTGGGCAGTCGCCAGTCGCTCCACGGCGGGCGTCGATGCCGCCGTGGCCGAGGGACTTGTCTCCTCGCGGGGACTTGTGTTCGCCGGGGCGATGGCGTTTACGGCCTTGGTCGTCGTTGGTTTCGCGTACGACTGGCGGAAGGGAGTGTTCCGATGGCGATGAAAGATCCCGGGCTCGAGGGGCTTCCCGAAAACGTGATGGTCGGCAAGCTCGATGCCCTGGCAAATTGGTGCCGCAAGAACAGCCTCTGGCCCATGCCCTTTGCCACTGCCTGCTGCGGCATCGAACTGATGGCGACCGGCGCGAGCAAGCACGACCTGGCCCGGTTCGGCGCCGAGGTTTTTCGCTTCAGCCCGCGGCAGTGCGATCTGATGATCGTGGCCGGCCGCGTCGTGATGAAGATGCTGCCGGTACTGCAGCGAATCTGGCAGCAGATGCACGAGCCGAAGTGGTGCATCTCCATGGGTGCCTGCGCCAGCACGGGCGGAGTCTTCGACACCTATGCGGTGGTCCAGGGAATCGACCGATTCATTCCCGTCGACATGTACGTGCCGGGCTGCCCGCCCCGCCCCGAACAGCTGATCCAGGCCATCATCGACCTCCAGGACAAGATCCAGCGGGAAGGCACGATCACGGGCCGGGAGTTCGACACGGCTGGCCGCCAGTTGCGAAAGCGGGCGCTCGTCGAGATCGCCGCGCCGCTCTCAATCGACGCCTCACGGAATCCCGTCCTGCAACGGGAACTCGCCGCCGAGGCAGACGCCTTCCTCGCCCGCTCCTGACCCTCCCCGCCAAGCGCCTGTCCGATGCCGTTCATACCGCCCCCTGTCGATGACGTGCTCGCCGAGGTCAATGGCCGCTTCGGTCCGCTCGAGTCGTCTCTCTTTCGAGGACAGACCCGGCTGATCGTGCCCGAGGCAAGGGCCTTCGAGGTGCTCGAGTTTCTGAAGGAAATCGGCTTCGACCTTCTGGTCGATGTCTCCTGCGTGGATTACTTGGAATACCGCGACCCGCCGATGCAATGCCCGAGCGCGAGCGGCCATCGCTACGGCCTCGTCTACTTACTGGCAGCTACGGCGACCAACCAACGGCTCACCATCCGCGTGTTCGTGGACGATCCCGATCCCACGGTGGCGAGCGTCGTGCCGCTCTGGAAGGCTGCCAACTGGCTGGAGCGGGAGGTCTGGGATCTGTTCGGAATCCGGTTCACGGGGCATCCCGATCTCCGCCGGCTGGTGATGCCCGAGGAATTCACGGCCCATCCGCTCCGCAAGGACTATCCGCTTCAGGGGCGGGGCGAGCGGCACAATTTCCCGGTGATCACGCGGGATCGGAGTTAGCGCCATGTCGATCGCCCCATCTCGAACGGCCACGGTCGAGCTGCCCGAGGCAGCCACCCGCAGCGAAGACTACCTCTGGACGCTGAACTTCGGCCCCCAGCATCCGGCCACGCACACCACGCTCCGGCTCGTGCTCAAGCTCGAGGGGGAGCGGGTCGTGGACGCCATGCCGGAGATGGGTTATCTCCACTCTGGCTTCGAGAAGATCGGGGAGCACCTCACGTACAACCAGTACGTCACGGTCACCGATCGGATGAACTACATCTCGCCGATGGCCAACAATGTGGCCTGGCACCATGCCGTCGAGGTGCTCCTGGGCATCGAACTCACCCCGCGCTGCAAGGTGATCCGCACGATCATCGCGGAACTGGCCCGGATCAGCGATCATCTCCTCTGCAATGGCGCGGTCGGGCTCGACACCGGCGCTTTCACCTTCTTCCTCTACGGCTTTTATCAGCGTGAGGTGATCTACGACATCTTCGAAACGCTCTGCGGGGCTCGGTTCACGAATTCCTACACCCGGGTGGGCGGCCTCTCGCAGGACATGACGCCCCTCGTGGTCGAGAAGATTCGGACGTTCGTGAAGACCTTCCCCAAGACCCTCGAAGACATGGAGCGGCTCCTCACGAGGAACCGGATCTTCGTCGACCGCACGAAGGGCGTGGGAGTGCTGACCAAGGAGGAGGCGATCGACCGCGGAGCGACCGGTCCGGTTGCCCGTGCCAGCGGCGTGACTCGCGACCTGCGGAAGGACGAGCCCTATCTCGCCTACGCCGATTACGACTTTCAGGTCTGCTGTGCGACGGCTGGCGACTGCTACGCCCGCTATCTCGTGCGGATGCAGGAGATGCGTGAGAGCCTCCGGATCGTGGCTCAGGCGTTGGAGAACATCCCGGCCGGCCCGGTGGACGTCGGCATCGACCAGCGGACGGCCAAGCCGGACAAGAAGCAGGTCTACTCGACGATCGAGGGCACGATCTCGCACTTCGAGTTGGCAATGAGTAACCGCGGCTTCGAGGTGCCTTGCGAGGAGACCTACGCCGCGATCGAGGCCCCCAACGGCGAACTCGGGTTCTACCTGGTGGGCGACGGCAACGAGACCGCCTACCGGGCCCGCTGCCGGCCGCCGAGTGTGCTCCACTTCGCCATGTTTCCCCAGCTGATCCGGGGCCACACGCTCTCCGACGTGGTGGCTGTCTTGGGCAGTCTCAACATCATCGCCGCGGAGCTCGACCGATGATCGCGCACGGCCGCCGGGTGCTGACCCCCGAGATGGTCGCCGAGATCGAGGCGCTCGCGCCCCGATACCCCGATCGCAGGGCGGTCGTGCTGCCGGCGCTCCACATCGTGAATCGTGAACTGCGGCACGTGCCGCTCGATGCGGTGGTGGACATCGCCGAGGTGCTCGGCTTCCCGCCCGCCGAGGTGCAGGACACGCTCAGCTTCTACCAGTTCTTCCATCAGAAGAAGCCGCACGGCAAGGTCCGGGCCTTCGTCTGCCGGTCGATCGCCTGTGCGCTGCGAGGTGGCGACGAACTGCTCGACACGCTCTGCCATGCCAACGGGATCGAGCCCTATGGCACGACGGGCGATGGCGAACTGACGATCGAGCCGGCCGAGTGCCTCGGGGCATGCGACTTCGCCCCCTGCATCCTGGCAAACGATGACCTGCTCAAGAACATGACGCCCGAGGCCGCCGAGGCCGAGTTGAAGAAGCCGCGTGCGAGGGCCACCTGACATGACTCCATTCAAGCCTGTGTTGCTCGAGGCGGTCGGCGTTCCCGGCGGACATACCCTGGCGAGTTATCGTTCCCGCGGTGGCTATGCGCCGCTCGAGGCCCTGCTCCGCGACAAGCAGCCGGGCGACGTGGTCGAGATGGTGAAGGCCTCGGGGTTGCGGGGCCGCGGCGGAGCCGGCTTCTCGACCGGGCTCAAGTGGACCTTCCTCCCGAAGGATCATCCGGGGCCGATCTATCTCTGTGTCAACGCCGACGAGAGCGAGCCGGGCACCTTCAACAACCGCTTCCTGATGGAGGACGACCCCCATCAGATGCTCGAGGGCACGATCATCTCGTCCTTCGCCACCCGGGCGACGACGGCCTACATCTATCTCCGCTACGAGTATCCCCGCTCCTGGAACCGGCTGCAGGCCGCCATCGACGAGTGCTATGCCGCCGGGCTGTTAGGGAAAAACATTCTCGGCAGCGGCTTCTCGCTCGACATCTACCTCCATCGGGGCGCAGCGGCCTACATCTGCGGCGAAGAGACCGGGCTGATCGAGAGCCTGGAGGGCAAGCGGGCCTGGCCGCGGATCAAGCCGCCGTTCCCCGCGATCGAGGGCGTGTTTCGCAAGCCGACCGTGGTCAACAACGTCGAAACCATGGCCTGCGTCGCCCAAATCGCCCGCCGGGGCGTCGACTGGTTCAAATCGATCGGCGTGCCGGCCGATCCCAACAATCCCCGCGACCCGGGCAGTTACGGCCCCAAGCTGTACTGCCTCTCCGGCCACGTGGAGAAGCCTGGCTGCTACGAAGCGCCGCTCGGAATCACGCTCCGCGAACTCGTCGATCACTTCGGCGGCGGTGTCTGGAAAGGCCGTCGGGCCAAGGCCGCCATCCCCGGCGGCATCTCGATGGGGCTGTTCACCGAGGCTGAGTTCGATACTCCGCTCGACTTCGCCGGCCCGGGGCGGGTCGGCTGCCTGGGGCTCGGCACCGCAGCGGTGGTGGTGCTCGATGAGACGGTGAGCATCGTCGACTTCCTCCATAACTCGTGCCGGTTCTTCGCCCACGAGTCCTGCGGGCAGTGCACTCCCTGCCGCGAAGGCACGAGCTGGAGCCTGCGGATGCTCGAGCGGATCCGGGCCGGCAAGGGCCGCCTCAAGGATCTCGATCTGCTACTGGAACTCGGCAACACGATGGGCATGATGCCGGGGTCGACGATCTGCGGCCTGGCCGACGGGGCTGCCTGGCCGATCAAGAACGCGGTCAACAAGTTCCGTGGCGAGTTCGAGGACTACATCAAGCGAACCAATCCAGAGGGCTGGATGGTGACCGAACCCGTGCCCGCCCTTCAGATCGTGGGAGCCCATTGATGCCGGTCGTGATCGTCGACGGACAGGAGATCGAGATCGGGGCCGACGAGCGGCTCAACTGCATCGAGGCCGCCCGGCGGGCCGGAGTTGAGATTCCGCACTATTGCTGGCACCCCGGCCTCTCGGTCGTCGCCAGTTGCCGGATGTGCCTGATCGAGACGGGCCAGCGGGATGCCGAGTCGGGCAAGATCTCGATGGTCCCCAAACTCGTGCCGGGCTGCCAGACGCCTGTCCGCGACGGCACCGTGATCGTCACCGAAAGCGAGAAGGTGAAGGAGAGCCGAGCCCGGGTGGAAGAGGCTCTCCTGATCGACCACCCGATCGACTGTCCGATCTGCGACAAGGCCGGCGAGTGCCTGCTGCAGGACTACCACTTCCAGCACGGTCAGCCCGAGCGGCGGGCCGACATCCAACCCTTCCACAGCCGCAAGCGGGACGTCGGCCCGACGGTCGCGCTCTTTGTCGATCGCTGCATCATGTGCACCCGCTGCGTGCGGTTCACCCGTGAGGTGGCGGGCACCGGCGAGTTGATGGTCAGTTCGCGGGGCGCGAAGGAGGAAATCGATGTCTTCCCCGGCTACCCGCTGGCCAACAAACTCGCCGGCAACGTCGTCGATCTCTGCCCCGTGGGCGCCCTCGGCGACAAGGACTTCCTCTATCAGCAGAGAGTCTGGTTCCTCAAACGGGAAGCCAACGTCTGCGGCGGCTGCTCGGCCGGCTGCTCGATCTACACCGAACACAACCAAGACACCGTCTACCGGCTCAAGCCCCGGGAAAATCCGCAGGTCAACACCTGGTGGATCTGCGACGAGGGCCGATATGGCTGGCATCACCTTCACGACGAGGCCAGGATCCTCGCGGTCGGCCGCCGCGACGCCGAGGCCGGCCCGGATCGCAATGGCGACACCGCCCGCCGGCTGATCCCGGTCGAGTGGGCTGACGTCGTCACCGGCCTGCGGCGCGACCTCGGCGCAGCCGGCCGATTGGCCGTGGCCGTGTCGCCGATGCTCACGGTCGAAGAGGCCTGGATGCTCTGCGCCGTCGCCCGGTCGATCGACCCGGAGGCCTACCTCGCCCTCGGCCACGTGCCGAACGCGGGGGCCGACGAAACCTTTCCGGGCGGCTTCACGATTCGCGGCGAGAAGTGCCCCAACCGCAAGGGCGTCGAGGAGGTGCTGGCGGTCTTCGGTGCCGCCGGTCACGACTGGCATGGTCTGCTCGCGGAGGTGGCCGACGGCCGTGCCTCGGCGGCCTGGATCACGGCCGGCTACCCGCAGCCCTGGATCGACGAGCCCACCGCGGAACGGTTTACCGGTCTCTCCTGCCTCGTCGTGCAGGATCTGTTCGAGACGCCGCTGGCGAAACTCGCGACCTGGGTCCTGCCGGCGACCGGGTTCGCGGAACGGGCGGGCACCTGGGTCAACGTGGCCCATCATGCCCAGAGTTTTCGGCAGGCGATCCGTCCGCCGGCCGGTGTCTGGCCGGAAGGACGGTTGTTCTGGAACATGCTCGGTCGCCGCGGGCTCTACGACCCCGGCTCCGTCCGCCGCCAGGTGGCCGAGTCCGTGCCGATGTTCGCGGCACTCGCCGACGAACTCCCTGCGACCGGTGTGGACCTCCGACTGAGGCAGTTGGCATGACCTCGTTCCTTCCTGCTCCGACCACGATCGCCGCCCTCGTGAAGATCGGCCTGCTCGTCGGCGGTCTGATGACCGCCGCGGCCTACCTCGTGCTCGTCGAGCGCTGGATGGCCGCCTGGGTACAGGACCGCAAGGGACCAAACCGAGTCGGCATCCCGCTGACGAAGATCCGCCTGTTCGGGCTCGGCCAGCCGCTGGCCGACGGACTCAAAATCATCCTCAAGGAAGACTTCACGCCCAGGCACGTCGACAAGGTGCTCTATGCCGCCGCGCCGCTGGTGCTGCTGGCGGCCTCGCTGGCGATCTTCGCTGCGATCCCGTTTGGGAGCGTCCTGCCGCCGCTCGGAATTCCCGGGCTCCCCGATCCGGTGCCCTTCCTGGTGGCTCCCGGGCTCGACGTCGGCGTGCTCTGGGTATTCGCCCTCTCGAGCATCGCCGTCTATGGCGTGCTGCTCGGCGGCTGGGCGAGCAACAACAAATACGGCTTCCTCGGCGGGCTCCGCTCGAGCGCCCAGCTCGTGGCCTATGAGATTCCGTTGGGGCTCGGCCTGCTCGGCGTGGTGCTCGCCGCCGGCTCGCTCAAGCTCGATGCGATCATGAACGCTCAGGCCGAAACCGGGGTCTGGTACGCGTTCGCCCAGCCGCTCGGCTTCATCGTGTTCTTGGTGGCTGCCTTCGCCGAAGCCGCCCGGCTGCCCTTCGACCTCCCCGAGGCGGAGCAGGAGCTCGTCGGCGGCTACCACACCGAGTATTCGGGCATCAAGCTGCTGTTGTTCCTGGTGTCGGAATTCCTCCATATGGTCACGGCGGCCTTCCTGATCGTGATCATGTTTCTCGGCGGCTGGCACCTCTGGGGCGTGACGGGATCGAGCCAGGAGGTGACCTGGGTGGGGGCCCTGCTCCGGTTCGCGATCCTCAGCGGCAAGATCCTGGGCGTGATCCTGTTCTTCATGCTGGTTCGGTGGAGCTGGCCGCGGTTTCGATTCGACCAGCTGATGAACCTCGCCTGGAAGGTGATGCTTCCGCTCGGCCTGGCGAATCTCGTGACCGTCGCCACCGTGGAGGAGTTCCGGCCGCAGCTGGCCGCCGCGTTCGGCCCGAGTGCCGCTGGCTGGATCGCCCTGCTCGTGCCCTGGGGCGTGTTCTTCGTCGGCTGGATCGCCGCCGGCCTGCTGACTCCCTCCGGCACCGACAATACGCCGATCCTCACGCACGGACCGCTCGACGTCGAACACGAATTGGTGGAGGTCTGACGATGCAGGCAACCGATCCGGCCATTACCTGGCTCCAAGAAAAGCCGCTTGGGCTCGCCGAGCGACTCTATCTCCCGCTCTTTGTCCAGGGATTGGCAACCACCGCCCGCCATCTTGTCAGCCCGAAGGTGACGGTGAGCTTTCCCGAACAACGGCCGGCCGTGGGCAATCCGCTGATCTACCGCGGCGTGCATCGCCTCAACCGCGACGAGCAGGGCCGCGTGAAGTGCGTGGCCTGCTTCCTGTGCGCGACCGCCTGTCCGGCCCACTGCATCGACATCGTAGCGACGGAGAGCCCCTGGCCCGACCGGGAGAAGTATCCCGAGGCCTTTCAGATCGACGAACTGCGGTGCATCTTCTGCGGCATGTGCGAGGAGGCCTGCCCAGTGGATGCGATTGAGCTCACGAGCCTGCTCGATCTCACCGGCAAGAGCCGTGAGGAGATGATCTTCGACAAGGAGAAGTTGCTCAGCGTGTACGACATGACCAAGGACGCCGAACCGATGAAGTCGGCCGCACTGGGAGGAGCCCCGTGAGTCCGGGCGAGGGTCTCTCCATGACTGGTTCGATCCTGGCGGTTGCCGTAGGTTGCGCCGCCGCGAGCCTCTGGCTGCTCCTGCCGCGAGGAGAAGGCGGCGTTCGCGAACGAATGGCCCGTCGGTTCGGCACGCTGCTCGGCTGCGTGTCCCTCGCCCTGTTCATCGCCACCGGCCACCGACTCGGGGGCGTGGGCGAGGAGGCCGTGTTTCTCGTCGTCGCGCTCGTCGCGGTGATCTCGGGGGCGGCGACGATCGTCACCCGTTCGCCGGTCTATTCGGCCATCTGGTTCGCCTTGGCGCTCGCGGGTGTCGCCGGGGTCCTGCTCGTGCTCGGCGCTCAGTTTCTTGGCGTGGCCACGATCGTGGTCTACGCCGGCGCGATCCTCGTAATGTTCCTGTTCGTGTTGATGCTGGCCCAGCCCAGCGGCATGGCCCCGTACGATCGGGTCTCCAACGAGCCGCTCCTCTCGGCCGTGGCCGGGGCGGTGCTGCTCGGGCTGCTGACGCTGTTCATCGGCCGCCTCTCGGCGGGCCCCGCCGACTGCTGTGCCGTGCCCTCGAAGGCCACCGCCCTGGGGAGTGAGGGTGCCCAGGATTCAGCGGTGGCCGACGCGCCTTCCGCCGACCCGTTGGCTGCCAACCACGTGGCTCGGCTCGGCGGCGAACTCTTCGGCCGCCACCTGCTGGCCGTGGAAGCCGCCGGGGTGCTCTTGCTCGTGGCTTTGATCGGGTCGATCGCGATCGTCTCCCGCACACCTCCCGAAGAACGGGTCGAACTTGCTCGGAGGGCCGACGCATGACTCCCTCGCCTCTCGTACTCGATGGCCTGATGGTCGGCGGGATGCTGTTCGCCCTCGGCCTGGTCGGGATCCTTGCTCGCCGCAATCTGATCGTGATGTTTCTTTCAGCCGAACTCATGCTCCAGGGCGTCTCAGTGAGCCTCGTCTCCTGGAGCCGGCATCACGGCGACTGGGGCGGGCACGTGCTCGTCATCTTCGTGCTCACCGTCGCGGCCTGCGAGGCGGCGGTGGCCCTTGTGTTCGTGCTGCAGGCCTTTGCCCGCAGCGGCCGGCTCGACTCCGCCGCCTGGCAGTCGCTGCGGGAGTCGAACCTCAGCCGCACGGTCGATCACGAACTTCCGGCGGTCGATGCGGTCGCCCCCGTCTTCCCCCGGCTCACCCCGGCGGGCGTGGCTCCCCACGTCGCCGAGGATGCCAATCTCGAACGGGAGCATGTCTGACCGCCCACGGCAGCCACCCCACCGCCATTGCGGCGGATCCCCCGAACCCTGACCCATGCTCGAACTCGACCCCACGACACTCCTCGTCCTCGTTCCCGCCCTGCCGCTCGCCGGTGCCCTGCTGACGGTGCTGCTCGGCCGCCGCCTGGGCTCGGGAGCCCATTGGCCGGCGGTGGTGTCGATCGCCGCGGCGGCCGTCGCAGCGGTCACCCTGCTCGTCGGCCTCGCCGGTGACGTTTCTGAGAAGGCGAGTCGGGTTCAGCCGGCACCGCCGGTGGAGATGATCACCACGCTCTGGCAGTGGGCCACCGTGGCCGACGCGTACGCGCCGGCCGCCGGGTCTCCGGCGGCGGCGGGCGAAGACCTCGCGGCCCGATCAGCCGGCCTACCGGCGGCCCTGCCCTTCTCGATCGGGATCGACCTCCGCCTCGATCCGCTCACGGCCACGATGCTCGCCGTGATCACCTGCGTCGGTCTGCTCGTGGCGATCTACTCGATCGGCTATATGCACGACGACCCCGGCTACCCGCGATTCTTCGCGCTGGTCGCCGCCTTCGTGTTCTCGATGGCCATGCTCGTCGCCGCGAGCAATTTCCTGCTCGTCTACGTCTTCTGGGAGGCGGTTGGTGCCTGCTCGTATCTCTTGATAGGGTTCTGGTTCCAGAGGCCCACCGCGGCCGCGGCCGCGAAGAAGGCCTTCCTCGTCAATCGCGTCGGTGACTTTGGCCTGGCCGTGGCTGTCTTTCTGCTCTGGATGACCTACGGCACGCTGAACTTCCACGACACGACCCTGGCCGACGGCTCGCTCATGCCCGGGATCCTCGGGGCAGAACGGCTGGGAGCCGCGGCCGGGATCGTCGGCGGCACGGTGGGCACGGCGATCTGCCTGCTCTTGCTGCTTGCCGCCTGCGGCAAGAGCGCCCAACTGCCGCTGCATGTCTGGCTTCCCGACGCGATGGAAGGCCCCACGCCGGCCAGCGCCCTGATTCACGCCGCCACGATGGTGACGGCCGGTGTCTATCTCGTGGCCCGCTGTGCGCCCCTGTACGTCGCCTGCCCGGCGGCACTGACCACCGTTTCGATCGTGGGGGCGACGACAGCCCTCGTCGCAGCGCTGATCGGCACGGTGCAGAACGACCTCAAGCGGGTACTCGCCTACTCGACGATCAGCCAGCTCGGCTACATGTTCGCCAGCCTCGGCACGGGCACCCTGCTCGGCTTCACCGCAGCCATTTTCCATCTCGTCACCCACGCGTTCTTCAAGGCACTCCTGTTTCTCGGGGCAGGCTCGGTGATGCACTCGATGGGAGGGGTGATCGACATGCGGCGATTCGGCGGCCTGCGCCGGATCATGCCGATCACGGCCGCGACCTTTCTGATCGGATCCCTGGCGCTCGCCGGGGTCGCGCCGTTTGCCGGCTTTTTCAGCAAGGATGAAATCCTGGCCGCGCTCCACTCCCGCGGCTGGACCCACCACGCGGCCGAACACCACGACGCGGAGGTGCACGAAGGCCACGCGGGCGGTGAACTTCCGTCAGTGCCCGAAGCCCGCCCTGCCATCTATCGGACGGAGAGCGGGCCGCTGATCCAGTTCGCCTCGGCCGGGGATGGGGAACCGGAGGCGGAGACCTCGGCCGGCACCTTCCGTCTCCTCTATTGGATGTCGCTCTTCACGGCGGCCCTGACGGCCTTCTACACCTTCCGTGCCGTGTTCATGACCTTCACCGGACCGACCCGGGTGCCCGAAGAGGCTGGGCACCATGCCCACGAATCACCGCGGGTGATGACGATCCCACTGGTGATCCTGGCCGTGGCTGCCACCGTAAGCGGATGGCTGCTGTTTTCCACCGAGGCCCTCTCCCGCTTCCTGGCCGCCACGCCGTCGCTGGCCGCCCCTGCCGTCGCCGCCACAGCCACGCCCCACGCCTTCCATCTCGACCTCGCCATCCAGGGCACGCTGGCCGCAGCCGTCGGCATCCTGATCGCGGCGATCGGCTACCTCGGCCGCTCAAGCGACGGGCCGCAGCCGGAACGATTCCTGGGGCCACTGGAAGGATTGTTCGCCAACCGGTTCTACCTCGACGAGCTCTACACGGCCCTGATCGTGCGGCCGCTCGAGTTCTTCGGGCTGCTCGCGGCCGGGTTCGACCGCTATGTCATCGACGGGCTCGTGAACCTGGTGGCGTGTGTGCCGCTGGCGATCGGCGCCGTGGTCCGGCGGCTGCAGTCTGGTCTCCTGCAGCGGTATGCCGTCGCTGGCGTGATGGGCACGCTCCTGGTCGTGCTCGCGTTGGCCTGGCAGCTCCGCGGCTGACCCTCTCCTCCCCCTTTTCGACGGCTTCGATCCATCGTCACTGCGAATCATCCATGAACGGCTTCTCCCCCCAGTCGCACCTGCTGCTCGTGATCCTCACGCCCTTGATCGGGGCCGTGGTGGCCTGGCTGCTCGGTAGCCGGGGATTGTCGGCCGTGCGGCAGAGTGCCGCTGTCACCTCCCTGGCTACGCTCTTCCTGGCCGGGTGGCTCGTGCTGCGGTATCTCGGCGACGGTGCCGCGGCCGCCGGCATCCCCTACGCCCGGGTCGAGGTGCCCTGGCTGACGGGCGGGCTGTTCGACGTGCGGCTGGCGCTCGGCCTCGACGGCCTGTCTCTCTGGATGTTCGCGCTCTCCGCCCTGCTCTCGGTGACAGCCGTATTCGTCAGCTGGGAAGCGGTGACCGAACGGGCCGTTGGCTTCTACTCACTTCTACTGGTGCTCGAGGCGGCGATGCTGGGCGTATTTGCCGCCCGCGACGTGCTGCTCTTTTATGTGTTCTTCGAGTTCACGCTCGTGCCGCTTTTCTTCTTGATCGGCATCTGGGGCCACGAGGAGCGGCGGAAGGCCGCGGTCAAGTTTTTTGTCTACACGCTGGCCGGCAGCCTGCTCACGTTCCTCGGGCTGCTGGCGATCGTGCTCTGGAACACGTCGCAGACTGGAACGGTCACCTTCGACATCGAGAGCCTGACCGATGCCACCCTCGCCCACCCGCTTCCCCTGGCCGCCGAGATGGCGATCTTCCTGGCGCTCCTCGCCGGGTTCGCCGTCAAGGTGCCGATCGTGCCCCTCCACACCTGGCTGCCGCTGGCCCACGTCGAGGCACCCACCGGCGGATCGGTAGACCTGGCCGGTGTGCTGCTCAAGATCGGGATCTACGGCTTTCTACGGTTCTCGATGCCGATGCTGCCCGAGGCCACCGCGATCGCTGCCCCCTGGCTGTTCGCTCTGGGCGTGGTCGGAATCCTCTACGGTGCCTTGGTGGCGCTCGTGCAGACTGATCTCAAGCGGCTGGTGGCCTATTCGTCGGTAAGCCACATGGGCTACGTGGTGATGGGACTCTTCGCCCTCACGCCGGTGGCTGTCGAGGGGGCCAACCTCCAACTCGTCAATCACGGCCTCGCCTCGGCCGGTCTGTTCGCCATCGTGGGGATGCTCTACGAGCGGTTCCACACCCGCAGCATCGCCAACCTCGGCGGCGTCGCCACGAAGGCTCCCTGGCTGGCGGTGTTCTTTCTCCTGTTCACCTTCTCGAGCATCGGCCTGCCGGGACTCAACGGGTTCGTGGGCGAGTTCATGATCCTGGCCGGCTCCTTCCAGCGGGCCTGGAGCGGCGTCTCCCCAGCCTGGCAGACCTTCTACCTCACGCTCTCACTGCTCGCGGTCGTGGGCGTCGTGCTTGGAGCCTGGTACATGCTCCAGGCCGTTCAGCGGGTCTTCTTCGGGCCATCGCGCGAGCCGCCCCGAGGGGCGGGCCATGGCCATGCCGCCGGCCATGGTCACGGCCACTCGCACGGCCATGGTCAGGGACTCGCCGACCCGGCCGATCGCTGCGACATCCGGTGGCATGAGGTCATGGCGCTCGCCCCCCTCGCCGTATTCGTGCTCTGGATCGGCCTGGCGCCGTCCACCTTCCTGGCCCCCGTCGCCCCGGCCGTCCGGGCCACGACCGACGCCGCCGCCGGAGCGTTCGCCGCTCGGATGGCCGTCGCTCCGGCCACCGACATCGTGTCTGAACCTTCCGCATCGCCGCCCCTCGCCGCCGCACCATGACGTCGCTCCAAACCTTCGCCCTGCTGTCGCCCGAGATCGTGCTCGTCGCGGCGGCGCTCGTCGCCTTCCTCGGTGGAGCCTTCGCCGGCATCCGTCACGGCTGGCTCGTGGCCCTGATCGGAATCCTGGCGGCGCTGAGTCTGGTTGGTGGCCAGCCTGGCGACGGAGCTACGGTGACCTCGGGCGGCATTCGGATCGATGCCTTTTCCACGTTCGTTCGCTGGGCGGTGCTCGGTACAGGGGCACTGCTGGCGCTCGTGCAATCGGGTGACATCTTCGCCTCGGCCGTGAGCCGGGGGCCGGGCCTCCATCGCGGCGGCACCTGCGAGGAGGCGGGCACGTTTCTGGTGATGCTCGCGGGACTGTCGCTCGTGGGCGTCGCGGGCGATCTCGTGCTGCTGTTCATCGGGCTCGAACTCGTCTCGATTCCGACCTACGTGCTGCTCGCGCTCAAGCGGACCGATGCCCGGGGGCAGGAGGCCGCACTCAAGTATTTCTTCCTCTCCCTGATCGCCTCGGCGGTGTTCCTCTATGGGGCCGCCACGCTCTACGGAATCGCGGGCACGACCAGCCTCCAGGGCATCGCGACGGCGATCCAGTCGCCGGCTCCCGTCAGTTCCGGCATGGCCACTGTGCTGCTGCCCGTCGCGCTCGGCATGACCGTGGTCGGCGCAGCCTTCCGCCTGGCGGCGGTGCCGATGCACTTCTACGCCCCCGACGTCTATGAAGGCACGAGCCCAGGGAATGCGGCGGTGCTCTCGACCCTGCCGAAACTCGCCGGGGTGGTGATGCTGGGCCGGCTCCTCGCCCTGGGCATCTCGGCGGAATCCGAGACGGCCGGAGTGGGCCCTGCCGCGGTGGCCCACCTCGACCTCTTCTGGCAGCTCACAGCCGTGCTCGCGGCGGTCACCATGACGGTCGGCAACGTGATGGCCTTGTGGCAGAACAACCTCCGGCGGCTCTTGGCCTGCTCGTCGATCGCCCACGCTGGCTACCTGCTCGTGGGAATCGCGGTGGCGGCGGCCGCCGCCGCCACCCAGGCGGGCCAGCCCCTCGGAGACGTAGCCGCCTCGGACGGCCGCTGGACGCTCGCCCTCGGCGGCATGACCGCCACGCTCTTCTATCTGGCCACCTACATGCTCCCCACGGCGGGGATCTTCGGAGCGATCGCCTACCTCGGTCACCGCTGGCCCGAGTGGACGGCCACGAGCGGTCCGCGACCGCCGCGAGAGGAAATCACGAGCGTCGGCGATCTCGACGGCCTGGCGAGCACCAACCCGGTGGCGGCCTTCGCCATCGCCCTGTTCGTCCTCAGTCTGGCCGGCATTCCGCCGCTGCCCGGCTTCTGGGGCAAGCTGACGCTCACCGTCTCCGCGCTCGAGGTCGATTGGACGAGCCCCGTGGCGCTGGGCAGTCGGCGGACGTGGTTCCTCTCGCTGGCCGTCATCCTCGTACTCAACGCCGCGATCGCCGCCGCCTACTATCTGCGGATCATCGCCGCGATGTACTTCAAGAGCACGAAGCGGGGCGTGCAGGCCGACGGTGGCCTGGCCGGCGGCCTGGCCATGCTGGCCTGTGTGGCCCTCGTGATCCTGATCACGATCCAGCCCCGCAGCCTGCTGGCCGCGGCCACCCGCGCCGGCAAGACGCTCACCAGCCCGGTGCCTTTGGCGACGGCTGACCTCGACACCATCCCGAGACCCTGATGCCTGTTCCCGATTCTTCCGCCGTCACCGCGGCGCTCCGCGATCTTCGTGACCCCGAGACCGGTCGGCCGCTGGGTGAGACCGGTCAGCTCCGCGTGACCGCCGCCGGTGAGGCCGGGATCGCCGTGGCCCTCGGGCTCACGACGCATTCGGCGATTCTCTGGAAGATCAGCCGAGCGCGGGCCGAGGAACTCCTACGGGCTGCCTTCCCAGCCGTGCCGGAGGTGACGGTGACGGTTGAATCCCACGAGCGGCCGCCGGGCAAACTCGGCCAGATCGGCCTCGAAGCCAAGAGCGTGATCGCGGTCGGCAGCGGCAAGGGAGGCGTGGGCAAGAGCACGATCGCCACCAGCATCGCCCTCGGCCTGGCCCGCGCCGGCAGCCGCACCGGCCTGCTCGATGCCGATGTCTACGGTCCCAGCGTGCCCCACCTGCTCGGCCTCTCCGGCCGACCGCAGATCGATGACGGCAAGATCGTGCCGATGCGGCTGGCCATCGGCGAGGGCAGCATGCCGGTCATGTCGATGGGCTTTCTCGTGCCTCCGGGCGAGGCGGTCGTCTGGCGGGGGCCGATGCTCCACGGGGCGATCACGCAGATGCTTCGCGACACAGCCTGGGGTCCACTCGACTATCTCGTGATCGACATGCCGCCGGGTACGGGCGACATCGCCCTGACGCTCTCCCAGGTGCTGCCACTCACCGGGGCCGTGGTCGTCTGCACGCCGCAGGACGTGGCCCTGCTCGACGCCACCAAGGCGATCGCGATGTTCCGCAAGGTCAACATCCCGGTTTTAGGCATGGTGGAGAACATGTCGTCGTTCGTCTGCCCCGACACGGGCAAGCGGTACGACATCTTCGGCTCGGGCGGAGCCAAGCGGACGGCGCACGAACTGGAGATTCCCTTCCTCGGCGAGGTGCCGATCCAGATTCCGATCCGCGAACACGGCGACGCCGGCACGACGGCGGCCAACTACGACGATCCAGCCACGCGGCCCTACCTCGAGGCGATCTGCGAGCGGCTCGTCGGCAATCTCGCCGCCACGAACGCCGCCCGCCCGCCGCTGCCGAGCCTGCCGGTGCTCTGAAACGGTTCAATACAGGTTCAGCGTCCCGCCGTCGGGCCAGCGGACCACGGGCTGGCGGGTGAACCGCATCCGCCCCGCGAGTGACCGCACTTCGGCGGCCCGCGAGCCGATCCGGGCCCACTCGCCGAGGCTTCCCCGCGTGAAACGGGCGGGCTCGGGCAGTCCCCAGACCTGGCAGGACCGTGCCCAGAGGTCATCGAGCCGTCGGCGGCGAACGTGGATCGAGTCGAAGCCGTACCACGCTCCGGGCTGCTCGATCAGTTCGGCTCCGTGCTCGATGGCCAACTCGCGGACGGCCGCATCCAGGTCGGCTGCGGCTGCCTTGAGGTGCACGAGGTCCAGGGGACAGCCTGGCACGAACACGGTTTTGAGCAGCCGGTATCGGACCGGTCCTGCCCGGGCCACGCTCGCGAGCGGCAGACCCGTCATCGCCACCCGACTGCCGCGGTCGGCGAGGCGGGTGAGGCAGCTCCGCACCCAGCCGGCCGTCTGGGACACGGAAAACCCATAGAGCAAGTCGTTGCCGATGTCGGTGAGGAGCGCGAGCGGTCGACCACTGGAGACCGGCAATTCGAACCGATCGAGGGCTCGCCACAACCCGCTGCCCAGAATCGACGGCAGCCGCCGCCAAGCCACCCGGCTATTCGCACCATAAGACCGACCGTGGCCCGCGGCCGCAAGAATCGTCGGAGCGGCGACCCGCGCCCGCACGGCCGCCGCCAATCGGGGCAGGCCCCGCGAGAGATTGCTCGCCCCGATCGCCACCACGAGCGATCCGACATCTGCAGGCCGGCTCATCGCCGCCACGGGCCGCCGCCCAGCGAAAGACTCTGCCAGCAGGAGGCCGCCAGCATCGCGAACATGATCCCCAGGTAGTGATCGCCCCGCATGTAGCCCCAGTAGGCCACGCCCGCCGCAACCCCCACGCCGATCATCGCGGCGACCTGGTGTGCATTCGCCAGGCCCACCGCGAGCAGCCCTTCCCGGAGGATCTGCCCGCCGTCGAGCGGCGGCACAGGCACGAGGTTCAGGAGCGGCCAGAAGATGTTCACCCAGAGGAGAAAGTCGAGCACGGCCGACAGGATTCGCGAGTCGATCTCCCGACCGGCATACAGCCCCAAGGCTCGGCCGATCGACGGGATCGGAAACGGCACGAACCAGCCGCCAGCCACGAGCGCCAGCACGATCACCGCCGCCAGGGCTAACTGAGCCAATGGCCCCGCCGCCGAAACGATCATCCGCTGGACTGGTCGCAGGCTGCGTTGCCGGCCCCAACGATCGGGGATCGCGAGCCCGCCGAAGTGATAGATGACGATGTGCGCAGACTGACCGAAGAAGCGAAAGGCCAAGGCATGGCCGAGTTCGTGGACGAGAATCGACGCGAGCACGACCACCGCCCACAGGATCAGGTAGCCCAAGAGCGCACGTTGATCCCCGCCGGCGTAATACTGACAGGTGCTGAAACCGAAGAGGACCGCAGCCAGCCAGAACCAGCCCGAGACGCGGACGGGAATTCCGGCCAATTCAAACTGCCAGTCTGCGGGAGTCGGCTGGGGCTCGGCGAGCAGCATGTCAGCCAGGATACCCGATTCGCGTCAGGCGGCCTGGCGGGGCGCGACACCTGCCCTGACCGGAGCAGTACCCGCGGCGATCTCCAGCACCACCTGAGCGGCCCGGGCGGCTGAGCCCGGATGTGCCACCCGCGCGGCGACCGCAGCCACGCGGGCCCGGGCTCGGCCGATCGCCGCTGGATTCTGCAGCCACTCGACCACATGGGCGGCCACGCGGTCCGCCGGATCCTGCACGGACAGGTATTCGGGGAAGACCGCCTCGGGATCGGCCGGCGCCACCTGCCTGGGCGGCAGCAGCACCGGCTCGATCCGGCCGATTGGATTCCGGCAGGCCAAGAGATTGACGAGCGTGATGAACCGTACCCGCCGGCAGAAGCTCTGCACCACGTAGGCGAAGGCCCCGACCCGGTAGACGATCACCGTCGGCACCCGGGCCGAGAGCAGTTCGAGCGAGACCGACCCGCTGACGGCGATCGCGGCGTCGGCCGTCTCCATCGCCGCGCGGGCCTGGCCGGCGGAGATCGTCAGCCCGAGCCCTCGGGCCGCCGGATCCGCGGCCACCTCGCTGCGAATCCGGGCGGCATGCCGCTCGTGCAACGCGGCGACCGTGAATAGCGCATGGGGCACGTGGCTCCGCACCCGGGCTGCCGCCCGGAGAATGCTGGCGAGATTGGCATCGAGTTCCTGCCCACGAGAACCCGGCAGGAGAAGCACGTGCGGCATCGCTGCCGGAGCCTCCCACGACCGGGACTGCGATCGGTTTGTCGGCTGCTCATGCTCATCGAAGAACGGATGGCCGACGAGCGTGCTCTTCATCCCCTGCTCGGTGAACCATTCGTGCTCGAACGGCAGTGCCGAGAGCACGTGGTCGACCAGCCGCCGCATCTTCTTGATCCGCCAACTCGCCCAGGCCCAGATCTGGGGCGGGCAGTAGAAGACGACCGGGATGCCGTGTCGCTTGGCCCGCCAGGCCAGCCACCAATGAAATCCTGGGAAGTCTACGAGCACGCAGACATCGGGCCGGGCGTCGAGAAAACTCCGCTCTGCCCGCCTCGCGAGATCGACGAACCGGTGGATCGAGCCGATCACTCGCAGGAACCACATCACAGCCAGGCGGGTCAGGTCGGCCACAAGCCGGCAGCCGGCGGCCTCGAGCTGCGGCCCGCCGAGCCCGACGAACTCGAGGCTCGGATCCCGCGCGCGAAGCTCCCGCACGAGCACCGCAGCGTGGTGATCGCCCGAGGGTTCGCCGGCCGAGAGAAAAACCCGCATCGAGAAAGGCTCCGGGAGCGGCATCGAGGGCCGCAGGCGGAGAGTATTTCAGGTCGGGCCGCGGCCCCCTAGACCGGATTTTGGCTCGCTGGAGCGACGACCTGGCAAATTGAGCGGAGCAGGCGAGGGTCGGCGAACGCTCGCAGAGCACGGAGACGTATCTTCGCCCCTGACGCGACTTGTGCCGCCCCCGAGCCGGTGATGCACCGCCCTCGAGGGCCTCCTTCATTCGGCGGCAGCGGGTTTCTCTGGTGGCAGCCGCTTCGGCGCCATGGTTTTGACGGGAGCGAAGCCCCGCCCAAGATTCCCGAAGATCAGTCGCGTCTGATCGTCGACCGCGGCCTGGTTGATCCGGGTCCGGCAGGCATCGCTGCAAAAGCCGACCTCCACGCCGCCGACGTCTAGCTTGGTCCTGGCTGCGACTGCCGCGCCATCGAGCGGGCAGGCCCGCTGGACGAACTGGCGGGTGAGCACCATCTGCTGGTGGGCCAGCGGGGTGTAGCGGGTCGGGTCGGACTCGAACGCCTGCTTGCATTTCTTGCAGCAGAACCAGACTCGGCCGCCGTGAAAGTCGAGACTCACCTTGGGATCACACGGCTCGGCTGAGACCGGGCACATCGGCTCGATTTTCATCGCCGGCACCGCCACCGCCACCGCCGCGGCGACCAGCCACGCAGCCAGGATCACGAGTCCGCTGCCAGTTCCGTTCCTGAGCGTCATCCGCATCGCACACCTTCTCTGGCGGCTCCCCGGTCGGGTCGCCTCGGTCAACCGATCATACCCCGGCAGGTGGCCTCTGGCCTTCCTGCAGCGACCAGCGCGGCTCCGGCAGCCCGACCGCCACGATCGCCCCGACCGCGATCACCGCCGCGCCAGCGAGAAACACCGGCCGAAAGCCGACCGCATCGACGGAAAAACCCACGAGCGGTGACAGCACGAACGGAGCAGCCAGGGCGGCCCCCACGATGCTGACATAGCGGGGGTGCTCGGCCGACGCGGGAGCGAGTTCGAGCGCATAGCCGACGAAAACCTTCAAGGCGATCGGATTGAGGCCGAGCGGCGCGTACACGAGCCAGAACCAGCGGCTGGCTGGCCCAACCGGCAGGAGTGATAGCCAGACCACGATCAGCGGCGTGAGCGAGGAAAGGGCCATCAGCCAGACGAGCACGATCCGAGTACCACGACGGTCGGCAAAGGGGCCCGCCACGAGGCTCGCGGCTCCCGTGGCGACATTCTGCACGATCACCCACGTGACCAAGCTCCCAGATGCGGTGCCGAGCACGTCACGGGCAAACGCCTGATAGTGCGGGAACAGCATGATCACCGCCGAGAAGCAGGCCGCGACAACCGCCAGCCGAACGAGCGACGGGTCAGCCACAAGCTTCTGCCGCCAGCTGCCGAGGCCGGCGAACCAGCCGGCCGGCTGATCGGCCGCCGGTCCGCCCGCTGCCGGCGGCGGATCGGCCGGCTCGTCGAGCAACGCCGGCACCACCGCGGCCAGCAGGTAGAAGAAGGCTGTCGCCGCGAAGATCCGCGGGAAGCCGTCTCTCTCGGCGAGCCAGGGCCCGAGCAACCAGACAGCCGCCGTGATCGCGGCCACGCTGCCGACCGACACGCTGATCAGCATCGTACGGCCGCGGTTGCCGGCCGTGATCAGCTTGCCCTGAAGCGTCGCCAGGACGAGCTGGTTGAGACCGTTCACAGTCGCAAAACTTCCGTAGAGCACGAGGAACACGCCGGCGAGAAGTTCCGGTCGGGTCGGGGCGAGACGGCCCCACAGCACGGCCAAGGCACCGAAGCATCCGGCCATCACCGCCGTGGTGATGACCGCCGCCGGCCACTTTCTTCGCATCCGACCCAGCGATCCTGCGAACACGAGCGGCGGGATACTCTGGCCACCCCGATTGAGGATCGGAAGCAAGCCCCGCAGCGTGCCCGAATCGACCACGGCGTCGAGCACCGCCGGCATGATCACCGTCTCGGTCTTGAACAGCCAGCCCACCCGCACGAGGACCTGGTAGACCACGATCCAGAACGTGTTACGGGCCTCACGGGCCGCACGCGGATCGAGCGACGAAGGTCCCGCAAGGCGGTCGGTTGTCATGGAGTCGCGGGCAGGACGGATTCTGCAGAAACCGCATGATACGGGGAGCGACGCATCCGCTACCGCGAGCGGTTCCCGGCGAGGACGAGCTCGAGGTAACTCCGCCGCTCAGCGTCGGTGCAGCCGAGTTCCTGAGCCAGGGATTCAATGCAGGCCGCGGCCTGGGGCAGCTCGCCCGGCGACGCCTGAAGCTCCAGCTCCAAGAACTCGCCCAGGCCATCCACGCTGTCGAGCGCAACCTCGACCTCCGCACCCCGCCACGGCACCCGCGCCGGCCGCCGCCGCTTCGCCACCGACTGCACCGGACGAAACCCGAGCGCCTCGAGCAGCTCACTCCAGCGTTCGAGCGTGGCCTGGCCGCCCCGCGGACCACCGGGCAGAGGCGGAACCTGGGCCAGGCCGAGTTCGAGTTCCCGCCTGGTCTTCACGGCGGAATCGATCCGGGGCCCCTTCCAGGTGACCGCGACAAAATCACCTACCCGCCGGAGCCGCAGCGCCTCGTCGGTGCGGGCGAAGTCGCGGCAGGGGTGGGAAAAGTAGCGATCGACCTGGTCGATCGGCTCCCGAAACCTGGCCGCCAAGGCGACCAACCGGGCTTCCAGGGCGGCGGGATCGGCCACCCGATACTTCTGCTCGACTTCGTACACTGGTGACGGGCTCGTGAGGTCAGGATACCGCCGCTGATGATACCTTCCCCTCGTGCTGTTTCCCGCGTGACGCAGTTGGTCGTCGCCATGGCAGCGATGGCCGTCTCCGGCTGCGGCGACCCTCCGCGTCATCCGGCCGTCGGCGTGGCCCTGCGTGGCCTGCCGATCACCTCGGTGAGCAATCCGACGCTCAAGCCTCCTCCGCTTGCCGACAAGGTGACGCTGCTCAACTTCTGGGGCACCTGGTGTCCCCCCTGCCGCCGCGAACTCCCCGGACTCGTCCGAATCGCCCAGGGCCTCGCCACTGACGGCCGCTTCCAGTTCGTCCCAGTCTCGATCGGCGCCGGCGGCGACGACGGCGACCTCGCCGCGGAGACCCGGCGATTTCTCGCCGCCCAGCGACTCGAACTCACCGCATGGATCTTCTCCGACGCCGTGGCCGGAATGATGTTCGGCGAGTCGGTCGGTCTCTCCTCGCTCCCAACCACCTACCTGATCGGCCCCGACGCCCGGATCCGGCGTGTCTGGAACGGCTACCGCCCCAGCGACGAAACCGAGATCGCCACCGCGATCGTCGGCCTCTTGAAGGACGTCGAAGAGTAGGTGATTGGTGCAACGGGACAGGGGCATCCATGCCCGCTGTGGATCGGGATATAATCCGGGTTTCCCGCCCTCGTGAGCTTCCGATGACCCTCCTGCCGCTGCGTGCCTCCGAGCATCTTCACGAGGTGAAATACGAGATTCGCGGCGCCCTCGCCCGCCGGGCCGAGCAACTCGAACGGGAGGGCCACGACGTCATCAAACTCAACATCGGCAACCCCGGTGCCTTCGGCTTCCGGATGCCGTCTTCGATGCGGGTGGCGATCGTCGAAAACCTGCATCAGGCCGACCCCTATTCACACCAGAAAGGCATCTTCCCCGCCCGCGAGGCGGTGGTCATGCAGCAGCAGAACCGCGGGGTGATGGACGTCACGGCCGACGACGTGTTCATCGGCAACGGGGTGTCCGAGTTGATCATGCTGGCCATGCGGGCGCTGCTCAATCCGGGCGACGAGGTGCTCGTGCCCAGCCCCGACTATCCGCTCTGGACGGCGAGCGTGGTGATCCACGGGGCGAAGGCCGTCCACTATCCCTGCCGGCCCGAGCGGGGATTCGTGCCCGACCCGGCCGAGGTCGAACGGCTGATCACCGACCGCACCCGCGCGTTGGTGGTGATCAATCCCAACAATCCATCCGGAGCCGTCTACCCGCGTGAGGTTCTCGCGGCGCTTGCAGGAATCGCCGAGCGACGGCATCTCGTGCTCTGCGCCGACGAGATCTACGACGAGATGCTCTACGACGGGGCGGAGTTCGTGCCGCTGGCGACGCTCGCGAAGCAGGCGCTCTGCCTGACCTTCTCAGGCCTCAGCAAGGTCTACCGGGCCTGCGGGCTGCGGGTGGGATGGCTCGTGTTCTCAGGCGAGCGTGAGCATGCCCGCGATTACCTCCATGCGATCGACCTCCTGGCGTCGCTCCGTCTCTGTTCCAACGTTCCAGGGCAGTTCGCGGTGCAGACGGCCCTCGGTGGCCACCAATCGATCTTCGAACTGACGCGGCCCGGCGGCCGGCTGCACGCGACGCGAGCGGTCCTGCTCGACGCGATCGGCAAGAGCCGTTGGCTGTCACTCGCGCCGCCGGCCGGCGCGATGTACGGCTTCATCTGCGTCCACGCCGATCGGTTTCCCGGGGGCACGGAGGCTTTCGACGACCAGGCCTTTGCGCTCGACCTGCTGGAGCGGAAGCATGTGCTCGTGGCTCCTGGGTCGAGTTTCAATGTGCCCTACCGCGACCACTTTCGGGTCACGCTCCTGCCAGACGCCGAACAGATGGCCGACGTCTGCGGACGAATCGAGGCATTGCTCGACGAATACGCGTTGCCGCCGTCGTGAGCCGGGGATCGCCTATCATGCAGCGAGCCGGCGAACCCGATTCCGGCCCCGATCCTGCGGTCCCATCCATGCCCTCGAAGACACCCCTCGCCCGTGCCCGACCGATCGGTTCGACTCGACCGCTGTCCGTCTGGCTGGCCGGCCGGAGCGACTGGGCGGGTTATGCCGCGCTCGCGGAGCGGTTGGCGGGCGAGGTGGCCGCTGGCGATCGCGGCCCCACGCTCGTGCTCTTCGAACTCGAGCCCTGCATCACGATCGGCCGTGGCGGGTCACGGGCCGACGTCCGGCTCGACGATGACGACCTGCGGTCCCGACGGCTCTCGATTCGATTTACAGGCCGCGGCGGCGGCGCGGTGCTGCACGGCCCAGGGCAAATCTGCCTGTCGTTCTTCGCGCGGCTTCGTGATCTGGGGCTCGACGACGCGGATGCGGGCGGATACCTCGACCGGCTCCAGAGGGCCCTCGCGGCCACGATCCAGAGCTTGAAGTGTGGCCAGCGAAGGGTCGCCGGAGGTCACGGCATTCGCGGCCGGACAGGGCTTCTGGCGGCGATCGGAGTGGCGATCCGCCGGGGCTGCGTGGCCCACGGAGCGTTTCTCAACGTGTCGCCGGCGGTCGATCTGCATCATCGGATCACGAGCCTGCGGCTCGCGCCGAACGGCGGCGGACACGAATCGGTCGCGATGAGTTCCATCGAAGCCGACGTCCAGCGACTGGTGCGGCTACAGGACGCCCGAACCTCCCTCGTGGAGCAGGTCGCGAATGCCTTCCAGTTTGACCTGCCCTTGATCAACGCCGGCTTTCCCGTCAGCCCCATCGCCCTCGGCCCCGTCCGTCCGGAGTGTGTCAGCCATGTCGAATAGTTCGGCGCTCCCTGGCCTGCCAATCGTGACCCTCTCCGACCCGCCAGCGCCGCTGCCGGTTCGCCGGCTGCCCCCTTGGCTCCGGCAGAACCTCGCCCCCGGTGGCGGCCACGGTGAGACCGCCACCCTGATCGCGGAACTCGGGCTGGAGACCGTCTGTTCGTCGGCCAAGTGCCCCAACCGGCTGGAATGCTGGTCGCAGCGGACGGCCACGTTCATGATCCTGGGCAACGTCTGCACCAGGCCATGCGGCTTCTGCAGCGTGCCCCGCGGCAAGACCGAGGAACTCGAGGCCGACGAGCCGGAGCGGGTGGCCGAGGCGGCCCGGCGACTCGGACTGAAGCACGTCGTGATCACGAGCGTCACCCGCGACGATCTTGCCGACGGCGGGGCCGAGCACTTCCGCCGGACCGTCGCCGCCGTGCGGGCGGCGACCGGTGCCACGATCGAGGTGCTCGTGCCGGATTTCATCGGCAAGGAGGGGGCCCTCGAGCGGCTCCTCGAAGCCCGCCCCGAGGTCTTCAACCACAACACCGAAACCGTGCCCCGGCTCTATCGGGAGGTCCGGGGTCGCAAGAGCGTCTATGCCTGGACGCTCGAACTCCTGGCCCGAGCCAAGCAGCTGATGCCCGAGATCAAGACCAAGAGCGGCCTGATGCTCGGCCTGGGCGAGACCCGCGAGGAACTGCTCGAGGTATTCGCCGATCTCATCGACCACGGTGTCGACTACCTCACGCTCGGCCAATACCTCCAGCCGACGCTCGAATCACTGCCGGTCGACCGCTACGTGCCGCCGGAGGAGTTCGACGAACTCGGGACGATCGCCCGCTCGCTCGGATTCCGCAAGGTGGCCAGCGGCCCGCTCGTGCGGTCGAGCTACCACGCCCGCGACATGGCCGATGACGGACTCACCATTCCGGCACACCCTGGAGATCGGCCGGCAGTGTCCTGACGTCGCCGGCGGCGTCTGCCGCGGCGACGGCCATGAGCCGCTCGACCACCGCCGGCTGCTCGGCGGCAAGGTCGTGCTGCTCGAAGGGGTCGGCTGCGAGATCGTAGAGTTCGGCGGAACCCTTGTTCCGCACGATCAGTTTCCAGTCGCCGGCTTCGTTGCTCTCGTACACCGAACGGCCGCTCGCGTGCACGATGCACAGCGGCGCAGGTCGGGCCGCGTCGCCCGTGCCGGCGATCGCCGCCCAGCGGTCGATGCCATCCCAGCCGAGGTCCGGCCCCGGCTGCACGCCGACGAGCCCCGCCAGCGTCGGAAACCAGTCGGCCGCATGGATCACCGCCGGGCACTTCCGCGGGGGCAGCACACCCGGCCAGTTGGCAAAGGCGCAGACCCGCACGCCCCCTTCCCAGAGCGTGTTCTTCTGGCCCCGCAGCGGGTCGTTCTCACTGTTCAACGGGGAATCGGGCACGTCGCCGACGTAGGCATTCTTGAGTGACTCGATCCCACCGTTGTCGCTCGTGAACACGACGAGCGTGTCGTGACGCTGGCCTGTCTCGTCGAGGGCCGCGATGAACTCGCCGATCGTGGCGTCGAGCTGCGAGACCATCGCCGCCATCCGCAGTCGGGAGTCTTGCTTGGCGGAATCGGCGTCGAACCGGACCCCCTCGTAGAGCTGCTTGAACGCCTCGGGCGCGTCCAC
>CAMDDJ010000039.1 GCA_945891385.1 Candidatus Kuenenia stuttgartensis | reverse complement strand
GCCAACGTGCTCGTGCTCGGCGCGGGCACGGTGGGCGCGAATGCAGCCAAGGTGGCGGCCGGATTCGGCGCGAACATCGCGCTTCTGGACACGAATCTCGAGCGGCTCCGCTACCTCGACGACGTCACCGCTCCCAACATCGACTGCCTTTACTCCGACCGGCACACGATCCGCGAACGCCTCGGTTGGGCCGACCTCGTGATCGGCAGCGTGCTGATCCCCGGGGCGCGGGCCCCGCACCTCGTGGAACGGGACGACCTCGCCTTGATGAAGCCCGGCGCGGTCGTGATCGACGTGGCAATCGATCAGGGGGGCTGCATCGCCACGAGCCGTCCGACGACCCACGCCGACCCGACCTACGTGGTGGACGACGTCGTCCACTACTGCGTGACCAACATGCCGGGCGCCGTCGGCCGCACGAGCACCTATGCCCTCTGCAACGCCACGCTGCCCTACGTACTGCAACTCGCCCAAGCCGGCGTGGCCCAAGCGGCCCGCACGAGCCCCGCGATCCGGTCGGCGGTGAACGTGTTCGACGGCCGGCTCGTGCAGCCCGCCGTGGCCGCCGCCTTCGGCCTCCCCTGCGAAACCTTCGATCCATGAGTGACGCTCCTGTTTCCCTCCGTTGGCAGGGTGGCCCGGACGGCACGCTCGACATCCTCGATCAGACCCGCCTGCCGGGGCGGCTCGAGTGGGTGACCTGCCGCGACGTGGAGACGGTCGTCGAGGCGATCAAGATGCTCCGCGTCAGAGGAGCACCCGCGATCGGGATCGCCGGGGCCTATGGCCTGGCCGTGGCCGCCGGCGAGGCGGTGCGGGCGGGCCATCCACCCGCCGAGGCACGAGCCCATGCCTTGGCCCGCGCCGAGGAACTCGCCACCGCCCGCCCCACGGCTGTCAACCTCCGCTGGGCGGTCGAGCGGTGCGTGGGCGCGCTCGACCGGCTACCCGATGACACGACGGCCGGTGACCTGGCGGCCGCGCTCCTGGCCGAAGCCCGGGCGATCCACACCGAAGATAGAGACCTGTGCAATGCGATCGGTCGGCATGGCCTGGCCGTGCTGCCCGAGGGCGACATCCTCACCCACTGCAACACCGGAGCCCTCGCCACCGGCGGCAGTGGCACGGCGCTGGGGGTGATCACCGCCGCCTGGGACGCCGGCCGCCGGTTCACCGTCTTCGCCGACGAGACGAGACCGCTCTTTCAGGGCTCCCGCCTCACCGCCTGGGAACTGGTGCAGCGGGGGATCCCCGTGACCGTGCTGGTCGATGGCGCCGCCGGCCACCTCCTGGCCACCGGTCGGATCGCCGCCGTGATCGTGGGCGCTGATCGGATCACCGCCTGCGGCGACACGGCCAACAAGATCGGCACCTACGGCCTGGCCCTGCTCGCCGCCGCCCACGGCGTGCCCTTCTTCGTGGCCGCCCCATCGAGCACCTTCGATCTCAGCCTTGATTCCGGGGCCGAAATCCCGATCGAAGAGCGGTCGTCCGCGGAAGTGCTGGCCCCGCTCGGCGTTCCGGCCGCCCCGGATGGCGCCAGAGCGTACAATCCTGCCTTCGACGTCACACCCGCCCGCCTGATCCGCGGCATCGTGACCGAGAAGGGTGTCGCCAGCCCCGTCACCCGCGACACGATCCGCCAGACCCTGGCCACGTGAGCGAGACAGACGTCATCGAGTTCCTGATCCATCGTTACCGTGGCAATGCGAGAGACGTAGGCGAGAGGGTCGGCGAACGCTCGAGGAGCCTTGGGGCGTATCGTCGCCCGGCGACGAGACTTTTGCCGCCCCCGAGCCGGCGATCCGGTTTGTTGCGACGCACCTCAGCTTCCGCCGAAAGCCGTTTCGCATGATTCCCCAGGTCGTGATCGTGGGCCGACCCAACGTCGGCAAGTCGAGCCTGTTCAATTGGCTGATCGAAAAGCGAATCGCCATCGAGGATCCGACCGCGGGCGTCACCCGCGATCGGCTAGTGCAGCGGATCGAACTCGACGGCCGCGTGATCGAACTCGTCGACACCGGCGGAATGGGCTTCGACGACCCCGACGGGCTCACCGCCCAGATCGACGCCCAGATCGAGAGCGGCCTGGCCCATGCGGCGGTGATTCTGTTTCTGGTGGACGTGCGGGCCGGGCTTGTGGCCGCCGACCAAGAGGTGGCCCGCCGCGTGCGGCGGAGCGGCACGCCCGTGTTGCTCGTGGCCAACAAGGCCGACTCGCCCGGCTTCGATTCCGGAGCGGCCGACTTCGCCCCGCTCGGCTACGGTCAACCGCTGCTCGTCAGCGCCCGCCAGCACCGCAACCGCGGGCCACTGGTCGACGCGATCCTCGAGCATCTCCCGGAGGCCGACGACGACGACCCGACCACCGCCGAACTGCCCGAGATGAAGCTGGCGATGGTGGGCCGGCGGAACGTGGGCAAGAGCACCTTCGTCAACGCCCTGGCCCGGGAGGAGCGGGTGATCACGAGCCCGATCGCCGGCACCACCCGCGACAGCATCGACGTGCGGTTCGAGGTCGACGGCAAGGGCTTTCTGGCGATCGACACGCCCGGCCTCCGACGGGCCAAGAGCCGCACGAGCGACCTCGACTTCTACGCCTTTCACCGGGCCCAGCGGAGCATCCGGCGGGCCGATGTGGTGCTGCTCTTCTTCGACGCCACCGAGCCGATCGGCAAGGTCGACAAGCAGCTCGCGGAGACGATCACCGAAGAGTCGAAGCCGGTGGTGTTCGTGGTCAACAAGTGGGATCTCTATGCCGCCGACGTCAAGAAGCGGGAATGGACCCAATACCTGAGGGACACCTTCCGCACGATGCCCTGGGCCCCCGTGGCGTTCGTCACGGCAACCCAGAGCCGCAATGTGAAGGCCACGATCGACAAGGCCCAGCGGCTCTACCGCCAGAGCCACACTCGCGTGCCCACGCCCCGGCTTAACGACGTGCTCCGCGAGGTGGTGGAGGCCAACAAGCCCCCGGCCGACACCCGCGGCCGGCCGGTACGGCTCTACTTCGCCACCCAGGTGGAGGTGGGCCCGCCGACGATCGTGATCTCGGCCAGCGCTCCAAAGAGCGTCAGCGAGCCTTACAAGCGGTATTTGATCAACGCCTTCCACAAGCGACTGCCCTACTCCGAGGTGCCGATCAAGCTGCTCGTCCGGGGCAAGAAGGCGGGCGAAGGCGAGACCTGATCGACAGGCTGGCAGGGAAGGCCAGTCGTGCGAGGCGATGTCACTCGAGCAAGGGAATGCTCCATGATGTTCTGCTGGCTGACAGACCGTTTCTTGCGGTGGACGCGGTGCCTCACGGCCATCGTCGTGTCGGCCGCCCTCGCGCAGAGCCTGGTCGCCGACGCCACCGATTCGTGGCCCTGCTTCCGCGGACCCGGCTGCCGCGGGGTCGCGGCCGACGATCCGCGGCTGCCGACACAGTGGAGCGAGCGGAAGAACGTCCGCTGGGTGGCGGAACTCGAGGGCCGGGGCTGGTCCTCCCCGATCGTCACGGGAGGCCGGGTCTACGTCACGACGGCCGTGGCGGCGACGCCGCTGGAAGACGCCCGCCGGGGACTGTTCTTCGGCGGCGACCGCACCGACCCGCCGGCTGAGCACGTCCGCTGGCTGGTGACCTGCCTCGACGCCGAAACCGGGCTTACCCGCTGGGAAGTGCAGGTCGCCGCCGGGCCGCCCCCGGGCCCGATCCACGTCAAGAACAGCCTCGCCTCTGAGACGCCCGTGACTGACGGCCGGCGGGTCTACGCCGCGATCGGCAACGTGGGTGTCTTCTGTCTCGACGCGGCCACGGGAGAGCGGGTCTGGGAATACCGGTGCCTGCCTCGCGTCGTGCGGTCGGATTGGGGTCCAGCCGCCTCGCCGGTACTCCACGCGGGGCGGCTCTATCTCATCTCCGACGCCGAGCAGAACTCAACACTGGTCGCGCTCGATGCCCGCTCTGGTGCCGAAGTCTGGCGGGTCGCCCGCGACGAGAAGAGCAACTGGTCGAGTCCCTTCGTCTGGGAGCATCAGGCAGGGACCGAACTCGTCACGCCGGGCACGGGAAAGACCCGGTCGTACGACCTCGGCGGCCGGCTCCTGTGGGAACTCGGCGGCGGCTCGGAGATCACGATCGCCACGCCCTACGCCGCACACGGACTCTTATTCGTCAGTTCCGGCTTCGTGCTCGACCGGCGGAGACCGATCTGGGCGATCCGGCCCGGAGCCCGGGGCGACCTGACGCTCGCCGCCGACACGACCTCGAGCGCGGCGATCGCCTGGAGCCGCGACGACTCGGCGCCTTACAACCCATCGACCCTCGTCTACGGCGACGAACTCTACGTGCTCTCCGACCGGGGTCTCGTGGCCTGCTACGACGCCCGCACCGGCACGCAACACTACCGCAAGGCCCGCCTCCCCGGCGGCCGGGCCTTCACAGCCTCGCCCTGGGCCTACAACGGTCTGGTGTTCTGCGCGAGCGAATACGGCGAGACGTTCGTGATCCGCGCGGGGAAAACCTTCGAACTCGTGGCCCACAACCTGCTGGCTGAAGACGAGATGCTGATGGCGTCGCCCGCGATCGCCGCTGGCCGCCTCTACCTCCGCACCGACCGCCGGCTCTACTGCCTGGAGACGCTCCCGCACCCCGACAGTCGCAGGCCGGAGGCTCGGTGACCGCGCGAGCCGTTCTGGCTCCGGCTTCCACGAAGCTGGTTGCTCAAGGCCGAAACAGCACGCAGACCGGGGCCGGAACGGTGAGCGACTCACCCACGACGCTGAGCCGGCCCGTGGCCTGATCGATGGCGAACACCGTCACCGACCCCGAGTCCTGTCCAGCCGCCACGAGAAACCGGCCCCCGGGAGCGATGGCGAAGTGCCGCGGCGTCTTCACCCGGGCCGGCTCGGCCCCGAGAAACTCGAGCGCTGGGCCGGCGGCGGCGATCCGAAACATGGCGATCGAGTCGTGGCCGCGGTTGCTGGTGTAGAGAAAGCGACCCGCCGGATGGACGGAGATCTCGGCACCTGAACAGCCGCGACGATCGGCCGCGTCCGGCGGGAGGGTCGAGAGGGTCTGCCTCGGGATGAGTTCATCGCCATCCCACTCGAACCCGGTCACCGTCAGATCGAGTTCGTTGACGCACCAACCCCGCATGCCGTCCGGGTGAAGGGCAAAGTGCCGCGGCCCGGCACCGGCCGCCGTGGCCGCAGACGTCCCAGGCTCGAGGGTTGCCCGGTCTGCCTGGCAGCGGTGCACGAAGACGCGGTCGAGTCCGAGATCGCAGACGACAACCTGCCGCGTGGCCGCATCACGACCGGGAAGAAGATCGACCGAATGGGCGTGTGGATTCGCCTGGCGCGTGGGGTCGACGCCGGGCTCGCCGGACCGATCTCCCTCGTGCTGCAACAGGCCGCTGCCCCGCTCACCAGACACGATCGGCGCGAGCCTGCCGTCCGTGGCAAGGCCCAGGCAGGCGACGCTTCCGCCACCGTAATTGGCCACCAGCAGCATCGTGCCCGCCGGATCGACGGCCAGATGGCAGGGACCGGCCCCGCCGCTCGACGCCGCCCCCCGATCCTCGAGCCTTCCGGTGCGCTCGTCGAGTTCGAAGGCGGTGACGGCGCCTGCCGGCTTTCCGTCGGAGCCGGAAACCTCCGACACCGCGTACAGGATCGGGAGCCGCGGATGGGCCGCCAGAAACGACGGGTTGCGGGCGGAAGCGGCCAGGACGGGCTCGCTGAATCGGCCGCGGTCGGTGTCGAACCGCGCAGTATAGATGCCCTCCGATCCGGTTCCGGGTCTGGTGTAGGTGCCAAACCAGACGAGCACCTCCTCGCCGGCCGCCGCGGCCGGGACCAACAGGACCGCGAGACAGATCAAGGCGTTCATCATCGGAAACACTCCCAGGGAGACGGGCCGTCACAATCAGGGGATGCGATCCGGCCGCATTGCCGCCCGCATCGTGTCGGGGAAGACGTGGGACGGATCCACGAGCATCTCGAGGCGGAGCAGCTCGACCTGCCGTGCGGTAAACGGCACCGGACCTCCAAGCAGGCCAGGATCCTCCTGATCTTCCGGCACGAGCCGAGCCACGATGGCCGCCGCCAGTTCGGCGATCCCGCGGCCCGCGACGACGCTCGTCGCCACGGCATCGGCCGCGGGCTGCCATCCAGGCGTCGCCAGATCGGCCTTCGTCACGACCCGCAATTCGCGGGCACCCGCAGCCGCGACGACTGGGCCACTCGCATCGTCGCCTCCCTCGACCGACTCGACCCGCACGACGAGATCTGCCGCGCTGGCCGCAGCGACGGCCCGGGCGATGCCGGCCCGTTCGGTTGCCGAGGCCGCTATCTCGTCGGGTCGCAGCCCAGCCGAGTCGACCAGGTCGACCTCCCAGCCGCCGAGCACGATGCGCGTCGTGACGAGATCGCGGGTCGTGCCCGGCTCGGCCGACACGAGGCACCGCCCGTGGCCTGCCAGCGCATTGACGAGACTGCTCTTGCCGGCGTTCACGGGCCCGGTGAACACCACAGTCCACGGCTGAGCCAGCCGCAGCCCGACTCTGGCAGCCCGCAGGAGTCGTTCAGCCGCCGCGGCCTTTCCCGGACCCGGGGGGAGTCTGGCAATCCGTTCGAGCTCCTGCTCGAGGCAGCCCGAGAGCTGCCTCACCAGGATCCGGGCGTTCCGCGGCCCCGCCACGCCGGCCAGGAGCAGCCGCCCCTCCCGCTCGATCTCGCTCCCAGCCGCTTCGGCCGCCCAGGCCTGCCACGATTGCCGAATCGCCCCACTGGCCTCGAGGCTCGCGAGCACAGCCTCGGGAGCAGCGAGCCCGCCATGGCAGTGAACCTCGAGCCGCTCGGCCGACACCCGCACGACCACGAGCTCCTCGCCGGCCACCGCAGGGTCATCGGCCGCATGCCACCGCCCCACGCAGATCGAGCCGTCAGAGCGAGCCGCGAGCGGCCGCCCACCCCGCGGCGAAAACCGCCGATCGGCCATCGTACAAGCCGCTGGCCCAGCCACGCCTACCACCGCCAGCGCGCCACGGCCCCGCGGCGTGAGCAGGGCGACGCGAACCCGACCAGCTCCCTCAGGATCCGGCCCGGCGCCTGCCCAGAGCTGGTTTGCATTGCCGTCGCGTGTCATCGAACTCTATTAGACCGGGTGGGTCGGCACGCTTCCAACGCGGGCAGTTGCATTCGCGCGCCGGTTGGATCCAGGTGCTGGAGACGAATCAGGACCGTATGCCGCAGGCTGCAAGCCCGCGGCCACGAATCAACTGGTACATGAGCTCACTGAGCACTTCGCAAAAGGTTCCCTGGTCGGGGTTGCCCGTGCCCCGAGAGCCGGCGTAGAGAACCAGCGACGCCATGGATGGCGGAGCGCAGTTCTCTCCGAGTGAGCGGAGCCCAGGATGGGCGCAGCGAACGTCCGGCGACGGGGCACGGGCAATCCCGACCTACCGGTTGACGCCGCCTCCGCCCCTCCATACGCCGCGCCAACGAACGTCCGGCGACGGGGCACGGGCAATCCCGACCTATCGGTTGATACGGGCCTCGGGCCCCACACGGTGACCTGGCTGCAGGCCACCTCCGAGGAAGCCTCGACGGGCTCCGCCGCTACGACCGTCACCACGAGCCTGGTTTCCCGACCGACCGCGGCGGGTTTTCGGATCGAGGCCGCGCCGGCAGGGGGCATAGTTGGCGAGACGGCCCGGGCGATGCTCCGGGACAGAAGCCCGCGTCGCCCTCCGGAAGCCCGATGCAGAACCTCCTCACAAAACTCGCGGCCCTCGGCATCCTCGTGGGGGGCTTCGCCCTCACTGGCGACCTCGGGTGGCTGGTCGCACGAGCGCAGCGGGTGATCGGCGCCGCCGAAGTCGCCTCGGCTCCGTCGATGGCGTTTCTCGATGCGGCCCCGCTCCCCTCGGCGGTCGCTGCGCCCGCAGCGCAGCCGCCCGCCCCGTCTGAGCCGGAGCCGGTACCCCAAGCCCCGGCGGTAGCCTTCACGCCGATCGCCACCAGCTCGCCACCGACAGCTCCCCCGACGAGCAGCCCGATGCCGGTGGCGGAGTTCAAGCCTCCCGCGGGCGGATCACAGAGCGTGGCGATCGCAGACCTGCGGCCCGGTGACCGGGTGGTCGTGTGGCTCGGGTCGACCCGCCACCGCTGCCTGGTCTTCGATCTGGTCGAACCGTCGGCTGGCGGAGCCCTGGTCTACGAGGCGGCGGCGGTGAACCGGCAGGGGCAACCGCTCGCCGCCTCAGGCCCGCCGCGACGCGTGGTCGTGTCGGGAGCACAACCAGCGGGTGGCACCCCCGGCAGGCTGATTCGCGGCGGCTCCCTCCACGTGGCCGAAGCCGGCGTGGCTGGCTCCGACCAGGCGGCGGCCTGGCTCGGGCCGATCGAAAGCCTCGCCGTCATCAAGTAGCGAGATCGGCCAGCAGGCCGATCACTCCTCGTCGTCGTCGCCACCCGCCCGGCCGACCCGCTTCTTCGAGAGGCCGATCTTCCGCTCATCGGTGTCCACCCGGAGCACCTTGACCTCGATCGGATCTCCCACTTTCACGAGTTCCTCGGCGTTCTCGACCTTGTCGTCGGAGAGTTCCGAGATGTGGAGCAGGCCTTCGAGGCCGTCTTCCAGGCCCACGAATACGCCGAAGTTGGTGATCTTCGTGATCGTGCCGTTGACCACGTCGCCCGGCTTGTAGCGGGAGGGGATGTCGCCGCTCCAGGGATCGTCGGCCATCTGCTTGAGGCCCAGGGCGATCCGCCGCCGTTGCTGATCGACGGAGAGCACCTTGCATTCCAACTCGTTGCCCTTCTCCAGCATCTCGCTGGGATGGGTCACCTTCCGCGTCCACGACATGTCGGTCACATGCAGCAGGCCGTCGATACCGTCGTTGATCTCGATGAAGGCACCGTAGTTGGTGAGGTTGCGGACCACACCCTTGACGATCGCGCCCGGCGGATAGTCGGCAGCCACCTTCTCCCAGGGATTCTGCTGGGTCTGCTTCATGCCCAGCGAGATTTCCTGCTTCTCCTTGTTGATGGCGAGCACCACCACCTCCACCTCGTCGCCCGGCTTGACGAGTTCGCTCGGATGGCTGACCCGCTTGGTCCAGCTCATTTCGGAGATGTGAACGAGCCCCTCGACGCCGTCCTCGAGCTTCACGAAGGCGCCGTAGCTCATCACGTTGACGACCGTGCCCTGGCAGACGGTGCCGACCGGATACTTGTCGGCCACCTTGTTCCACGGGCTCGCCGTTCGCTGCTTCATGCCGAGGGCGATCTTTTCCCGGTCGCGGTCGATGTGCAGTACCTGCACCTCGACCTCCTGGTCGATCTGCACCATTTCGCTGGGATGGCCGATCCGAGCCCAGGACATGTCGGTGATATGAAGCAGGCCGTCGATGCCGCCAAGATCGACGAACGCGCCGAAGTCGGCGATGTTCTTGACGATGCCGCGGCGGACTTGACCCACCTCGAGCGTCTCCATGAGTTGCTTCTTCCGCTCGGCCCGCTCCTGCTCGATCAGAGCACGACGGGAGACCACGATGTTGCGCCGCGCCTCGTCGATCTTGAGCACGAGGCACTGGATCGCCCGGCCGCAGTAATCGCCGATGTCGGCGGGGCGGCGGATGTCCACCTGGCTGGCCGGCAGAAAGACGTTGACGCCCGAGATGTCGACCAGCAGACCGCCCTTGATCTTGCGGGTGACGAAGCCGGTGACGACGTCGTTCTCCTTGACGCTCTCCATCACGCGGAGCCAATCCTCGATCCGCCGCGCCTTGCGCTTGGAGAGGGTGATCAGGCCCCGCTGTTCCTCGATGCCACCGCCGTCCTCAAACTCCTCGAGCAGCACCTTGACGATGTCGCCGACCTGCGGAGCGGGCTCGTTTTCGTCCCACTCGTTCCGCGGGATGTGGCCTTCGCTCTTGTAGCCGACGTCGACGAGCACGAACTCGTCGTCAACCCGCAGCACCTTCCCCTCGAGGACCGAATTGACCGCCAGCGTGCCGGCGCCGACTTCGTATTCCTCCTCACCCGCCCCGGCCAAGGCCAGTGCCATTTCCTGCTCGAGATCGTCACCAAGTTCCAGTTCGCGGATGAGATTGCGGTTGACCATGCGTGGGGGGTTTCGGGAAAAAACCAGGGTTGGGGGGATAGGACAGAATTCGGGCCACGAAAACGAGCCTTGGAGTCTACCAGCCCAGCAGCCCCGGAACAATCGAAAAGGACCCGCCAACGGCCTATTTTTCCCGATCCGTAGCCCTGCGAGGCCCGTTCGCCTCGCACGACCAGGCCGGTCGATATCACAGCGGGCTCGGAGACGGACGCCATGGGGGCCTCGTTCTCCGATCGCACGAAGGTTCACTGACCATGCTCACCCGCCGTCGCCTGCTCGCCACACTGCCCGCCCTGCTCGCGGGCCCCCGCTTCGGGAGAGCCCAACTCCTTGACGCCGAGTCCGCCACGCTGCCACCCGCGCTCGGCGACTGGCGAACCCAGCGATACCGAGTGGGAGTGATCGTGGCGGCCGAGGGGGGGCCGTGCGGCGGGCTCTACGCCACGCTCCCGGTACCCGACGAGTGGCCAGAACAGAGGGTTCGCGTGGTCAAGGAAGAGGTGTCGAAAGGGGTCCGGGACCTGCACTACCGCCCCCTGGGCGGCGGCGTGCGGCAGATGGTCGTCACGATCCCGAGCGTGGCCACTGCAGGCAAGGAGTTCGCCGTCATGACCTTCGAACTCGAGCGGGCGGCGATTCTGGCTCCCACCGACCCGACGGCCTGGCGGATTCCTGAGAAGCCCGACAGGAGCCTGAGGGGCTTTCTCGGCCCAGGCCCTTACATCGAGTCCCGCGATCCAAAGGTCGCCAGGTTCGCGAAGGAGGCCGCTGGCGACCATGAGGGCTGGAACCTGGTCGAGGCAATCTACGACGCGGTCCGCGAGAAAGTCGAGTATCGCAACGGCGAACTCAAGGGCGCCCGACGGGCGCTGGCCGACGGCTGGGGCGATTGCGAGGAACTGACCTGCCTGTTCATCGCGGCCTGCCGCTCGCAGGGCATTCCGGCTCGCACGGTCTGGGTGGAGGGCCACTGTTATCCCGAGTTTTATCTGGAAGACGATTCGGGCGCAGGCTGCTGGCATCCCTGCCAGGCCGCAGGCACCCGGGCCTTCGGCGGCATGCCCGATCAGCTACCGATCCTGCAGAAAGGCGACGCTTTCCGAGATCCCGACCGGCCGACGAAGCAGCTCCGCTACGTCTCGGAATTCATGAAGGGCACGGCCCGGGGCGGCGGCGGCACGCCCCGAGTGACCTGGGTGCGGGAAGGCGCCTGAGTGGACGAGTCCGACACGGCACGGCGGCCGGGGGAGGCTGCGGAGCTTCGGCCAAGGGCGGGGCTTCGGGGGAACGGGGAGCTCCGGGCATCGGGAGGCCCCCGTCATCGATTGACGGCGGCCGCGACCCGCTGCTACTCACCTCAATCACCCGACCGTTTCCCAGGGATTCCCCGATGCCCGACCCCAGCCGCCGGTCACTGGCCGCCCTGTTCTTCATCGTAACGCTGGCAGCGGTGCCGGGCGTGGGAGGGGAGCCCCACCTCCTCGCCCCGGCCGACACCTCGAGCCCGCGGGCTACGCTCACGAGCTTCGTAACGATGGTCGACGGGATCTATGCCGATCTCACCGGCGAAAAGCAGTCGGCCGAACTCCGAGACCGGCTGCGGCGGCGGATCGCCAAGCTCGGCGCGTGTTTCGACCTTTCCGCCGTGGCGCCCTCGCTCGTCGACTCGAAGCAGCGACAGACGAGCGTGTACCTCAAGGAAGTGTTCGACCGGATCGGACTGCCCCCGAGCGAGGAGCTTCCCGACGCCGAGGCCGTGTCTGCCGATGCGCTCACGAAGTGGCGACTGCCCGACACAGACATCACGCTCGTGCGGCTTGCCGAGGGCCCACGGGCCGGGGAGTGGGTCTTTTCCACCGACACCGTCGCCCGAGCCGAAAGCTTCTTCGGACTCGTGCAGCACCTGCCCTACCGGGCCGACGCCGGAAGTCCTGGGCTGCTGGCCCGCTACCTCGACTCACCCGGCTGGATGATTCCGAGAGACCTGATCCTCGGCCTTCCCGAATGGTGTCGGAAGCGAGTCTTGGATGTCTCGGTCTGGCAGTGGTCGGCCGCAGCGATCCTCCTGGCCATCGGCGGAGCGGGCGTGGCCGGGGCGTTTGCCGTGGCCCGCCGCGCCGCGGGCAGGCCGGGCCTCCTGGCCCTGGTGACGACGCTATCGGCGCCGGCCCTCTTGATCGCGACGTGTCTCGTGCTCGACACGCTCTACACCGACCAGGTTCGAATCACCGGCCATGTCTTGTTCGCGGCCAAGACGGCGCTCCGCATCGGCATCTTCAGCGGCTGCGTCGTGCTGGTCCACGTCGTCCTGACACGGCTGGGCGAGGCCGTCATCCGCTCGCGGCGGCTACGACCGAACACGATCGACACGCAGGTCGTGCGGCTCGGGTTCCGCATCGTTACGGTGCTGTCGACGGCCTGGATGGTGATCCAGGGGGCCGACTCGATGGGAATCTCGGTCACACCCCTGATCGCCGGCCTCGGGGTGGGCGGGCTGGCGGTGGCCCTGGCCGCCCAACATACGATTGAAAACTTCATCGCCGGCCTGGTGCTCTTCGCCGACAAGCCGGTGCGGATCGGCGACACCTGCCAGTTCGGCGAGCACCGGGGCACCGTCGAGCAGATCGGCCTGCGCTCGACGCGAATCCGAGGCCTCGACCGAACGGTCATCTCGATCCCGAATTCGGAGTTCGCCAAGCTCCGGCTGATCAACTTCGCCCGCCGTGACCGGATTCTCCTCAAGACCGTGCTGGGGCTCCGGTACGAGACCACCGCCGATCAGTTGCGGCACGTGCTCGCAGCCTTGCGGAACCTGATGGCAGGCCATCCCCGGATCAATGCCGAAAGCGTTCGCGTGCGGTTCGTGGGCTATGGAAGCTACTCACTCGATATCGAGATCTTCGCGCTCGCGGAGACCAACGACTGGGCGACGTTTCTCGCGATCCAGGAAGACATCCTGCTCGAGGTGATGGACGTGGTGGCCGGCTCGGGCTGTAGCTTCGCCTTCCCGTCTCAAACGCACTACATGGCGACCGACCACGGCGTCGACGCCGCGGTCAGGCACAGGGCGGAATCGCAGATCCGCGATCTGAGGACGGCCGGAGGCCTGGCAATGGCCGGCTTTCTCGGACAGGACTCAGATGTCTCGCCGTCCACCGAGACAACGACTCGGCCCCAGCGTTCGGCCGCCTGACGCCGCAGCAGACGTCGCTCACCGCATGCAGCTCGGCGAGCGCGAGACGTCAACCCTTGCCGTCGACCTCGGCCTCGACGGCGCCGACCACCTCGGCCAATTCGGCCTCGACCTCCTCGATCGGCCGCCCAAACTGGTCGCGGGCCACGGGGGCAAACCACCGGGGCAGGATCGGGAGGCCGGCATCCTTCCAGGCCTGCTCCATCCGGTCGCCCGCCAGCCGCACGATCTTCTCGCGGCCGCGGCCGGCGAGGGTCGAACGATCGGCCCACGGGGTGACAGGGCCTTCAAACCCAGCTGCCTGGGCGGCCGTCAGCACCGCCGCGGCCGGAATCGCGCCGGTCTCACCCGGCATCAGCCGCTCGGCCGCCGTGAGGGCGGAGGGTTCGACGGATCGGGGCGCGTCGGAGAGCCGGATCTCGACCAGACGTCCCGCCGGCAGTTTGGCGATCAGGTCGGCCGGCTCACCGTTCACATGCAGAGCCCATGCGTCGACCACGGCGCCGATCTGAGGATGGGAAACCGCCACCAGACCGATCAAGCCTTCGAAGGTATGAATGAACGGCATCGCGAGTTCAGCCCGGGCGGCAGCCTCCGGCCGGATCGCCAAGCCGAGCATCATGCCGTGCGGAGCGAGCAGATCACCGATCGTGTGGAGCCGCGTGCGGTAGAGCTCGAAGAAATCCTTGAAGGAATGCTCGTCGGAGCCTGGAGCGATCGTCGCCACGGCCCGCGGCGCCTCGGCGGCGGTGGCCAACTCCAGAATCGCCGGAAGGGCAGCCATGTCGGCCTCGAACTCGGCGTCGGCCGCATCCAGCCGGACGGGCAGCTGAAAACTGCCGCTCTTGAGCCGGGCGCTCACCATCAGCCGCCGCGCATGCTCGACGCCGTATGCCTCGGCCTGCTTCTGCAGATCGAGGATGTCGATGTCCATGCCGTCGAAGCCGAACGACAGGGCAAGTTCGATCAGTTCGCTGGGACGTCCGGAGAGGGGCAGGCCAAAGGTGCTGAGGTTGCGAAACATGGGGTTTCTCTGGGTGCGGGAAGCCCAGGAGTATAGCGGCCGATCCGAGCCTTTCAAAAGCCGCCGTCACCGGGCCTGACGGGTGGCAACGCCGCGGATACGATTTCTCGGAAGGGGGCGATGCCGCCGCCGCCTCTCGGTTTTCGCCCCGGCTTCTGGCTCCCACCCCCCATGTCCCTCCTCGAAGCTGTCGTGCTCGGCGTCGTGCAGGGGCTGACCGAGTTTCTGCCGATCTCGAGCACGGCCCACCTCAGGATCGTGCCGGCCTTGGTGGGCTGGGAAGATCCTGGGGCCGCCTACTCAGCCCTGATCCAGTGCGGCACGCTGGCGGCCGTCTGCATCGCGATGCGGCACGACATCGCGGCGATTCTCAGCGGCTTCGTGGCGGCGGTGCGAGCGGGTCGCCCGTGGAGCACGGTCGAGTCTCGGGCTGCGATCATGATCGCCCTCGGCACGATTCCGATCGTGGTGGTCGGCCTCTCGGCCCGCGACTTTATTCGGGGAGGGGCTCGGCAGCTGGCCGTCGTGGCGGCCGCCCTGTTCGGCGCGACGATCCTGATGGCTGCCGCGGAACGGATCGCCCGCCGCCGAGCCGGCCGAGGCGACGCCGGTCGCGACGGGCTGGCGGGCGTGCGGCTCTCAGACGCCCTCTGGATGGGGCTCGCCCAGGTGCTGGCGCTCGTGCCAGGCGCGAGCCGCAGCGGCAGCACCATCTCCTCGGGCATGCTCACCGGCCTCGACCGCCGCACCGCAGCCCGGTTTTCGTTTCTGCTCTCGCTCCCGGCCGTTGGGGCCGCCGGACTGCTCGAGACCTGGAAGGCCCGGCACGAGATCCTGGCCACGGGCGACGACATCACCGCTGCCGTCGTGGGAACGCTCGTGGCGGGAGTCGTCGGCTACGCGTCGATCCGCTGGCTCTTGCGGATGCTCACGAGCCACACCCTGTGGCCGTTCGTGGGCTACCGACTCGCCCTGGCCGGTCTGCTTGCCGCGATCATCGCCGGCGGCTGGGAGGCCCAGCCCGAGCAGATTCCCGACCGCAACCCTTCTCCCGCCGCGGCGTTGAATCCGGTATGAACCCGTCCTCAACGCATCCCACGTTCGCCAGCGCCGCCGGCATCGCCCTGGTAATGGTCGGAGCGTGGTCGGCCCCGGCTGCCTGGGCCGCGAGCATCGCCCCGCGAGCCTGCGACGACGCCACCTTCCTCCGCCGCGCCGCGCTCGACCTCGTCGGTCGGCAGCCCTCGCCGACCGAAATCGAAGCCTTCCTGGCGGACGACACCCCAGGCAAGCGGGCGGCCCTCGTCGATCGGCTCCTCGATGACCCCGCCTGGGCCACGAACTGGGCCCGATACTTCCGCGACGTCATCCTCTACCGACGCAGCGACGATCGCGCGATCGCAATGGCCCCGGCCGTCGAGGAGTTCTTCAAGCGGCATCTGGAAGACCGCGCGGCCTGGGACGAGATCGCTCAGGACGTGATCACGGCCACCGGCCTTCCCTCCGAGCATGGCGAGACGGCGATCATCATCGCGCAAATGGGGGAGACGGCCGACATCGCCGCCGAGGTCGCCCGCGTGTTCACGGGTGTGCAGATCCAGTGCGCCCAGTGCCACGACCATTTCTCCGACCGCTGGAAACGGGAGCAGTTCCACGAGTTCGCCGCCTTCTTTCCCCGAATCGCGATCCGACGGGGCCCGGGCGAAGGCATCGACCGCTACGAGGTGGCCTCGTTCGATCGCGATCCTCGCGCCGGCCGGGGCAAGCGGCCCGAGAACCCTCGCCGCGGCGACCTCGAGCATGAAATGCCCGACATCGACGACCCCTCGCTGCCCGGCACCGTGATGGAGCCGCGGTTTTTCCTCGACGGGGGCGGCGTGCCGCTGGGCACGGCCGACCGGAAGCGGCGGGCGAAGGCGGCGGCACTCATCACCGCCGACTCGAACGAGTGGTTCGCCAGGGCGATCGTCAATCGGATCTGGACGGAACTCATCGGCGACGGCTTCTACCCCGGCATCGACGACCTGGGGCCCGACCGCGAGCCGCGTTCACCCGAAATGCTCGCCAGCCTCTGCCGCGACTTCGTGGCCAGCGAACACGATCTCCGCGGCCTCTTCCGAGCGATCATGGCAACGCCGGCCTACCAATCGGAGAGCCGCTCGCGGGCCGACGCGAGCCGGCTGCCGGGCGAGGTGAGCTGCCCCCAGCGGCTCCGGGCCGATCAGCTCTTTTCCGAGGTGCTCGCAGCACTCGGTGCGAACGAGGCGATGCTGGCGGGACGGCCGCAACCGCAGGGCCGCCGCAATCAGTTCGCCGGCCCCCGGCCGCTCTTCAACTCAGTCTTCGGCTACGACCCTGGGCTGCCGCGGGATGAGATCGAAGGCTCGATCCCCCAGGCCCTGCTCCTGATGAACGGTCCCCAACTCGCTCGGGCGTTCGATGGTGGCCGCCCCGTCTCGCCCCTGGGCAGGCTGCTCCGCGACCACACCGACGACCGTGAGCTGGCCGACGAGCTCCATCTCCGAACGCTCGCCCGCCACGCCACCGACGACGAAATCGCCGTCTGCCTGAGCCACGTTCGCGAGACGGGCGACCGAACCGACGCCTTCGAAGACATCTTCTGGGCTCTCGTGAACAGTGCCGAATTCATTCATCGGAGATAGCGCGGCAGGGCCATCCCTGGCCCCTGCCGCTTGGTTTCCGGTCGCCTTCCTGGCGACCGATCGACATTTGTGAGATCCGCGATGCAACCACTTCTGCTCAGGTCACTGCTTGCGGCAGCGAGGGGTTGCCCGTGCCTCGGAGCCGGGCTTGCTGGCAAGCGAAGCCAAGGATGGCGAAGCGTCAGCCAGCATGCAGAGAGCGGAGGCCAGGAAGGCCGGAGCGAACGTCCGGCGATGGGGCATGGGCGATCCCGAGCCGGCATCGAGAAGCCGCGCAGCCTTTTGGAAGTACATCGATGAGAAGCCGTCGTGAGTTTTTGCGTTTGCTGCCGGCGGCGGGATTCGCGGCCGGGGCGTTGCCCTTCGCCGACCTCGCCACGGCCCATGCGGCCAGCCTCCGCAAGCGGGGCAAGGCCTGCATCCTGCTCTGGATGCAGGGCGGGCCCTCACAGTTCGAAACATTCAGCCCGCTCGAGGGCCACGCTCATGGCGGTGGCACGAAGGCGATCGCCACGGCCGTGCCTGGGATGCGATTCGCGGAGCCGTGGCCCCGGCTGGCGGAGGTGGCCGATCGGCTCGCGGTGATCCGCTCGATGACGAGCAAGGAAGGCAGCCATCCGCGGGCCAGCTACCTCCTGCACACCGGATACCTCCCCAACCCCAGCGCCCGCCATCCCACGCTCGGCTCGATCGTGGCCAGCCAACTCGCCGCGCAGGCCGGAGGGGAGGCCGGCGACCTCCCGCCGGTGGTGCGGATCGGCGGCCGCGGCCGGGGTGATTCCGGCGCGGGCCTGTTGGGACTGCAGTGGAATCCCTTCGAGCTTCGGGACGCCACGCAGAGCCCGGCCAACACCGAGCCGGCGGTACCCGCCGAGCGGCACCGCCGCCGGCTCGACCTGATGAACCGGCTCGGCGCCGGCTTCGCTGAGGCCCTGCCCCGCGAAGCGGCCGACCACGCCGCGCTCTACGAGCGGGCCACACAGATGATCCTCTCGAGCGACATGACCGCCTTCGACGTGGAGGCCGAACCGGAGAGCGTACGCGAGGAATACGGCCCCGGCGGCTTCGCCGCAGGCTGCCTTCTCGCGCGGAGGCTCGTGGAAAACGGAGTGCCTTTCGTGGAAGTGGTGAGCAATGGCTGGGACACCCATCAGGACAATTTCGCCAAGGTTGCGGAACTGGCCGGCCAGGTCGATCGGCCCGCGGCCGCGCTCATCCGCGATCTCGACCGCCGCGGCCTGCTCGATGACACGCTCGTCATCTGGATGGGTGAATTCGGCCGGACGCCCAAGGTCAATCCCCGGGGCGGCCGGGATCACTTCCCCCGCAGCTTCAACGCGATGCTCGCCGGCGGCGGTGTGGCAGGCGGCGCGATCGTGGGCAAGACCGATCGGGCGGGCACGGAGGTGAGCGAGCGGCCCGTGACGGTCCCCGATCTCTTCGCCACCTTCTGCGCGAGCCTTGGCATCGATCCGGCGTTCGAAAACATGGCCTCATCGGGCCGGCCCATCAAACTCGTCGACGGCGGCGAGCCGATCCGCGAGTTGCTGTAGGGGACACGTCGGAAACCTGGTGAACCCTCGCACCAGCACCGCCGTTCAGCGGCGGGCGGGCTGCTGCGGCCCGGCCGGTTGGCGGGCGGTCTGGGGGCCGGCGGTGGCCCGGCGCTGGAGTTCCTTGGCCACCATCTCCTGCTTGGCCAGCATGTCTTCCGGGTCTTCGAAGTCGAGCAGCAGCGGGGGCATATCCTCGAACACCCGCATCGCCATGCCCACCACCCGCCAGCCCTCGGGATCGAGTCGGACCACCCAGACCACGTTCTCCGTGCTCTGGAAGCCCTCGCCATCGACGTCGGTCCAGGTGGTGCCGACGTGGATGATGTCGCCGGCATCGCTCACCACCTCGCCCTCCTTGACGGCGTAGGTGGCCGTATCGGCGACCGGGGGCGCGATCGAAATACCCATCTCTTCGGTCTTCGTCCGCGCCGCCACGCTGAGCATGGTGCGGGCCGTCGCATCGTCACCCCGCTTGATGGCCTCGAGGAACGAGACAACCGTCTGCTTGGCCGGTGCCGTGACGTCGCCGGGCGCGGCCAGGGAGCAGCCCTGAAAGCCGGCCGCCAACGTCGCGACCACGAGCGTGCGGACAACCCAACCGGGCAGGGAAAAGGCGGGCATGCGAACGGCTCCTCCAGGCGGATCGACCGGTCGTCCTCGGACCGGAGGCGGGGGAAGGTGACGATCCACAGCCGATGCGTCAAGAGAGCTTCCCCGGGCGCGAATCGCTAAACTTCAGGGTGGACAGCATGCAGGAAGGACAGCGAGGCAGACGTGATGCGCAACCGCGGGCGAGCAATGAACCGGCGAAGCTGGCTCGTCGTGACAGCGTGCCTCGCCGCCGCGGAGCCAGCCCTCGCGCACGCCGCCCCGCCCCGCCCCTTCCCGCGGAGCCGGCCGCCGGCGGCGGACTGGGATGCCGCGAGTGCCGGGATCTTCGCTCCCGATGCGTTCCGAGAACTCGTCGGCCCCCGACCCGACTTCGGCGCGGCCCCCGCGGCCGCTCCGGGCGCCGGTGATTCGCCGGCCGCCGCCGGCGGCGGACAAGGGGGCGGATTCAAGTGGTCAACGCTCGTGTCGGGCGACACGCTCACCGACGAGATCAAGGATCAGCGGGAGGTGCTGGCAGCCGCCGTCACGAGCCCGTCGGCCTTCAAAGGAGGCGGCTACGACGAGGCCCGCCGGGCCTTTTCGACCCTCGCTCTGGCCTTTGGCCTGATCGCGGCGCACGACGAGGATGTTCGTTGGCAGCGGGAGGCCGACACGGCCCGTCGACTCTTCGGCCGAGCTGGCTTCAATTGCAAGGTCGGCACCGACCAGTCGTTCGCCGAGTCGAAACTCTCCCTCGAGGATCTCTCCGGGATGCTCGACGGCAACCCGCCGCGGCGGAAGCCTGAGGACGAGGATGGCTTTCGCTGGAGCAACGTGGCCGCCCGACCGGCGATCATGGCCCGGCTGGAAGCGGCGGAGAAGCGGCTCGCTGCCGGTGTGGCCTCGGCGGGCGAGTTTGGCAAACAGCGGGACACGACCCGGCACGAGGCCGAGCTCGTCGCTGCGATCGGGGAGATCGTCCAGCAGCCCGACTTCGAATTCCACGACGACGACACCTACCGCGGCTTTGCCGCCGCGATGCGGGATGCGGCCGTCGCGATTCGCGCCGCCTGTGACTCCAAGGATTACGACGCGGCCCGAACCGCCGTGGGCGAGATGTCGAAGGCCTGCAGCGACTGCCACGGCGGCTACCGCTAGCGATCGAACGCCAGGGCACTCACCCGGGTGAGTGCCAGCACCCGCAGCGGCACTCAGGCCGTGACGGGGGCGAGCGGCTGGAGGGAGATCAGCTCGGCCAGGCCGGCAGCCGCCAGTTCGCGGCCCGTGACGTAGCGGTGGGTACGAATCCACTCGGCGAGCAGTTCGTGGGCCGAACCGAAGAGTTCGCCCAGCAGCACGTCCATGTCCCGTTCCAGGTCGGCGAAGTGTCGCGACCACTCGGCCGCCTCGCGGATGCCGATGTGCTCCTCGCTCTGCCACTTCATGGGATGGAAGAGGAGCACGCTGTACGGGGTGACGAGCCGCCGCTGGCAGGCGGCCAGGGGCCAGAGCGCGGCCGAGGAGCATTCGCCCGTGACCACGCCCGTCGCGCGTATGTCCCGCAGCCGCATCAGTGCCACGAGCGACATCGCGGCGTAGGGGCTGCCCCCGGGGGAGTCGAAGTAGATCGTGCACTCGCCGCCCGGCTGGATGCCAAGCAGCCGCTCGGTGAGATCGGACTCGTTTTCGGTGAGATCGCCGACGATGGCGATCTCGAGCGGCCCCTCGTCCTGCTCCGATTCGGGCTGGCCGTTGAGGTTTTCTGACCGGGGCATGGACGACTCCTCGACACACGGATCCAAGGGCGACAGGAGCGAATCCGGCTCCGCTGATCCGCGAAAACCAAAGGCTCCAGCCAGAAGGGGGAGCGTAAATCGGGCCGGAGCGCGGAGCAAGGAGCCTCCTTGGGAGCCCGCAGCGAGCCCAAAAATCGGGTTCGTCGCCCGGCTCAGCCGGTCTACTCTGCGCTGTGTTAGATTTTTGGCTGCAACGCCCCGCCTGCCTTTTCGAGGTGCTCACCATGCTCGAGATCACTCGCCTGTTCCTGCCAAGATCCGCTCCGCTCGCCGCCTGCCTTGCGATCGCCGGTTTCCTGACGTCTGGGGCCGCTCAAGCTCAGCCCGCCACCGTCGCAGATCCCACCTTCACGATCGCCGGCGGGGCATTGTCTCTTGAAGCCCCCGCGGGTTTCGAACGGGTTCGCCCCAAGAGCATGATGGTCGAGACTGAGTTCGCGATCGCCTCGGAAGGCGATGCTCCGGCCGGGCGGATGACGGTGATGGGGGCCGGCGGCTCGGTGGAGGCCAACATCGACCGCTGGGCTGGTCAGTTCACCCAGCCGAATGGCGGCGACACGAAAGAGAAGCTCTCCACGAAGAAGCTGGAGATCGCGGGAACCAAGGTGACGATCGTGGACATCAGCGGCACCTTCCTCGACCAGCCGGGCGGGCCGTTCGCCGGCGGCCCGACCGTTAAGCGGCCTGACTACCGGATGCTCGCCGGGATCGTCGTCACCCCCGACGCGGGCAACTACTTCCTCAAGTTCTACGGGCCGGCCGCCACGGTCGAGAAGCACGCGGCGGGTTTCCAGACGATGCTCGAAGGGATGGTGCCCGCGGGGAAGCCTGCTCGATGAAAGTCCAGGAGTTTCTCGAGCACCACGGGATCGCCGGGAATCCGTTCGCCGAGGAAGACGCGCAGACCGACGCGGTCTTCAAGCGGGATTGCCTGGAGACGACCTTCCATCCCGCCTGGGACAAGATCCTGGGAAGCCCCGCCGATCCGAGCACCGCGATCGTGTTCGGGGAGAAGGGCAGCGGCAAGACGGCCCTCAAACTGCAGATGGTGCGGCAGTTCGAGCGGCACAACGAAAGCCATCCCGATTCCCGCACGTTCGTCGTGCTCTACGACGACTTCAATCCGTTCCTCGATCGGTTCGTGAGCCGGGTGGGCGGCAGTCGCTCCGTCGAACGGGCGCTGGCGCATTGGAAGCTCTGGGACCACATGGATGCGATCCTCTCGCTGGCGGTCACGCAGTTGGTGACAGGTCTGATCGAGGGCAAGCAGCCGCAACGGATCACCCGGCCTCAGGCCCGCGACCTCGCGCTCCTGGCCGCCTGCTACGACCAGTCCACCGCCGAGTCCTTTCCCGCTCGGTGGCGCCGGCTCAAGCACCGCACGGGCTACCACGGCCGGTTCGGCGGCTGGCCCCGGCTGCTCGGCTTTGCGGCCACGGCGGTCCTGGCGGTGGCGCTGGTCGTCGGCGGCAGCCTCGGACGGCTCGACTGGGCCGCGTCCTGGTGGCCCTGGGCGGTCCTCGGCGGGGCCTGGCTGCCGGCCGGCCTGCGGCGGCTCAAGAGCCACTGGCGAGCCTGGCGGATTGTGGGCAGCATGCGGACAGGGAACCGCACCGTCGGCCAACTTGCCCGGGCGTTGGCGGCGATGCCCGAGGTCGATCTTGCCGGCCAGCCGCTGCCTGCCCAGGCCCGCAGCGACGACCGCTACGAGCTCTTCGCCAAGTTCCAGGGGCTGCTCGCCGCCCTGGGCTGGAAAGGCATGGTGGTGATCGTCGATCGGCTCGACGAGCCCCACCTGATCAACGGCTCGGCGGAACGGATGCGGCTGGTGATCTGGCCGCTGCTCGACAACAAGTTTCTCAAGTCGCCTGGGCTCGGCTTCAAGCTGCTCCTGCCCGAAGAGCTCTACCGGTTCATCGAGCGGGAAGACGAGCAGTTCAACCAGCGGGCTCGGCTCGACAAACAGAACCTCGTGCCGTCGCTCGAATGGTCGGGTGAGACGCTCTACGACATCGCCTCCACCCGGGTGAAGTCGGCGAGTGTCGGCGAACCGCCGGCCACCCTCGGCGCGCTGTTCGACGACTCGGTGGACGAGCGGCGGCTGATCGACGGACTGAGAAGCCTGCGGGTGCCTCGGCAGCTGTTCAAGTTTCTCTACCGGCTGCTTGTGGCCCACTGCCATGCCCACACGGCCGAGAAGCCGGTCTACCGAATTCCGATCGAGCGGTTCGAGACGACGCTGGCAGTCTTCCGCCGCGATCAAGACGCCTTCGACCGCGGCCTCGCGCCCCGCTGACGCCATGACGGCCGGGCCCGATCTGCATACGATCCTCGTCGGCCGCGCGGCGATGGGCTGCCGGTTCGAGGTGGCCTTCAATGCCGGCGAGGTGGCCGAGGCGACCGAACTCGGCTGTGAGGCCCTCGATCTGGTGGACGAGATCGAGGCGCGCATCAGCACCTACCGCGGCACGAGTGAACTGGCGGCGATCAACGCTGCGGCCGGCCGCTGGGTGACGGTCTCCGCCGACACGGTCGCCCTGCTCGTGTTGGCCCGCGACCTCCAGGCTCGCACCAACGGGGCCTTCGACATCGCGGCCGGCCCGCTCGTCCGCGTGTGGGGCTTCTTCCAGCGTCAGGGCCGCACGCCCGCGGCCGAGGAACTGGCCGCCGCGCTCGCCGCCTCGGGAACCCGCCATCTCCAACTCGACCTAGCCGAATGCCGCGTGCGGCTCGCCGCCCCCGGGGCCGAGCTCAATCCCGGCGGCATCGGCAAGGGCTGGGCGATCGACCAGGCCGTCGACCAACTCCTCGCGGCCGGCGTGCCCAGCGGGCTCGTGCACGGCGGTCAGAGCAGCGTGCGGGCATTCGGCATTCAGGGGCCCGCCCTCCCCGGCCGCAGCGGCTGGAAGGTGGGGCTCCGGCATCCGCTCCGGACGGGCCGCCGTTTGGCGACCTTCACGCTCTGCGACCGGGCCCTCGGCACGAGCGGATCGGGCACACAATTCTTTGTAGACCGCGGCCGGCGGCTGGGGCACGTGCTCGATCCGCGGACGGGCCGGCCGGCCGAAGGCGTGCTCTCGGCGACCGTGCTCGCCCCGACGGCGGCCGAGGCAGACGCCCTCGCGACGGCCGCCTACGTGCTCGGAGAGGCGGGCCTGCCGCTGGTGGCAGCCTCCGGCGGCCCGGCGGGAGCGGTGCTGGTTCTCCCCAACTCCGGCAGCGGAATTCGGGTCGTGATCGCCAACCTCGACGAGACTGCCGTCGAGTTCGAGCCCGAGCCGGGACTCCAGGTGGCCCGTTTCGAGGCTTGAACCGAGGCGAGACCGTCGGCGAAGCCAGCGGAAGGGTATTCATTCGCCAGGTCGTCCGCGGGGATTACACTTACGGTCGTCAGCGATACCGCGGACTGATTCCGACCGACCCCTTCCACGACGTCATGCCCGACTGGTTTCAGGCCTCATACCTCGGCATCGTCGTGTTTCTTACCCTCACCGGCATCGGACTGCCGATCCCGGAGGAGGTGCCAATCGTGGCGGCGGGCGTGGCCAGCCGCGCCGGGGCGCTCGTTTGGTACAAGGCACTGCCAGCCTGCCTGGTGGGGGCGCTCCTGGGCGATAGCCTGATGTACTGGATCGGGCGGACGTTCGGCGCGCGGGTACTCCGCGAGCATCCCTGGTGGTCGGGCTTCCTCACGCCCGAGCGGGAAAAAACGATCGAGGAATTGATCAGCCGCCATGGCATCAAGGCCTTCTTCGTAGCCCGGTTCCTGGTCGGGCTGCGAAGCCCCTTCTACCTCACCGCCGGCATCCTCCGGGTGAAGTACCGCTGGTTTCTGTTCGCCGACTTCATCTGCGCCTCCGTGGTGATCGGGGGCTTCTTCGGGCTGGCCTACCTGTTCGGCGACCGGATCAGCGGCCTGATCCAATCGGCCGAGCGCGGCCTCACGCTCGTGGTGGTGATCGTGGCGGTGGTGCTCGCGGTGATCGCGTTCTTCTCGTTCCGCCGTCGGCGGATCGAGATGCTCGACCAAGACCCCGAGGCCCTGTTCGAAAATCGGGAAATCATCTTCGGCCCCGCGGCCGACCGAATCGCCGACGCCGTGCGGCTGGGCGAGGTGGAGGGCAAGGCGAGTGACCATCGCTCGCCGGCGGCGCCCAAGCCGCGACCGCGGGCGGCGAACCCCGAACAACCGCAGCCCGAATAACCACCGATGGCAGAAAGCCCGACGCCCGAAGCGGCGAGTCGCCCGCTGGGCCGTGCAATCGATCTGGCGGCGAGCGCCGCCGCGGTCGCCACGCTCGCCGGCTTCCTTGGCCGCTGGCACTGGCTTCTCGACCTGACGAATCACTTTCGCTGGTATTGGCTGCTCGGCGGAGCGGCCTGCCTGGCGGTGGCCGCCTGGCAACGAAGCCGGCTGGCGATCGGGGCGGCGGCGGTGGCCGTCGTGCTCAACCTCTGGCTGCTGCTCCCCTACTGGCTGCCTGCCGAACGAGGTGGCGACGGCGGGGTGACGCTCGACCTGGTGTCGCTCAACCTCCTCGCCGACACGACCGACACGGCCACCGCCGTCGACTACCTGCGGCAGCGCGGAGCCGATGTCGTGGTGCTCCTCGAGGTGACGCCGGCCTGGGCAGAGGCCCTCGTGGAACTCGAGAGCCTCTATCCCCATCGCGTGGTCGAGGCCCGCGCCGACAAGTTTGGCGTCGCCCTGCTCTCGCAGTGGCCGCTCGACGAGCCGCGGGTGATCACACCCGCCGACGGGCCGCCGGCCATCGTGGCGGTGCTCCGTCGGGAAGCCGCAGGCTGCCGGGTGATCGCCGCCCATCCGCCGGCCCCGATCTCGGCGGCGTGGTCGGCCTGGCGGGATGCCCAACTCGATGCCTTCGGCCGGATCGTGGCCGACTCTGACGGGCCGACGATCCTCGCGGGCGATCTCAACACGACCCCCTGGGGCCACGGCTTCGGCCGGCTGCTCGCCACGAGCGGCCTCCGCGACTCGGCCCTGGGCCGGGGCCTCCAGCCCAGTTGGAACGCCCACCGGCTGGTGCCGCGGATCCCGATCGACCACGTGCTTGTGTCCCCGGAGATCCGCGTGCTCGACCGCCGCATCGGCCCGGCCGTGGGCTCCGACCACCTGCCCGTCGAGGCCCGGCTCGTCGTGCCGTGATGGCGTTCCACCGGCTCCGGGGCCAACGTTGCCGCACCGGCACGGGGGCGGCAAAAGTCGCGTCGCGGGCGAAGATACGCCCCGATGCTCCGCGAGCGTTCGCCGACCCCCGCGCCTACCCGATCAGGGTGGCAGCTCGTCGCTTCGGTTGAGCGAAAAGCGAGCGACGGGCCGCGCTAGCGGGTGGCGTGCAAATCGGCGACATCCATGCCGAGCCGCTTGAGCTTCTTGTAGAGCGTGGTGCGGTTGATGCCGAGCGACTGGGCCGCCATGTCGCGGCGCCATCCGGCCCGCTCGAGCGCGTCGATGATCAGTTGCCGCTCGGGCGCGGCGAGCGCCTGCTTGAGCGGACTCTCGCCCTGACCAAGGTCGCCCCCGGCCGGGCCGGCCGCGAGCACGGAAGCCGGCAGATCGGCCGCCTCGATCAGATTGCTGCTTCCGAGGAACACCGCGCGTTCGACGGCATGCTGGAGTTCGCGGACGTTGCCAGGCCAGGGGTGTCGCAGGATCGCCCCCAGGGCGGCGGTCGAGAAGCCGCTCACCTCGCGGCCGGCCTGAGCGGCGGCCCGGGCCAGGAAGTGACTGGCGAGCTCGGGGATGTCGGAGACCCGCTGGCGGAGCGGCGGCATCTCGATCGTGATCACGTTGACCCGCCAGAAGAGGTCGGCGCGAAACCGGCCGGAGGCCACGAGCGCCGCCAGGTCGTCATTGGTCGCGAGGATCACCCGGGCATCGACCCTGTGGGTGTCGCTGCTGCCGACCGGTTCGAATTCCAGTTCCTGAAGCACCCGCAACAGCTTGACCTGCAGGGCTGGCGAGGCGGTGCCGATCTCGTCGAGAAAAATCGTGCCCCGGTCGGCCAGCAGAAACTTGCCCTCGCGGTCGGACGTCGCGCCGGTAAAGGCGCCGGCGGCATGGCCGAAGAGTTCGCTTTCGAGCAACGGTTCGGCGAGGCTGCCGCAGGCGACCTCGACGAACCGGCCGGAGCGGCCGCTGGCCGCGTGAATCTCCCGAGCCAGCAGTGACTTGCCGGTGCCGCTCTCGCCCGTGATCAGCACGGTGGCCGGCATCCGGGCCACCCGGCGGGCGATGTCGACCACCTGCTGCATCGCGGGATGGCTGCCGATCACCGCGGTGGCCGAGGAGGATGCGGTGGATGCGATCGGGGGCATGCAGGGGTCTCGGGGGGCGACGGGGCGAACGCGGGCGACACGAAACCGCCCACCATGTTCATAGGTCGCAAAACGGCGACGGCAGTGTCGCCCCAGGCCGACGTTCTTGCCCGATCGCTGCCACCGCGACGGCACGACCGGCAGCACCGTCACGAACAGAACCCGCCGACGCCTTCCGGGCCCGACTTCCAGCGGATGGCTACAATTCATCCATGAGTGAATCACCTCTCCCAGCCGACACCGCCCGGATCATTCGCTGGGTCGCGCTGGCGATCCTCGCGTGGGGAATCTTCCACGCCATCGGCGCCTGGCAGTTCAACGGCAACCCGCTGCGGGCGGTGGTCGTGATGGGCTGCGTGCTCGGGTTTCTCGGGTTTTGGCTGGCGATGCTGGCCGCCCGGCAGCGGCGGCTCTCCGCGACGGAGGTGACCCATGTCGATCCACCTGGGCGCGAGCCTCGATAACGGCCTGGTCGGGCCACCGGTGGTCCGGCCGGCCCCGCAGCGGCCTGAGAGCGTCACGAGCCTCTCGATCGGCCAGTATCTGATTCGCCGGCTCTCCGACTACGGCATCCGCCACGTCTTCGGGCTGCCGGGTGACTACGTACTCGGCTTTTATTCGATGCTCGAGCATTCCCCGCTCGACATCGTCAATTGCACCCGCGAAGACTGTGCCGGCTTCGCTGCCGACGCCTATGCCCGGGTGCACGGCATGGGGGCGGTCTGCGTCACCTACGGCGTGGGCGGCCTGAGCGTGGCCAACTCGATCGCCGGAGCCTACGCCGAAAAGAGCCCCGTCGTGATGATCTCCGGCGCGCCCGGACTAGCCGAGCGGGGCGGTGATCCGCTGCTGCACCACCGGGTGCGGGAATGGCGAACCCAACTCGAGGTCTTCGACAAGCTCTGCGCGGCGAGCCGCGAGATCGTCGATCCGGCCACCGCCTTCCGCGACATCGACGAACTGCTCGACACCGCCCACCGGCTGAAGCGGCCGGTCTACCTGGAGCTGCCCCGCGACATGGTCACGGTCGTGCCCGACCAGATTCGGCCCTACGTCCATCCGCCGCGGGTGAGCGATCCCGATGCCCTCGCCGAGGCCGTCAAGGAGGCGGCGACCAGGATCGCGGCGGCCAGGCGGCCCGTGATCATCGCCGGCGTGGAGCTCCACCGCTACGGGCTCCAGGCCGACGCCGTGGCCCTGGCCGAGCGGGCCGGCATCCCGATCGCCGCCACCTTGCTCGCCAAGAGCGTGGTCAGCGAGGTGCATCCGCTCTATGTCGGCCTCTACGAAGGGGCGATGGGCCGCCACGACGTGACCGAGTTCGTCGACGAGAGCGACTGCGTGATCCTGCTCGGCGTGATTCTCACCGACATCGACCTCGGGATCTTCACCGCCCGATTCCAGTCGTCCCAGAGCATCTACGCCGCCAGCGACGACCTGCGGATCAGCCATCATCACTACGAAAACGTGCTGCTCGAAGACTTCATCCGCGGCCTCGCCGACGCCACGCCCCGAGCCGCCCCGCGGGTGCTGCCCCCCGGTCCCGCCGCGGCCCTCGAGCCCTTCGTGCTGGCGGCCGACGCGGCGATCACGACGACCCGGCTTGTCCGCCGGCTCGACGAGTCGCTCGACGACCGCACGATCGTGGTGGCCGACGTGGGCGACGCGCTCTTTGCCTCGAGCGACCTCGTGATCCGCGGCCAGACCGAATAC
>CAMDDJ010000038.1 GCA_945891385.1 Candidatus Kuenenia stuttgartensis | reverse complement strand
GCCCCCGATACCGAAACGGCACGAGCGACCCCTCCGCGATCCCGTCGCCGATCGTGGCCTGGGCCGCGAGGATGTCGTCGAAGAGCGTGGCCACGTCGACGCCGTCTGTCCGCTCGGGCGTGGCCGTGAGGCCGAGCGTGAACGACGGGGCAGCCCGCGACAGCTCCGACAGCCGCGCGAGCACGCGGCGGTAGCTCGGTGCCTCGGCGTGGTGCACCTCGTCGATCACGCAGTAGTCAAACGGGGCCGCCGCCGCGAGGGCCGCGAGACTGTCGGGCCGAGAGAGCTTTTGGATCGAGGCGATGACGAGCTGGCCGGAGAGGTCGCACGACGCCCCGGCGACATATGACACGGGGATCGCACTCCCCGCCTCGCGTTCACCGTCCGCTCCCTCCCATACAAGCCCTAAGCGCAAGCGCCGGGACTCCGCGTCGTCCCCCCATTCGCGTTCCATGGCCTTCCGAATCGTGGCCTCGGCCTGTGCGAGGATCTCGGCCCGGTGGGCGATCACGAGCACCCGCGGCGGCCGGCCGAGCTCGCGGCCCACGGCGAGCACGTCGAACGCCGCGAGCCAGGTTTTCCCCAGGCCCGTGGCCACGGCGACGAGGGCTTTTGAGTAGCCCTCGCGACGGATGGCGGCCAGGGAGGCGAGGGCTTCCTGCTGCCAGGGGCGGGGCGTGAGGGGTGCGCGCGCTGCATGGCATGGAGAGCTGGGTGGTTGGGTGCCCGGAGCCCCCTCGCTTGCGCTCAGGGCTTTTATGGCACCATCGGGTTCGGCATAGCCAGCAGGCTGGGCAGGCGCGCCGTCCCATACGCGACGCAGTTCGGCCGCAGCGGCGGCCTGGGCCGCATACCGCTCGACCACGTCGGCCGAGAGCGGCGTGGCCTGCTGCCAGAGGTCGTCGAAAGCCACGACAAGTTCGCGGTCGAGGTCGCCTGAGCCCGACGTCTCGCCGAGCAGGTTCCACTCGACGCCCGAGATGAGGGCCGCCCGCGAGAGATTGCTCGACCCCACGACCACGATCCCACCCGACGAATCCGCGATCCGCCACGCCTTCGGGTGAAATGAATCGGGCGAGCCGCGAAGGTTTTCGAGTTCCGCGAGCCGGGCCTCGAACGCCCCGCCGGCGAGGTCCATCCACCCCAGCAGCTGCCGCAACGCCTCTGGCGACGTGATGCCGAGGTAATCCCCAACGAGCAGCCGCACACGGGCCCCGGCGGCGATCGCACTGAAGAGCCCCGCGCGGATGACGTCGAGCCCCGAGGGCTGCACGAACGACGCGAGCAGGTCGATCTCGCTCGCCCCCGGCAGCCGCTCCGCGAGCCGCGGCCAGAGCGGCCGGTCAGGCCCGGTGGTGAGCGAGAGCTGCGGCTCCCGTAGGCCCGTCACTCCGTGCCGGGCAGCCCGGTGCGGAGCAACGGGCCTACTTTCCGCCAGATAGTTCCCCTTCTCCGGAATCACATGCCGCACGCCGCCGCGGGGGTCGCCCATATCGCCGGCATACCGCGGTATCACATGCACATGCACATGCGGCACGGTCTGGCCGGCGGCGGCCCCCGCGTTGAAGCCCACGTTGTATCCATCGGGCTTGGGATCGAGCCGCCCATCGAGCAGGGCCTTCACCTCGCCGACGAGCGCCATCAGCGCCCCCTGCTCGGCGGCCGTGCACTCGAAGAACGTCGGCATGACCCGCCGCGTGATCACGAGCACGTGCCCCGGCGACACTGGGTAGGAATCAAAAATCGCGAAGCAGAGATCATTCGCGCAGACCCACTCCGCCTCGGGGACTTCCAAAAACGGCGAGGGGGCAGCTGACTCCATGGCCGGCAGTGTACGACCCGAGGGACAACCTTGGTCCCGGGGTAGAATCACGATGTCGGTGAGGCCCAGCCCAGTTGACACGATAGAGTGGACGGACGTATAGTTCTTAGATTCTCGTAGCCGACTGGAGATACAGACCCATGAGTTCCTGGGAAGAATGCCGGGCGGTTGAACGCAATCCTGAGAAGGTGAGCGGCGCCTGGGTGTTTGCCAACACGCGGGTTCCGGTGCGGGCCTTGTTTGAGAATCTTGAAGACGGAGCAACCGTCGATCAGTTCGTCGAGTGGTTTCCGGGGGTCACCCGGGAACAGGTGGAAGCCGTGCTTGAATTCGCGGCCGCGAGCCTCGAACTCCAAACCTCTGCATGAAGATCCTGTTCGACCAGGGAACACCCGCCCCGCTCCGCAGGGCGCTCGCTGAGCATGAGGTTGAAACGGTCTTTGAAAAAGGATGGGACCAACTCAAAAACGGCGAGTTGCTCGCAATCGCGATGCTCAATGGCTACGAAGTCTTGGTCTCGACTGACCAGAGTCTTCGTCACCAACACGACCTGCGCCGCATTCGCCTTGGCATCGTGATCTTGATGACCACGTCGTGGCCACGGATCAGCCGCAACACATCCGCCGTTGCTCGAGCAGTTCAAGACGTGCAGGTCGGCCGCCTCATCGAAGTTCTTTTTGATGACGGCTAGGAGGCGGCGGATTTTCTCAGGCTCACCGCGGACAGTTACTCGTTCGTCGTCTCGAGCATCCCAAGCCACGCCCCGAACCGCTCGACCACGCGCTCCTCGCTCGCATCGAGATCCCCCTCGGCCCGGCAAAACCCGAACCAACTGCCGTGCGCCGCTCGCAACGCGTGAGGCAGATAGTGAGCATGCAGGCAGCCCTCCGGAAGCGCCGGCTCCCGGGACTGGGACGACTGGATAGACTTTTTCAGTCGGACAGTCGATCCGACGGTCCGCAAAGGACTCGTGCAGGTGACGCTGTGATTTCGAACGCCGCGGAATACGAGAAGGCCCATAGTGACCTGCGAATCCTTGAGCAGCGCATTGCGGACCTCGAGCGTGAGCCTCCGATCGGTGAAAAGGGATTCACCAAGGCAGGTGTGCGGAAGATAATCGCCAAGATCAACGAAGAATGCTGGGCGGTCGATCGCGATTATCCCGCTCCTTTCCCATCGATCCGTTGAAACCGCGGCACCGCCCTGCCCTCGATCACCACCGTCTCCGCGAACATCGCCGCTGGCCGGACCCACAGGCCACGCTCGCCATACTCCTGCCGGTAGACCACCAGCTCTTCGAGCGTCTCGCTGTGGCGGGCGACGCCCATGACCGTGTACTCGTTGCCCTTGTAGTGCCGGTAGCGGCCCGGCTGGATCTCGGCCATGCGTTGCCTCGCCCGCAGAGGGAATCGGATAGTCTGGCGACGGCCACGATCATAAAGCCGCCTCGCTCGATTCCGCCGGATTTCTCATGGGCCGCAGTGTCGTTCTCGCCGGTGCCGCCCGCTGCCCGCGGTGTAGCCTGCCGCCCCGGTGGTGCACGTGCGACATGCTGCCACCGGTTGAAACGCGGCTCACGGTGCAGGTGCTGATCCACCGGCTCGAGCAGTGCCGGCCGTCGAGCACAGGCAAGCTCGTCGGTCGCGCCGTGGTCGGAGCCGCCTGCCACGTGTACCAACGCGGGAATCGGTTCTTTCCGGCGACAGGCTACCCCGCCAATGCCCTCGAGCCCGGACGGGAGCTCTGGGTGCTCCACCCATCGGGCGATCCGCTGCCTGAGCCGCCTGCCACCGCTGACTCAGCGTCGCTGCCACCCCCGGCGGTGCTCCTCCTCGACGGCTCATGGCGGCAGGCCGGCGAGATGCTGGCGAGCATGCAAGGCCGCGGGCGGTGCGTGCGGCTGCCGGCCGCCGCGACGAGCGAGCCCAGCCGCTACTGGCTGCGAGACCAGGCCAAGCCCGAGCAGCTCTGCACTGCCGAGGCGCTGATGGGCGTGCTGACGGCCATGGGCGAGCCCGAGGCTGCACAGAAACTGCGGCTCCACTTCGAGCTGCATGTCTACGCGACGCTGCTCGTCCGCGGCCACCGCGAGTTGGCCGAGCGGTATCTCGGCCACTCGCCCCTGCTCACAGAGGCCCCCGACGCCCTCTCGCGGCTACACGCTCGGCGCGGGGCGTGAACGGCCGCCGTGGTGGCCTCACCCGAGGCCGGCGCAGCCGCCCATGCCGCACTGCGGACGGCCACACGTCTCCGCGGCCGCGGCCTGCCCGCCGCCGCCACCGGAAACATGCCCCCGGACCACGCTCAAGAGCTTGGTGAGCTTCGTGCTGTGGCAGTGGGGGCACTCCGGCTTCTCATCGCCGCGGATGAGCAACTCGATTTTCTGACTGCACTTCTGGCAGGAATATTCGTACAACGGCATGGGCTTCAGCTCCGAAACAAGACCTCCGAATCTTACCCGAGCCGCCCCGCCGATGAGAACCCGCCGCATGCTCTGGAGCCTGCTCACGATCGCGATCGGCGTGTACGCAGGGCTGTGCCTCGTCTTCCTTTTCTTCCAGCGGTCGTTCATCTACATGCCGACGCCGGTCACGCCCGCCCACGCGCAGGCGTTCGCACTCGAGGTGCCGGGCGCCCACGTACGAATCTCCTCCCGCTCCCATGACGGCCCCAAGGCCCTCATCTACTTCGGCGGCAACGCGGAGGACGTCGCCTACACCGTGCCGAAACTCGCCGAGCTGTTTCCCGACCGGGCGATCTACGGCATGCACTACCGCGGCTACAGCGGCAGCTCCGGCCGCCCGGCGGAGACAGACCTCCGCAGCGACGCCCGAGCGCTCTTCGAGCTCGTGCACGGCCGCCATCCGGATGTGATCGTCGTGGGCCGGAGCCTCGGCAGCAGCCTCGCGATCCAGCTCGCCGCAGAAGAGCCCGTCACGCAGCTCGTGCTCATCACGCCCTTCGAGAGCATCCTCTCGATCGCCCAGCGGGTGGCCCCGTTCCTACCGATGCGGCTCCTGCTTCGTGACCGGTACGAGTCGTGGCGGTACGCCCCCAAGGTCACCTGTCCGACGCTCGTGCTCGCCGCCTCCCACGACGAGATCGTGCCGCTGGCGAACACGCAGCAGCTGATCGCGGCCTTCCCACCAAACGTCGCGACACTGCGAGTCTTTGACGGCACCAACCACAATTCCGTGTCCGGTGAGCCCGAGTTCTGGGAGGCGCTGCAGAACGGCAAGTGACCGCCCCGCCGCGCGAGAGCGTGATGTGCTGGGGGGCGAAGGGTGGCCTCGATCTCGCATTCATCCCGTCCCGCGCCGCCGACAGCCGGCCCGAACGTCTAGCGTCCTCCGATAGGCACTCGAGATCTCCACCGCCATGCTCGACACCCTTCTCGCTCGCCTGCTCCTCTGGGCCGGTTACCGCAGCCGGTCGCTCGCCACCAACGTGAGGCAGTTCAACTCGGCTGCGGCGGCGGTCGAGGAACTGGTCGCCGCGACACCCGAGCCAGCTCTTCGCGGCCGCCGCCCCGTGCCGGCGTTGCCGGGCATCACACCGATCATGCAGGACTGGTCGGCCTTCATGACGATCGCCCATTGCAACGACGTTCACGAATCGCTGTTGGGGCTGATCCCACAACTCGATGCAGGCCGCGACCTTGAACTCGGCGACATCGGCCGATTCGACCATCCCGCCGAGTGTGGCCCCGAGGTGATGCCGCGATTTCGGGATCTGGCCGCGCAGATCGCAGGCCTGCCGCAGTCGCTCTCGTTCAAGGGGGGCGGCACGGTCGTGCATCCGATCTTCGGGCGGTTGGATAGCCGCGGCGGCTTCGCCCTCGCGGCGTTGCATCTCCAACTGCACGTTTCGCAGATTCGCCGCAGCATCCAGCTCAACAGCGAGGCCTGACCGCGGAAGCTCAAGGCGATCGGCTCGGTGCTGGGTTCCATCCGCGAGCCTGGCTCGACTCGCCCAACCGCGAGCCTGCCGGACCGGCATGGCTTGTCAGACTCGCCCAAGGCAAGGGTAGGATGACGAGATCCCGCTCATTCCTGGAGGCTCGCAGCATGGAGTTCGCATGGTTTCTCCTGATCGGTCTGGCGGCCGGATGGCTCGCGAGCCAGATCATGAAGGGGGGTGGCTCGGGCCTTGTCACCGACCTGATCATGGGCGTGATCGGCTCGATCCTGGGAGGGTTTCTGTTTAGCCTGCTCGGGCTCTCGGCCAGCGGCGCGCTCGGCAGCCTTGTGACGGCCACGGTCGGCGCGATCGTCTTGCTCGCGGGCCTGCGCGCGATCAACCGTTCCCGGATATGAGTCACTACGTCAGGAGTTCGACCATGATTCGCCTCGCTTCGATCGCCGTTCGCTTCCGCGCAGCCATCGTCGTCGCCCTGCTCGCCTGCCCACTCGCGGCGACCCCCGCCACGGCCTGCACCCGCTGCATGCGGGTCTTCGCCGATGGTGCGGTCGTCGTCGGTCGGTCGATGGATTGGGTGGAGGATCCGGGCTCGGAGATCTGGCTCTTCCCCCGGGGCATGAAACGCCATGGGAATGCCGGGCCGGGGAGTTTCGAGTGGACCTCGGTCCACGGCTCCGTCGGCGTGAGCTTCTATGGTGTCGCGACAGCCTGCGGCATGAATGAGAAGGGCCTCGTGGCCAACCTCCTCTATCTGGCGGAAAGCACATACGGCACGCCCGTGGCGGGAAGGCCCAACCTGTCGATTGGCGGCTGGGCGCAGTATGTGCTCGATTCCTATGCGACCGTCGCCGAGGCGGTGGCCGCCCTCGAGAAGGAGCCGTTTAGGATCATCGCGCCGGTGCTACCCAACGGCGACCCCGGCGTCGGCCACCTGGCGATCTCCGATCCATCCGGCGACTCGGCGATCCTCGAGTACATCGACGGCCGCCTCACGATCCACCACGGCCGCGACTACACCGTGATGACCAATTCGCCTCCCTACGACGAGCAGCTCGCCCTGAACGCCTACTGGAAGGAAATCGGTGGCGACGTGATGCTCCCCGGCACGATCCGCGCGAGCGATCGGTTTGTGCGAGCCAGCTTCTACATTAACGCGATCCCGAAGGACGTCACCGGCGAGAAGGCCATCGCCTCGGTGTTCAGCGTGATCCGCAACGCCTCGGCCCCGCTGGGCATCTCGACGCCCGGGGAGCCGAACGTGGCCAGCACCATCTGGCGAACCGTCCACGACCAGAAGAATCGCGTGCTGTACTACGACTCGGCGACGAGCCCGACGGTGTTCTGGGTGCCGCTCGAGAAGTGCGACTTCACGGCGGGTGCCCCGGCCAAGCGATTGCCGCTCAAACGGGGCGAAACCTACAGCGGCGATGCCTCGGCCGCCTTCCGTCCAGCCGAGCCCTTCACGTTTCTCAAGGCTTCGCCGCAGTGATGCCGCGATGACCTGACGGGGCCGGTGCTCGTGATCCGCCGGCCAGGTATTCTCTCGGGCTGATGCCGGGAGACTGCCCCGGCGGCTCACCGTCGAACAACTGGAGGCCTCCGATGACACCTGCCGCTGCTCCTGCGCTCGATGCAGCCGCCGAGCTCACCCGGCTCACGGCAGCCGCCGAGATTCACGACTACCGCCGGGCTTCCAATCCCCTGGCGACGGGGGCCGTGCCGCCGATTCCGGGCGGACGGTTTCCCGCCCAACTCCACCAGACCGGGCCGAGCGGCGCCGTGCCGCTGGATCTTTCGGCCGAACTACGTTGCCCGGGGCCGGCCACGACGCCGGGGCTCTGCTCGAACTTCATCCGGATCCGGCCGGGTGAGTCGGTCGCCACCGCAGTCAATGCGACAAGCCAACTCTTCTTCGTGATGCGGGGCCGGGGGCAGACGCGGGTGGCCGCCCACGGCCACGGCACAAGCAGCGGCATCCCCTGGGAGGCCGGCGACCTGTTCACGCTGCCTGCGGGATCGACCGCCCAACACACGGCGACTGACGACGCCGCGATCTACTGGGTGCACGACGAACCGCTCCTACGGTATCTCGGCGCCGAGGCCACGCAGCAACGCTTCGAGCCGACGCTCCATCGCGCCGCAGCGATCCGCGAGGTCTTGGCCGAGATCGTCGCCGACCCGGCGAGCGCCGGCGCCAACCGCCTGAGCGTGCTTCTCGGCAACTCGGCCTTTCCCGACACGCAGACGGTGAGCCATGTGCTCTGGGCGATGTTCGGCGTGCTGCCGCCGCGGACCGTCCAGGCCCCGCACCGCCATCAGTCGGTGGCGGTCGATCTCGTCGTCGACGCGCCGGCCGGCTGCTACACGATGGTGGGCCCGCGGCTGGCCGACGACGGCACGATCGCCGACGCCGAGCGATTCGATTGGGAGCCCCATTCGGTGTTCGTCACACCGCCGGGCCTGTGGCACTCACACCACAACGAGTCCGACACCCCCGCCCACGTGCTGCCGATCCAGGATGCCGGGCTTCAGACCTTCCTGCGCACCCTCGACATCCGCTTTTCCCGGATCGGCCCCGACGGAAAGCTCGTCGTGAGCGGCAGCGCCGGCTGAGAGAAGTGGCCACCGGCCTCCACGCCGCATGATCTGGGAGCATGTCTACGATCCGTTTCAGTGGCCGCTGGCGTCGACGCTCGCGGCCCTGCTGCCCCTCGCCCTGCTCCTCGGTCTGCTCGCCTTCGCCGGCTGGCCGGCGCACCGGGCGGCGTTGGCGGGCCTCGCGGCCGCCCTCGCCGTGGCAGTCGGAGCCGCGGGCATGCCCGCCGACGCGGCGATCGCGGCGGCGGTCTCGGGAGCTGCCTTCGGTCTCTTTCCCATCGGCTGGATCATCGTCGGCGCGATGTTTCTGTTTCGGCTCTCCGTCGAGGCGGGCGCGCTTGACGTCATGAAGCGGTCGGTGACGAGCCTCTCGGCCGACCGGCGGCTGCAGGCGCTGCTGATCGCGTTCTGCTTCGGAGCGTTTCTCGAAGGAGCTGCCGGCTTCGGGGCGCCGGTGGCAATCTCTGCGGCTCTGCTGGTCGGCGCGGGGTTTCCGGCGATCGACGCCGCCTGCCTGGCGCTCGTGGCCAACACGGCCCCGGTCGCCTTCGGTGCGCTCGGCACGCCGATCATCACGCTCGCGAAGGTGAGCGGGCTCGACGAGCAGGCGATCTCGGCGCTCGCCGGCCGGCAGCTTCCCTTCTTTTCACTGATCGTACCGGCCTGGATGGTGTGGATGATGGGGGGCCGGCAGGCGCTCGCCGGCGTCTGGCCGGCCGTGCTCGTCTGCGGGGCCTCGTTCGCAATCGTGCAGTTCGCCGTCTCGAACCTGATCGGGCCCGCCCTCGTCGATGTGGCCGGGGGCATCGTGAGCCTCGTCACACTCGCGTGCTTTCTCCACTGGTGGCAGCCTCGCGTGATCTGGCGCTATGGCGACGGCGGCCCGGGCACACGGCCGCCGACCAGCGGGCGAGTCGAATCGGAACCTGCGGATGCCCCGGGCCGGATCGCATGGGCGTGGGCGCCGTGGGCGTTTGTCTCGCTCGCGGTGCTGCTCTGGGGGCTCCCGCCGGTGAAGGCCTTCCTCGAAGGCCGCGGTTCGGCTCATGCTTGGCTGCCGGCCGCGGTCGTTGCTCCCGAGTTTCCAGTGCCGCGGCTTCACGGTCGGGTCGCAAAGGTGCCGCCGGCCACCCGCCTCGGCCGCGAGATCGAGCCGGCGATCTACCGGCTCAACTGGCTCTCGGCGGCGGGAACCGCGCTGTTGGTCGCCGCGCTCGTAGCGGTGCCATGGCTGGGGATTCCCTGGCGGCGGGCCGGGGCGATCTGGCTCGACAACCTCTACCGACTAGCAGGCCCCCTGCTCACGATCGCGGCCATGCTCGGGCTCGCGTTCGTCACCCGCTATTCCGGCACCGACGTCACGCTCGGTCTGGCCCTCACCCAGACGGGCAGCTTCTATCCGTTCTTTGCCGCCCTTCTGGGCTGGCTCGGGGTGGCGCTCACCGGCTCCGACACCTCGAGCAACGCGATGTTCGGCAGCCTGCAGCGGGTCACCGCCGAACAGCTGGGGCTCGATCCGTTGCTCATGTGCACAGCCAATAGCACTGGCGGCGTCATGGGCAAGATGATCGACGCCCAGAGCATCGTCGTGTCGGCCACGGCGACCGGGAGCCACCGGGCGGAGGGGGCGATCCTACGCCGGGTGTTTCCCCACAGCGTAGCCCTAGCCTCGCTCGTGGGCCTGCTCGTCTGGCTCCAGTCGGGTATTCTCGCCTGGATGGTGCCGGGGTGAGGGCCCGTGGATCGCCGGCGGGATGCACCATCGCCGCGAGCCCTCGTCTCTGGCTGTGCCCGTCTTCCTTCTCCAGCAGAGCATTCACTTATGCGCACGGCGTGTCTTCTCCCGATCCTCGTGGCCATGTGCGGCGTGGCCTCGGCTGCCGAAACCGCCGATCTTCTGTACTCCGGCGGCGACATCCTGACGATGCGCGGGGCCACCCCCGACTATGTCGAGAGCCTGGTGGTGGCGGAGGGAAAAATCGTGTTCGCGGGCCCGCTCGCGGAGGCCCGCAAACTCGCCGGGCCCGACACGAAGCGGATCGACCTGGCCGGCAAGACCATGCTCCCAGGATTCATCGACACCCACGGCCACTTCATCTACTTCGGCAAGAACCTCGTCGATGCGAATCTCTTCGGCTGCACCGAGATCGCGGATCTCGTCGCCCGAATGCAGGCGCAGGCAGATCACACACCAGCCGATGGATGGATCGTGGGATTCGGGTATCAATCCCGCGGCCTGAAGGAGGGCCGACCACCGACGAGCGCGGAACTCGACCAGATATCGGCGGATCGGCCGGTGATGGTGGTCGATTCATCAGGACATCTCGGGGCGGCCAACGCCGCCGCCTTCAAGGCGGCCGGCATCACCGCTGCCACGCCCGACCCGACGGGAGGCATGTTTTCCCGCGGCCCGGACGGCAGGTCGCTGCTCGGGCCGATGGAAGAGACCGCCCTCAACGCCGTCCGTAGCAAGCGGCCGCCGTTCACGGGCGAACTCGCAGCCCAGGCCGTGACCGGCGCTGCGAAGGTCTGGGCCAGCCATGGGCAGACCACCGCCATGGAGGCGGGCCTCGGGCTCGGCAACGACGACATCGCCATCGTGCTCGAAGCGATCGACAACCACCTGCTCCCGATCGACCTCTATCTGGCGGCCAAAGACTCCGCCCTCGACGACACGCTGGCGGCGGCCTACTCGGTCGCCTCGCAGTACGATCCGCAGGCCGGCGGAATCGTGGAGAAACTGCGGGCCGCACGGCCGGATCTCGATCGGCGGTATGTGAACCGGGTACGGCTCGGTGGGGTGAAATTCTGGCTCGACGGCAGCCTGGACACGGCCTGGTTCACGCAGCCGTACACGCAAAACCCCCCGGGCAAGGCGGGAGCCTTCTCCGGCTACCGGCAGATCCCCGACGAGGTGCTCGATGCCGTCTTCGAGAAATACTGGCCCACCGAATTGCAGATCCACATGCACATGAACGGCGATGCCGCCGCCGACCAGGCGCTCGCCGCGATCGACAAGGCGATCCGCAGGCACGGCATGCACGACCACCGGCCTGTGTTCGTCCATGCCACTTGGTTGCGACCGGATCAGATCGAACGCATGAAGGCCTGCGGCGCGATCCCGAGCTTCCTCACCGCAGGCATCATCCCCGGTGGTGATGCCGTCGTCAGGCTCTGGGGACCGGAGCGATCGGCCGGGGCGATGGCCTCGCGGACGTTCCTCCGGGCCGGCCTGCCCTTCACCTATTCACACGACGCGCCGGTGTCGCCGGTGCCCTCGATCCTGGCGCTCGTCGACGCCGGCGTGAATCGGCTCTCCGGCAGCGGACAGGTGGTGGGGCCAGACGAGCGGATCTCCCCCTACGACGCGCTCCGGGCCGTCACGGCCACGGCGGCCTACCAACTCAAGGAAGAGACCACGAAAGGCACGCTCGAACCCGGCAAGCTCGCCGACCTCGTGATCCTCGACCGCAACCCGCTCAAGGTCGAGCCGACGGCCATCAAGGACATCGTCGTGGTCGAAACGATCAAGGAAGGCCGAACGGTCTTCACCCGCTGATCGAACCGCGACCGCCCGATCAGTCCGGCCTGGCCCTCGCCACGTCGCCCTCGGCGAGCACCTGGCCGTCACGGTGAAGCCGATCACGCAGCAGTTCGTACGGAACCTCCTGCACCGCCACGCCCAGGTCGAGGGCCAGGCAGGCGGCCGTCGCGGCTGACTGACCCAGGATCATGAACACCGGCTCCATCCGGATGCTGCCGTAGGCGATGTGACTGGCGGAGCAGGCCACCGGCACGAGCAGATTGGCGGCGTCGCCCGGTTTGGGCACGACGGCTCCGTAAGCGATCTGGTATGGCTTCTTCAGCCGCACTCCGATGTCGCCCTCGTTCTGCACGAAACCCTCGGGTGTGACATACCGCTGCACGTTGTGGCTATCGATCGTGTAGCTGCCCATCCCGATCGACTCGGGTGTGGGAATCCTCTGACGGAGATGGTTCTCCGTCATCACGAGCTTTCCCACCATCCGCCGGGCTTCTCGGACATAGATCTGATGGGGCCAGTGGCCGTTGTCGAGAAACTCGTCCTTGGCCAGGCCCCACTCCCGGATGTCCCGCTGCACCGCGGCTGGCACCCGCGGATCATTGGCCAGAAACCAGAGCAGCCCCTGCTGGTAGGCCTGGTGTTCGGCGATGATCTCGCGCCGACGGTCGTAGCTGGCTTCGGGATAGTCGTAGTTCATCCCGATGTTGTCGAACCCGACCGGGCCGTGGTTGTTGCAGTCGGTCTTGCCGTTGGGAATCGGGTCGAACTTCTCGAACATCTCCCACCAGCCGGCCTCGAGCACCCGCAGCAAGAGTTCGTAGCGACCGGCGTCGTAGCCCTCGGGCTGCGGAATCGCCAGCCGATTGCGAGGATCCGTCGTCAGGCAGAGCCGAAAGCAATAGGCCTGCACCTTCCGGTCGGCTGTTCCAAACTCTCCGGGCGGGGCGGGACTGATCAGCGGCAGGAGCCCGCTCGCCGGATCCCCAGGCACTCGGTAGGGGCTGATCGGCTTGGCGACCGCCCCGAAGTGATGCTTGTGGTGGAGCACTCCCACCTGCACGCCGTTGTGCTCCTCGCCGTAGGTGGCATTGGCCTCGCGGCCCACGGTGTATTCAACACCGGCCGCCGCCATCAGGTCGCCTTCATAGGTGGCATCGAGAAACATCCGGCCCCGGTAGGTGTGGCCGGCGAGCGTGGTGATCGCCTCGATCCGGCCATCTTTCTGAGCCACGCCCCGCTCCCGATCGAGCCACTCGTCGCGGACCACCCTGATTCCATGCTCCCGGATCAGATCCTCGAACGCCTGCTCGGCGACGTGGGGCTCGAACACCCACATCGTGCGGGCCGAGCCGTCGATCGCCGGCGTGCCCTGGCCCCGATTCCCATACTCGGCGCGGGCCTGCCACTGCCAGGCCTCCGGCTGCTCGTAGTGCTTCCAGATGCGGTGATAGAACTCGCGGGCGAGGCCGCCGATCACGGCCTTGTTGCCCGTGTCGGTCATGCCCAGGCCGCCGCTCGAGAGCCCACCCAGGTGCCGGTCGGGCGAGACGATGACGACCGACTTCCCCATCCGCTTCGCCTGGACGGCCGCCGTAACCGCAGCGCTCGTACCGCCGTAGATCACGAGGTCGTGGATCGCGTCGGCCGCTCCGGCCTCGCTCGCCGCCCGTTCGGCCGGGGCCGCTGCCAGGGCCAGCAAGGCCGTCGCCGCCGCCCGCACGAGTTCGCCCCGATTGGCGGCTGCGGCCAGCGGCTCGAGCGAGTCGGCCGGGCTGCCGAGTGCGATCATTCGCTGCCGCACCGGCTCGACGTCGGCAGGCTTGAGCTTGGTGGCCGGCTTGAAGTCGGGCCCGTCGAAGCTGGCGAGCCCATGGAGACTCGCCAACTGCACTGCCTTCCACAGGCTCGTGCCGTGCGGCACGTCGCTATATCGCACCGGCGACAGCGTGCTGCCCGCATCGAGGAGCGCCGACTGCACGAGCATGGGGGGCACGTGTCGCGGGGCGAGATCGTGCCGGCAGGCCAAGGCGGCGATCGTGCCAGCCGCCTGCCCGGTGAGCATCGTCACCGGCTGAAGCCGCGTGGCCCCGTTCGCCAGCCGCGACTGCGAGATGTTCTTCTCGGCCGGAATGAATCCATCGATCGATTCCGGAATGAAGCACTCGAACGGAATCTGGAAGGGCCCATACCCCCACTGAATCCACCGCTCCGGCAGATCCTCGGGAGCGTCGAGGTCGCGCTCGATTTGGAGATCACGGTCTTCGTGCTCGCCATGCACGTCTACGGGATAGTCGCCGATCGCCACCGCCGTCGGCCGCGGCTCCGGCTGAAACGGCGCCTTGCGGCGGATCGATGTCGCGGTGAGCGTGCCGACCCCGATCACCCGCCGGCTCTCCCGCACGTACGGAATCGGCGGGAACCGGTACAGCAATTCCCGAAACGGCCTGAGCGTTGGATGCCGAGCGGCCAACGCGTCCATCCGCCGGACGTTGGCCGGTGAGTCGTACCCGATGTCGTCGGCCACCGACCAGGCATCTTCCCCCATCACGTGCCGGGCGTAATACAACACGCCGAGCGTGCGGAGCAGCGCCGCCACCTCGGCTCCCTCGCGTCGCTCCGGATCCTCGACGTCGACGATCGTGAGCCGGGAATCGTTGGGGGGAAAGTTCACATGGGTGCGGGTCAGCGGCAGCCCGGTACCGTTGTGCGCGCTCGTCGTAGTCGTCGAGTCGGGCATTCCGCGATACTTGAGAAATCGCTCCCAGGCCCAGGGAAAGCCGTGGGTTGTCTTGCCCTCGGGGGTGAGAGAGCCGGCGATCACGTCTGGTGCATAGCCGGCCGGCCGGGCATCGATCACAAGCGCTGGGGGCACGCCACCGGCATAGCGACGAATGGAGGCCGTCCAGGTGAGCGGTTGCACCGGCGGGATGCGGTCGCCGGCGGGCCGCGGTTCGTCGGACCGCCAGATCCCCAGCCGGTAGCGGGCGCCCGTCAGAGGGATCACGTCGCCGTATTCCGTGGCGTCGATCAACACCTCGCTTTCGAGTTCGATCCGCTCCAGGCCACCCGCAGGGGTTGTCTGCTCGAGCGTCACGCCACAGACGCGGTTGCCTGTGCGATTCACCGCGACAACCTGTGCCTCGGTCACGAGATCAAGCACCACTGGCTGGCCGTCGGCCCGCGGAGCGGCGCGGGTATCGCGAATCATGTCCTCGAACATTCGCCGCGCCACGTGGGGCTCGACGGCGAAGTGGTCTTCGCTTACCGCACAGGTGTCGGTGGACTTGCCCAGCGCCCGATAAAAGGCCGTTGCTCGCCGCCAGAATTCGCCGTAGATGCCCCGCTCCCGCAGGTGATCCCGGGGTGGATAGCCCTCGTCCATGCTCGTCACGCCCGCCGCAGCGAGTTGGCCACCGATCCAATCCGTCGGCTCGACGAGGAGCACATCGCTACCGAGCCGAGCCGCCTGGATCGCCGCCGCGAGTCCGCCGGTGCCGGCCCCCGCCACGATCACGTCGTAGCGAGCGTTGACCGGTCGGCCGGCCACGCCTCCCACGTCGGTCGTGTGCACGGCCCGCGCCTGAACCGCAGTGGCGAACACGATCGCGAGCCCCGCTGCGACTCGGGCGAGCCTGGGGCAGAGGGTTGCCGCGGCCGTTCGAGCAGCATGGATGACGACAGAGGAGCAGCCAGGCGACATCAACAGGACCCTCCAGAGAGACGTGTGCAAGATCGAACAGAGGGCGAACCGCCGCGGGAGAGTCAGGCCTTCCGCCCGGGGGGAGGCGGCGGCGTCGGCTTCAGCCGGGCGGACCCGGGCACGTTGAAGTCCCGAACCGTCGCTTCCTTCGGCAGGTCGACGTCTTCTCGGTAGTCGATGAAGAGCGGACTCCCCTCCTGCACCTGCTCGACCCCACCCACCGTTTTCCCATCGAAGCCGGTGATGATCGCCACGTGCGGACCACCCGTCGGGCCCTTACCTGTGCTGGCCGTATCGAATCGACCCGCCTCGATGCCGGCCGTGCCACCCGGACCGGTGTTGCCGCCGGCAGGGACGAAGGTGATCGTGCCGATCGGCACCGGCTGACCGTCGAAGGTGACCGTGCCCGAGACGTCGTATCGCGCTGGCCCCGCCGGTCCGCAGCCGACCGCACACAGGCCCAGCCCGACCACGATCAAGACAATCCGATCCATCAGGTGGCACCGTTCGACAGAAGGATCCGACGCCGCCGCCAGGGCGACGTTCCGCGGCCTACTCACTGACTTCGCCGCCATTGCGGCTGGCGAGCGCCAGGAGCACCGCAAAATCGATGTTCTCGCTGACCTGGGCAACCGATCCATCGCAGCGGGCGAAGCCCGCGCCGCCGGGATGCTCGCTGCCAAACGCGATGTCGTTGAACAGGGCGTCGTACCGGGAGTTGATCGGCTGGGCGATGTTCTTGCAGCCGCCGATGTGGCAATTCGACGCCTTGATCCCACCCCGATGCCACTGGCGATACTTCGGGAATCCGCCTGTCGCCTTCTGGCTCCAGGAGATCTCACCGACCAGGAGCGTCTTCGACAGCCCGTCGGAAACGTCCTTGAACTTATAGGCTTCGTTTGTCCGCAGCACGCCCTGATTGGCCAGCCCGCCGTAGGTCGCGTTGCAGGTAGAACCCGCCTGACCGGCGATGTTGCCCTCATAGGCCCGGCCGGTGACAGGATTGGTGCCCTTGGGGCCCATGTTGCCGTAATAGTGGGTCGTGTATTCGTTGGTGATCAGGTCGGTCAGGCTGCCCGTCTGGACTGGGTTCACCACCGTCCCGGTCGGACAGAGATACGAGTCGACCCGATAGTTGGCCCGATTCTTGTCGGCTGCCATCCAATCGCCTTCGGCGGTGTTCTGCCGGAAGGAGAATGTCTCGTAGAGCGGCGCCAACTCGATGTAGGGCAGGATCGAGACGTGCCAACTCAGCTGGATCGCCTCATCGGAACCCATCGGAAACGACTTCCTCGCCGAGGCATACGACTGTAGTCCGAGACCAAGCTGGCGAAGCTTGTTGTTGCACGCCGTCCGACGGGCCGACTCGCGGGCCGATTGCACGGCCGGCAGCAGCAGACCGATGAGCGTGGCGATGATGGCAATCACCACCAGCAACTCGACCAGTGTAAAACCGGCCCGCGCGGGGCCCCGCCCGGGCTCCTGGCGGCGGTGAACAGAACTACCCGAACTCGAGAACACGACGCGGTGCATTCGAGAACTCCCCTCGAGACTCACAGGAACCAAGTCATGGCCGTTGACGGCCGAGGCCAACTCGCCGCCACGACCGAAGAATACCTCCGGCAAGTGCCGCGACGAACGGCAATCCGAGCATCGCCGGCTCCGGCACTGCCGCCAACCCCCCGCTCGTTGCCACGGTCGGCGCCGCCGGGAAATAGCTCCCCTGCCCGTACACTCCGGCGCCGTTGATCGAAACGAGGTCGAAGACGTTGGTGATGCCGTCGTAGTTGAAGTCGCCCTTCGACCAGACCGAAGGCTGACCGGTGCCGTAGGCGCCGCCGCTGTTTACGCCGACGAGATCGAATACGTTCACCTGGCCGCTGAGATCCGTATCACCCGGAGCGGCAAACGACACCCGGGCGGAGCCGTCTCCGGCCACGACGTAGCCAACGGCCCGCCCGCCCCCGATGGCTGCCGCTGCCGTGGACGACATGATTCCCGTCTGGCCGTTCCAGGCACCGCCGTTCCGTCCGGCCAGAATGTCGGCTCGGAGGTCGGCCGCCGTGATTCCGCCGGCAGCGATCGTGACCTGCCCTGCGCCGAGGTCGAGCCTGCCGCCTCCCGCCGCCTCGGTGACCGCAAGGCTCGCCACCGCGACCGACACGCGGGCGCTCTGCGCCAGAGACATCAGGCCGCCGTTTGAGACGGTGGCAGCCGCCCCTGCCGAGACCGTGCCCGCGTTGATCGCCAGCGACGCGATGCCGCTCGTCGCATTGACTGCGAGCGTGGCGGCCGATAACGTCCCGCCGTCGACGATTACCGCCGGGGCCTTCATCGTCACGCCCGGGGCGACAGCGAGCGTGGCGGCCGTCTGCACGGTCGTCGCGGTCGTTCCCAGGCCATCAGCGACGGCGAGTTGAAGCGTGCCTGCTTGCACCGACGTGGGTCCCGCGTAGGTGTTCACGGCGTCGACCACGAGCGTACCCGCCCCGGTCTTCGTCACCGATGACGCGGCGGTGATCGTCGGATAGCCCGCCTCGCTCTGCGTCTGGGCCCCGGAGGGCACGTCGATCACGATCGCCCCGGGCATGTTCGGCGTGAAGACGAGATTCAACGCATTGCCGGCCTGCGTGATGCTGAAGGCACCGCCATTGAGCGAGTTCACGAACCCGTCGGTACCGTTGGCGGCGGCCGTCTCGATCAGAAACTTGTCAGCGGCGAAGCCGGAAATCCCGCCGGCTGCCGTGGCGATCGTCCAGGTGCCTGCGGCGAGCGGATCGAAATTGGTCGCTGCTCCGCTCGTCTGAGGGTTGGTGGCCGACAGGCTCCAGAGATTGAGCCGAACCGGATCGGCCGACGTGGCCGTGATGTCGAGCGGCCCACCGACGGCGAGCAGGTCCCAGGTGGTCGCGTCGCCAGCGGTCCCCGTCGCGTCGGCCATCTGCCAGTTGTAGTTGGCCCCGCCCCCGAGCGTCACAGACTGCGCGACGGTGAGCGTGCCGACCACGTCACCCGGCGACAGGGTAGCGCCTCCCCCGAAACCGATGGTGCCGAGCACCGAACCGGAGCCGCCGATCGTCTGGGTCGCTGGCACCACATAACCGCCCGACACGGTCGAGAGATCGAGCGTGGCCCCAGCAAACGGGACGAGCGACTGCGAGGCCGACACCTCCTCACCCGTGCTGCCGGCGACGGCCAGCGTGCCGGCCGCGACCGTGGTGGGGCCGGTGTAGGTGTTGGCCGCCGCGAGCGTCAGCCGGCCGGTTCCGGCCTTCCGCAGCCCGGACGTGGGCGTGTTTCCGGAGATCACCCCTTCGATCCGGCCGGCAAAAGCTTGCGTGTCGACGACCTCGGAACCGCCCAGGGTGATCGCCCGGCTCGCGGGCAGCGTGATACCGTCGGCCGCGAAGCGAAGGCCACCATTGTTGCCGTTGACGTCGAGCAGGATCCCGTTGGAAGCATTCCCGAGCGCGGCGTTGCTCGTGAAGCCAACCGTCCCGCGAAAGACGTTGACGGTGCCCGCGAACGTGTTACCCGGATTATCCAGGATCAGCACGCTGTTGTGGTTGCCGACGACGGCCGTGTCGCCCATTCGCAGGATCGAGTCGGCCGAACCGCCACTGATCCGCCCCGAGAGCGTCACGGTGGTCGGCTGGGTGGGACTACCCCGGATCGTGAACACCCGCGTGGCCGTCGTGAGCACCGGCAGCGAAATGTCGTTGGCCACGGTTTCCGAGGAGCCGTCGCCGAATTCGAAGGCCAGCGAATCGTTGACCGTGGAGGTGATCGCCACCGGTCCGGTGGAGAGGGCCGTTGCCGCCTTGATCAGCAGACTGCCTCCCGCGATCAGCGTACCGCCCGAGTAGTCGTTGCCCGGATGTGTGAGCGTGACCACGCCCGCCTGGCCCGCCGGACCAAACTCCACTCGATGGGGCCCGCTGATCTTGCCCGAGACGGTGCCGTTGGAGAGTCCGCCGCTGATGCGGGCATTCGCCGCGAGCGTGACATCGCCAGCCCAGTTCGCACCCTGATAGACCCGGAGCGCGCCAAACTTCGTGCCCGTGCCACCCTGTGCCCAGCCGTCTCCGGCGATCGTGATCGGGTTCGAGAACGTCGCCGTCGTGACGAACACCTGGCCACCGTCGGTCACCGTGATCGGTCCCGTCCCAAGCGCATTGACGTTCGTACCGGTGTTGAGCCGGCCGAAATTCACCTCCATCGGACCGGTCAAGGAGGAACTGTCTCCATTGAGCGTGAAACTCGATTGATTCGTGACGCCCGTGCCCTGAAACACGACATTACCCGCGCCGGCAAACCCGGCGGCGATCGTCGTCGTGCCCCGCTGCACGCGAACCGTCGCGCCGCTGGCCACGTTCACCGTTCCGGCGACGTTGCCCGCAGCACCGCCATCGCCAAGCTGGAGGGTGCCTGCGGACACGGTCGTGCCGCCCGTGTAGGTGTTGTCTGTAAGAAAGGTCAGCGTTCCCGTTCCAGTTTTCGTCAGGCTTCCGTTGCCCGAAATCTTTCCACTGCCACCGAAGGTGTAGTTCTGAGACGAGTTGTTCACCGTCACGGAGCCGGGGGCGACCGTCTGGGCCAGCGAAACACTGAACTGCGAAGCGGCGTCGGTGAAAAGCACGCGATCGCCATCGACGAAATTGGTGGTCGTTCCCCCCGAGGCCGTCACCCAGTTCTGCGTGCCACCGACATCCACGTCGGTGCCGACGTCCCAGGCATCGGAGATGCTCCCGGTCCAACGGATCGTCTCGATCCCGGTCACCTGGAGATTGATCCGGGTGTTGGCCGTGTCGTAGACGAGGCTACCGGCCACCCGCTTCGGCAGCGACACGAGCGAGAAGCCCGAGGAGATCGCCGCGCCGTCGTAATCGATGAGCGTGAACGTGCCGGGATCGAGCCCCTGGGTGCTTCCGACCGCGATCGTGTGGCTCCCGCCGTTGAGCCGGAGGCCGCCGGGCGACGTGACCGACACGAGCGGCAGAGCCGGCACGGCGGCCGAGGTGAGTTCGAAGCCCAGGGCCGTGCCACCTGCGCCGAGCGAGAGCGTGGGCACGTCCACGGTCTCGGGCGTGGAGGCGAAATCGAGCGTCAGGCCGGCCCCGCTCGCCACGGTCACGCCACCGACGTCGCTGAAGGCGCCCCCGAGTCGGAGCGTGCCGGCCTCGACGTTCGTCAGGCCCGAATACGTGCTGCGACCCGCGATCGTGGCGGTGCCCGCCCCGCGCTTCACGACCTCGCCGACTCCGCCGATCCCACCGATGTTCGTGACGTCATCCGCCCGATTGAGCACGAGCCGCGATCCGGCGGAGCCGAGCGTCACGTCCCCGACGAATGACCCCAAACCCGCTCCGTCGCCGACGAGAAAACTGCCCTGTCCGATCGAGATCCCACCCTCCACCGTGAGCGGCAGGTTGACGGCGAGCGGCCCGGCGCCCGTCTTCTCGAGGCCGCCGACGGCCCGCACGGTGCCGAAGCCCTGGAAGGTGTAGCCCGAGGCGGTGGCGACCTGCATCCGGTTGGCCACGATCGGGGCATTGACGTCGACGACCCTCGAGCTGGCTGCGTCCGTAAAGCTCGCATTGTCGCCATCGACGAACGTGAGCGGAGCCGAGCCTTCGAGCCAATTCGTCGAGAAGGTATCCCACGACGAATTGCCGGCCGAGCCGTCCCAGGTCAGCGGCCGCATCACATAGGTGGACCCGGGGCCTCCGAGCAGCGCCGCCTGAGAGGCCGTCAGGGCCCCGTCGTAGATCGCCACGGATCCGATCGAGAGTTGCTGGTTGCCGTCTGGGCTGTTGTCGGCAAAGAGCAGCACCTGGGCGGGATCGAGGGAATAGTCGGGGTTGTCGACCGCCGGAACCGCGTAACTCGCGAATGCCGCGCCGTTGCGGTAGGCCTCGAAGGAATTCCCGAGGTCGACCGACACCACGACGCGATACCAGGTGTTGGGTGAGAGGAAGCCGGTCGAATACCCGATGTCGTCGCGGCCGAGCGTGTTGAGCGTGACACCGGCACCGGCTCCGCGGACGAAGTATTCCGCGTCGGTCGTGTTCGTAAGGTCGGTCTGATAGAAGCTCCGCCAGAGCGTGGCCGTCGGCTTCTTGACGTCATAGACAAGCGTGTATTGATTCGTGCGGGAGCCGCCCCCATTGGCCCCGATGTCGTGCGTGGCCGTCAGGAAGTTCGCCGTGCCGACGACCGTGTTGACCACCCCGGTGAGCGTCACGCTGCCGTAGGTCTGAGATTCGAACCACTCAGGGACGGTGCCATTGATCGTGAGCGGGGTGCCGACGGTCGCCGCCCCAAGATCGGCGGCGTTGTTGAACTCCCAGAGGCTCGAGAGGGTCTGTGCCGAGACTGGAGCCGGACCGCTAGCCGCCAGCATGAAAGCAAGGGCCGCTCCCAATCGAATCGCGATTCCTGGCAACGCACGCAGAGGTGTCGTCATGCTTTCGCCCCCCATTCCCACTTCGGGTGTACCCGCAGATCTTGAGCCGCCCGCCGACCGACCAAACTTCGCCATCCGCCGGGCGTCGGCCGCGTAAATTACCGTGAACGTAGCCGACCGTAATCGTGGTTCGCAATCCCCTCGATGGGTCGAACAACCGCGAGTTCAAACCGTAATCTCACAAAAGCCCCTTCGTCTGAGCGGGTTTCTTTGGGGTGGCTTTCGAAGTAGTCTGCTTCGGCAGGAATGGGGGCTTTTTTTTCGTAGTTCATCTGACGCGAGGGCGACATGACGTTCTATTGTTGTGTTTCACGGTTCCAGCGACGGGACACTTCGGCAGGAGCGCCACGTGGTGCTCGCACGTGGCATACCGTCCTCGGGCTCGCGTCGATTGCCCTCGCAGGCTCGTGGCTCGGCCTTGGCGGTTCGACCCGAGCCGACCTGATCGCCACCGATCACTTCCTGACTGGTTCGCCTGCAGACCCGGCGCTCGGGCAGTACGTCACGACGACGAATGTAAATCAGTTGCGACGATCAACGACGAATGGCAACGGCCAGAACCCGACCATCGCCGGCTATACGGGCGCATGGACCGGTAACGTCACGAGCGGCAGTCTCGCCGTGGCCCAGTGGACGGCCGAGTCCGCCGGCATCACCACCACGCTGCCCTATCAACAGGGCGGTCGGGCACGCTTCGCCGGCGTTGACGGCCTGCAGCGGCGGGTCCAGCGAACCCTCGAGCCCTACACGACGAGCAACACCTACTACATCTCGCTCCTCTCCCAGGTGCTGACCGGCGACACGGATGGCGACGGATTCGTCGGCATCGGCTTCACGAACACCGACGCCTCCGTCGCCGTAGCCGACGCCAACATCGTCAGTGGAAGCGGCCTTCGAGGCATTCTGATCGGCGCCGCAGGTGCGGGCCCGACCGAGCCCACCAAAACGAACTACGTCGTCCGCCACGTCGGCTCAACCGGCTCAGTCCAAAACGACATCATTCTCAGCGACATCGTTCAAAACAATCCCGACACCGGTTCGCCCTACGTCCGCTACACGATTGCCAAGATTGATTACAACGACGACCCCTCGAACCCGGCGGGTAACTCGAAGCTCACGATCTGGCAGGATCCCACCGACATCTCGAGTGAGACGGCCGCGACAGCCTCGGTCACTCCGCTCGAGTTCCGCACGTTCGCGCTGTCGAGCTCTTCCGACATCACCGTGATGACCTTCACCGGCGTCGACTATTCGAAGGCGGCGAGCTTCGACGAACCGCGGTTTGCCACGACGTGGGATGACGTCGCATCGGTGCCCGAGCCGGCCATGGCCGGAATCCTGGGCCTGGCCGTGGCTGCCTTCGCGGTCGCCCGTCGCCGGAGCCGCTGAGTCTCGGGATCGTGATCGGCTGGCGAGCGCCGGCCGCCCGCAGGCAACACGCGACGATCCGGTGCGTCGTGGCGATACACTCCTCGCCATGAGCGAAACACGTTTTTCAGGCGAACCGCCCCCCCCTTCCAACCTCGGTGACCGCTGGCAGGACGTCGTCGCGGCCGTGCGGGCCTTTCGAGACGCCCGCGAGTGGTCGCAGTTTCACACGCCCAAGCACCTCGCGGCGGCGCTGGCCATCGAAGCGGCCGAGTTGCAGGAGTGCTTCCTCTGGAAGACCGACGCCGAGGTCGAGACCGAGATGGCGGGCGGTCCCAAGCGGGACGCGGTCGCCGAGGAGGTGGCCGACGTCCTGATGTTTGCCCTCCTGCTCGCCGATCGGCTCGGGCTCGACGTCGGCCAGGTGATCGCCGCCAAACTAACCGCCAACGAGCGGAAGTATCCAGTCGCTCTCGCCCGCGGCTCGGCCCGCAAATACACCGAACTAGGAACCGACTCGGCAGGACACGGATGATGGACTCCAACCCTTTCGCGGTGCTCTCACTGATCGTGGCACCAGCGATCCTCACCAACGCCACCTCCGTGCTCATCTCGAGCACGAGCACCCGGCTCGCCCGCGCCATCGACCTGTCGCGCATGCTCTCCCGCGATCTGGAAGCCGTGACGGACTTCACCACGCCCGACCACCAGCAAAAGCTCCGCGAACTCGCTGCGGCCGGGCAGCGGGCCCTGCTGATTCTTCGGGCCCTGCGGAGCTTCTATCTCGCCGTCGGCTGCCTCGCCATCGCAGCTCTCCTCTCCCTGCTCGGCACGGTGGCCGTCATGACTGACTTTCGCCACGGCGTGCCCGCGACGGCGATCCTCGGCCTGGCCGCCGGCTGCGTCGCGGTCACCGCGATCGTGTACGGACTCGTGATGCTCTTGGGCGACACCCGGCTGGCAGTGACCATGCAGAGCGAGCGGGCCACACGCATCCTCGCCCACGTCAAGCGACTGGGCGGGTGAGCCCGGTGGCCATGCACCCAGCCGCTCTGCCCGCCGCCGAGCTCCTTTCCGCCTGCGACGAACTCCGCACCCGCCGAAGCGGCCCGGGCGGACAGCATCGCAACAAGGTGGAGACGGCCGTGGTGCTCACGCATCGGCCCAGCGGCATCACCGCCGAGGCGAGCGAACGGCGATCGCAGGCCGAGAACCGCCGGGTCGCGGTCCAACGCCTGCGGCTGCGGCTGGCCCTCGAGCATCGCATACCGCCCGCATCCGACCCTTCGTCGCTCTGGCAGAATCGCACCGCGACCGGCCGGATCGTGGTCGCCGTCGAGCACGACGACTACCCGACCCTCGTCGCCGAAGCCTTGGACGTCCTTCACGCCGCCGGGTGGCAGCTACCGCCGGCGGCGACCCGGCTCGGCGTCTCGCCCTCTCAGCTCGCCCGCCTCCTCCGCCGTGAGCCCGCCGCCTGGACGGTGCTGGGTCGCATGCGGGCCGCCCGCGGACTGGCCCCGCTGGCCTGAACTTCGGCCGAGCAAAGCTGCGTCGCTACACTGCAGCCGACGCTGCTGACGGACTCTCCGGCCGAGCAGCCACAGCCTCGCAACGCTCCTCCCGAGAAAGACTTGAACCATGCCGACCACGACCGACGTCTGCCTCGAGCACAACGCCCGCTACGCCGGCGGCGAAAGCCTCCACACGCCGACCCATCCGGGATCGCAGCCGATCCAGCCGGCCCGCCGGCTGGCCGTCGTGGCCTGCATGGATGCGCGACTCGACGTCGAAGATCTGCTCGGCATCCAGACCGGCGACGCCCATGTGATTCGCAACGCCGGCGGGGTGGTCACCGACGACGTGATCCGCTGCCTGATCATCTCGCACCACCTGCTCAACACGACCGAGATCGCGCTCATCCACCACACGAAATGCGGGATGCTTGCCTTCACCGACGACCTGTTGAAGGCCGGCCTCGAGGGCGACACCGCCGCGGCGGGAATCCTCGCCAAGGCGACCGGCCGGGCCTTCACGCCCTGCGGCTGCTCGTCGGCAAGCCCGCCCGCCTTCCACGCCTTCCGCGGCGCGCCTGAACCACTCGATGCGCCGCGGAACACCACCAACATCGAGCGGCTCTCCTGGGACGTCCGGCGGGGCATGGCCGCGATCCACGCCCATCCCTGGATTCCCACGACGGGCCCCGACGCAGTCACCGTCCGAGGCTTCATCTACGACGTCGACACGGGAAAGCTCGACGAAGTGAAGTACCCCGGACCGATGGGCTCGCCCGGCTGACGGGCGTATCCTCGCCCGCGACGCGACTTTTCCCGTCCCCGGGCCGCTGCGCCCCTCCCGCGCCGGGCTTGTGCCGGTCCGCGATTGTGACGCCTCGGGTCTCCCCGCTACCCTCCCGCGCCCAGCGAGCCTGCTCTCGCCGGCAGGAGTTGACGAGTGATCCTCTGGGTTCGATCGCCGTGCGGACGAGCATGCCTGACCCTGATCATGGCGGGGCTCGCTGCCTGCGCCGGCGCGGCCGAGGAGCCGGTCGGCTGGCCGCCACCGCCCGAGCGGATCGCACTCCTGCCGCCGGTCGAGTTCAACCTCGAGGAAGACTTCTTCTCGAGCGAGCCGATCGCCGATGCCGACACCGAGCCCGTGCCGGCACTGCGAAAGCCCCGTCGCGGTGGTGGACCCTTCGGCTCAGCGGCCCCGGTCTCGATCGGCGGCTTCTGGGCGCCAGCCACGGACGTTGTGGGCCAGCCGGCCACGCTCGGCATGAACGCCCAGTTCGCTCGGGTGGCAGCGCCGCTGGTGCCGCCGAGCGAAGGATCGCCACTCTGGATCGGCATCGGCCGATTTGGCCGGCTCGAACTCGCAACCGATGCCATCCTGCCGGACTCTCGGCAGCCCGTGCCCGACCAACTCTGGCTCGTCGAGACCGGCCTCACCCACATCCGCCCGCTTGCCTCGGGTGGCACGCTCGGCGGCACGTTCCTGTTTGGCTCAGCCAGCGACCAGCCGTTCGCCGCCGGCCGCGACCTGACGCTGATGGCGATCGCCTTCTGGAACCGGCCGGCCGCGAATGGCCGCGACGAGTGGAACTACAGCATCTTCTATTCGCCAACGTCCCAGCTCCCCTACCCGCTGCCGGGCGCGGCCTATGCCTGGCGGCCCAACGATTCCTTCGAGGCGAAGATCGGCGTGCCGGCGTCGTTCGAGTGGCGACCCGACGAACAGTGGACGATCTCGGCCGCCTACTTCCCGCTCGTCAACGGCAACGTCGAGGCCCGGCGGCGGCTCGGCGACGAATGGAGCTTCGTCGCCTTCTACCGCACCGACACCCAGATCTACTTTCTGGCCGACCGGCTGGTCGACGACGAACGCTTCTATGTCTTCGATCAGCGGGCGGCGGTTGGACTGGAGCGGACGCTCGGCAGCGGCTTCACGCTCGAGGCGATGGCCTCGTGGCTGTTCGACCGCGAACTCTTCCAAGGGACGAACTTCACCTCGGGCCGCACCGACGTCATCGAATTCGATCCCGGGCCGGGTCTGTCGCTGCAGCTCTTGTGGCGGCGATGACCCATGCCTGCGAACCTTGCCTCGACGACCCTCGCCTTGCCCTTCAGGCGGCCGCGTGGTACTGTTCCGGCATACGGATTAGATGAAGGCGACCCCCGGATTGTTCCGGACCCTCGGTCGCCGCGATCGCCATCTCTCGACTTGGCTGTCGTTCGCCTCCCCAAAACTTGGGCATTCGCGACGACACTCTCGCCCGGCAGGCAGTGATCCATCACCGGGATCCGCCGTGCCCCTGCCGCAGCGCTGTGGCAGCACTGCAGACCGATTGTCCGCACCTGCCGAGCTGCGTTTTTCGGGCTTTCCGCCCGCCGCACGCCCAGGCTCTCGATCGATATCACAGAAAGAATAGTCCCATGACAAGCATGCCCACCATGACACGCACGAACTCCATCCCCACCACGACGCCCATCGAGCCCACGTCCGACGCTCCGCCCTCCGCAGCCGTGGCCGGCTTCGCCGACCTCGGACTCGCCCCGCTCCTGCTGCGAGCCCTGGCTGAGGAAGGCTACGCCACGCCCACGCCGATTCAGACGAAGGCCATTCCCCACGTGCTGGCCGGTCGCGATCTCTTCGGCTGCGCCCAGACGGGCACCGGCAAGACCGCCGCCTTCGCCCTGCCGCTGATCCAGCGGCTGCGGGCCGATGACGGCAAGCCTGCCCCGCGTCGCTGCCGCACGCTCGTGCTCGCCCCCACGCGGGAACTGGCCGCCCAGATCCACGAGAGCTTTCTCGCCTACGGCCGCCATGTCGGCCTCCGCGCCGCGGTGATCTACGGCGGCGTGGGCCAGCACCAACAGTCCAAGGCGATGATGCACGGCGTGGACGTGCTCGTGGCCACACCCGGCCGCCTGCTCGACCTCGTGGGCCAGCGGCTCGTCGACCTCCGCTCGGTCGAATATCTCGTGCTCGACGAGGCCGACCGGATGCTCGACATGGGCTTCATCCACGACATGCGGAAGATCGTGGCGATGCTGCCGACAGACCGGCAGACGCTCCTCTTTTCGGCGACCCTGCCCGACGAAGTTCGCGAACTCGCGGCAACGATGCTTCGCGATCCGCTCGAGGTGAAGACCGCCCGTCAGGCGACGCCCGCCGAGACGGTCGAGCAGTCGGTCTTCTTCGTGCCCAAGAAGGACAAGAAGGCCCTGCTCGTGCAGCTCTTGCGGGAAGAGGCGACCGGTCGCGTGATCGTGTTCGCCCGCACCAAGCACGGTGCCGACAAGCTCCACCGCGACCTCGACCGGGCGGGCATCAAGGCCGCTGCAATCCACGGCAACAAGTCGCAATCTCAGCGGGAACGGGCACTGGCGGCATTCAAGTCGCCCCGGCCGCCGGTCTTGATCGCCACCGACATCGCCGCCCGCGGGATCGACGTCGACAACGTGGCCCACGTGATCAACTATGAACTTCCCCACGAGCCCGAAACCTACGTCCATCGCATCGGCCGCACCGGCCGGGCCGGCCAGGAAGGGGCGGCCGTGAGCTTCTGCGACGCCGAGGAGCGACCGCGGCTCGATGCGATCGAGCGGCTGCTGCGGCGGGAGATCCCCCAGCGAAACGAGCCGCCAGCCCGCGGCGGCCATCGCAGTGACGATTCGGTCGGCGAGCGGGGCGGCGACCGCGGCCGCTCGGGCGGGAGCGGCCGACGACCGACCGGCGCAGGCGGAGGCCGACGGCGTCGGGGCGGCAAGCCCCGCGCGACCGGAGTAGGCCAGGCCGGCCAGCGACGAACAGCCCCGGCCGCGCGGCCCGCCGTGATGCCAGCTGCGGCAGCCGGGCCAGTCGGAGCCAAGCCGGCAAGCAAGCCGGGCCCGAGGAAACATCGCCGAGCGCTGTAGCTCATCAGCCGCATCGGGCAGGCTGCAAGCCTGCCCGGGTCAACTGGAACACGGTCCTCGAGGAAGACCTCCGCCCCGGTCTCAGACATGGAACACTCAGGCACTGCACCTGGTGTCACAAGGTCGGGGTTGCCCGTTCCCCGAGAGCCGGCCTAGGAAACCAGCGAAGCCAGGATGGCGAAGCGCAGTTTCCTCGGAGTGAGC
>CAMDDJ010000037.1 GCA_945891385.1 Candidatus Kuenenia stuttgartensis | reverse complement strand
CTCCTTCAGGCTCCCAATCTCGCACAGGGGACTTACACCCCATACAATCACGCCCATGACGGGCGTACACCAAGCGATGGAGCAGAATCGCGGCAGCGTCCTGCGGAGTAGAGAATCCTTTTCCGCGATCTGCTCATCGCGGCCGTTCGTCGGTCAATGCATGCCCCTCGAAAGATACTGATGCCTATGCCGAATCAAGCCAAGTATGCACATGAAATGTCGTCAAAGCTTCCTGCTCATAGCTTGTTCGTCTCGACCGAATCGCATCGGACGAGGTTCAACGGCGAACCGCCTGAGGTCGACCGACTGTATCTGCAACTCACTGGTACACCAGAAGCGTTTCGATTCCTTGCAACCCTTTTGCTTGAACTTGCAAGTAATGCGGATTCATCGGTCATCCTAGATCCTTCTGACTTAAAGCACTTGACACTTACGGATTGGTCCGCGATTGATATTGCGTGCCGAACGGAAATACCGAAATGCACGCCAAAAGAGAATTGAAAACTGCGGGACACAGGATGGCCTTGAGTCGAAAATCAACGGATGATCCGTTTACTGAGTGACACGTTAACAAAGACAGATAACGACGAACAAAAAAATGCACGCGAGTTGCGGATCGCGCGTTTCCTGATGGCAAGTCACTTGGCCGCAACCGCGTGATTTCGAGCGTTCGGCCGCCTGTCTGGAAGTGAGGTTTCCCATGATCGCTGCCCGCCGTGAAGTATTGTGCGCCCTCGTGTACGCCGTCTCATGCCTGCAGGCCGTCGCTGCCGATCCGCCGCGCCCACAGTTTCGTACCGTGCATCGCCAGGTGAGTCGACTGCCGCTGACCCGCGACTACCGCTCCGTTCCCGTGGGCGATGCGGCCACGGTGGCGGCCCACGAGAAGATCACCGCGGCCCTGACGCGGGTTGTGGATGCGGACATGAACTTCAACGAGACGCCGCTCCGCGACGTTGTGGCACAGTTTTGCAAGATCCTTGAGGTGCCCGTCGTGCTAGACAAGCAGGCACTCGAAAACGCCGGCGTCGACCTCGAGACCCCGATCACAATCATGAGTCAGGGCACGACCGCGCGGGCGGTCCTACGGAGGATTCTCGGCGATAAGGACCTCACGTGGGACATTCATGACGAGGCGCTCGTGATCACGACCCGGGAGCGGGCGGGCGAGAATCCGGAGACCCGGCTGTATCCCCTTCCGTGGGTCTCTGTCACGCAGGTCGCCATCGACTTGCAGCCGCTCATCTACCTGATCCAGAGCATCGTGCAGCCGCCCACCTGGGACACGCAGGGCGGCCCTGGCGCGATCCAGCCCTTTGGTGACGGCACGGGCGCGGTGCTCGTCGTGGCTCAGACGGCGGACGTGCATGACGAAATCGAAGGCCTGCTCCGCGGCCTGCACGAGCGGGGTCTGGCCGAGTTTGGCGGGCCGCACGACACGCCGGCCGCGAAGGCACCGACCGTGCGGGTGTACCACGTGGCTGACGAGGCCGTGCGCCGCGACCTGGCCGCGAAACTCGTAGAACTTTGCAACACTTCCTTGCAACACGGCGTTGATGCTGCGGCAAAGGTCACGATGGTGGGCGAGTGCCTCGCGGTGCAGTCGCTGACCCCGGAGTTTCACGCGATGGCCGGCCAACTGAGCCGGTCTGTGGCGGGCGAGGAGGTGAGCGATCTCGAGCGGACCAGTTGCCCTGCCGTCGAGCCCATTGGAAAGTCGAACTGAGAAATGGAGCGAACTCGTGATAAAAGCCAGAGGTGTGGATTGCGTATGGTCGCGAGCCGCTCATCGCGAGCGTTTGGTTCCCTTTCTACTGAACTTGACTTGCCCCTGTTTCCGGTAGCAACCTTCATCAGCGCGATTGCCACTACTAAGGAGTCCGTTATGCCGCTCCAGACCATTTCACCGCTGCGAAGCGGTATCGCTTCTGCATCCATCGTCATTTTGGCCGCTTTGGTATCCACAGGATGCTCGCGCTCTTCCCATGGACGCTTGGCTTCAGGTTTGGTGTCCGCAGAATGCCCGGGCGCTTGCCACGGACGCTTGGCTTCAGGTCGCGCTGTAAATGCTTCCTCGGACTCAATCAACTTGTCCTCGCAGTTTGGCGAAGACACCGCGGAAATTCACACTGCCGGAAAAACGATCCTCGTTCAGCCAACTGCGCTTGTTGTAGACGGCGTGAAGGTCGCCGATATCGACAAAGACGTCGCCGATGTCCGCGTGGACGTAAAACGAGGTGTGGTTTCTTTCGTTGCCGACGGCAAGCCTGTCGAGTTGGTGCGTCGGTAGGCGTAGCCCCGTCTAGTTCCCACTCTCCCGCATCCATCTGCTCCTAAACTACTGGCATTCAAGACCAGTGCTGACGCTGCGGCTGTAGCGACGCAGGACCGCAAGCCGGAGCCAATCGCTCGATCAGACGGCGGAAAGAATCCAGCGGTGACGCAGAGTCCGTGGTCCGCCGCTGATTCGCTTCCGCGTTCACCGAACCAAACAGACTCCGGATTTGGTTGGGATCAGTCCCGTGGGCACCACGCTAGGCCCTTGAATCAACATCGGTAGGAATCTACCGAGCAATGACTCGGACAAAAACTCGCGGATCGTGAACGTCGACAGGAGAGCGTGCGAATCCGGGGCCATCGCGTGTGACGATCACGTCGACGGCGTGAGCAACGGCGGCGGAAATCAGGATGTCGTCCTGAAAATCCGGGCCGCCCCGTTCGACAGCGTCGCGAAGGATGTCACCGGTCACCGCCAATATCTCGAGCGCCTCGAGACAAACCCGAACAGCGTCACGCTCGGCAAGTGCGTCCTCGGCTCGGTTCCTTGTCACGAGGTAGGCGAGAGTGTCGATGTTGCTGGCAAGCGCGCAGCATTGGATCCGACCAGTGCGATTCGCTTCCCAGATCGCCACTGCGTCGGTAAGCCATTCCTCCCGTTTCAGGAAGAGATCGGCAAGCACGTTGACGTCTAGAAGAACCTTCACTGGCCGCCTTGAGCGTCCTTATGCTCGCGGATCCAGAGCCTGACGGTTTCGTCCGAAGGCCCGGGCCCCTGCTGGCCGAATCGGGCTATCACCTCCGCAGCTGTCGGGCCACCAGCGACCTTGATCGCCCCGCTGCTTCGCCCCGCGTCGGCGGCCTTCAACCGCTCGATGAGCCGAGCGCGAGCATCCGCCGGCCATTCCCGCGTGGTATCCACGATCGCGTTGATGTCTTCCGCCGATGGCCGAATCATGACTTGTCTCCCGCCCCAGATCATAAACCGGCGCGCCGGCCGAGGGCAGCGGAATTGAGCGCGGGCAGGTATAGCCGCTCCGGCTCATCCCGTGCCCCCGGCCGCGGTCCTACGCCACGTCCTCACCGCGTCCGTGTCGGTTCCGTGCCGCGGCCCGGCGGCCGTATTCGAGCCGAACCGTGATTTTGGGCCACGCAGGAGTCGCCTCGCCCGGCAGCGCCGGGATAATCCAACGGTCGGCGTTCAGGAACTCCCAAATGCCGACGGTTGGATCATCGGCCCGAACGCCCTTGCCGCGATCAAGGGCGGCAAAAGCCCGAAGTCCATCGATCGTGAAGGTGGCGACCATCTCGGGGCTCCGCCGCCCTTCGACCGGCCGGGCCTCGATGACGACGTCGCCCACGAGGGCCTTGAGCACCTGGGCCGCGACGCCGATGTTGCCTTCGAGAAGCTCCCGGAGGTTCCCCAGCGCCACAACCACGTCCTGCTCACGAACCCTCGTCACGCCGGGCCGGCGGCCCACCCGCTGGAGCTCCTTGAGATGCTCCCGCTTCGCCGCCAACTGTCGGCCCATGTCCTCGGCCTTGGCGATCACCGCGTCGAGGTGCGAGCCGTCCGCCTTCTCGAGCCGTTCGGTCACCCGCTTGAGCTGCCGATCGAGGTTGGTGATCTCCTGCTCGAGCTTCGTCGTCGAGGGGAGCGGCCGGCGAGCGATCTCGGCCAATCGGGCGTTGACCTCAGCCGTCAGGTCGGTCACGAATCCCTCGGCGAAGATCGCCGCCTTCACCGCCCTGAGCACCGCCTCGTCGATGATCCGCGCCGACTTGTAGCCCCGGTTGGTGCAGCCCTTGATGCCGCTGTTGGCATTGTGGCAGCAGAAGCTCTGGTACTTGCCGACCGATCGGCCGAGGATCATGGGCGTACCGCAGCCGCCGCAGACAGGCCGGATCAGCACCCGCGGATAGAGGTCCGCGCGATAGGTCTTCATCTTCTTGTCCTTCGCCGTGCGGCCGAAGGACTGGGCGGCGAGGTTCAACTTCCCGCGCACCGCTCCGGCCAACTCATCCGAGAGGATCCGCAGGTGCGGCGACTCCCGAACGAGCCATTCCGACTGCGGCAGCTTGACGGTGCGGATCTTGCCCGTCTGACGGTTTTTCTCCTGTCTCGACGTCCGGAACACCTCGCGGCCAATCAGCCGCTCGCGGGCATAGAGCTTGCGGACGCTGTTGTCGGACCACGTCTGCCGGTCGCCGACCCTGTGCTCGTTGAACAGCCGGGCGACCTCGACTGGGCTCTTGCCCTCGTGCGCGATCGACTCCGCGCCGCGTACGATCCATGCGGCCGCCTCGGGGTCCACCTCGGCACGCTTCTCGACCGTGCCTTTGTGGGTGATCACCGGGCTGCCGTCCGCGTTCGTCACCGCGACCATCCGATACCCGACACCCGGCGGCTGGATGTTGTCGCCGCGGCGGAAGGCGTCGTCCATGCCCCGCCGCACCTTCGCCTTGAGCTGGGTGACGAAGGCCTCGTTCATCGACCCGATCACCGGAAGCAGCAGGGCCGAGTGGGGATTGTCGCTGTCGAAGCCGTCGCTCGCCCCGACGACCCGCACGCCGGTCGCTTCGGCAAGTTCGCCGAGCAGTAGCGACTCGATCGTATTGCGGCTCATGCGGGATAGTTCGTCGACCACGAACCACGTCACGCCGAACTCGTTGCGACGCTCGAGCATGGTCTTCACGATCGTGTAGCCCCTGCGGCATGCCAACGTGCCGCTGACAGCAGCGTCGGCGAGGACGTACTGCCACGGGATGAACACGCCGTCGCGGCGGGCACGACTCAGGACGTTCAGTAGCTGCTGGTCGAGCGACCGCGGGTTCGAGTTCTCGTCGCTGAACCGGAGGTAGGCGACCCCGAGCGCTTCCCAGAGCCGCGGCGTGGCACCGGGGGCGAATACCGCGGCCGCCTGGTCGCGGAACCGCCGCTCGAAGTCGTCGGCCATCGCCGCCATGACTGGCTCGGTGGCGGCGGGCAGCGCCGGTGTGCCGGCGAGGTCCGGCCAGAGGCGGGCCTGCGTGTCGAGATAGGTGCGTGCCAGATCAACGAGCCCGGGCCGCTCCGGCATGCCGAAGTCGGCGCTGCGAACCCGGCCGCGGCCGGTCGCGGAGACAGAAGAGAAGGAATCGTCAAACGAGAAGGAGCCGGCTCCGCCGGCGTTGGAAATGATGTCCATTGGTAGTGAATCCCGCGGGGCGAACTTTGGGTTCGCCAACCGTGAGAGACACGATCCGGGAGTAGCCCGTCTGGCGGCCTATGGGGGCCGTCATGCGGGCCTCCTCCCGGCGGGCACAGGCACCACGAACTGGAGAACTTCCGCGGCGTCGAATTCGACGTATTCCGGGAAAATCGCCAGTGTCGCAATGTCGTATGACCCCCGGTTATCCGTAGGCAGCGGCGGGCCGCCGCTAGTTCCAGTTGTGCACGAGACGGACCAAACCCCGCGTTGGGCCAGTGCATCGGGCGTGGACCACGCCACCCCTGCCGCAAGGTAGCAGGCACCCGCCACGGAGATTCGTCGGAACGTCACGGTTCGACTCCTTGATCCATCCGAGCACCAGAGCCACCGGCGGGGAGTCGGGGCGATGGATGCTGGTTTCATACCCCGGGGGCGGGTTTCGCGGGCGGATCGAAGTGCCAGGTGAACCCGACGCCGAGCCAGTAGCTGGCGACGTTCACGGTCGTGAAGTTTCCGAGCGCCTGGCTCGCCGGGAACATGCCACCGGCGAAGGCGTCGACGTCGAGGCCGCGCATGAGGAAATCGTGGATCCCGATGCCTCCGGTCATGCGGTGTTCATTGATGATCGCGAACTGCGACTGCACATATCGGGCGGCGGGGAGTCCTCCCGGCACCTGGATCGGGCCGATGGTCGAGCCGAACGAGTCATTGATCGGGTTTTGCGCGAACGCGTATCCGAGCCGCAGCGCCAGTCTGTCGGTCGCCCGGTATTGCGTCCCCAGCTGCATCACCCACTGGGGAACGTAGAGGCTCTTGAAGAGGGCGGCGCTGTTCCAGTCGAGGAACAGGGCATCCGCCGCCAGGAGCAGCCTGCCGTCCATGAGCGCCTCGTTGGAGATGCCCAGGCCCACCGTCTGCGGCAGGCCCATGTCGATGTCGTAGGCGCGACGCTCGTTGAACAGGATGGCCTCGTTGGGAAACCGGAAGGCCTGGGTGGAGAGGTAGTAGGCCCCGAGGCGGGTCGCATCGCCGAGAAGATAGTCGACCCCCAGCCCGGCGCGCAACGCATAGGCGTTGGTCATCGAACTCACGCCAACGAAGGGGCCGGAGGCGTAGCCGTCGCCGATGAACATCGTCGCCCCGATCGAGAGCCGGTCGGTCAGGGCGACGGCCACCGACGGGGCGAACTCCAGAAACAGCAGGTAACTCGACGTGCCGTTACTGGCCGGATCCTGCGCGTAGCTCGCGCCGCCGCCCGCCGCCCCGATGAGGCCGAGGCCGACGGTGGTCGGCAAAGGGAGGCCATCGACCTGCTGCGACACGCCGACCGCCGGGATCACCGCCCCCGGGGTGCTGCTTTTCTGCGAGAAGGGCGCGACACCAGCCAGCGGCAACGCCCGCTCCTGAGTGAGCCGCACCGTCGGCTCGACGAAGGCCCCACCGATGGTGAAGTGCGTGCCCTCGAACTGGGTGAGGGCGGCGGCGTTGCCATTGATCGCAGACAGGAAGTCCTGAGGCGCCGCGACACTCGTGCCCGCCATGCCGCCGGAGGCCGGCATCATGGTGTTACGGAAGTCGATGCCGTACGTCTGCGCCCGGGCCTCGCCTGCGGCGACCGCGGCCCAGGCTAGCCCTAGTACGACCGCCACCAGCCGCCACCGGAGTCGATCCGCCATGTCCGCCCCCTTGTCGTTCTTGGACGCATTCATTCCATCGGATTCTTCGACACAACACGAACGACCGTGCGAGTCGCAGGCCGCGGAACCGGATTCTTTGACGTAACCGGCACAATCGGTCGATAAGCATCCCCGGGGTCGTCGGTCGACGGGGGTTCTCGACTCGTCCTGGTCGCTGGCTTCGCCACCCCGCGACGGGCCATTGGGTCCGGTCGACTCCCGACATCGCTCCAACCGCTGGCCGGCCCGTCAATTCCGCCGGACGCGTCTGCGGCGGAGAACCAGCGCCATGCGGCCGGCCGCGGCCGATACCAGAGTAAGCGACGTCGGCTCGGGAACCGGCACGGTCGAGAATTCCGACGGCCCGATGAGAACGCCCGTGGCGTTGCCCAGGTCGGTCAGCACCATGGAGGCAGTATGCGTGCCCGCGGCCAGGAAGATTGGGGTCGCGTTGGTGTTGTTGCTCATCGCTAAGAACTGTCCGGGGGCCGTGTTCGTGGTCGTGATCTGGAAGCCGCCGGCGATGGTCGGTTGCCTGGGATTCGTCAAATCGATCGTGCCGTTGACAAAATAGTCGAGGCGATTGTCGACCGCAGATGGAACGTTGAGGCAGTAGGTATTGTCCGCCGGGATCGTGAAGGTCTGGGCGGCGATCCACTTGTACCACGTCGCTGGGGTATTCTCGTCGACGGGAGCAAACGCCGTGCTCAGCGCCGTGACATTGGAATTCGCCCAGCCTCACCTCTTCCCTCCCACAACGGATGTGATCCCATGGATGACATCGGGACAGCCTTCACGTTTGGAACGCTCGCCAACCACGACGAAGCGTTCCGCATCAGTCTTCTGGTGCTGATCAACGACCCTGGTTATCGCATGCTGCCCATGAGGCAGGCCATGACCATCTACCGAAGTATCTGTAGTCGCAACTACTTTCTGATGCTGCGGGGGAGCCGAGCGGTTGGCGTGATCATGTGGATGGAGGTCAGCGCCGAGGTTGAGAATGACTGCCTTTCGAAGGACCGAAGTCCGTTTGTCGACGAACTTTCGGAACGCAGCCACGCCCTGTATTGCATGGCTATTGCTGCGACCGAACCAGGAGCCATGCTGCCGCTTTGGCGGCATTTCGCACGGAATCATGCGCATCGCGACATCCTGATCAAACGACACTTTCAGGGCGGCAAGCCTAAGGTCAAGCCAATCTCGCTCATACGCGATCAGAAAAAGGTTCGCCTGGCCTATCCCCTTCCGAGAGCCAACCTTGGGAGTGCGAGTTCAGAAATCCTCGCGACGTCCGACAAGCATAAGGCTTTGTTCGTCGTGCCACCCGGACCAGTAGGCACCCGGTAGACGCGACGACCGGTCGACCGATGCCTCAGGGACCATCGGGGCGGTCTTGTCGCACACGGCTGGAGAAGGGGTGGCGTGGCGGGCAGCCGGATCGCGTACGCACGTGAGCGAGCGAATCGGACGAGGGCAAGTGTCCACTCGCGGGATGGTGCCTCCCGCAAGGGCATGAGCCGCGAACGCAGTTCTCAGTTGCCTCTCGCCACCGACGACGCGAAGAGTTGTCTGGTCCGGATGATTGGCAGCCGCGTGGCGGATGCCGAGAGGATGGATCAGCGGTTCGGAAGACGGGTTGCCCCACAATCGTCGCGCACGACGAGGCGGGGCGGAGCGTAAGCCGACGCGAGCAGGGTGGTCACACACCCGTTCGCGGCGGCTTTTTTTATGCGCGGGCCTGAACGTCCCGCGATTTTTGACGGATATGCATGTCCACGATCTCTGTCCGCACGAGCTGCTTTCGCAGCCAGGAGATGTGTCATGCGACGTCAACCGTTCAATCTCTGCGCACTCGCGGTCATCATCGGTTGTGCTGCCGCCACCGAGGCAGCGCCGTTTTTCACCCTCAGCGGAGGCGCTCCCTCCGCCACGCGACTCCACAGTTTCCACTGGGTCGGCCCGCGGATCGGAGACGACCAGGTGGTGCTCTGGAAGGGCGGGCCACTGGGACTCTCGGAGCCCGGCCGCGTCGCCATCGAATACATCGGGAAGGAAGCGGCATACGCAAACACCCTGTTCCGCTGGGACGGCGGCAACATTTTCTCGACCGGGTCAGGCACTCCACGAACGGTCGGACAAACGGCCGCCACCCCCCTGCCCCCAGCGTCTCTCGGCAGATACGACGTGCCCGCAGACGCGCTCGCTGGGCCACTTCCCTTCAGTTTCTTGATCTCCGCGCTCGGACAGGAAAAGTTCAACGACGGCAATCGCAACATCGCGTTTTGGCCGATCCCGGGTGATCTTGGGGCCAGTCCCTATAACTTCGGCACGACCGTGTACGCGATGCTCGACGACGGTAAAGCCGTCGATTCCGACTACGACGACATGATCGTGCGGCTGACGGTAGGGCCGGCATTGCCGGAGCCGGCTTGTATCGCGCCCATGTGCGCCGCAGCCGGATTGCTCGGAGCCTGGTTGAAGCGTGATCGGGCCAAGCGGCCGTCCTGACCGACCGCGGTGCTGCGGTCGCTCACAGCCTGCCCGCGGGCCGCACGCCCGCGCCGGTCCGCTGCCTGAGTGAGTCGCCAAGCTCCTCCCTGGCCTGCTCGGCGAGCCGCTCGAGCCGGGCCACGACCTCCGGGTGCTCGGCAGCGACGTCTCGTGACTCGGCGGGGTCGGTCGCAAGATCGTAGAGCGATTGGTCCACCGGCAGCGGCCGATACCGGCCCGGGAGACCGTCCCGGCCCGGCGGCTGGCCTGCCATCGTGTGGCTCGCGTGCTGAAAGAACAGCTTCCAGTTGCCTGCCCGGACAGCCTGGAGCTGGTTGTCGGCATACCAGAAGCAGTACGCGGGCTCGGGGATGGGGTCGGCCTGGCCCCGCAGGAGCGGCCCAAGGTCACGGCCGTCGATACGCCGGCCCTCGAGAATCCCGTTGCCCTCGGCATCGGTCGGCAGCGGATCGCCCGTGAAGGCTGCAATCGTGGGCAGCAGGTCGATCGTCATCGTCGGTGCCTCGCAGACGGTGCTCGCCGGAATCACCCCCGGCAGTCGGGCCACGCACGGCACCCGCACGCCGCCCTCGAAGCTCGTCCCTTTGCCCTCACGAAGCGGCCCGGCCGACCCGGCGTGGTTGCCGTAGGAGAGCCAGGGGCCGTTGTCACTCGTGAACAGCACGAGCGTGTCATCCGCGTGGCCGGTGCGGTCGAGTGCGTCGAGGAGGGCTGCCAGCGAGGCATCGATCTCCGCCAGCACGTCGCCGTAGAGCCCGGCGGGACTCTTGCCCTGAAATTCGGGCGCCACAAAGAGCGGCACATGCGGCATGGAGTGGGCGACGTACAAGAAAAACGGCCGGCCGTCGGGGGCGGTTCCGGCTCGCTCGATGAACGCCACGGCCCGGGCGGTAGAGCGGGCCGTGAGCGTGGCCTGGTCCTCCGGGCTCACCTCGGCATCGACAACTCGCTCGCCGTCGAACAGCGGCAGCGGCGGGTAGGTGCCGGGCTTGGCCGCGGGATGGTGCGGCCACATGTCATTCGAGTAGGGCAACCCGAAATACTCGTCGAAGCCGTGCCGCGTGGGCAGAAACGGAGGGAGGTGGCCCAGGTGCCACTTCCCGATCGCCGCGGTGCGATAGCCGCGGGCCCGCAGGATCTCGGCGAGCGTCGTCTCCTCGGCGGCGAGGCCGTGCCGGGCCGATGGCCCCAGCGCCCCCGAGATTCCAATCCGATTCGGATAGCAGCCGGTGAGCAGCGCCGCCCGCGACGCCGAACAGACGGCCTGAGCCACGTGAAAATCCGTGAACCGGATGCCATCCCGGGCGAGCGAGTCGATGGCAGGGGTGGCCGCCGCCGTGCCGCCATAGCAGCCAAGATCGCCGTAGCCCAGGTCGTCGGCGAACACGATCACGACGTTGGGTGGGGTCTTCCTGCGAGCCGCCTTCGGCGGGGCGACCTTCGGCCGCTCAGCCCGCGTGGCCGCCGTCGGCGCAAGGCCCCGACACTCCGCGGCGATCCGACTCCATTCCTGCCCGAGTGCAGCCACCCGATCAGGCTCGGCAGCGGCGAGGTTTGTCGTCTCACACCGATCGGCGGCGAGGTCGTAGAGTTCCCAGGGCTCCCCGCGAGCCGCGACCAGTTTCCAATCGCCCATGCGGACCGCCCGATGCCCCTCATGGCACCACCAGAGCGACTCGTGGGCCGGGGCGGCGGTGGCGTTGGAGAGCGAACCCAAGAAACTCCTGCCGTGCAGCGGTGGGGCGGCCTGCCCCTGGTGTTCGGCCACCTCCGCGAGTTCGAGCACGGTCGGCACGAGATCGATCGCGTGCACGGGCTGGTGGCGGAGTTCACCCGGAGCGGCGATCCTTGCGGGCCAATGGACGATCCAGGGCGTGGCGATCCCTCCTTCGTGGACCCATGTCTTGTGCCGCCGAAACGGCGTGTTGGCGCAGCTCGACCAGCCCGGCCCGAGGCATAAGAACGACTGCCGCGATCCCGGAGGGGCCGCGGGATCATGCCCCTCGCCGCGAATCATGATCTCGGCGGAGGCGCCGTTGTCGCTCAGAAACACGATCAGTGTGTTCTCGAGAGCCTGCATCGCCTCGAGCTGCGCCAGGATCCGGCCGATTTCGCGGTCCATGACATCGACCATCGCCGCGTGGATCGCCATCTTCGTGGCCTGAAAGTCCAGCTGCTCTGCGGTCAACGAATCCCAAGGCCTGGGCCGATCGACCTCGCCCGGCCCGAGCCGCGTGAGGATCTGCGGCTTTGGCTGGTAGGGCGGACCGATATCGGGCTCCGGAACGGCCGGGGCGGTGGTCACGATCCCCGACGCCCGCAACCGCCCGGCCCGTGCCGCGCGAACGGCATCCCAGCCGGCCAGGTATCGCTCGCGATACTTCGCGATCACGTCGGCCGGCGCCTGCACCGGGAAGTGCGGCGCCGTAAAGGCGACGTAGTGAAAGAAGGGAACCCCGGCATGCTCGCGGGCGTGCTCGGCCAGGCAGCTCACCGCATGGTCGCCGATGGCAGTCGTCGTGTAGAAGTCATCGGTGGCCGTGATCGAGCGGCCATCCTCGGTCACACCGCCAGGGTCAAAGTAATTGCTCTGCCCCGCCCCGAGCACGTCCAGCGATCGGGCGAAGCCCTGGGCCCGAGGATCACCGTCGATGTGCCATTTCCCGGAGTGGTAGGAGCGGTAGCCAGCGGCTGCGAGCCGCTCGGGCAGGAGTTTGGCCCATGCAGGCCGCGTGCCGTTGCCGCCCCCCTTCCCTCCAGGCAACGCGTCGCGACCAATGGCCTGCGGATAGTAGCCGGTGAGCAGCGCCGCCCGGGTGGGCCAGCACCGCGCCGTGTTGTAGCCCTGCGTCAACCGGAGCCCACCGGCGGCCAGCCGATCGAGGTTCGGCGTGTCGATCTCCCCGCCATACGCGCCCACGTCGGAGAAGCCGAGGTCGTCGGCCAGGATGACGAGCACGTTGGGACGCGGCGGCGCATCCACGGCCGAGGCCGAAGTCGCATAGACCAGAACAGCCGTCATCACCGCCAGCAGCAGCCGCCACCTGACGCCCCTGACGGAACCGCTCGATCGGCAGGAACAGCATCCGCCCAACTCCAAAACGAACTGGCACTGACAGGCAGCAGCGATACGCTCACAGTCACACCGATCTGGCAGCATCTTGACGAGCCTGCGTGGGGCCGATCAGTCCTCCCCCCTGGCGGGAATGATGGGACGGATCATACCACCCACGGCGGGATCGCGCATGCCACGGCCCGCCATCGCGGCACCCGTCGCACCAAGCAGTCGCCCGGCCTGAGGCCGCCACTCTCTGCCTGCCCGGCGGCACGAGGCGAGCACGATACAGCCCGGCTCAAAACTCGATCTGGAATCGGGTGCCGTAGATGTCGAACGGCGCTGAGCCGTAGCCGATGTAGTTCGGCATGCTGTGGATCCAGTTGAACTGGACCTTGGCGAACCGATTCCAGTACCAGTTCAGGCCCACGGTCGTCTGGTTGACCGTGGCGGCGTTGGGCGACGGCGGCGGCCCGGCGCTGTCGGAGAGCTGGTTTTCGGGCCGGATGTTGACGCCCGAGAGATCGACGTAGGACCACCGGGCGGCCACCTCCCAGGCGCCCCAGCCGCGGATGCGACCCTTGCGTCCGGTTCCGAAAAACGGTGTAAAGGGCACCACGGTGTAGTCAAATGCCCCCACCTGCTTGAGATATCCGATCGCCTCGCCTGTGAGCATGTAGCCGCACTGGAAGTAGGCCGCCGGCTCCATCACGGTCGGACCGCCGAATTGGTTCACCGCCGTGAGCATCGCCTCGGTCTGGAAGTGGAACTGGCCATACGCTCCGGCGAGTTCCACGTGGACATCCTGGAAGTCGTCAGCGAGAAACCGGCCCGTATCGACCACGAGCGGCGTGCCGGCGCCGGTCAGCCCCAGCCCCTCGGCATCGCCGACGAAGAATTCCGGGATCGCGACGGAGCGGTAGGTCTTGGCGAACAGGCCATCGGTCTCGGGCGATCCACCCGTGGTGCCGTAGCGATAGCCGCCTCCGACGTGCAAGAGGTAGCGGCCTTCCGACGGTTCGTCGTAGTAGACGAGGTGCGTGAGGCGGGAGGCGAAGGCCACGCCGCCGTTGTCACCGATCTGCGCGCCGTTGCGGTTGTCGCCGATCGTGCTGTAGAGGGTCTCCTCGCCGTTCCAGAAGGTGAGACCGGTCGCGTAGACGCTGTAGGCCCATTCCGTCCGCTCATCTTCCGTCATCGAGTAGGCCATGATGCCGACTCGGCGGAAGGGCTCGAGCGCCTGGAAGGCCACGCTCCGCTCCAGAAACTGGAAGTGCCGGATGCTCGTCCAGCTCTCCATCGTGCCCGGCTGCCGGAATTGGCCGATCCGGATCGTGCCGAAGAAGGGGATCTGCTCCTGCTCGCCCCAGACATCCATGAAGCTCGGCCGGCCCGCCGTGGCGAAGTCCATCATGATGGAATAGTTGGTGAACTCCGTGAGCTTGCCGAACGCCTGCAACCGCGTTCGGCGGAAGCTCACGCCGTCGAGCAGGTTGCCGAGCCGCTCGCGGCTGGCGGCCGGCTGGCTGAACAGACCGTCGTCGAGTTGGAAGAAGCCGCTCAAGCGGATGATCGGCAGCGCCTCGTGCCGCCCCTCGAGCGCCTCGATCCGGCCAAGCGCCTGCTCGAGGCGGAGATCAACATTGCCGACCTGATTGGGGTCGAGCACGGGCCCCGCTCGGCTGCCGCCGCCGAAGTCAAACACGCTGCCGGCGCCGAGATCGATGTTCCCTGCCTGATTCGGGTCGCGGACCGGCTCGGCCGCCGGCAGCAAGGCCGGCTCAGGGGCCGGCTCAGGGACCGGAAGCTGCTCCTGGCCACGACCGGTCAGTCCGTCGATCATGGCGAGCGCCGTGACCAGAGCAATCAGGATCGACCGGCCCGCGGCCAGCCGCCGCCCGCTCGTGAGCGGCGGCCGATCTGAACGGCCTGATTCCATGGCTGGAGCTTCTCGTGCCGGTGCGGCCGCCTTCCCATCCTCGTTATCGGCACAAACCTCCCGACAGGAACAGTTTTCCCAGAATGCCTCGACCTCCAGGTCCTCTAAGAACCGCCGAATGCGGGATTCCGGCTCGGACGCTTGCAGCACAACCGCCGGCGCGCTACTTTCCCCAGATCCTCTGTTTCACCAGACCGCGAGGCCCTCGATGACGGTTCGGCAGTTTTTTGTGTCAGCGTTTGCAGCCGTGGCCGTGGTCGGCCTGATGTCTGCGGGCAGCGCCGCCGCCCAGCCGAAGAAGCCCAACATTCTCGTCATTTGGGGCGACGACGTCGGCCAGACCAACCTCAGCGCCTACTCGCGGGGCATGATGGGGTACCACACGCCGAACATCGACCGTATCGCCCGCGAGGGCATCCTGTTCACCGACTACTACGGGGAGCAGAGTTGCACGGCGGGGCGATCGTCCTTCCTCCTCGGCCAGAGCGTGTTCCGCACCGGGCTCTCGAAGGTCGGCCTGCCCGGAGCCAAGGAAGGCATCAGCACGCTCGACCCCACGATCTCCGGTCTGCTCCGGGACCAGGGCTACGCCACCGGCCAGTTCGGCAAGAATCACTTCGGCGACCGCGACGAACACCTGCCCACGAATAACGGGTTCGACGAGTTCTACGGCAACCTCTACCACCTCAACGCCGAGGAGGAACCGGAGAACCCCGACTATCCCGGTGACATGGTCTTGCCCGATGGAAAGACCTTCCGCGAGCGGTTCGGTCCCCGCGGTGTGATCAAGTCGTTCGCGAACGGGCCGATCGAAGACACCGGCCCTCTCACCCGCGAGCGGATGGAGACGGTCGACGACGACACGAGCGACCGCGCGATCGAATTCATCCGGCGGCAGCATGCGGCGGGGAAGCCCTGGTTCGTCTGGTGGAACGGCACGCGGATGCACTTCCGCACCCACGTTAGCGACGAGCGGATGAAGGAGATCAAGAAGAAGTATCCGCATGCCGACGAATACACCGTCGGCATGGTCGAGCACGACATGCACATCGGTAAGTTTCTCGCGCTGCTCGACGAACTCGGCCTCGCCGACAACACGATCGTCCACTACTCAACCGACAACGGCCCTCACTACAACACCTGGCCCGACGCCGCCGCGACTCCGTTTCGCGGCGAGAAGAACACCAACTGGGAGGGCGGTTGGCGGGTTCCCTGCGCCGTCCGCTGGCCCGGCGTCGTCAAGCCCGGCAGTGTCTCCAACGGGGTCGTCCATCACATGGACTGGCTGCCGACCTTCCTGGCCGCCGCGGGCAAGACGGACATCAAGCAGGACCTGCTCGACGGCTACACCTCATCGGCCACGGGCCGCGAATACAAGGTGCACCTCGACGGCTACGACCTCAGGGCCCACCTCGCGGATCCGCAGAGCGTGGCCAGTCCGCGGAAGGAAGTCTTCTACTTCTCCGACGACGGCGACCTCACCGCGCTAAGGTATGCCGACTGGAAGTTCATCTTCATGGAGCAGAAGACCCAGGGCACGCTCCGTGTCTGGATGGAACCCTTCACCCCGCTGCGGGTGCCGCTCGTGCTGAATCTCCGCCGCGACCCGTACGAGCGGGCCCCGATCACCTCCAACACCTACTACGACTGGCTGATCGACCGCGCCTTCATGCTGGTGCCGGCCCAGGCCTACGTCGGGCAGTTCCTCGCGACCTTCAAGGATTATCCGCCGCGAATGAAGGCCGCGAGCTTCTCGCTCGACAAGGTCATGGAGACGCTGAACCAAGGAGCGGCCGGCGGCCCCTGACCGTTGCTTCTGACGCGGTATCCGGCCGTCAGAACGTGGCATTCGCCCGTACGCCATACACGAAGGCGTTGTCGGTGGAGATCGCCCCGAGGCCGGGGCGAATCCACTGAAGGTCGGGCGTAATGTTGAGCCAGGGCGTGGCCTGGATGTTGTAGAACCATTCGAGGCCCTGCCCGACCCGCGGGCCGAACAGGGCGGTGGGCACGGGGCCGAATTCGTTGCTCGTGCCGACGAGGAACCACCCCAGGCCGAAGGTGTCACCCCGCTCCCGGCCCAACGGGCTGAAACCGCCGACTCCGGTACTGAGGAAGTATTCGATCGGGTTCGGGTTGCCGTCGCCGATCGAGGCGCGGCCGAACAGGCCCCAGCCGCGGTCGGGCCTATCGGTATAGCGGACGAAGTATTGGTCGAAGCCGTAGTAGACGAGCCAGGAGTCCCAGAGCGTCCGCGGGCCGGTGAGCGGAGGCCCGGAGCCGGGCTCATACCCCGGCTCCGGCGGCGTGAACGCAAACCGCAGGTCGAGTTGCTCCTGATGCTTCCAGACGCCGCCCACGTGCTGCTGACCCGGCCGATCGAAGAACATCGTCTTCGCCTTGACCTCGCCGCCGATGATGATCCCCTGCTGAAACAGGTCGCCGAATTGCATGAAGTCGGCCGTGCGGTTCTTCGGATCCATCACGAACATCGCCAGGCCGCCCCATTCACGGGGCGAGACGATGCCCGCAGTGAAGAACGAATAGGGCATCCCGAGCAAAAACTGTGGGTTGGCGATCAGCGCCTGGTTGACGAACTGGTCGGTGCCGTCGCCCCCGGCGAACACGTCCTGGTCGAACGAACCGAGCACGTCCTTCTTGCCGCCAAACACGACCCAGTTCGGTGAGAGCGGCTGGGTGAACAGGAAGTTGGTGATGTAGGGCACGCCCGCGTCGTTCGGCCGCGGGGGCAGGAGCGCGGGAAACACCGGTGGCGTGAACGTGCCCGACCGCAGTGAGACGTTGCCATACTCGCCATACCACTGCTCCGCCCGCACGAGGAGCCGGCCGTGGGGCAGGCCGCCGAACTTCTCGAGGTCGAAGACGGCGTCGTATTCGCTCCGGCCGGTGTATTTGAAAACATCGCCCTGCCCGAGCGGCGGCGGCACGGGCTGATCGATACCGCCGGCCAGCCCGAAGCCGAATTGCGTCACCCGACCGCCAAACGTGATGCCCGACTCCTTGGTTGAGAACCAGCGGTCGAAGAGGTCGCCGGTGACCGTCTTGCGGCCGAAGGACTCACCGCCAGCGACTGTCAGACCGGCTTCGTCATCGGGGGCATCCTCGAAGGGCGGTGCGGCCGGGTCGTCCGGCAGGAGATCGATCGAGTAGGGGTACGCAAGCCGCTCGGTGACGACCTGCTCGTCAGCCTGGACAGCCTCTTGGGCACGCACACCGGCACTGACTGCCGCCAGCAGCAACGCCAGCAGCAGGCCCGGGCAGAGCGAGCTTCGAGTGGGTGCCATGAATCATCCTCAGAAGACGGCGACGACCTGGGCCCGCACGAGCAGGCCCGTTTGTCCGGCGACGAACCCGGTCCGGTTCTGGCCGGCGGGCGAGTTCTGGAGCCAGGCGGCATCGCAGGTGAAAAACAGGTTGTCCCTCCCCGGCAGGAAGAACCGGTTGAACCCTCCCCCGAGTTCGTAGCCCGAGCCGTAGGCTCCGGTCACATACGACGAACGGGCGTAGACCTCGGTCTCCCGCGGTACGAGAAAGTAGCCGCCCTTGACGAAGCCACCGAAGGCCGACGTCGATGCGATCGGCAGCGGTCCGGTGGCCTGAAGCCCGAGCAGATCCTGGAAGAAGAGTTCCGACGAGAGGCTCAGGCCCCGGTACTTCCAGGCCCAGTCGATCGCTGCCAGCGAGATGTCATAGGAGAGGAGCGTGACGTCAGGGGCCAGCGCGCCCGGCGTCGTGATGATGGTGCCGTCCGAGAGCCGGACCGGTGAATTCTCGACCGCGTCGCTCGCCGCCTGGTTGCCACTGCCGAGGGCGAACGTATAGCAGGCTCCGAGCCGAGTCGCGGCCTCCTCGTGATGCTGGAGGTCGGAGTAGCCGCGGCCGAACTCTCCCCACGGCTCCCACCAGGCCGAACCCGACCAGGCGAAGCGATTGTTGAGGGCCTCGGGCTGCAGGTTCAGGGTGTTGAACCCGTTCGACACCATCGCGTGGTAGTAGAGATCGTCGATCGGCTCGCCCATGATCCACATGCCCTGGCTCAAGCTGGGCCGGAAGAAGGTCGTCGCCATCGTGCGGTCGGCGCTCTGGAGCGGAGCGAAGGCACTCTCGATCCACTCCCGCGTTCCCGGCACCTTCGACTGCCCCACGTACAGTTCGAAGGCCTTGCTGAACCGATAGCTCAGCCAGAAGGCGCGGAAGCCGATCGGCTGGCTCGTGACCGAGTTGTAGTCGATGTTCAGGAGGTACGAGAGCTTCGGGGCGACCGCGTCGCCCGAGAAGATCAGCCGGCCGCGGGGAATCCCGAAGTAATTCGAGTTGGTGATCGGGATCGTGGTGCCCGCGCTGTCGGTCCACGAGGGCTCGGCCCGGGAAAAGCCGTTGTAGCGAAACATGTTTTGGTTGCGGATTCGCAGCGAGTAGGGCGTCGCCTCGGGATCGCGGGGCAGGATGGCGAAGCCCTGGTCGTAGTCCGCGTAGAACCGACTGCCCGGGGAACGGGCGGTTCCTCCCGTGCAGGTCGTGCACGACGCGTCGGCGGCGGCAAACTCAGCCTCCCACTCCTCCGGCACGGGCGGCGGAATAGCTTCGACGACGATGTCTTCAGCCACGAGCGCATCCGCCACGCTCGTGGAGGCCAACTCGTTCGCTCGGGCTGTCGCCCATCCGGCTCCCGCCAAAGCCACAAGCGCGCACCACCCCTCTAGCCAGCGAAGACTGGCCGCGCGACGGCCACTGAGGACGGAGAGCGAGGGCGGCATCGGGAGGGGAAAACCGTCGCTCCCGGGCGGGGGCTGCCGTCAGCCGATCCGGCCGGGAATGGCACGGGCCGGTCGGTCGCACCCGACCGCCAAGGGCCGCCGTGCAACCGACACACGTCGGCTCTATCGGAAGACCCTGCGGATTGCGTGAACTATTCCGCCTGCCAGACCCGCCCGGAAGCAGCGCCGCTTCGCCATCCCTCCCAGCCTCGCAGCCTAAGAGCTCCGGCCACCGATCCGACCGAAATCCCGCTCACTCGGGAATCGTCTTCCCGGGCACCGCCTCGTAGGCGTTGGCGTGGAGCACCTCCTCCTTCCCGCGTGTGCCGGGCAGGATCTCGAACCGCGGGTCGAAGTCGACCATCGTGGCCGCGAGCTTGGCAAGGATCGTCACGTCGCCTTCGACCTTCGCCGTGCCGTCCTTGATCTGGGCTTCGAGCGTCTTGGCGCCGATCATCGTCTGCTCGAGATCCTTGCGGTTGATCGTGAGCGTGAGGTCGGGCTTCGCCGCCAGAAAGCCCGGCAGGTTCGTGAGCGTGGCGTTCTCGAGTTCCACCGCAAACTTCTCGCCGTTGTCGGGGGTGATCAGGTTCATCGTAAACCGCATGCCCTCGGCCTTGCGGCTGTCCATCCGCACACCGAGGAAGTCCAGGAATAGTTCCGTACTCATCGCCCGGATCACATCCGGCCCGCTCGACTTGGGCGACGCCCCCTCGGGGATACCCTCGCGAAGTTCGTAGGCCCCTGCCAAAAAACTGTTGCGGAGGCCGGGGTTTTCCTGCTGGTAGCCGATCTGCTCGAACACGTCGGCCAGCAGATCCTTGGCCGCCCGGTTCGTCGGCTCGGCATGCACGAGCTTGTCGAGGATTTCCGAGGCGAGCAGGTAGTCACCCTTGTCGTGGAGTTGCCTGGCCTTCGCCAGGATCGTTTCCGAGCCCCCCATCATCTCGACATAGACAGGCGCTGAGTCTGCGGGCGAGAGCGGGATCAGCGTGGCCGGATTGCAGTCCCAGTAGCCGAGGTATCGATTGACAACCGCCCGGGCGTTGTGCGGCACCGAGCCGTGGTAGCCGCGGCAGTCCCACCGCTGCTGCAGGCTCTTCGGGAGCTCGTATTCGTTGTGGATCTGATTGATCGTCACGCCCTGGTTGGCCAGATGGAGCACCTGGTTGTTGAAATTGGCGTAGAGATCTCGCTGCCCGCGGAGGATCTCCAGCACCCGGTCGTTGCCCCACCGAGGCCAGTGGTGGGCGCCGAACATCACCACCGCCTCCTGGCCAAAGCGGTAGATCACCTCGTTGATGTACTTCGACCAGTTGAGGGCGTCTCGCACGAGCGCTCCGCGGAGCGTGTAGATGTTGTGGAGCGTGGCGCAGACGTTCTCCGCGATCCAGAGGGCCTTCATCTCGGGGATGTAGGTGTTCATCTCCGACGGCGCTTCCGTGTTGGGCGTGTTCTGGAAGATCATCCGCACGCCGTCCACCTCGATCTCCTCGATGTCCTGCTCCACGACATGGGTCGGGGCGATCAGACCCGACGTGCCGCGGGAGATCGCATGGCCGAGCCCCTGGGTGACGTAGCCATACGGGCTCACCGGCAGGAGCACGCCGTATTGATAGAAGAGCCGGCGGTTCATCGCGTTGCCGGCGAAGACGTTCTCGGCAATCGAATACTCCATGAAGTCGCGGGGCGCGAGGATCTGGACCTTGCCAGACCGCACGTCGGCCTCGTCGACGACGCCGCGAACGCCGCCCCAGTGGTCGCCGTGGGAGTGGGAATAGACGACCGCCGTGACCGGCAGTCCCTCTCCCTTGTGCTCCTGAAAGAGCTTCCAGGCGGCCCGCATCGCGTCGGCCGTGACCAGGCAGTCGAACACGACCCACCCGGTCTTGCCGCGAACGAACGTCGTCTGGGCCAGGTCGAAGCCACGAACCTGGTAGATGCCGGGGATGACCTCGTAGAGGCCGTAGTTGTTATTGAGCTGGCCGATCCGGTGCATCGAGGGATGTACGGTGTCGAATTCATCCTTTTGGTCGAGGAACTGAAACCGCGTCATGTCCCAGACGACGTCGCCGGCCTCGTTGCGGATCGCGAGTTCCTTCATCGGGGCGATCAGGCCCCGTCGCTGCTCCTCGAAATCACGGGTGTCGTCGAAGGGCAGCGACTGCCTCGCCTTCCGCAGCACCGCCTTGGTGAATTCGGATGGCGGCTTGCCCTTGGGATGGAAGTGGCCTGCGGCCGGGGCGACGGGAGCCGGAGCGGCCGACGCGGCCTCGCCCTCGAGCATGTTGGCCGCCACGGCGAAGGCGGGAAGGCTCTGAACGAATTGGCGACGCGTGGTCATGGAAGAACTCCCTCGGGGGAAAGGAACAATCGTTCGGTGCAGGACGTCACGGGTCGCCTGCGAGTGGTTTTGCGCTACGGAGCGGGTACGAGCACGAGCGACCCCGGCTGGGTGCCGGCGGACGAGATCACCGATACCGCCGGAGCCTGCTTGAGCATCTCGTCGAGCGTGGTCTCGAAGCCGAGCGAGCCCACCTGGCCGACGCTCCACGTGATCTTGTGCGACAGCACATCACAGAGGCCGCTGATCGGCTGGACCGTGTTCGTGGCGGCGTCGAACATCACCCCCTTCACCTGCCCTGCCTTGCTGACGGCGATCTGCTGAAAGGAGGTCGGCTGGCTGCCCGCGTGCGGCGGCGTGGTGAACACGCCGAGGGGGAGCCACTCCGCTGTCGTCATCGGGGCGAGCGCGGGGTTCTCCGGGCCGATGCCGAAGAACGCATTCACGACGGCCATGGGCGGGGCCGGCGTGGACCGCCAGTCGGCATACGGCTTGGGATGCTGCCAGGCGTCGGGATGCTGGGCGTACCAGGCCGGTATGAATGGGGGCAGGTTTGACGCCGAACGGGGTGCGTTGCCGGCCTGGGGCACGGCGACTGCAGCCGGCGGCCGCGGGGCCTGACCGGCAGCGGCTCCCGCCGGCACGACACCGGGCGGAATGCCGCCGGGCGGTATCGCCCCTGGTGGCAGTCCGCCGGGTCCTGCCATGCCGGGCCCGCCCGGCCCACCGGCTCCCGGCCCGGCCATCCCTGGGCCGCGGGCAGCCGGCGATTGCATCCCGGGCCCTGACTTGCCTGCTCCGCCCATGCCCGGGCCAGGACCGCCTAGTCCCGGACTCCCTCGGCCCGGCCCTGGTGAGTTGCGACCACCGGGCTGGGCGGTTGCCAGATTCGGAAACTGGGTCTCAAGCCCGCAAACCAAGGCCGCGACCAAAGCGACCCGACCAAACGGCCGCAGTGACCAGAAAGACGCCGCCATCGAGTGCTCCTGAGTGGCCCGGACCGCCCATCGGTATAGCCGCGCCGGGACCGTTCCCGCAATCGCGGCCGCACCTCGACGGCGAGGTCTCCACGCGGCAACGGCCGCCGAGTCGGACCGTCGCCCCCTACCCACCTCGCCAGTGTCGGCCCTTCGTCCGCCGCCTATCCTTCACCACTGGTATTGAATCGGTTCCCACATCTCTCTGTCGCCACCATGGTCATTGGTTCCCCGGTCTGCGTCTGGCTCAAGCGAGACCTCCGCGTGGACGATCATGCGGCGCTGGCAGCGGCCGTGGACCGAGCCCGAGGAGGGGGCGTGTTCGCGGCCTTTCTCTACGAGCCGGAGGTGCTCGGGCAGCCGGAGTGGGATTCGAGCCACACCGCATTTCAGGAGGAATGCCTCCGCGACCTCGCGCCGGCCCTCGGCCACCTCGGCATTCGGCTCGTGACTCGGCGGGGCGAGGCGGTCGCAATGCTCGAGCAACTCCGCATGGAAACGGGCTTCACGCTGCTTGTAGCTCACGAGGAGACCGGCACGGGCGTCAGCTACGCCCGCGACCGGCGAGTCCGCCGCTGGGCCCGGGAAACAGGTGTCGAGTTTCTCGAACTGCCGCAGACGGGTGTCGTTCGGCGGCTCGCCTCCCGAAACGGCTGGAACCGCCGCTGGGAGGGACGGATGGAAAGTCGGCAGGCGACGGTGCCACGGAGCACGGGCCGGGGCGGCCTCACAACGATCGGGCGGATCGATTCATGCGGCATCCTCTGCTGCCGCGATCTCGGCCTCCCGCCCGACACGAAAGACCGCCAGACCGGCGGCGAGCGGGCCGCCCGCGGGGTGCTCGACGACTTCCTGATCCACCGCGGCCGACGCTACTCCGGCGGGATCAGCAGCCCCGTCTCGGCAGCCACGGCCTGCTCGCGGCTGAGCCCGCATCTCGCCTTCGGCACGCTCTCGATGCGGACGGTCTGGCAGGCGAGCGAGACGCGGAGACGGGACGTGACCGCCGCCCTGGCCGCGGCGGTGAACGCGACGGAGCGGCAGACGCTGCGGGCCTGGCAGCGGAGCCTGCGGGCGATGCAATCGCGGCTCCACTGGCACTGCCACTTCATGCAGAAGCTCGAAGACGAGCCGGCGATCGAGTTGCAGAACATGCTGCGGGCAGCCGACGGCCTGCGGGAGACCGAGGTCGATCCCGACCGGCTTGCGGCCTGGCAGGCGGGCCGCACCGGCTATCCGCTCGTCGATGCCTGCATGCGGAGCCTGCTTGCCACCGGCTGGCTCACCTTCCGGATGCGGGCCCTGCTCGTCTCGTTTGCCGCCTACTCGCTCTGGCTCCACTGGCGACCGGTCGGGCTCCATCTCGCCCGGCACTTCCTCGACTTCGAGCCGGGCATCCATTGGTCGCAGCTGCAGATGCAGAGCGGCACGACCGGCATCAACACGCTCCGCATCTACAATCCGACGAAGCAGGCCCTCGACCAGGATCCCCACGGCCTGTTTATCCGCCGCTGGCTGCCCGAACTCGGCGGGGTGCCGGATCTCTATCTCCACGAGCCCTGGAAGATGCCGGCGGGTGTGCAGCAGGCGGCTGGCTGCCGAATCGATGCCGACTACCCCGCGCCGATCATCGACCATGCCGTCGCCGTCCGCGAAGCAAAGCGCCGTCTGGCGACGGCCCGCGGCAGTACCACCGCCAGGGAACAGGCCCGCGAGGTGGCCCGACGGCACGGCAGCCGCAAAGACCGCCGTAGCGCGATGCAGCAAGATCCAATTCGCCGGCAGCTCCGGAAACCGCCCGCCGGCGGGTCGCCGGCCGCCCGGTCTAGTCCCGACCCGCAGCGGCGGCTGCCCTTTGGCGACGACGAGCCGGCGAGCTGAGACTGGCCGGCATCGCCACCCTTCCGGCCACCGCTAGCAACACCCGGCGGCCGCCATCCGCGTGAACTGGCCGAGCGTCTTTCGGAACCGCGGTCAGCCGTCGGGGTCGTCGAGGAGCATCTGGAGCCGCTCCCGGAGTGGTTCCGGGAAGCGGGCGGGCCAGCTGGCGTCGATCATCCCGAGGGAGATCATGTCGCGGAGATGCACACGGTCCTTGTCACGAAAGGCGTTGAGCTTCATGCGCACGAGCGTTTCCAGGGCGACGGTCTGGAGGTCGTCAGTGCGGACCGCGGGCACGATGTCGGGATTCGGCTCGCCGCTGCGCTCCACCGTGCCGACGAGCAGCACATGCACCGCGTCGCGGGCGGAGCCGTCGGGGTCTTCGACAAACATGTCGAGGCCGGAGGTGTTGCGATGATGGAAGCCCGCCGCCGTCATCGCCGCGATCATCGCGGGCAGGTCGGCCGGCCGCACGAGAATGTCTACGTCCTTCGTCGTCCGCAGGGCGGCCTCGTCCACCTGGGCCACCCAAGCCCGTACGGCGTGGCCGCCGATCACGGCATAGGGCACGCCCGCCGCCTCCAGAATCCCCACTGTCTTTCGCAGTCGTTCGTTGACTTTTTCCACGGCACGCTCCATTCGATTCCAGAGTTCCTCGCCGGTGATCGTGAATTCAACCATGGATGACTCCCTGAGACCGCCGCCTGGCTGCGATCGACACCCTCGAAGCATACCCCTCACCGATCACGCCTGCGAGCCGAAGCCCGATCGCTCAGAACGATACGGTCGCTTCAACGGCTCGCTCATTGAACCAGAGCCGACGTTCAGCCAGGCGACACGGCCCTACCGTCGCCGGCCGCCCGGGTGGACTCGGAAAGCCGGCGTGGCCGCATCGCGGCAGGCTCACTCCCCGATCAGCTTGACGAGCACCCGTTTGGGGCGGCGGCCGTCGAACTCACCGTAGAAGATCTGCTCCCAGGGCCCGAAGTCGAGGCGGCCCTTAGTGATCGCCACCACCACCTCCCGCCCCATCACCTGGCGTTTGAGGTGGGCGTCGGCATTGTCCTCGCCCGTACGGTTGTGGGCGTACCGCTGCGGCGAAGCGTCGAAGGGCGCGAGATGCTCCAGCCAGCGTTTGTAATCCTCGTGGAGCCCGGATTCATCGTCGTTGATGAACACGCTGGCGGTGATGTGCATCGCGTTGACGAGACAGAGGCCCTCCTGAATGCCCGAACGCTCCACCAGTTCGTCCACCTGGGGAGTGATGTTGAGAAACGCCATCCGGGCCGGAAGGTTGAAGGAGAGATGCTCAGTGAGCGATTTCATGGGCCGCGTCTCGGATTGGGGGTCGTGATGGGAGGAGTGCTAGCCGCGGAGAAGCGGGTTCCGCGTCTTCAATTCCGGAAAGAGCGAGAAATCGCGGTCAGCAGTCCAGAGTTCGGCGACGCCGTGGTTCAGGCAGGTGGCCGCGATGCGCGCATCGTGTATCCTCCCTCCCGCGATCCTGGCCCGCACACACAGTCGTTCGAGTTTATCGAGATAGCCGGGCCCCTCGTGGAGCAGATGCAGGCCTGGCGAGTCCTGCCAGGCCTTGATCGCTTCGAAGGCAATCGCCTGTGGACTGGGCGGGGTGTAGATCCGTGGATGGGTGACGACGGCGAGGAACTCGTGAAGCGAACTCCAGGCGATGGCCCAGGGATTCCCGCTCGTGGCCAGGTCGACGAGACACGCCTTGGCTTGGGCATGCCACTCGCTGTCTTCGCGGTGGGCATAGACGAGCAGATTGGTATCGATCGCGATCATGACTCGGCGATTCCATGGATGGCGTCGCGAATCGCGTCCCAGCTTTTGCCGCGGAACTCCGGCTGCAACCCCCGTCCCCGAAACGTTACCGGCTTGATCGGCTTGTGCTTCGCCAACGCCTTGCGGCCGAGCACCTCTCGCAGGCCCTCTTCGATCAGGCTCCGCAGCGTGGTCTGAGACGCCTCGGCCTCGCGCTTCGCACGGAGCAGAAGGTCGTCTGCAATATCTACAGTTGTCTTCATATGGGTAACCATATTGCGTGGTTCTTGCGGGGGTCAAGAGCGAGGCCAATCGGCTCGCCAAGAATGAACAGATGTGTATCTATGTCCTGTAGCCGGCTGGCCGCCCGCGGCGGCAACCGATCGCGATATCAGGTTGTTGGCCTGAGGACGTACCATGATGGAACCATCGCCCGCCCCTTGGCGGTCGCACCGGTCGCGGTCCCCGAGCCGACCACGCTCGCCCTGGCGGCGATCGCCGGACTCGGCTTCGTCGCCGCCCGAGCACGACGAAAGTCGCGGCTTCGTCGACCCCCGGTCGGCGGGCGAACCGCGGCCGATTGAGCCTCTACCCGTGTGGCGACTATCCTGCGGCGGTCGGGGAACCTGCCCCGAGGGTTCCCTGACCGCCGAGGCATCATGACTGCTCGCACTTCCGTCTGCCGCTGGGGCATTCTCGGTACCGCGGGGATTGCCGCCAAAAACTGGCTCTCGATCGCCAACGCCGAGAATGCGGAACTTGCGGCGGTCGCCAGCCGGGATGCCGCCCGGGCCGAGGCCTTCATCAACGCCTGCTCCGCCAGCCGGCCTGTCGCCCGCCGGCCCGAGGCCCTCGGCTCGTATGCGGACCTCCTCGCCCGCGACGACATCGACGCGGTCTACCTGCCGCTGCCGACTGGGCTGCGCACGGAGTGGGCCGTGCGGGCCGCCGAGGCGGGCAAACACGTGCTCGTAGAAAAGCCCTGCGCCGCGACCGTGGCCGACCTCGAGACGATCCTCGCCGCCTGCCGCGCAAGCGGCGTGCAGTTCATGGATGGCGTCATGTTTCGGCACAGCCGCCGCCTCGAGGCGATCCGCGGCTTTCTCGGAGCCGACGAGGACGGCATCGGCCCGATCCGCCGGATCGCCTCGCAGTTCAGCTTCTGCGCCCCCGAGGAATTTCACGCCGGCAACATCCGGATGCTCAGCCAGCTGGAACCGCTCGGCGCGCTGGGCGACCTCGGCTGGTACACGATCTCGGTCTCGCTCTGGGCCCTCTGGCCTCGGCTGCCCGACGCCGTGACCGGCCGTCTGCTCGTGGCCAAGGCCGCGGCCGGCAGCGCCGCTCTGGTGCCGGTCGAGTTCTCTGGCGAACTCTTCTGGCGGGGCGAACCCGAGGCCTCGGCCAGCTTCTTCTGCTCGTTCCTCATCGACCACCAGCAGTGGGTGCACGTGAGCGGACCGCGGGGCAGCGTGCGGGTCGACGACTTCGTGCTGCCGTACTTGGGCAACGAGCTCGCCTTCACCGTGTCGAGGCCGCAGTTCGTGCTCGACGGCTGCGACTTCCGGATGGAGCGGCACGATCGGCTTGTCACGATCGACGAATACTCCAACAGCCATCCGTCGGCCCAGGAGACCAATCTCTTTCGCCACTTCTCCGAGCTCGTGCTCAGCGGCAAGCGGGAGGACGTGTGGCCCGAGCAAGCGCTGGCCGTGCAGCGGGTGATGATGGCGTGCGTCGCCTCCGCCCACGACGGCAGCCGTGAACAAGCGCCGTAGATCGCTCGCCCTGCACGTTCCTCGCGGTACCGCCGTCCCGATCAGTCGTGCGCTGGAGGGGTTCCCATGCCAATCGAGCGGCGTAGGAAACCGAGTGCAGCACGTGGCCTACCGCAGCGCCGGGTCGTGGGGCTCGTCGAAGGGGCCTTCGAGCACGGCGTCGGGCTGGTCCTTCCGACCCTCCGGGCCGATCACGATCTTCGCCTGCCGCAGGATCGCCTCCGGCACCCGCCACACCGTGCGGTCATAGCCCGGCGCCTCGAGGTTCACCGTCAGCCGGGGCGGGATCGCCTTGGCGGTCTCACCGATCGGAATCGTGGCCGGGTCGGTGCCGCTGAGGATGTCGCCGGCAACCCGGCCGGCAAGCAGGCCCACCTCGACGAAGTCGTAGCCCACGTCGAACAGCGTGCCCCGGTCGGGAACGCCCGGCACGAGCGAAAACACCGGCACTCCAGCCTTCCCCGCCACTGCCACGATCGAGTCGATCACGCTGGCAACCGTCGTGTCGCCCGGCACGAAGATCACCTCGGCCCCGCGGGCGATCGTCGATTGCACCGCCTCGACGACGCCTGACGAATTCTCCACGGCCGCCTCGAGCAGTTCGAGGTCGCGGGCCGCGCAGGTGGCTCGGGCGAGTTCCATGAACCGTCGGGAATTGGATTCGGCGGGATTGTGAGCCGCACCCACCCGGCGGACCTGTGGCGCGATCGTTTGAAGCAACCGGAAGGTCGCGTCCACGGGCGCCAGGCTGCCGTACCCGACGAGATGGGGCGGATGGATCAGCGGGTCGCGACGATCGAGCCCCACGCCGGCCGAGAACGGATCGGCCACTGCGGCAAACACGTGGTGCAATCGGCTGCCCTCGGGCCGGCCGCGGGTATTGGCGGTGGCGACGGCCTGCAGCGACGGCGTGCTCGAGGTCAGCACGAGATCGAACGGGCCGCCGACGATCTCTCGGGCGATCGCATTGGCCTGGGCCAGGTCGCCTTCGGCGTTGTACTTGCGAATTGTCACGGTCGTGCCGGCCACGAAGCCGCGTT
>CAMDDJ010000036.1 GCA_945891385.1 Candidatus Kuenenia stuttgartensis | reverse complement strand
GCGGCGAAGCGGTTTGGCACCTCGATGTCGGCTCATCACATCCTGGGGGTGGAGAAGCTCCCAAGGGTTTGGCTGTTCGCCAATGAAAGTGGTACGTGAGCTGGGTTCAGACCGTCGTGAGACAGGTCGGTCCCTATCTGCTGTGGGCGTACGAAACTTGCGAGGATTCTTCTTTAGTACGAGAGGATTTGGAAGGACGTTCCTCTGGTGTGCCAGTTGTCGCGCTAGCGGCACGGCTGGATAGCTAAGAACGGAACGGATAAACGCTGAAAGCATATAAGCGTGAAGCCCGCCTCAAGATCAGGTTTCGGAGGGTTTAACCCGAAAGTCCCCTGGAAGACGACCAGGTTGATAGGCCGGACGTGTACGTGCAGTAATGCACTCAGCTAACCGGTACTAACGGACGATTGCTTGACCACTCGTATCGAGGGCTTGCCGATTGAGTCACCCGCATCCGCGGGTGAGATTGGTGACCAGCCCGTGCCGATTACCACGACCTCAATATTCTCGCCGCGAGATGGCGGCGAGCACGTATTTTCCGGTGACCATATCTGGAAGGTCACACCCGTTCCCATCCCGAACACGGTAGTTAAGCTTCCAGAGCCGATGGTAGTGCCAAAAGCGCGAGAGTAGGTATCGCCGGAATTTTCTTCGCCCGCCCCGCATGGCCAAAAGCCGTGCGGGGCGGTGTCGTTTGAGGGGCCGCCTCGCCAGGTTCAGGGCAGGGCGAGCATCCCCCGCAGCAGTTCGAGCGGCAGACCGACCACATTCGAGGGACTGCCGGCGATGAGCGTCAGCGGAATGCGGCCGTCTTGAAAGCCGCAGGCTCCCGCCTTGCCCTTCCAGAGACCGCTGGCGAGGTAGTCGTCGAGAAAGGCCTCGTCGAGCGACGGCAAGAAGAGCGTGCTTTCGGCCGAGCCGGTGAGAGGCTCGCCCCGGCTGCCGTCCTCGGCAATCCGCCAGAGGCACACGCCTGAGACGACCCGGTGGGTTCTGCCCGACAGCGCCTGCAGCATCCGGGCGGCGTCGGTGCGATCGGCCGGTTTCCCCAGCACGAGTCCCTCCACCTCGCCCACGGTGTCGCAGGCCACGACGAGGCCTGTGACACCTTGCTCGACGACCGCGGCCGCCTTCACGGAGGCCAGCCGGATCACAAACTCCTCGAGCGACTCCCGCGGCCCCCGCGGAGCCGCGGTTTCCTCCGCCTCATCCGGCGGCGGACAGACCCTCACCTGCCACCCTTCGGCCCGGGCCAACTCCGCCCGCCGGGGCGAACCGCTTGCCAGTACGATTCTGAGGGGCGTTTCCTGAGCCATGCTGGCTGAATCTACCCGGTGCCGGAGCCCGTGGCACGAGACGATTGGTGCATCCGCGGTCCGGCTTCACCGGCCCTGCGGGACAGCCAGCGGGTTTGATTCGTCGACGAGGCTCCCCGCCGCACGGGCAGCTTCGATGTAGATCGGCGGCAACGTGACCTGCCGCCGGTCCAAACGGCGACGGTTCACGGCCACGTCGAAATGGTCCGAAATGGCCGGGGGGGGCAGCTGGGACGCGTGCCCGGATGGCGAGTCGAGCAGGTCGAGTGCGAGCGTCATCGCGAGCCGGCCGGTGGCGACGGGCGGCGGAGAAATCGCAAAACCGCCGCCATCAAAGACATAGCCCGCGTGCAGGCCGATCGGCAGGGGGCGGGCCGACTCCTCGACCCAGTTGGCGAGCTCCCGCTCGTCGACCGGACGCCCGTCGGGGCCATCGAGCCCCGCATAACTCAGCACGAGCAGCACGTCGGCTGTCGCGGCATCGGTTTCGACAAACCGTCGCCAGTCGGCCGTGTCGGTGGCTGCCCGGATCGCGACCAGCGTGTGCGGCGCCCAGTCGAAGCTCTCCACCTGCGCGAGTTCAGCCCGGCCCGTATCGTTGGCCGCCCCGACCGCGGCGATTCGGAGCGGCCGCCCGGCGCGGATGGCCGAAAGAGCGTCGCATACGGCCGCGAGTGGCAGCCGCTCCACGATCCCGGTGGCATTGGCCCCGGGGCCGTAGCCATAGGCTTCTGGCACTCGATCGATCGACACATAGAGCACCCGCGGCCGCCCGGACCGAGCGTACTCCTGCGCCACCGCAGCGTTGGCCTCGTCGTCGATCGCCATCAGCACGTCGGGGTCGAACGACGCGATCGCCCGATGGGCGGATGCCACCGCGGTGGCCCGCCCCTGAGGCGAGAGCGTGCGGGTGAGGCCGAGCCAGTGCCACGCCACCGAGACAGGGCGACGGTTGGCGGCGAGCACCGCCCGGATGCCCCGATCGACGCCGGACGCCCACGGCGTCCCCTTTTCGGCGGCCTGGAGGACGAGAATCCTCGGCTTCGAGGCATTGAACGCGGCGAGGATCGCCACGAAGCCAGCCGTGGCGAGCGTGACGAGGAAGCCGCGAATGAGGCGAGCGTCGGGAACCATGGTGAAACCGAAGACGAGCCGTTTAGACGAGACCGAGCCACTGCCACCACGGGATCGAAGCGTAGGCCAGGGCTACGCGGGCGAGATTCATCCCGTGGTTGTAGGTCATGAAACGCCTGTGGTCGAAGGTCTCTCCGGCCTGGGAGCAGGCCTGCAGATACACGGAACTCTGGTACGGCAGGAAGAAGATGTCGCTGAACAGCGCCGTCAGGAACACGCAGATCCAGGGATGAATGCCGTGGGCCGCCGCGACCGGGAGCAGGATGACCGTGCCGGTGAGCATGCCGGCCGTCACGGGCAACGCCAACCGCACGACGAGCGTGGTGACCAGGCCCGCGGCTACAAACCGCTCGATCTTCCCGTCGACGAAGCCGTAGAACCCGCCGACCGCCTCGGCCAGTGCCTCCCCCAGGCCAAGATGATCCATGATCCGCACCAGGCAGTCGACGCCCAGCAGAAAAAAGAGCATCGGCCAGTCGATCTGCCGCCGAAACGACTCGCGGCCAAACGATCCCGAGAGGAGGAGCCCGACGAGCACGATCCCGGCGATCCAGGCCGGCGGCACGTGGTGCCACGAGACCGTCGCCACGCCGATGAGAAAAAAGGCGAAGCCCGCCCCGGCGATCCACTCGGCAGACGTGGCCCGCTGGAGCGGCTCAGCGGCCACCGCGGGAGTGCGCGGCAGATCACTCGGAGATTCTCCGCCCCCCTCTGCCGGAAACATCCAGCCCAGCAGCCCGAGGTGCCAGAGCGTGACACCCAGCGCCGCGACAGCTGCAGCCAGCAGCCAGAAGGGGCCGACGAACTGCTCCTGAACCTGCTCTGGCAGAAGCCCCACCGCAGCAAGATTCGCCGACTTGCTCGTGGGCAGCATCGGCGAGAAGAGCATCGCCCCGGAGTACGTGGCGGCGAAGAGAGCCGTCGCTGCCGCGACTTCCGCCGGTCGACGCCCCTCCGAAACCGCATCGCGGTAGAGCGGCAGGAGGATCGCCATCCGGTTGTTGCCCGACGGCGTGATGGGCGAGAGCGAGAAGCCGCCGAGGAGCAAGACCAGCCTCTTGAAAAAAGGCCGGTCGGGCACCCGGGCGAGCACCGCACGGATCACGCGGCGGCTCAGCCCCGACTCCCGCATGGCGGCGGAAAGCGCGAACACGCCGAGCAGAGCCAGGAGCGTGGGCGACGCGAAGCCGCCGAGAGCCACCTCCGTCGGGGCAAGCCCCACGAACAAGGTGGCCACCACCGCGGCCAGCGGCGGAACGAACTCGTCCACGAGCGAGAAGATCCAGAGCAGCACCGCCCCCGCCAGGATCGAGGCAAAGAGCGAGGCCTGCTCGTCGGCGTCGGTCGACACCCCCGCGACATACACCATCGGCGGGACGACCAGAAAGAGCAACCAGCCCACGAGCTCGGAGCTTCGAATCATCATCCGCACTCGTTGCCGGGAGCCACCTGAGCCGACGCCGACCGAACACCCCCTGAACCGCAGAACCGCTCGGGACTGAGGAATCCGATCGGCTGCGCGGTCATACCGGTGAGGGCGAGGTCCGCGAGAATCTCTCCCACGACGCTGGCAAATTTGAAGCCATGCCCCGAGAAGCCGGCCGCGATCGCAACCTGCGGATGCTCGGGATGCAGGCCGAGCACGAAGTGGCTGTCTGGGGACATCGTGTAGAGGCAGGCCGTACGGGACCGGCAGTCGTGGCCGAGCCCTTGGAGATGGGCCGCGGCCCAAGCCTCGACGCGGGATTGATCCGCCGGCTCGGGATCCTGCCCATCGGCGAGTGGATCGGTCACGACGCGGCCCGCCGTATGTTCCGCCAGCTTCACGCCGCGGTCATCGAGTTGTGGAAAGCCATAAAAGAATCCAGCTCTGGTGTCGAAGGCGAAGCATGGCAGTGCGTGCGGGGCAAAATGGGCCGCGTTCGCCGGAGTTGGCCGATACCAGAAGAGCCATTTCCTCAGGACCACGAACGGCACCTGTGGAAGCCGCAGGAGATCCGGCGCCCATGAACCGGGGCAGAGCACGAGTCGCGCGGCGGCGAAACGGCCGGCATCGGTATCGACGACGACGTCATTGCCTATGGCTCGCCACCCATACACCGTAGTGCCCGACCGCAGATCGGCGCCGTGGGCCACGGCCTGCTCCGCGTGCGCTCGAACACAGTCCTCCACGAAGAGGTATCCCCCGTGTGGCTCGAAGACCACACGAAAGTCCTGAGGGACGCGGAGGACCGGCCAGCGGGCCTCGGCTTCGAAGGGCGTGAGCGTCTCGATGTCGAGCTGGTGGATGCCCGCCGATGCAATTGCCCCGGGCACCACCTCGCCCGTCTCCGACCCTGCCATCACCAGTCCCGACTCCACGCAGAGACGCCGGCCACTCGCCGCCTCGAGATCCCGCCAGGCCGCGTAGGCCCGCAGCACCAGCGGCACATAGTCGGGATGCTCGTAGTAGGCCTGCCGGATGAGCCGTGTGTGGCCGTGGGAGCTGCCGTGGTCATGCACCAGCGGGAATCGATCGAGGCCAAGCACCCGGCCGCCGCGACGGGCAAGGTGGCAGGCGGCGGCCGCCCCCATGCCGCCGGTGCCGACAACGATCGCGTCGAAGGTCTGCATGACGGGGTCGCGCTCCGCGAAGTCGGCAGTGTCCGGCCTGAATGCTACTCCATCGCCGCGTCAATCCGCTCCTCGCTTGCCAGCCGGATCCGCCGCGGGGAACCTTACAGGCATGCGCAACGATTCTCGATCGCCCTGGCCATTGGAAATAGTCCTCGAGGATGACGAACTCATCGCCGTCGTGAAGCCGGCTGGGCTCCCAACGGCCAACGCCCCGCGAGGCAGGTCGAGCCTGTACCAGATCCTGGCCGAACGGCAGGGGCCGGCAGGGTTCGTGGGAATCGTCAGTCGGCTCGACGCGCCCGTTTCAGGCCTCGTCGTCGTCGCCAAGACGCCCGCCGCCGCGGCAACGCTGGCCGGGCAATTCCGGGATCGCACCGTCCAGAAACGGTACCTGGCCGTGGTGACGGGGCGATTCCCTGCACCGCTCGAGCAGTGGGTGGACTGGCATGACCAGATCAGCCGGGTCGAAGGGGATCGCTGTTCCACGATCGTGCCGCAGGGGAAGAGCCCAGCCCAGCCGCGAACCATGCCTCCGAGTCGGGGCAGGCGGCCGGAGCAGGGGAGACCAGCGGCCACTCGACCAACCCGTCCAGACAATCGCCCGGGGACGCCGATCCGCCCGCTCGTTCAAGCGGCGCACACGCGGGCACGGGTCGTCGCCCGTGCCGGCGAGGTCTCGCTCGTGGAACTCGAGCCCGTGACCGGCCGCCGGCACCAGCTGCGGGTGCAACTAACCGCACGCGGCTGCCCGATCGTCGGCGACCGCACCTACGGCAGCCGACTCCCGTATCGAGAGCCCGGCGGCATCGCGCTCCATGCGGCCGAACTCGAACTGAGGCACCCGTCCGACGGCCGTCACCTGCGGTTGGCTGCGCCGATCCCCGCCGCCTGGCGGGCCAGCTTCGGCTCCCTGATCCGGGAAGCCTGACTCACTTCCACGGCAGGCTCGCTCCCCGCGGCGGGGGAGTAGACTCGTTGGCCATGTCCCAGTCCGGCAATTCCCAACGCGAGCGGCCGAGGTTCCGCGACACCGTCCTGGCGAGCGGCCTCGTGGACGAAGACCAGCTCGTCGCGGCCGAGTCTGCAACAGGGATCGAGATGCCCGGAGCGGGCGATGCGGGAGCCACGGACTCAGAGGCCTGGGACCAGGCTGTCGCGGAGCGTCTCGTGGGGGACAAGATCCTCACGAAGTTTCAGGCTCGGGAACTCTTGGCCGGCAGGCGGCGGTTCCGGCTCGGACAATACACCGTGTTCGATGAACTGGCCCGCGGCGGGATGGGGCAGGTGTTTCGAGCCGAGCACGCGATGATGGGCCGCGAGGTGGCTGTGAAGGTGCTGCCCCGGGCCAAGTCGACGCCTGAAAGCGAGGCGGCCTTCCGCCGCGAGATGCGGATGCTCGGCCGGCTCGACCACGAAAACCTGGTGCGCGCCTTCGACGCGGGCTACGACGCGATGGTGTATTACCTCGTGACGGAATATGTGCCCGGCCTCGACCTCAAGCGGCAGGTGCTGAAGCATGGGCCGCTCGACGAACCGCTGGCAGCGTCGGTCATCTCGCAGGCGGCCCGGGGTCTGGCCTACGCCCACGACCGGGGGCTCGTCCATCGCGATGTGAAGCCGGGCAACATCATGGTGCTGCCGGACGGCCGGGCGAAGGTTCTCGATCTCGGCCTGGCCGGTTCGCAGCTCGAGGAGGAGTCGTCGCGGCTCGGTCGGGTCGTCGGCACGATGGACTACATCGCCCCCGAGCAGATCCGCACGCCCGACGACGTCGGCCCGTCGGCCGACATCTACGCCCTCGGCTGCACGCTCTACTTCGCCGTCACCGGGCAGGTGCCGTTTCCAGGGGGCACCCGCCGCGAAAAGATGCAGCGGCACCTCACCGACACGCCGATCCCCGTAAACCAACTCGCGCCCCGGCTGAGTGCCGGCTTCTGCCGCGTGATCGACGAGATGATGGCCAAGGATCCGGCCAAGAGGATCCACTCCGCGGCCGGTGTCGTCGAACGGCTGGAACGGTGGACGCCGGCAACTCCCCTGCCGATGCCTCGGCGGCCGAGGGCGGGCAAGGGAGTCGATATGGACAGCGGCAGCGACCTTTCCGCGGCCTCTGACGAGTCGTCACGCGCCACCTGGCTGCCCTGGCAATGGGATGCGCCGCCACGACGGCCCGAGGAGGACGGTTCCTGGCCGACGCTCACCGCCGGAGATTCCGTCTCGTTCCAGCCGCCGCTGCTTCGCCCCAAGGCCGGCCTTCCATTCGCCGCGATCGGGAGGGCGGTGTTCCGGTCCATGGCTGGCGGCCTCGCCGTCTGGCTCGTCTTTCTCGCCCTGCAGGATCTCGATCTCGAGGGGCCGGCGGGTTTCCCGGCCTCCCTGACCGGAGCCAGTCTCGGCTGGCTCGCCTTCGGGCTGATCCTGGTCGCGCACCTGTTCGCGCCGAACCGCCGCAGGCACTGAAGAACGGCCGTTTTCTCCGCGAGAATCCCAGGTTTCGTTGACAGTTCAGGCGTTTCACCGTAGGAAACGGCCTGTGAGACCGGCGCATTCTTCGGCTGCGTCCCACACCTGGACGGGTAGCTCAGTTGGTAGAGCAACGGACTGAAAATCCGTGTGTCGGGAGTTCGATTCTCCCCCCGTCCACTGGATCGTAAGAGCAGGCTGAGAACGGCTTTCCGTTCACCGATTCGACGTCGAATCGTGCGGCTTCCAACCGGAAGAAATCCGGTAGCTACCCGGTAGCTGCCTGGTTTAACCCCAAAGGAGGACCGTGCGATGAAGATGCGTAAGCCTTCCCTCAGGCTCCACAAGCCGTCGAAACAGGCCGTTGTCACGATCGACGGCAAAGATCACTACCTGGGGCCGTGGGGCTCTAGGCGAGCCAAGATTGAGTATCGTCGCCTGATCGGCGAATGGAACGCCAACGGTGGCATGAGCGGCGGGGCGGGCCGGGCCGTCACGGTGGCGGAGTTGGTGCTCGCCTACCGAAAGTTCGCGGCCACCTACTACGCGGCCCCCAGCCGAGAGCCGGCGCAGATTCGGCTCGCGATGCGGCCGCTGGTCGGGATGTACGGGCACACGCTCGCCCGCGACTTCGGGCCGCTGGCGCTGAAGGCCGTGCGGCAGACTTGGATCGAGGCGGGGCTTGCCCGGAAATACATCAACCAGCGGGTCGGGAGGATCGTGCGGGCCTGGGCCTGGGCCGTCGAGAATGAGCTGCTGCCGGCCGGCAACTGGCAGGCGTTGCTCGCGGTTAAGTGGCTCCAAGCCGGCCGCACGACGGCCAAGGAAACGCCACCTGTGACGCCGGTGAGCGATGCCGTGTTTGAGGCGACGCTCGCGGAGATACGCTCCCCGCAGATTCGGGCCATGCTGCGCCTTATGCGGCTGACGGGGGCAAGGTCGGGCGAAATCTGCATCATGCGGACGGGCGACATCGACCGCACTGGCAGCCCGTGGCAATACCGTCCCCAGACCCACAAGACGGCCCACCGCGGCCACGAACGGGTGATCTACATCGGGCCGCGGGCGCAGGCCGTGCTGGCCGAGTGGCTCCGGGCCGATCCGACGGCATTCCTGTTTCAGCCGCGGGAGGCGGCGGCTGCGGTCCGCGAGGCGACCAAGGTCGCCAGACGGTCGGATGCCGACCGGATTCGGGCGGCGAGGAACAGGCGGGCGGCCGATGCCCGGAAACGGGGCGGGAAGGCCCAAAATCGCCGCCTGCCGGGCGAGCGGTACACGCCTGGCCGTCTGGGTCATGCCGTAGGTCGGGCCTGCGAGCGAGCCGAAATCGAGCACTGGCACCCTCACCAACTCCGGCACGCTGCCGCGACGGAGCTGCGGCGCGAGATCGGCATCGAGGCGGCCCGCGTGGTGCTCGGCCATCGGTCGGCCGTGATGACGGAGGTGTATGCGGAGGTCGATCGCCAGAAGGCCGCCGCCGCGATGACGAAGCTTGGCTAGGTGTAGTACTCGGTTGCACGATTCCGCACTCGTCGGCTATACTACAGAAACGTTGAGCACGAGCGGCTCGACGAATCCTGCGGGTATCCGCAGGCGTTTTGGTTTCCGATGCATCGCCAGGCACCGACTGAACACCACAGGCTCGCGTAGGCCCCAACGCCCCACCGGCAGCGTAAGTGACCGGAATCGTGGGGCATCGGAAACCGGGTTCGAAAACTGAAATGCCGCGGGCAAAGGTCTTCGCCCGTTAGTAGCCCTCGGCGGGGCAATAGACGCTCGGCTGAATCGTTTTTTACGATTTCCGGCCGCCGGTGCCCCGCCAATCTTGCGCATGCCTTGTATGCGTCACGCTGCGCCGCGCGGCCTCCATTCACCAGGAGGCCCCAATGTCTGTTTCCGTCCTTGACGGTGAGGAACTTCTCACATTCTCCGAGGCAGCTCGGCGGTTGCCCCGCCGGCGAGGCGGCGCCAAGACCGCCGTATCGACGCTGTGGCGCTGGTCGAAACGCGGCTCGCGCGGCGTGATCCTCCGCGTAGTTCGTGTCGGCGGAAACGTCTACGTGCCTCACAGCGCGCTGATCGAGTTCATCGAGCAGCGTTCCGCCGTCGATCAGGCGCCGCAAACCCCGTCGCCGACGGTGGCATCGAAGCGAGCGATGCGTCAACTCAACAAGATGGGGATGTGACCATGCACGACGAACTGTTGATGACCGTGATCCGTGCCGGCGGTAACCGCTGGGAGTCGCTCTTGGCCAAGGCAGTCGCCTCGCACCTGCGGTGCGCAGTCGAAGCCGGTGACGAGGCCTACGAGGACGTCGCCGGCCGGCTGGAGGACTGGTTGCTCGACGCCCTGTGTTCACTGCGGGCGGTCAACGCCGCCCGCGGCGGCCGAGGCGAGCTGGGCGAGGCGCTGGCCGCGGCCGGGGAGTCGCTGGTGCGGTTGTCGGCCTGCCTCGCGGACGTGCGATGCGAAGCGTTAGCTGCGGTGCGACCACGGGGCGGTTGACGACAAAAAACCCGGCCACGCCTGTGAAACGTGGTCGGGTCATCTGCGCTGCACCTCCATAGTGGCCGGTGGCGGGCGGCGAGTCAAACGACTCGGCCTACAGGAGTTCTAGATATGTGCGCTGCTGATTTCCGCCTGCCTTTGCGGCAAAACATGGCGAAGATTGTCGCTGGCTACATCGCGAAGGGCTTGAGGGTCGTGAAGGTGTATCGGACCGTTGCCGTCGGTGTTTGCGGTTGCAACATGGGCAGTCGCTGCTCGAAGCCGGGCAAACACCCGATAGGCGAGGCTTGGGCCACTTCACCCCGCTCATCAACGACCTCAGAGGATGTCGCAATGGAGTGGTGGGCTGATGACCATACAGCGCCAAACGTGGGCGTAATTCTTGGGCCGACCTACGGCGTGCCGGGCCGGGCCGTCTTCGATGTCGAAGCCGACAGCGCGGAGGGAATCGATGTGCTGCACAAACTCGGCCTCGGCAGGTTCGATACGCCGACATGGGAGTCGGGGAAAAGCCCCCACCGGCTCTTCCAGCACGAGGACAGTCTGCCGCCCGTAAACGTCTTTACTTGGCGCGGCGTCGAGGTTCGGCTCGGCGGGAACAAGGGGCAGGAACAGAGCGTCATGCCGCCCTCGATCCACCACACCGGCAAGATGTACCGCTGGGTCGATGGCTTCAGCCTCGATGACGTCGAGATTGCCCCCGTCCCGCCCGCGCTCAAGGAATGGATTCTTGAGGCGTATGACCTCTATTCCCGGTGCGGCGTCGATGAGGCGGCGGGCAACGCTGCCGGGCGCGGGCGGGCGCTCCTCCGCAGGCAGCACCACGAAACTGCGTCCGAACGCCACGATGCTCTGATGGCGTTCGCCGGCCTGCTTTCCAGATCAGTACATATCGGCGACGAGGGCGACGAGCACCTTTTCCTCGGTGCGCTTCGTGCCGTCAACCAAACACAGTGCGTGCCGCCGAAGCCAGACGATGAGGTTGTCGATTGCTGGCGATACGCGCTCAAGTATCGTTCGCTCGATACGGCTTCAGCCAAACTGTGCGAGGGAATCGGCGTCAAGGGCAGTGGCGCGGGCCAGCAGTTCGTCCCCGACGGCCTGGAGTTGACGATCGTCAAATCCGACCCTCCTTCCTATCGCCTGTTTTGCGAGGCGTGGAAGAGGTTCAACGGGACCGGGGTGGCCAATCTTTCGGCCGAGGACTTCATGTCAGCGAAGAAGACAGCGGTTGCGCTGGCCGCGCAGGTCGGCGGCCTTCGTCTCGACCGCTGGCCCGGTGACTGGTCGAGGATTTGGGACGGCAAAGCCGGCCGCGCGAAGACGAAGCGCAGCGAGGGAGAGGACGCGGTCGTCGGCCTGCGCACCCTGCTCGTTGACGAGGCCGTCGCGGCCGGCCGTATCGAGGAGGTCGTCGATCCGGCACGGCATCGGCTGCGCAGGCTCGCGAGCCATCTGTATACGGCTCTCTCGCGGCACGCCAGCCGGTACCAGCAGGACCACCATCGGACGGATCGCGACGACTTCGTCCTGTTTAACCGCGGGGCGCAATGGGTGTCCGCCAGCGAGGCCGCCGATGCCCCGGCAGTACTGTGGTTCGCCTGGCATACGATCTGGGCGGAGGTCGAAAAGGCCTACAGGGTCGAAGCCAACGAAGGGGGCCGACTGATGGCCGCGATGCCTGAAATCATCGGCCGACGGTTGGTAGCGCGTAAAAAGCAAATTAACGGCCAGCGCAGCAGTTTTCGGACGCTGACCCAAGAGGAGTGGGGTCGCCTTGAGGCGTTTGCGATAGGCGACAACGAGGAAAAACCCTCTGAAAGTCAGCCAGATTTTCCGGTGGAACCACTTCCAGAAGATGAGCAAATCGCGGGGACACTGGTGCGCGGCGAGAGAAAGGATGTTGTTTGCGTCTGAAAAACGAGGTTTGTGGTGTCCGACGGCAGTGTCCGGGCCGGCTTTTCGGCCCGGACACCCAGGACACTCCAACAACGCAGCCAGCACTTTTTCGACCGAACAGGCCTCAGGGGGCGCAGTCCTCTGGCTTACAAGGGGGAAACGCTGCCCGAAGGACGGCCAGTGTCCAAAACAGAAAACAAGGGGCGGACACCGCCGAGCGGCGGGCGCCCGTGTGAAGCAGTTGTTCCAAGGTTCCGAAGGATCGACCCCAATGTCGCAAGGAGGCGGCTATGTGCTCTAGGCAGGACATCGACAGGGCAGTCAAGGCGTTCAATAAGTACCCGCCCCGCGCCAGAGGCCGGATGCCGGCGGTACTCGACTCCATCTACCACGCCATCGTCGGCCTGCGCGAGGCTCGGCAGGCGAAGTGGGAGCCTGAACTGATGACTTACTGGTACCGCGACCTCGGCCGCGCTCTGGAGCAATGGCGGATTGCGAGGGAGGAGGTCGAGGAGGACGAGCGTGAGCAGCTTGTCCTAGATCACGAGGAATACCAACGGTGAACGTCAAGTGCGCCAGCCCTGCCCAGCGGGCGGGTCAATGCGAATCATCCCCGCACGGGCCGCAAGCCCAGTCCGAGAGCCTCGGCCACCCTCGCAGCCGTCGCCAGTTTGAGATCGCGCTCGCCGGCCACGAATCGATCGAGTTGGGCCGGCGCGACGCCGGCCGCCTTCCCCAAGGCGTAGTGCGTGAGGCCGCTACGGCGGATCGCCTCGCGGAGCGTTTCCTCGATCCCCCCCGGCTTCTTCCTGCTCGTTCCCACGGTCGGCCTCCTCCAGAATGTGCTCGCCGAGCCGCCGGCGGGCCGATGGCCGCAGCCGGCGGGCAGTCTCCACCAGGGCGGCCAGCGCCGCCCTGGCCTGCACCGTCAGGCCGCCAGGGCCGCGGCCCGCTTCAGGATCGACGCTACCGCCGTATGGGTCCATACCGCCTTGCCCTTCTTCGTCAGGATGCCCGCCGCAGTCAACTCGCCCGCGATCTCGCGGTAGCTCAGGCCGGCGGCCCGGCAGGCCGCGATCCGCTCCAGGACGGCTTGCTCCTCCGGGATCGCGACCAGCGTACCGCCCTCGTCTGCCCAGCCGAAAGGGATGCCGCCGGTCCGCTCCCCGTTGGCCCGCTTGTGGTGGAGGACCGTCGCGGTCCGCTCGGCTGTCAGCTCCCGCTCGAACGCGGCGAAGGCGGCAAGCATCGTCACCATCATCCGGCCGGCGGCAGTGGTCGTGTCGATCGACTCCGTGAGGCTCACGAACCCGGCCCCGGCCTTGTCCAGCCGGCCCACGATCGCGAGCGTGTCCGTCACGGACCGGCTCATCCGGGAGAGGCTGTAGACCACCAGGACGGCTCTCGCCCGGCAGGCGGCATCCAGGGCCGCCACAAGGCCCGGTCGGTTGTCGGCCCGCTTGCCGCTCAGCCCTTCGTCAGCATGGACCGCGACCAGCTCCATTCCGGCGGCGGCCGCCGCTGCCTCGATCCTCGCCCGCTGGGCCTCCAGGCTGACCCCATCGGCGGCCTGCCCGGCCGTGGAAACCCTCACGTACCCAATCGCCTTCCGCTTGTTGGCATTCACCGCCAGCCCCTTTCGTTTTCGTGGATTATGTGTCGCCCGACACATACTATGTCGGCTGACATAGTCGGTCAACTAGAGGCGGCCGATTCATGCCGGCCGCGAGGCCGCGACAACCCCACGGCGCGTACACGGCCGTCCGTCAGTGGACGCCTGGGGCGGATACTTGGCCGGCCGGAGATGGTTGGTCGCCCGCTCCGAAGCCGTCGGCGCCAGACCGCTTGCGGACTCTTGGAGCCCCGGCCGGCGACGGGATGCTACCGCGGTTTCGTCCACCGGCGATCCATGACAGTCGCGGCGGCCGTCGTCACATCTACCCCGCCGGCCAACTTTCCCTGTGCGTAATACAGATCAATCTCGTCGGCCAACCGCTGCGCGAGCGGCTTCACATCATCCATCGTTTTGATGCCGTTGGCGATGAAGTCTTTGAGCAGGCCAGCCTTCCAGGCTTTGGTCACGAAGTCTGCGGCCGTGGCGAGTTTGTCGCGGGCCGGAGCCTTTGACCACTTTGCCACGGTCTTACTGTGCAACGTCCCGCCTTCGTACCACTCCTGACCAGCAGCGGCCGGCGGGCAGAAACTCAAGGCCGCGAGGACGGCCACGATTGATGCAGTCTTCATGCTCAGACTCCAGTTGGGCAGGGATTACCGAAAAATTATACCTCCCCTCCGGTGGGGGCGTCCACCCTCCGCGATTTGCCGATGCCAGACCGCACGCTATGCATGCGGTCACCACAGGCCCGTGATCGTGCCGTGTCCACGAAGGCCGGCCAGTAAAATCAGGGTATGCCACCCAGGAAACTACTCCCGCTCACGGCCGCCGGCCCCCGCGAGATCGGCGGCCAGCCCCTCGTCGAGGTTCCCGCGCCGCCGCCGTTTCTGAACGAGGTCGGCCGCCGGAAGTTCGAGGAGGTCGCCGCGTACCTCGTCGATCTCGGAAGCCTCACGGCTGGAGAGGTTCCGATGGTCGAGATGTTCGCGGCCGCGTACTCGCGGTGGGCCGCGGCCGAAGAGATGCTCGCGGCCGGCGATCCCGGCTGGCGGGTCGTGATCACGAGGGCGGGAACCGAAGGGACGGCCGTCCCCTCCGCTGCGATGCTGCAATCGAAGCAAAGCATCGACCAACTCCGCCGGCTCGGTGCGGCCCTCGGCCTCGCCCCGGTCGAGCGGGCGAAACTCCCGTCCATCCGGCCCGCCGGCCAGGAGGATGAGGTCGAGCGGATGTTCCGCGACGCGGGCTACGCCTAGGGGGTACGGCGGGCGTTGCAGCAAAAGCCCCAAACGGCTCCCTAGCCTTCTGGCGAGCCGCTGATCAGCGAGGCGGCGCTTGCGGAGGTGCCAGCGAACGGGATATCCTCCGCCTTGGGAGGAAGCCCACCCATGCGTGCCGACCTTAGCTACTAGCTTCCACCGCCGGGCGTGGATTTTCGGGGCCTACTTTCAACCCGCCGTTGGAGCGGCTGGGCATGAGGGCTGGGCTCGTCTGCATTGCGATCCCTAAGTAAGGCAATTACGCCCTCCCCTTCGGTCGGTGCGCGGAATACGTAACAGCGAAGAAACATGAGTGAAGACTCGCCTGAGTTGACTTGGATCGCTGGTAGGCCCGATCGTGAATGGCTCATAGTTTGCGGCGTGGTGATTCTTATCGCAATCGGGTTTTTTCGCGCAGAGCGCGCTCGCGATCAGGCTCGCCCAGGAAAACATGGATTCCCGATTTTTGTTGCCGAAATGATCTTTGACCCGATCGCTTGGGCGGGGTTAGCGTGCTGGATCGCCGGTGCCACCCTTGCCGCAAGACCGACCTCGTTTAAATGTCCCCACTGCGCTCACGTCGAGGCCGCTAGCGACAACCTGAAAAAAGGCAGTCTCCGCAGTAGATGGGCTTGTCCAAAGTGCAAGAACTTATTCACCAAGGGCTCTGCACCGCCGCCCGATCCTGCGTAAGTAATTTTGATACGACGGGCTACTTGCACGGTGCAACTGGCCACCAAGACCTGGAGGAGGAACACGATGAAACCCTTTGCGATTGCTTTTGCGTTCGCTCTAACGGCGTTAGGCGCTGCCTATGCCCTGGAAGTGGGCGACATAATCACGAGGCGAGTTGCAGGGGCGGCCGTCCGGGATATCCACGGGGGGGAGACGAGGGTCGGTGTGGAATTGGTCTGGAAGGACGAGAAAAAGAGAGAGAACGCTCACGCAACTGTTTCGGTCGCAACCGACGACGGCCGTGGTGGTCAAAGAAACCTGATCGTCTCTTCAATAAACATCGAGAACTTGGTGAAAATCAGGGACGCGTTCGACAGGGCGGTCAAAGCGGTAGAAGCCGAGTAGCCACAGTTGCAACGTGCAATTCTCGCAGTTGGCCCGAAGGTGGCTAGAAGAGCGGTATTTTGGCCCGGAAGGAGGGCACACACATGAGACTACTCGTCTTCTTGGTTCTGACACTCGCAGGCATGGGGGCCGGGTTGGTGATCGGCCTAAACTCCATTCCTGACACGCCACACCGCGACATCAGGCAGACACATCTGGTGTCAAACACGGCGGGCGGGGCGCTCGCAGGGGCGGCGCTAGCGGCAGTTGCTGTTTACTTTTCTATCCCTGCGCCGCCCCGAAGGCGAGACGACTAGCTGGCCGCTTGCACGGGGCAAGCATCAGCGAAGGGCACGCTGCCCTGCCATCACTTTTCCTCTAATCCCAGATAGCCAACGCCCAAAAAACCTGACCATCGAATGTTCGCACCTTCCGGGGCGTACATCGCTCGGGTCTGCCCGGTTGCTGTGTCAACCAGCAAAACGACGGAAACGGAATCCCGCGTCCCGTCCTTCCGTATGGTCTCGCACACGCCGTTGGCGACTTGATAACGGCCAGTCGCAGACGACTCTTGCTGCATGGCACCCAGAGTGCAGGCCAGCACCGTCACGATCCCAGCAACGATCCATCCAGACACTTCCCGTCTCATGTCGGCCCCCTACGGTTCTCGGTTTCCAACGCAACGACCACGACATCGTGATTCGACTGCCTCGGCTTTGGCGTCGCGACGACCACGCCGAACGGCGTGACGATGCTGACGGTGCTCGATTATCGTGAGGAAGCCTATATGTCAACAAGCCAGCCCACCCACCGAAGCCCTCGTCGCCGACTCGCGAGGTAGCGAACCGAGGAACTTCAATCCACACGAAGGCCAATGCCGATTACGCAGGCCAGTCGGGATGGTACTGAATCGAATCGACTTTAAAGTCGCCCTCGCCTTGGCCCGTACGCGACACGACTAGCTCGCACAGGAATGTGACGTTTGGTTTCTTTCTATGGCAGTAGATTGCGTAGGCTTCACCTACGCCCCCATGGAGCCGCCCTGATATGTCGGTTTGCCTGAGCACGGCATCAGCCTGCTCCTCGGTCATGGTATCCATCAGGACACGCTTCAGGTGCCCCCTCGCGAATGCTCTCGCGGGTTCCGGGTCGTGTAGTTTCGATAACTCTGGAGAAGCGACTGGATCGAGTACAAATGAATCCATCTCCACCGGAATGCTCGTTCTGCTTGAGCGGAACCCGTTAGCAGCACTGTCGCAAGCCCCTGGAAAGCATCGCCATTTTTTCTTCCTTGCGTAAAAGCAGTAAATCTTTCGCAGTTCATCGTCGCTAAAGCCTCTTGCATGCCTGCCCTGATACGGCCGCGGAGCGACCGGGGTCGGATCGCTCAGCCAGCCGGGATTATTAGCGGGGTCTGCGGAGAAGCCTTGCAAAACAAGGGCAGCAAAATCATCGGGGAGATATAGGCGGGCGTTGGGGTGAGGCGCTGTCTTGCCCTGAGTAAAGCAGCCGAGAACCTCGAGGGTGCCTTCGGGCTTTCCGAGTCTTGCCATGCTCTCGCGATAAAGAGCCGCCTGCGATCTTGGCAGGAAACCGACGTTGTAGGCACGATCCCCGACAATGGCATGAACTGAGACGGCATTCGCGTCATACGGATTGTTCTTGTCACAGAAAAGCCAAAACCGCGGCGGGAGAAAGCTGCCTTCGTTGGCAATAGCGTCTGAGGCCTCATTAACGGCTTGGAGTTTGTACTGCTCTCCGACAACGTCGAACATCGCGGTTTCATCGACCACGACATCGCCGTCTTCATCTTCAGTTGTGGTCTCTTCGATCCACCGGACGGTCGTGAGCGATAACGTCGGCGGGTTTTCAAACTGTTCAAGCCGAAGAAAACAAGTCTCAGCTTCCATTTCAGTTCTCCCGGGATTCATCACTGGAGGCCTCGCGGCTCAGCCACACGGCTTCATCGCCAGAGTGATGAACTGTCCGAATCGCCATTTGATTCCCCATCGGCAGGGTGTCAACCCGGGGGGGTTATGTGCCAGCCCGCGGGGACGACTGGGGGCCGAGTCGTGGCGGGCCAGAGCCCCGGCTGGGAGCCGCACCTGCTTGAGCGAGGGGGACAGCGAGTTTCTACTTCTGTGAGTCCGTGTGGGACATTGCAGGAGAAGCACCGCCGTGAGTTCGCCCAAAAGCGGGTCTTTCGAGTACCTCGAAACCAAGATTCGCCACGACGCCGAAGGAACGCTCTTCGGCCGGGATTTCGAGTGGGTCTGCCAGTGGTATCTCGAACACGCGCCGCTGTACCGCGGCAAGTTCCGCCGGGTCTGGCGCTGGGCTGATTGGCCGGATCGCTGGGGGCCGGACTGCGGCATCGATCTGATCGCGGAGACTCACGACGGGAAGTTGTGGGCGATCCAGGCGAAGGCTGTGGCGCCGGCTCATACCATCACGAAGGCGGAGATCGATTCCTTCCTGTCCGAGTCGAACCGCCGCGGCATCGCGTTTCGCCTCCTCATCGCAACCACTGACAGGATCGGCTCCAACGCTCGCCGCACGATCGACCAGCAAGCCAAGGATGCGTCGATTGTGGGCCGCGGCGACCTCTTGGCCGCAGACATCGCATGGCCCACCAAGATCGGCGGCAAGGCGCCGCGGCCCAAGCGGGCCAAGCCACGACCGCACCAGCGGGCGGCCATCGCGGCCACGATCCGCGGGTTTCGCCGGCACCCTCGCGGCCGGCTCATCATGGCCTGCGGAACGGGCAAGACACTCACGGGGCTCTGGATTCATGAGCAGCTGAAGAGTCGCCGCACGTTGCTCCTCGTGCCGTCCATCTCTCTCGTCCAGCAGAACCTCCGGGAGTGGGGCCGGCACGCCCGGGAAGACTTCGATTTCCTCGTCGTATGCTCGGACCAGTCCGTCGCCAGCGACCGGGAAGACCCGGCGTTGCGATACATCGCCGAGTTGGGGATCGACGTCACCACCGACCCGCGGGACATCGCGGCCTTCCTGGCAAAGCGGCGCCGCCGGCCAGCGGTCGTGATTGCCACCTATCAGTCCTCGGATCGGGTCAGCGCCGGCCAGCGCCGGGCGAAGAAGACTTTCGACCTCGCCCTGTGCGACGAGGCACACCGTCTGGTCGGCGATATGCGGGGCAAGTTTGCGACTGTGCTGGATGACCGCAAGATTCGCTGCCGCCGCCGGCTCTTCATGACGGCGACGCCTCGCTACTTCACGCAGCGAGCGCGACAGCGGGCCGCCGACCAAGACCTCGAAGTGGCATCGATGGATGACCCGGCCACGTTCGGGCCGGAGTTTCACGTTCTCAAGTTTTTTGATGCGATCACGGCCAAGCCGATGCCGCTGCTCACCGATTACAGAGTGGTCGTGATCGGCGTCACCAACGCAGAAGCGGCCCGCTGGGTCGAGGAAGGCAAGCTCATTCGCACTCGCGAGGGAGCCGAGACGGATGCCCGCACGCTGGCTGCACAGATCGGCTTGGCCAAGGCGATGCGGGAGTATGACCTCCGCCGCGTGATCACGTTTCACCGCTCTATCCGCCGCGCCTCGCGGTTCGTCGATGCCGACCGCCGCGATTCCCTACCGGCAATCGTGAAGACATTGCGGCCGGCATCCCGCCCGACAGGCAAACTGTGGGCGCGGCACATTTCAGGTGAGACGCCTGCAAGCAAACGCGCGTCGATGCTGCGGGCGCTCGCTGAGTTGCCGAGTGACACCCGCGGCCTCATCGCCAACTGCGCCTGCCTGGGCGAAGGCGTAGACGTCCCTGCTCTCGACGGCATCGCCTTCATCGACCCCAAGGGGTCGATGGTGGACATCATCCAGGCGGTGGGGCGGGTGATTCGCCTGTCGCCTGACAAGACGGTCGGGACGATCGTGATCCCGGTTTTCATCGATGAGTCAGAAGATGCGGAATACGCGCTGGAGCAGTCAGCCTTTGATCCGGTATGGCAAGTGTTGAAGGCGCTGCGCGCTCACGATGCGCGTCTCGCGGACGACCTGGATGCGTTGCGCACTTCGGTTGGCAGTCAACGCCGCGGGAAACTTCACCTGCCCGCTAACGTAGTGCTGGCCGTCCCTACCCTGAAGCTTGGCGACTTTGAGCAGGCGTTTTATGTGCGGACCATTCGGGAAGCAACTGAAAAAGCTCTACTGACCATTGAGAGCATTTTGCTGTGGGCCGATGACCACAAGGCTCGTACCGGTGAGTGGCCATCGCAAACGGCTGGAGTTATCCCGGAAACTGAAGAAACATGGGCGGGCATTAATCATGCCCTCGATCGAGGGCATCGGGGCCTCACTACTCAAGGGTACTCGCTTGCGAAATTGCTGGAAGACTACCGCGGCGTGAGAAACCGAATGAATCTGCCTACCTTAACAGAGGCGCGGATTCTTGGGTACGCGGACAAGCACTTCGCATCTAACGGGTCGTGGCCAATCGAGCGGTCCGGTGCTATTGAGGGAACGAAAGACACATGGGCAAGTATCGGTGGTGCGCTACGAAATGGCGCTCGTGGACTGCGGCGCAAGATCAGCCTGGCCAACTTGCTTTGGGAGTCGCGAGGGGTTCCCAATAATTCAAACAGGCCCGCCTTGTCTCTAAGCCAAATCCTGCTTTGGGCTGACGAGCACAATCGCCGAACAGGTGCTTGGCCAGACCAGGGTTCCGGTAGAGTCCACAACGAGACCGAAACGTGGCGCGGAATACAACTGGCTCTCGGCAGAGGCGCACGCGGACTGCCTGGCGGGTCTTCTATCCGACTATTGTTGCACGAACGCCGCGGGGTCGCTCACCTTCGTCGCCGGTCGCGCCTTACGGTGTCACAAATTCTTCAGTGGGCTGATGAGCATCATCGCCGCACGGGGCGATGGCCGAAGAACATAAAGACGACCGAGAAGATCCCGGGAACCGATGACACTTGGGTCACGGTGGACGGCGCTCTTCGTTCGGGCCGGCGAGGTCTGCGCACGTCGTCGCTAGCAGACCTTCTAGCGAAGCATCGTGGTGTAAGAAACCACTACAAGGCGCCGCCGCTTAGCGTAGAGCAAATTCTTCGATGGGCAGACCGGCACAAAAAACGCACTGGTGAGTGGCCCAACGCCGAATCCGGCCCCGTCATGGGCGTCAAACACGAAAAATGGGCGGGTGTCCAGGCAGCGCTCTCGCAGGGCACTCGGGGGCTGATTGGAGGCGATTCGCTGTCGCGATTACTCGAGCGCGAACGTGGTGTCCGCAATCGACTCAGCGCACCAAAACTTACGGTAAGTCGGGTTCTTGCGTGGGCAGACGCCCACAAGTCCAGCTACGGCTCATTCCCCACTATCCACGATAAACGCCCGCCTGCTCCGGGGGAATCCTGGATGGCAATAAATGCAGCACTTGAGCGAGGTTCGCGGGGCCTGCCCGGGGGGGCGTCACTACCGCAACTATTGGCCGAGCATCGCGGAGTTACGCGAGGAATTCACCGGCCTCGGCTAAAGCTGCCAACGATCGTGGGCTGGGCGCGAAGTCATTACAAGGCCACAGGCCGGTGGCCAACCGAAGGCGAGGGTGAAATCGTTGGCGCCGACGAGCGATGGGACAATATCGCGCAATGCGTTCGGCTGGGCCTGCGAGGCTGTCCGGCCGGCTGGACATTGAAGAAAATCATAGACAAATACTGCCGAAAAACGCCGGGCCGGCGGTAAGGCGGCCAGCGAGCGAGGCTTCACGCTCGCCAGCGCGGCTAAGGCGGCGAGTGACTTGGGCCTCGCGATTGTGCCGCGGCGGTAAGTCCTCCGGCCGCCTCCGCAGGGACCAAGGTTGTCCCTCGCCCTGTCTACATAGGGCCACCGGAGGGCCGTATGGAAGCAAATCAGAAGCCGGAAACGCAGTATGCGGTGCTTGCGTCCTGGTGCACCCAGACCAGGCGATGGATCGAGCTGGAAGCCCGCTATTCCTCGCCGGGAGACGCGTAACAATCCGTCACGGAGCGGGGCATCTACCGCGTGGTCTTGGTCGGCAGCGGCGGTCGCCTGCCGCTCGACCCGTTCGCCTGGATGGGCGCGGGTGACGATGGCTAGATGGATGCGTAGCGGATGCCCGGTGGCGATCCGGCCCGCGCCGGTAACTACCGGATTCGATTTTGGCGACCCTCGTAAATACCGTGATTTTCGGCATTTGTCGGAAACAGTTTGCAATCGTTCGCAGAGTCGCTAAAAGATGATTTAGGTCGGCAAAACAAGCCGAAAACGCTTTCGGTCGGAAGGCCCTGAAAATCCGTGTGTCGCCGGTTCGATTCCGGCCCCGTCCACTTTCTTTCGCGGCTTGGTTCGCCGGGCCCAGCGGGAATTCCGTTCTGGATTGCCCATCCCGAGAAACGCAACGGCCGGGCTCCTCTTGAGGAGCCCGGCCGTCTTTTTTTCAACTGCACCCTGTTCACCTGCATCGGCCGCCGGTGCGACGGGCCGCCTCTCGACATCAGCGATGCCGGCGGCCGGCAACCACCCCGGCCAGGCATGCGGCCACGAGCACGATCGACAGCGCCGCGGGCTCCGGCACCGCCGCCACGCTCCCCACGCCGGCCGCTGTCGGGGCGACAGGGAAGTAGGTTCCCTGCCCGTACGCACCAGCCGTATTGACATTCACGAGGTCGAACACACTCGTCACGCCGTCGTAGTTGAAGTCGCCCTGGCTCCAGACGGCGGCAGAGCCTGTCCCGTATTTGCCGGCACTGTTCACGCTCACGAGATCGAACACGTCCACCGCACCGGTGAGATCCACGTCGCCGGGAGCCGCGAACGAGACCTTCGCCGACCCATCGGCGGCGACCACATAGCCAACCGCCCGGTTGCCACCTGTCGCCGCCGCCGTGCTCGATGTAATTCCGGTCGTGCCATTCCAGTCGCCGCCGTTGCGACCGGCGAGAATGTCGGCCCGAAGATCGGTCGCGGAGATCCCATCACTCGCCACGCTGACCTGTCCGGAGCCGAGATCGACCCGGCCGCCACCGACCCCTTCAGCCACCGTCAGGCTACCCACGGCCAGTCGCACGCGATCCGACCGGGAAAGTGCCATCGTGCCACCCGCGTCCACCGTCACCGCGGGATCGCCGGCGAGGGCACCGCCGCTGACCGAGAAGGTGCCGGAACCGCCCCCACCAACGGTCACCTGACTTGCCGTGAGCGTTCCGCCGTCGATAGTCACGGTGCCGGAGCTGCCCGGGTTCCGCCCGATTCTCAGACCGCCGACCCGAGCCACCGCCCCGGCCGACATCGTATAGGCACCGGTGCCAAAATCACCGATGACGAGATCCCGTTTCGCGGTGAGCGAGCCACCGCTGTGGGTATAGGTGCCCGTGGCCCCGGTGAGTGAGCCCACGACCACATCCTCCCCGGCCAGGCCGTCGCTGAAGCCCGCCTCTCCGAACAGTGGGCTCGAGTTGTCGGCGGCAATCGACCCGCCTGTCTGGGTGAACGCACCTGTGCCGGTGACGCCAATGTGAAGTTCGCCGACGCCCACGTTGCCCCCCGGGCCGACGCTCATCGACGCAGACCCCGGCGTGGACGTGCCGGGATCGCCCGTGAGGAAGTCCATGTCGATCCCGCCGCTGGCCACCAGGAGCCGCTGCCGCACCGCGACGCGGGCATTCGTTCCCTCAACGGACAGCGACCCGTTGCCCGCACGGCCGATCACGTATCCATCGCTGAAATCGACGTATGTAGGATTATCGACGCCGAACAGACCCGCCTCGCGTACCCGGATCGTGCCAGGGGCACCCGCCTGGGCTCCGATGACATTCTGGCTGCTCCCGCTCCCCGCCAGGCCGGTGACGATTTCCTCGCTCATCACGAGTTTGCCACCCGTGCCGCCGACCGAAATGCTGGCCGTCGCGCCGGAGGAGCCACGGTATTCGAGGTAACGCCCGTACAACGCCCCGTTGCCCGTGATCGTGAGCGTTCCCGTACCGCCGCCGTTGGCGACGCTGATGTAACCGCTGGCTACGGTGCCCGAGACTCCGCCCCTGCCGCCACTATTGCCCGAGACCACCTCGGCCGAGCCGCCGATGTTGAGGGTGCCAGTCCCGCCAAAGTTGTCGCTCACGGAGAATCCGTCGGCCACGAACATCTGTCCGCCGGAGATGTCGATCAGTCCGACGCCCGCACCGCTATCGGCGATCTTCACGTCATCGGCATGTTGCTGAAACAGACCACCGGTCTGCACATACCGACCGTTCCCATTTTTACCGATGTCGAAGTCGTTGCCATCGGTGTACACACCGGGCGTGCCATACTCGACGGTGCCGCTCGAGAGCGTGAAGACCGATTGCTGCGTCGCGCCCACGCCGATGCTGAAATCGCTGACGCCGTAGCCGAAGGCCACGAGCGTGCCCCCGTTGACCTCGAGAAAACTCGCGGCCGAGGCACCGAGGTTGACGTTGTCCACTTCCAGCCGGCCGGCTGGCAGCGTCACCGGGTTGGCCTGTGACGTGTTCGAAGTGATTCGCGCGACGTCGGCCGCGCCAGGCACGGCGTCGCCCACCCAGTTCGCCGCGGTCGTGAAGAGACCGCCCGTGCCGCCATTCGCATCCCACACAACATCGGCGGCGAATGCCGCCGACGACGCCCCAATCACAGCCGCGACGGCGGCCAGCAACCTCGACCCGGTCGGACTCTTCATCATGCGATCTCCTCGACGTGGTGGAAGCAGCAGGCCGATGCGATGCTGCGCGAGGCAGGCTACGCGGCGCCATTCCAATCGACAACCTATGTCATGAAGAACTCACAGTGGCAGCACCCTGCTTCACCGACTGTCACTGTCTCAGGCACACAACCGAAACAAGGCGATGCCCGCTCCCACTCATACGATCACCATGAAACCCTCACACAATCCTCGTCCGCGTCGATGCGGTATCATCCCGGGCATCGCTCGATCGATTCGTCCCATTCGCAGCCCTCAGGGAGGTTTCAGATGGTGCCACGCTCTCCGTCCCCGCGCGGTTTCACCCTCGTCGAACTTCTGGTGGTGATCGCAATCATCGCCACGCTGATCGGGCTCCTTCTTCCGGCGGTGCAGTCCGCCCGCGAGGCGGCCCGGCGGACGCAGTGTAAGAACAAACTCAAGCAGATCGGCCTGGCGATCCTGAATCTGGAAAACGCCACCAAGCTTTTCCCCAATGGCGGCATCGAACCATGGCCGTCGCTTGAGTGGTACTCAACTACCTCAAAGCCATTCGGGCCTGAGAAGCAGGGCCTGTCGTGGGGCTTTCAGATTCTTCCGTATCTGGAGGAAGCCAACGTCGGAAACCTGACGCGGACATCTCAGATCGCCGAGACGCCGATCGCGCACTACTTCTGCCCCTCACGTCGTGCACCGACGTCGTATACCCAGGGAACCGCGAAGTACTGGCTCATGGATTACGCGAGCGTGCAGCCCGGCCCCGCCCGCGCCGAGACGGCCTCGTACGATCTTTACATGCGGATGGCCGCATCGTCACCCGCGGAATTGCCCACAACGACAGGCTGCCGCAACGGCGCGGCGATGTGGGGCGTGACGACCTATACGAACGACTTCAACCCGCTCCCCCGCGAACAACTAACGAGATCGCGACAGTATCTCGGATTCAAGGGGGTGATCGTCCGCAGCAGTTACCTGGTCCGGGCGCTTGGCCAACCGCCGGTGATGCTCGGCTACGACAGCGTCGTCAAGATCGGCAAGATCAAAGATGGCACGAGTAAGACGATGATGGTGTTCGAGAAGCGGCTACGTCCCCCGTACCGACCCGGCGAGTCCGACGATGACCGCGGCTGGTCGGACGGCTGGGACATCGACACGATTCGCACGACCTATTGCGTGCCCTATCAGGACTCGGCCACGAACATCGGCGGCGGCCGCAACTCCCTCACCCCCGGATCGGCCCACGAGGCTGGCCTCAACGCCGTGTTCGCAGACGGCTCTGTCACGACAATCAATTATTCGATCGACATGGAGACGTTCAATCGGCTCGGTCACCGCGAAGACGGCGAGGTCGTCCAGCTTCCGTGACGCCCCACACCCCGGCTAGCAGCCTGTTCGGGGGTTCGGTTCATCCGATGAGAGGCCCCGCCGACCTGCTGAAGCCCCTACCCGGTCGGTGACTGACCGCCGGACGTGATCCATGAACGCGGCGACCAGCCGGCTCCGATGCCGGTAGGGATTCCACGCCATCACGACCGTCCGAGAGGGCCTCGGCGGAGCGATCGACCGGTAGGTCCGAGCCGGATCGGTGTCGCGGTCGCGGGCCATCGCCGGAATCAGGCTGACACCATGGTCGAGTGCCACCAGTTCCTGAATCGAGGCTATCTGGCTCGTCTGCTCGATCGAGACCGGATGAAATTCGGTTTGCTGGCAGAGGCTCACCACCGATGCCGTCAGGCAGTGGGCCTCCCCGAGCAGAATGAAGGGTAGTTCCTGAAGATCGGCCAATCGAACGCGTGGCTTGGCCTGGAGGGGATGCCCTGCGGCCGTCACGAGCAGAAGTTCCTCCTCGAACAGCCGCTCATGATCGAGGTACCGTCCCTCGAAGGGCTCCGCCAGGATCGCCACGTCGACCTCCCCGTCCCGGAGCCGCACGAGCAGCCCGTCGGTTGTCTCCTCGTGAACCACGACCCGCGCGTGGGGGAACTCAGCGCGAAACCCCTTGAGCAGAGGCGGCAAAAGATACGGCGCGATCGTCGGAATCGCCGCCACACGCACCCGTCCGGTGGCTCCGTCATCGACGACCTGTTCCCGCAAATTATCGGCCAGGAGCAGCATCTCCCGCGCGGTTCCCATCACCGCCGCGCCGGCCTCCGTGAGCACCATGCGACGGGACTGCCGCTCGAAGAGCGGCTGCCCGAGCTCCTCTTCCAGGCGAGCCAAGGCGCGGCTGACCGCCGGCTGAGACAGTCCGGCAGCCACGGCGGCGCGGGTAATGCTGCCGAGTTCGGCCACCCGGATGAAGTGCTGGAGTTGATCGAGTTCCATGACGAAGACTCCCGAACGACCACGCTCTTTCATGCGTGAACTGCATGGATCATATACCGCTCATGCATTTGCCGTTGAGAGCCCGATGAGCAACGATAAAACTCACAAACTTCGGCAGGGAGACCGTTTCCCTGCGGATGAGGGTTCAGGACGTCGACTGCGGAGTGTGCCATGGCCGTCTTTTTCAATGTTTTCTGGATGGTTCTGCTCGCCTGCGGGATCGGCGGCCTCCCGGCCGGATCGGCCGAGGGGGCGGCGGCGGCCGTCGAGGCCGCCACGGAAAGCGTCATGCTCGGCGACCCGACGTTGACCGCTGGCGTGCCGGGCAGCGGCCCGATCACGCTCGAGCAGATCGAAGCCTGGCTTGCCGATCCCACAAACCACGTCGAACTGCAGCCGGAACTCCCGCTCGGCCTCTCACAGGGCGCCGGGCAGATCAAGGGCATCGCTGAAAACCCGCTCACCCGGGCCAAGATCGAGCTCGGCCGACAACTCTACTTCGACACGCGGCTCTCGGAGGATTCCACCGTCTCCTGCGCGACCTGCCACGACCCGGCCACCGGCTACACCGCCCACACCAAGACCGGCGTCGGGATCCGGGACCAGAAGGGCAACCGCAATTCGCCGGTGTCGTTCAACCGAATTCTTTCCGACCTGCAATTCTGGGATGGCCGTGCCGATTCACTCGAAGCCCAAGCCGTCGGCCCCATCGCCAATCCGATCGAGATGGGTTTCACCCACGATGGTGTCGTCAAGCGGCTCGCGGCCATCCCGGTGTATGTCCGGCAATTCGAGAAGATTTTCGGCGAACTCACCATCGACCGGGTCGGCCAGGCTCTCGCCTCATTCGAACGGGCGATCGTGACGGGACCGTCACCGTACGACTACTACGAGCAACTCCTACCCTTCACCAGGATGGACGAAGAGGACATCGCCGACGACGAAGACCTGGCGAAGCTCTATGCAGAGGCCAAGGCGGCGTGCGAGGCCGCCCCGATGAACGACTCGGCCAAGCGCGGCCGCGACCTGTTCTTCGGCAAGGCCAACTGCACCGCCTGCCACGTCGGCGCGAACCTCGCCGACGAGAAGTATCACAACCTGGGTGTCGGCATGGATCAGCCAGAGCCAGATCTCGGCCGCTTCGTCGTGACGAAGGACCCAATTGACACCGGTGCCTTCAAGACGCCGACCGTCCGCAATGCGGCCCTCACCGCGCCTTACATGCACGACGGCTCCCAGGCGACGCTCGAAGAGGTCGTGGAATGGTACGATCGCGGCGGACACCCCAACCCGCACTTGAGCGACAAGGTCAAGCCGCTCCACCTCTCGGCTCAGGAGAAGACCGACCTTGTCGAGTTCATGAAGGCCTGCACGAGCCCGACGCCCCCTGTCGAGACCGGCCGCCTTCCGGCTCCAGATTGACCCGCGGACCGTCGATTCCGAGAGGTCCGACGTGACCGACCGACCGCCATCCGAAAGCCATGCCCGCGAAACCGGGCCGGCCTTCGGACTCGCCACGGCGACGTTCCTCGTCGTCTCGGGGATGATCGGCACGGGCGTGCTCACCACCTCGGGATTCACCGTCTACTTCGTCGGCAGCAACCAGCTGATGCTCGCCCTCTGGGTCGTGGGCGGGGTGCTGGCCGTGTGCGGCGGCCTGACGCTCTGCGAGCTCACCACCATGCTGCCGAACTCCGGCGGCGACTACGTCTACATGCGAGAGGCCTACGGCCCACTTCCCGCCTTTCTTTCAGGCTGGGTCTCCTTCCTGATCGGATTCGGTGCCCCGATCGCCGCCTCGTCGGTGGCGGCCGCTCACTATCTGCTGGCCCCCGCCGAACTCCCCGAGCCGCTGGCCGGCCCGGGCCGAGCCGTGCTCGCCTCGGCCGCGATCCTCGCCCTGACGGCCGTGCACAGCCTGGGCCGGCGGTCTTCGATCGTGGCGCAGGCGGGCATGACATCGATCAAGCTCGCGATTCTGGTCGCGCTGGCCGCGGCAGGACTCATTGCAGGGCAGGGGGGCTGGACGAATCTCTCCGACCGTCCGCCGCTCACCGGCGACCTGCTGGTCGCGATGGCCTCGTCGCTCGTCTACATCTCGTATGCCTACACCGGCTGGAACACCGCCGCCTACGTGGCAGGCGAGGTCACGCAGCCGCAGGTGACGATGCCCCGCGCCATCCTGCTTGGCAGCGGGCTCGTGCTCGCCGTCTACCTGGCGCTCAACACGGCCTACGCCCTAGCGCTCTCGGCTGCCGACGTTCGCAGCATCGTCGACCAGGCGGGCAGCCTCGAGGCCGTGGCCCCGATCGCACAACTCATGGCATCCCGGCTCTTCGGTCCAAGGGTGGCCGGACCGCTGTCTGTGGCCTTGGGCCTGACGCTCTTGGCCTCCGTGAGCGCGTACGTCTTGGCTGGCCCCCGCGTGGCGGCCGCGATGGCCCGCGACGGACTGTTTCCGGCGGCGGCCGGCCGAGTCTCGGACCGGGGAGTGCCGGTCGTGGCCGCAGTCGCCCAGGCAGCCTGGGCCATCCTCCTGGTCTGGACCGCCTCGTTCGAGCGGATGCTGGTCTTCGCGGGCGTGGGGCTGGCGATGTCTTCGATGCTCGCGGTTGGAGCGATCTTCGTCCTTCGCCGCCGCCGGCCGGAACTGCCGCGGCCGTTCCGCACTCCGGGCTACCCGCTGGTGCCCGCCCTGTACCTCCTCGGCACGGGGCTCCTCACAGTGGCAGTGATCGCCCAGCGGCCGTTGGAGTCGGGCCTCTCACTGGCAGCCATCGCCGCAGGCATTCCGTTGTATCGGGCGACCCGGCAGCCCGGCCGGGGGTAATGCCGACAAACCTTGCTACACTAGCGGCCGCCGCGGAGGAAACGTGGCTCCTCCCGAGATCACCAGCGGCAATTTCGGCTCGGCCGAACGCGGCCGGGCAGTATCACGTTTATCACCGGATTCGCCCGGTTCGCTGGAGGCCCAGATGACCGCAGGTCAGAGTCGGCGACACGGTTTCACGCTGGTCGAGCTGCTGGTGGTGATCGCGATCATCGCGACCCTGATCGGGCTGCTCCTGCCGGCGGTGCAGAGCGCCCGCGAGGCGGCCCGCGGGTCGCAGTGCAAGAACAACCTGCGGCAGATCGGACTGGCGCAGCTCGTTCACCTCGACGCCAAGAAGCGACTTCCAGCCGGGCTCAACCTCGTGATCCAGCAGGGCAGCGCCGGCGTCTGGCCGACCAACACCTGCATCCGAGA
>CAMDDJ010000035.1 GCA_945891385.1 Candidatus Kuenenia stuttgartensis | reverse complement strand
CTGATCAGCGAAGCGATCGGCACCGGCTGGATCACCGACCTGTCGCAACTCGAGCGGTTGCTTCCCCTGGCGAAGGACGCCGGCTTCCGCCAGAGGTTTCTCAACGCGAAACGTGAGGCGAAGCGTCTGTTTGTCGACTGGCTGGCGGAAACACACGGGGTGCGATTGGACCCGACCACCCTGTTCGACACGCAGATCAAGCGGATTCACGAGTACAAGCGGCAATTGCTGGCCGCCATCGGCATCGTCGTGACCTACAACCGGCTGCGGAACGATCCCCACTCCGACATCCCGACTCAGACGCATCTCTTCGCGGGCAAGGCGGCGCCCGCCTACCACCTCGCCAAGGTGATCATCCGGCTGATCACGTCGATCGGCAAGGTCGTCAACCATGATCCTCTGGTTCGCGGCCGGCTGCGGGTGGAGTTTCTGCCCAACTACTCGGTCAGTCTGGCCGAGCGGCTGATTCCTGCCAGTGACATCTCGGAACAGATCTCGACGGCCGGTTATGAAGCCAGTGGGACGAGCAACATGAAGTTCATGCTCAATGGAGCGATCACGGTCGGCACCCGAGACGGAGCGACCATCGAGATCGCCGAGGAGGTGGGGGAGGAGAATATCGTGCTGTTCGGCCTCTCGGCCGGCGAGGTGGCCGCGAGCCGTGGCTGGTACAGCCCGCATTGGCACTATCACCACGAGCCCGAGACGGAGGCGGCTCTGAATCTGATCTTCAACAACCATTTCAGCCACGATGATCCCGGTGCCTTCGAACCGATCAGAGAGGCCCTGCTGCACCGCGGCGACCACTACATGCACCTGGCCGATCTTTCGGCTTATGTCGCGGCCAAGGAGCGGGTCTGGGCCCTCTCACGCGATCCCCATCGCTGGGCCGCGATGGCGATCCGCAACGTCGCCAAGGCGGGACGATTCTCGAGCGACCGCACGATCGCCGAATACGCCCGCGACATCTGGGGAGTGGAGCCCTGTACGGTCGAGACAGAGTGCCCTGTGCCCACCGTTGGGAAGTGATCAGACGGTCGATCGCGCCAGTTCCACCAGCGGCCGGACCATCACGCCGGTGCCCCCGCCGTCGGTCCACGGCCGTGGTTTCTCCGCGAAGGCCGGCCCGGCGATGTCGACGTGCGTCCACGGCGTGTCGCCGACGAAGCGTTCGAGAAACTTCGCGGCCGTGATCGCGCCGCCCAGGCGGCCTTCGCCCACGTTCTTGATGTCGGCCACGTCGCTCTTGATCTGCTCCCCGTAGTCGGGATACATCGGGAGTTGCCAGACCGGCTCGCCCACGCTGCGGGCAGCCGCCGCGAGGGCGTCGCAGCAGGCCTGGTCGTTGGTGAACAGCCCCGCCACGTCGTTACCGAGAGCCACCATGCAGGCTCCCGTGAGCGTGGCCAGATCGATCATCCGCCGCGGGGCCAAGCCACGGACGACGTCGAGCACGTCGGCTAGCACAACCCGCCCCTCGGCGTCGGTGTTGTGGATTTCGATCGTGGTGCCGCTCCGGGCGGTGATCACGTCGCCGAGTTTGTAGGCGGCCGGCCCGGTCATGTTTTCGACCAGGCCGATCCCCGCCACGACGTCGACCGGGAGCTTGAGGGCGGCGATCGTGGCGATGGCGCCAAGCACGCTTGCGCCGCCGGCCATGTCCATCTTCATGCCCATCATCGCCTCGGACGGCTTGAGCGAAAGCCCGCCGGAGTCGAACGTCACCCCCTTCCCGACGAGGGCCAGATCGGGCTGGTCGCCGCTGGAACGAGGCCGGCCGCGGTATCGGAGCAGCACGAGTCGGGGCTGCCTGGCGCTGCCGCGGGCGACTGCCAGGAGTGCCTCGCAGCGCTCACGGCGCAGCCGCTCTTCGTCCCAGATCTCGATTTCGAGACCGGTCCGGCCGGCGATGGCGGCCGCTTCCTCCGCGAAGGACTCGGGGTAGAGATGATCGGGGGAGGTGTTGACCAGGCGGCGGGCGAGGTTGACGCCGTCGGCGATCACGGCCCCGCGGGCGACGGCGGCCGGGTCGGCCGCCATCCACTGGGTCGTCGCGAACCGGGTGCGCTTGGGTTCGGACCGGTAGAGATCCTGACCCACCATGCCGGTCGCGGCCCCCGCGACCGCCTGCTCAACCATGAAACTGGTCCAGGTCGGCTCCGCTAGAAACACCACCCGGCCGCGTGGCCGACTTGCCAGTTGCCGGGCGGCTGCAGCTGCCGCCCGCGCGAGCACGCCGGCATCGAGTTCTTCGAGCCGGCCGAGGCCCATCACAAGCAGGTGGGTGGTCGCCAGCCCCGGGGGAGCCAGCAGGGAAACTGCCTCGTACCGTCGCCCCGTGAGTTCGCCGGCCGACGCCAGTCGGCGGAGCAGGCCTCCCAGAGCGGCATCGACGGCCGCAGCCATTCCGGTATCCACACCCCCCTCCGCGATGAACAACACGACGGCCTCTGCGTCGAGACTCGCGGGGGCCGCCGCGGGACAGGCTTCAATAACGCCGGCCGTGCCGGCAGGGAGAAACTCACGGGTCATGAGGCGGAAACTCCAATGGGTGCCGTGTTGTAGCCGATCCCGCCGCCGGCGACACCTCGTTCACAGCAGCGTCGGTTGGAAGCCGACTGCCCGCCTCGGGACGTGAGGCTCGGGGGTCGGCGAACGCTCGCGGAGCATCGGGGCGTATCCTCGCCCGCGACGCGACTTGTGCCGCCCCCGAGCCGGTTATACAGAGAGGCCGCGAGGCTCGGGGGTCGGCGAATGCTCGCGGAGCATCGGGGCGTATCCTCGCCCGCGACGCGACTTGTGCCGCCCCCGAGCCGGTGCATCTGAGTTGACCCGCAGCGAGGGAAGTCGGGGCTGCCGGCATCCTCTCGCTTGACGTTCGCGTCGGCCCTCCCGGCCTCCGCTCACTGCGTGTCCGCTGCGCTTCGCCATCCTGGCTTCGCTTGCTCCCACAGCACGCTCGAGGACACCGGCAGCCCCTCCCGGGTCTTGGGAGGCAGAAGGCCAGCGATCGTGAATCTGCCAGACATCGGAGGCCCGGGGATCGGCGAACGCTCGCGGAGCATGGGGGCGTATCCTCGCCCGCGACGCGACTTTTGCCGTCCCCGGGCCGGTGCAGCTGAGTTGACGCACAGGCTCGGGGATCGGCGAACGCTCGCGGAGCAATCGGGGCGTATCCTCGCCTGCGACGCGGCTTTTGCCGTCCCCGATCCGGTTAGACAGAGAGGACGCGAGGCGCTGGTGAACTTTCAGCCGCCGGATACCCGGCCTTCGGCACGACCAGCGATCCCAGGAGCGTCAGGAGCACTGGCAGCACGACCAGATTGCCGGCCAAACCGCCCAGGAGCGTCAGGCAGGAGAGCCAGCCGAAGGACACGGTCGGCATGAAGCCGCTGGTGGTCAGCGCGAGAAAGCCCACGGCCAGCGCCAGGGTGGAGAAGATCATGGCCCGGCCCGCCGTGCGGTGGGCCGTTTCCAGGGCCGTGGCAATCCGGCCGCCGTCGGCATGGCGGCGAAAGGCTGCGATGTAGTGGATGGAACTGTCGACGGACAGCCCGAGCGAGACGGCCGCGATCATCGCCGTTCCCATGTTGATCCGCACGCCTGCCCACCCGAGCAGGCCAAGCACCACCAGGATCGGGAGGCCGTTGGGCACGAGGGCTACGAATCCGAGGAGCGGGCTGCGAAAGGCGACGGCCAGGAGTGCGAAGATGCCGGCCGCCGCGAGGCCGAAGGTCAGCCATTGGTCGGAGAGCATCCGATCGACGAGTTGGGACAAGAGGACGAAGAAACCGGTGACCTCGGCCTGGCCCGCCGTCTCAGTCGTCGGTGGCATCGATTCGGTCACCACTCGGCGGACGCTCGCGACGATCTGCCGCTTGGCGGCGGCCGACTGGCGTTCCCGGGCGCGGAGCATGATCCGGAGCCAGTGGCCCCCCTCGACCGGATCCTGGCCGAGCAGCGCACCGGCGAGTTGGGGCAACTGCCGCTGCATGACGGCGATCGCCTGCGAGACCGCCCAATTTCCGAGCAGCGATCCCTCCAGGTTCTCCAGGGACACCGGCGAGACGGCCGCGATCACGTCGGCCACGCTCATCACCTTCGTGAGCCCAGGCGTGGTTTGGCCGGCGTCGTCGGTGATCACGACCTCCTGACGGAGGCGGTCTTCGATCGCGGCCACCCGCACGAGGGTGGCGGCATCGACCGTGGTGCCGACCGGCACGAGCACGTCCCAGACACCGGCCCCGCCGAGTCGTGACTCGACCATGTCATAGGAAGCGACCGTCGGGCTGCCAGGCCGGAAGTTCTTGGTGAAGTCGGTTTCCACCTCGAGCCACGCCATGCCTGCCACCGCGGCGACAACCGTCACGCTGACCCAGGTCAGGATCGTGCGGGGGCGGGCGACGATCTGTCGCACGAGGCGGTCGAGTGCCGTCTCGAGCCATGTCTCTCCCCAGGCCCGCCGCGGATCACCATCGATGCGGCCGAGCAGTGCCAGAAAGGGCAGCACCAGAATCACGGCCACCAGCACCATGCCCGCTCCGAGGGCGGTCATCACGCCGAAGTCGTGAACGGGCCCCACCTGGCTTGCGATGAGGGCGGCGAACCCAACCACGTCGGTTGCGATCGCCCCGCAGATCGGCCAGGCGAGGGTGGCAAGGGCGTCCTCGAGGCCACGGAGCGGAGACTGGCCGAGATCTCGCCGCCGGCGAAACTCGACGATGACATGCGTCACCGTCGCGATCGCCACCACGGTGATCATCGCGGAAAGCATCGTGGACACCATCGTGAGTTTCGCACCGGCGATCGACAGCAGGCCGCGGGTGGTCCAGAGTGCCGTGACCACCACCGCCATCGGCACAAGTACCCAGCGAAGGCTGCGAAAAAAGAAGAACAGCACGCCGCCCGTGAGTGCCACGCTCGCCCAAGCCAGGACCGTGCCGTCCCATTCCAGCATTGCGAATCCATCGCGAAGCATGGCGGGTTCACCGGCCACGGTGCCGGCCGGCAAGGCCTGCATCACCGCTCGCAGCCGGTCGATGGTGGCAGCCCGGGAGACGGCCTGTTGGCGAGCCGTGACCAGTTCCGCCGCATGAGGTTCGAGCGTGCAGGCAACGGCTGCCGTGCGGTGATCCGCCCCGATCACGTAGCCCTCCATCAGCCTGACAAGCCTGCGGGCAGCCGGGCTGGATTCGGTGGCGATGATCCGCGGTCCGAGCGGAGTCGTTGCCAGGCTCGTCGCACTGGCGACACCCGGCTCGCGTTCGAGTCGGGCCGTGAGGTCGGCCAGCCGGGTGATGCCTGCTGGCGTGAACAATTCGGGATCGTCGTAGGCCGCCAGCACGACCTCGGCCCCGCCGAAGGTTCTGGCCATCCGGCGGTAGGGCACGAGGGCCGGATCACTGCGATCGAACATCGCGTCGATCGAGCGGGAGAATTCCAGATGCCTGGCCCGCTCGACGGAGAAGGCGACCAGGCAGACCGCGATGGCGGCCAGCACCGCACGGAAGCGAACCAACCAGGCGGCGACCGCCGCGGCGAGCGAGGGAGGCGACGCAGCAGACACTGCCTGGTGGGCCTCGGACACAGGGGTGGACTCGCGGGGCGGGGAGAACTGCGGGAGCGAGCGAACCGATGGTCCCCGCGACCTGCAGTCTACCGAGGTTGCCCCGAGGACTCGCCAGCTTTCCCCGTTCGCCTGCGGCCGCCTTGCCCAGGGCCGCGCGGCTGCCTCGACTGCCATGGTGAGGTTGTCGGTACGCGCTGGGGTCGTGGTTCCAGTCGAGGCCCGTAACCCTCGGTGAAACCGAGACTTGCGCCGGCCTACGGCCCGGCGGCGATGCCTTGACCGGCTTTCGGCAACGCCCCTATAGTCCCGCCGTTTTTGTCATTTCCGGTCCCGTTCCCTCGAGGCCTCGCAAGCCCCGGCGAGCAGCGTGCGCACACTTCCATCCCCAGCCTCCGCGGTCGGTTTGAGACCACGGGCGAGAGCCCGAGGCCGGGACGACATCGCGCGCGTGGTACGTTCCGCCCGGAGCCCGTCGCGGTCCGCATGGCTGGGCTGGCTGGTGCTCGCGCTGGGTGTGGGGCTGGCCGGCTCGGCTGCAAGTCGTGGGGCGGACACGGTGCTCCCACCCGAAGCGAGTGCGGGAGCGCTCGCCAGTTTGCCGGCTCGGGGCCTGGCCGCGGTGATCGCGGAGGCCGGCCGTGTCGAGGTGCCGGCGGTCGATCCCGCCGAGCCGGTGACGATCGAAGCGACCCAGGCCTCGCGATGGACGGAAGGCGCGTACGACGCCTGGCATCTCACGGGTGGCGTCACGCTCACGCAAGGCGGGACGACGGCGACCGCGCATGAAGCGGTCGTCTGGATCGAGCAGGCTGCGCTTGACGACTCGGCTGCCGATCCGCGAGTACGAGGCATGCTCGTGCGGATGGCGGGTGACGTGCGGGTGCGTTCGGCGGGAACGGCAACTGCCGACTCGGCCACGGTCCGCGGTGGTGACTGGGCTGGACGGTTCTGGTTCCAGCGGGATCCGGTCCTCACATTCGCCAGCGTCGTGCCGGTAGCGGGGCCGTCACCCCGATACGATGCCCCGACGGAGGAATCCGTCGTGCTGGCTTCGCACGACGAGGAAGAAACCATCAGCCAGGCGCAGTTCGCGGAGTTCGGCGGTGCCGCAGTGCCGCAGGTCAGCGCCGCCGCCGCTGCCCGCCGACTCAGAGCCTTCCCCCGTTCGAGCGTGCCGCTCAACGTGAAGTGGCTGCCGAGCCCAACGGGTACGGAGTGGATCGCCGTGATCACCTCCGGCGTGAACCTGGTGATCGACGGCGTCGATCCAGCCGGTCCGCTCGACATCTCCGCGGATCGGCTCGTGATCTGGACCCAGGGGGGCGGCCAGCCTGATCTCGACGGCAACGCCGCCCAGGCCCCCGACGTGCCGCTCGAACTCTACATGGAAGGGAACGTCGTCTTTCGGCAGGGGCAGCGGGTGGTCGAGGCGGCCAACATGTTCTACGACGTGCCTCGCTCGGCCGGCGTGATCACCGGTGCCACCGTGCTCACGCCGGTGGACAACTATTCAGGGGCCGTGAGGCTTCGGGCCGACGTGCTTCGGCAGGTGGACCGCAGCCGGTTCGTGGCCCAACAGACCGGCCTCACCTCGAGCCGGCTGGGAGTGCCGTCGTGGGAGTTCCGCTCGCGCGAGCTCGAGTTCACCGACGAGCAGGTGCCCCTGGCAGGGCCCTTCGGCCAGCCGCTCATCGATCCCGCCACCGGTGAGCCGGTCGTGGAGCACGAGCAATACATCACGAGCCGCGGCAACACCGCGACGATCGCCGGGGTGCCGATCCTGTGGTGGCCGGTGCTCGCGACCAATGCCAAGAAGCCGACCTTCTACATCAACGACCTCCAGGTGAAGAACGACCAGATCTTCGGCACGCAGGTACTGACCGGCTGGGATCTGTTTCAGATTCTCGGCTGGCGGCGGCCCCCCGACGGCGTCGATTGGGATCTCGACGTGGACTACCTCAGTCTCCGCGGCCCCGGTGGCGGGACCTCGCTGCTCTACAACCGGCCGAGTTTTCTCGGACTCCAGACGCCGGCCAGCGGCGACCTCGACGCCTGGTTCATCGGCGACGTGGGGCAGGACAACCTCGGCCTCTACCGGCGGGACTTCATCTACCCGGGCTATCCCGACCGCACCTTCCGAGGCCGCTCCTTCTGGCGGCACAGGCAGGATCTGGGGGGCTCGACGGAGAGCCTGTTCGGCGGCTGGCAGCTCCGCGGCACGGCCGGCTGGATCAGCGATCAGAACTTCCTCGAGGAGTACTACGAGGCGGAGTGGGAAGAGGGCTACGAGCAGCGAACCTGGCTCGACCTGCGGCGGCCGATCGAGAACCGGCAGTTGCGGTTGTTGTCGAGTGTGCGTGTCGATCCTTTCTTCACGCAGAGCGAGTGGTGGCCGCGGCTCGATCACTATTTCTTCGGACAGCCGCTGCTGCGGGATGCGGTGAGCTGGTACGAGCACTCGAGCCTTTCGTACGTTCGGCAGGCAACGCCCCAGGCGCCGATCGCCGGGCAGGGCCTCGACATCTGGACGCTCCTGCCCTACGAAAACGAGGTGATCGGCGAGCGGTTTGCCACCCGGCAGGAGCTCGATCTCCCGTTCCAGGCAGGAGCCGTGAAGATCGTGCCCTACGCACTCGGGGAACTGGCCCACTGGGGCGAGGATCTCGCACTCCAGCCGATCGACCGGGCCTACGGTCAGGTGGGCATCCGCTCGAGCCTGCCGATGTGGACCGCCGACGACACGGTCGAGAGCCAGTTCTGGAATCTCCACGGCCTGGCTCACAAGGTGGTCTTCGAGGCCGAATTCTCCTACGCCGACGCCACCCAGAGCATCGATCAGTTCCCGCTCTACGATCAGATCGACGACGACGCCATCAACCAATACCGCCGCAACATTCCCTACTGGGATTATGGCGCGGTGCCCGGGCAGGGGACGCCCCTGCCGGCTCCCTTCATCTTCGGGCCCGACAACAAGTACGACCCGCGGACCTACCTCGTCCGTCGAGGGATGGGGAGCTGGGTGACCGGCCCGACCGAGATCGCCAACGACCTGACCGCCTTCCGGGTCGCGGCCCGGCAGCGGTGGCAGACGAAGCGTGGCCCCATCGGCAACCGCCGGATCATCGACTGGATGTTCCTCGATATCGACGGCGAGTTCTTTCCTGTCACCGACCAGAACTTCGGCCAGGTGATGGGGCTCTGGCAGTACGACTTCCGTTGGCATGTCGGCGATCGTACGACCGTCTTCTCGACGGCCGACGTCGACTTCTTCACCGGCGGCCAGCAACTCTACACCGTCGGGGCCCTGCTCAATCGCACGCCCCGTGGCAGCTTCTACCTCGGCTTCAACCAGTTCGGCGGCCCGATCAGTGCCGCGGTGCTGACCGGTTCGTACACCTACCGGATGAGTCCCAAGTGGGCGAGTTCCTTCGGTTCGGCGATCGACCTTACCGGCCGCAACATCGGCCAGAACTTCCAGCTCGTGCGGATCGGCGAGTCGTTCCTGATGACCTTCGGCTTCAACGTCGACTACAGCCGCAACAACGTGGGCGTGACATTCAACCTCGAGCCGCGATTCCTCTCGCGGACACAGTTCGCGAGCCGCCGCGGGATCGACATCCCGGTGGCCGGCGCCTACGGGCTCGAGTGATCGCCGTGCGGCTGTTCGCTCGGCGGCAGGGCGTATGACCAGGCGACGAACAGCAGGGCGAGCAGGGTATAGGCGACGCCGACTTCGATCGGCCCGCGGCCGGCGGCTTCTGGCGGCACCGGGCCGATCGCCCAGGGAAGGAACAGCCGACCATCGGGAAAGGGCGAGTGCATCACGCCGCAGTAGGTCAGGCCGCAGGCGGCCAGACACCAACCAGCGGCCGCCCGGAGTTGTCGGTCGAGCAGAGCAGCCACCAGCCCCGCCCAGACCAGGCTCGTCACGATGAAACCGGCGGCGAGCAGCCGGATCGAAAAGAGCTCCGCCACCAGCGGGCCCGCCGGCTGGGCGCCGGCGGCGAGGAGTTTGTCGGTTTCGATCTTCGCGAGGGCGGCGAGGGCAGGCACGCAGGCGATCGCCACGGCGGGATAGTGCCGCTCGGGCGTGGCGTGGAAGCTCTGGGCGGTGATCTCCAGACCGATGAACACGAGGATCGGCAGGATCGCCGGGCCCGGAATCACCTGGTAGAGCCAGGCGAAGCTGCCGGTCAGGCCGGCTGCGCCGATGAAGATCGCCGTGGCGAGCGTGTAGGCCGCCCGCCCGCCCATCGCCTTGTAGGCGGGGTGGCCGATGTAGGGCGTGGTCTGGATCACGCCGCCGCAGGCTCCGGCGATCACGGTGGCGATGCCCTCGACCGCGATGATCCGGCCGGTGTGGTATTCGTCGCCGGCAGCCGCGGCACTTTCGGTGCAGTCGATGCCACCCACGACCGTTCCCAGTGCGAACGGGATGACGATCGGCAGATAGCGGATCGTGTCGGGCCAGGCCTCGAGCCATTCGAGCCTGAGCGCTCGGAGCCACTCCGTCGGCCAGACCGCGGCGGAGGGATCGATCGCCGAGTGGGCGGCGGATTCGGGTAGCAGGCCGGCCTGGCCGCCGAGGGAATGGATGATCCCACCGATCACAAGGGCGGCAAGCGCGCCCGGCACCCGCCAAGGGAAGGGAATTCGAGCCGTCAGGGTCGCAAGAATGACGCCCAGCGAGACCAGGCCCACGAGCGGCGACGTGGCGATTTCGAGCATCGGAAGAAACGTGATCAGCGCCAGGGCGATCGCTGCGAGGCTGCCCAGCAGTCCCGCGCGGGGAACGATCCTGCGAATCGAGCCGGCCAGCGGGGCGCAGGCGAGTTTGAACAGCCCGCTGACCACGATCGAGCACATCCCGATGTGCCAGGCGTGCCGGGCGGCCTCGTCCTCACCGAGGCCGCCGTCGAGCCCAGCCCGAAAGGCGGGCCCCAAGACGAAGAAGACCATGCCGAAGGTGCTCGGCGTGTCGAGCCCGAGCGGCATGGCGGTGATGTCGGTGCGACCCGTTCGCCGGGCGAGCCGAAAGGCCATCCAGGTGAACAGCAGGTCGCCCACGACTACGCCCACCGCCGTTCCCGGCACCAGATGCCCGAGGGCGAAGTCCGCAGGAAATCCGAAGACGGTCGCCAACAGCGACACGGTCAGCACCAGCCCCGCCAGGTTGTCGAGGCAGAGGCCGAAGAAGGCGTTGAGGTCGCCCGGAGTGGCCCAGCGGTAACGGTGCGAAGGATTCATCAGCCCGCGGAATGTCGGTTCGAGTCGTGGAAAAGTCAAATCGGCGGCCGCCAGACTGGCAGCGTCGTCCGGTGTGGTTCCGGGATATACTCCGGATCCGACTGGTTTGAACTCCGGGGGCGGCTTTTTTTGCTCACCGGTGAACCTCTGCGTTGCGGCCTGCGTATTGACGATGGATTTGCACGAATCACGCACCAGCGGCAGGCACGAATCCCCCTCGGGAGGAGGTCCTGGAGGCGGCGGGGTTTCCGACGAGGAACTCCTCCACCGTTGTTGCGCAAACGGCGATTCGACGGCGTTCGAGTCGCTCGTGCAGCGGTACGAGGGTGAGTTGTTCAATTACCTCCGTCGGTATCTCGGCAATGCCGAGATGGCGGAGGACGTATTCCAAGCGACATTCCTCCAAGTGCACCTCAAGCGGGAGCAGTTCGAGGAAGGAAGGCGGTTTCGACCGTGGCTCTACACCATCGCCACCAACCAGGCCATCGATGCCCAACGCCGCAACAAGCGGCATCGGATGGTCAGCCTCGACCATCGTACTGGTGGGGAGGACGAGATCGGCTCGCTCGTGGAGATGCTCGCGGGCGATGGTCGCACCGCCGACGAGCAGATGCAGGCCGAGGAAGCCCGCGACTGGGTCCGATCGGCGGTCGACGAACTGCCGGAGTCGCTCCGGGCAGCGCTGCTCCTGGTCTACCACCAGGGCATGAAGTATCGCGAGGCCGCCGATGTGCTCGGCATCCCGGTGGGCACGGTCAAGAGCCGGCTGCACTCGGCCTTGGCGAAGTTGAACGAATCCTGGCGGCGAAGTGGCCGCAGCGCCGCCGAGGCGGAATGACATGATCCGCTCCGGCCATCGAACCCCATTGCAACACGAGTTTCAGCCATGAGAGAGCAGCTCGTCGGATATCTTCTGGGAAGCCTCGAGCAAGACGAGGCGCACCAGGTCGAGATCGCCCTCGCCGACTCGCATCAAGGCGAGTCCTTGCGAAACGAACTCCAGATCTTGAAGCGGGCGCTCGCGCCGCTGGAACGAGACAGGCCGGCCATTCCGCCACCGCCCGGGCTGGCTTCCCGCACGCTGTCCTTCGTGGCCGCGCAGACGCGGCCCGACACCATCCCGATCCGGCGGCCGATGTCGCCGCTCCGCGAGGAATCGATGCCCTCCGGCCGCCGCTGGATCGATCGGGTCTTGGTGGCGGCTTCGGCCCTCGCCGCCTGCATCCTCGTGGCCCCGCTCGTGTTCGAGGCGATCATGGATTCCCGGGCTCGCCGGGCGGAACGGAAGCTCCAGCGGCTTTCCGAGTCGCTCCAGGGATACGCCGAGAGCCATCGTGCGTATCCGACGCCGCCCGGGAGTGGACCGATGTCGCGGGCTGGCCTCTACGCGCCGATGCTCGTCTCGGAGCACCGGCTCGTGGCCGACGACGGCACCGTGCTCGTACCCGACTCGAAACTGGCCGAGCAGGCAAACTTCAGGATCCCCACGCTCGACGAGGTGCAGGCCGCCATGGGCACGGCGGAGTTCGACGCGCTCGTGCGGCGGATGGGCGGAGACTTCGGCTACACGCTGGGGCACCGCGACGCCGGGGGCCGGCTGCTGCCCAATCGAAACCTTCGCCGTGGTCATCATCCGCTGCTGGCCGACGCGCCCGACGAGAGTGGCGAGCGCAGCGACAACCATCCCGACGGAGCCCACTACATCCTGTTCGAGGACGGCCATTTCGAGCGGCGTGGGCTCAATGATTTGCACCCTGAAAACGACCACCTCTACCGAAACCACGCTGGCGAAATCGCCGCCGGGGTTGATCCAGAGGATGACGTGATCGGCGATTCGCACCACCAGCCGTAGCGATGGCGGGGGACGTCAGATCGCATGACCGAGTGGGGTAGGCGAGGTGGTCGGCGAACGCTCGCGGAGCATGAGGGCGTATCCTCGCCCGCGACGCGACTTTTGCCGCCCCCGAGCCGGTGCTGAACCGAAACCGGATACGCTTCAGCGGCCCAGGGTCTTTCGGGCAGCGGCGGCGATCGCGTCGGTGGTGATCCCGAAATGCTCGTAGAGTTTTCCGGCTGGGCCGGACGCTCCGAACGACCGCATCCCGACGAAGATGCCCTGCGGTCCCAGCCACCGTTCCCAGCCGAACCCGCAGGCTGCCTCGCAGGCGACCCGGGCGGTCACGGCAGCCGGCAACACGCTCTCCCGATAGGCTGCGTCTTGCTCGGAGAAGAGTTCCCAGCACGGCAGGCTCACCACACGGGCCTTGATGCCGTCGGCGGCGAGTGCTGCCGCCGCGTCAAGGCAGAGTTGGAGTTCGCTGCCGGTGCCGATCAGGATGCAGTCGGGCTTGCCACCATCCGCATCCTTGAGCACGTAGCCACCACGGGCCAGGCCGGCCGCCTGCCCAAGGCCTGTGCGGTCAAGCGTCGGCATGTTCTGACGCGAGAGCACGATCACGGCCGGCCGGTCGGCCCGCGGCAGCACCGTCCGGTAGGTCTCGGCCACCTCGTTGGCGTCCCCCGGGCGGAAGACGAGCAGCCCCGGTACCGCTCGAGCACTGGCCAACTGCTCGATCGGCTGATGGGTGGGGCCGTCCTCGCCCAGGCCGATGGAGTCGTGGGTGAGCACGTAGATCACACCGAGGTCGCCCAGGGCCGAAAGCCGGAGCGCCGGCTTGAGGTAGTCGAAGAAGACGAAGAAGGTCGCGCAGTACGGCCGCAGACCCGACAGGGCCATGCCGTTGCAGGCCGCGGCCATGGCGTGTTCGCGAATGCCGAAGTGCATGTTGCGGCCGCCATAGTGGCCGGCGCCGAAGCTGCCGGCATCGGGTACGAGCGTCATCGTGGACGGGGCGAGGTCGGCCGATCCGCCCAGGAACCAAGGAACGCCGGCACTCACCGCCGCGATCACCTTGCCCGAAGAGACCCGGCTGGCGAGCCCCTTGGGATCGGCGGGGAAAACCGGAATCTTCCCATCCCAGCCCGTCGGCAACCGGCCGGCGAGGAAGTCGCCGAGTTCCGTCGCGATGGCGGGGTCGGCCTTGCGCGTGGTCTCGAACGTGGCTTCCCAGGCGGTCCGCGCCGCTGCCCCACGGGCCCCCATGGTGGCGGCAAAGTGCGCCGGCACCTCCGGCGGAACGAGGAACGCCGCCTCGGCCGGCCAGCCATAGGCTTCCTTGGCTCCCTTGATCTCGTCGGCTCCGAGCGGCGCCCCATGCGATGCGTGCGACCCGGCCTTGGTGGGCGCGCCATACCCGATGACGCTCCGGACGATGATGAGCATCGGCTTGGCAGTCTCGCCCTTGAAGGCCGTCAAGGCCCGTGCGAGGGCCGCGGCGTCGTTGGCGTCGGCCACCCGCTCGACTCGCCAGCCAAGCCCCTCGAACCGCCGGCCTACGTCCTCGCTGAAGGCCAGTTCGGTCTCTCCTTCGATCGTGATCGAATTGTCGTCGTAAATCCAGCAGAGGTTGTCGAGCTTGAGATGGCCGGCCAGCGAGGCCGCCTCGGCCGCCACACCCTCCATCAGGTCGCCGTCACTGCAGAGCACGTAGGTGTCGTAGTCGAAGAGCACATGCCCCGGCCGGTTGTAGTGGGCCGCCAGCCACTTCGACGCCATCGCCATGCCGACCGAGTTGCCGCAGCCCTGTCCGAGCGGCCCGGTCGTGGTCTCGATGCCCGCCGTCATGTGGTGCTCGGGGTGGCCGGCACAGACGCTGTCGAGCTGGCGGAACTTCTTGATCGCCTCGAGCGACACGGCCGGCTCCGCATGGTCGGCCGTGCCGGGCCGTCCGCGACGGATGCCCGCGAGATGGATCAGCCCATACAGGAGCATCGAGGCATGGCCGCAGGAGAGCACGAACCGGTCGCGGTTGGGCCAGGCGGGGTCGGTCGGGTCGTAGCGAAGGAAGTCCTTCCAAACCGCGTAGGCGACCGGTGCCAGGGCCATCGGAGTGCCCGGATGACCGCTCTTGGCCGCTTCGACGGCATCCATGGCGAGCGTGCGGATCGTGTTGATGGCGAGACGATCGAGGTCGGAGGCGGTCGCGGGCATGGGGGCTCCTTCGGGTGAGTCGTGCGGCGGGAGTGTAGACGAACCCGGCCCCCCGGCTCAAACAGGCGTTCAAGACGCCAGAACTCAAGACACTTGCCGTTTTCGGCCTCTGCGGCGAAGGGACGGAGGCGGCGGCCTGTGGTGGGTCGGCGTTGCTCGTTCCCCGTCACGGGGGCGGTGCTTGGCGGATAAAGGGACGGAGGCGGCGTCCCGTGGTGGGTCGGGGTTGCCCGTGCCCCGTCGCCGGACGTTTGCTGTGCGAGCGGATGGAGGGGCGGAGGCAGCGTCCACTGGGGGTCGGGGTTGCCCGTGCCCCGTCGCCGGACGTTCGCTGCGGGCATCCATGCCCTTCGCTCACTCGGATGCAGACTTCGCTCCGCAATCCTTGCTGCGCTTGTCTGCATACGCCGGCTCTCGGGGTATGGGCAACCCCGACCTGGCAACCTTTTCTGTGAATCCCTTGCTTAAAAGCCCTTGGCGGAAGCCCTTGTACCGGTTGACCGCTCAACAGCTCATTCTGGTTCGGAGGCCGCTGTGATGTAGGTGCGGTATTCGGCATCGAGTTCGGAGCCGGAACGGCCGCAGAGGCGAAACAGGGAGTCGGGCTGGGCGGTGCCGGAATAAACGCGGACGAGATACTCCACGAACGGTTCGCGGTAGCGGCCGTCGTGGGCGTTCATGAAGAAGTCGGCCAGGCCGCCGCACTGGTCGTAGAGCTGTGGCAGCCGCGGGTCGGCCTGGAAGTCGGCGCGGCCGAGCCCGGCGAGTTCGGCGAGGGGCACGAACAACTCGTCTTCGACGAGCTGTCGCCGTGCCGCAGGAGCCCGACCCCGATCGCGGCCGCCGAGGGTCCAGCCGAAGGGCGCCTCGACGATCGACTCGGCATAGAGAGCCGCTGCTTCGACGGCCCAGAAGCCAGACCGCAGGCCCGGCTCCGACCGCATCCGCAGGATGTCCGGCCTGGATTCCGCGAAGAGCTGGTGGGCGGCCTCATGGCGAACCGTGTCTCGTGCCGGCAGCGCTGGGGCGGCGTAGCACCAGATCGTGCGGGTGGGTTGCCAATAGAGGCCGTCACTGATGGCGATGCGGGGCTCGAGCCGTTCGAGTTCAGCGACATACTGGTCCCGAGTGCCGCAGAGAACGGCCGAGTGGGGCGTCTCGGGCTGAAGACGACCTCGGCCCGCGAGTCGGCGTTCCAACTCGGTGGGCTCGAGGGCGAAGCCGCCGAAAATCTGGAGCCAGATGAGGCGGGTCGTTTCCAGCAGCGCCGCCAATTCGGCCGTCGCCCGCCGGGGGGCCGTCGAGACGATCTCCCAGTGATCGGCGTCGAACTGGGGGGCACGGCGGAGGTCGGTGGTGGTCGTCGCCTCGTCGTCACGGCCTTCGTTGTCTGGCTCGGCCTCGCGGAGCCGAGCCAGACGGCCCTTCGGCACCCAGCCGAACCGCGGATCGTAATCCGCGGCTCGGTCACTCCTTCGAGCGGCCGCCGGCCACTCCCAGCGATCGCCCCGGCGGACCCACCCGGCGGCTTCGCGGGCCCGGCCATGGGTGGGATCGTCGCGGAGCGTGAGATAGACCAGGCGGATCGCCTCGCAGGAGCGTTGCGAGAGCGACACCTCCTCTCCGGTGGTCGGCCGCGTGAGGTCGGCCCGCGTGGGCAGCACATCGTGGCGGCTCGCGGCGAAGACCGCATGAGCGAAGAGTTCCGCGGCCCGAGCCCGTCGAGCGGCGAGGAAGTCCGACCAGATCGCATGGGCCTCGTCGGTCGCGACGACGGCCGGCGGTTCGAGCGATGCGGGAATCGCAAACGCGAACTGCCGGCCCGCCACGGCGGGGAGGGGCCAGTCGGCAATCAGGGCCGCCAGTTCGTCGAGCCCCGCGAGGCGGCAGCGGCGGATCAGGTCGGTCGCCGCTGCCGAGAACTGGTCGTCGATCTCGGCAAGCGACCGCGCGGGGGGATTCCCGGCCTTCGCCCCAGCGGGAGAGAAGACCAGGATCATCGCCACCGCGGCTGCCGCCCACCGCCAGGCCGACGACGGCCGACGGTCGCGGATCATGACTCCGCGAAGGCCGAGTCGAACTGCCGTCCGCTCGGGGCGAAGTCGAGGTTCTTGACGAAGCGAGCCGCATCGGCCGCCCCATGTTCGCGGTTCATGCCGCAGTCTTCCCATTCCACCGACAGCGGACCTTCGTAGCCCGCCTGGTTGAGGGCCCGGATGATCTCCTCGAAGTCGACCGCGCCGTGGCCGGGCGACCGGAAGTCCCAGCCACGTCGGGGGTCGCCAAAGTTGAGGTGGCTGGCGAGGATGCCCGTCCGGCCGTTGAGCGTTACGATCGCATCCTTGATATGCACATGGTAGATCCGGTCGGCAAACGTGCGGATGAACTCGACCGAACTCACGCCCTGCCAGTGGAGGTGGCTGGGGTCGAAGTTGAAGCCGAATTCCTCCCGCCGGCCGATGGCGGCCAAAGCCCGCTCGGCGGTGAAGATGTCGAAGGCGATTTCAGTCGGGTGGACTTCGAGCGCGAACCGCACCCCGCACTCGGCGAAGACATCGAGGATCGGGTTCCAGCGGTCGGCAAACTCGGCGAACCCCGCCGCGATCATCGACTCGGGCACCGGCGGAAACGAGTACAGCAGCGGCCAGATCGCCGAGCCCGTGAAGCCGTTGACGACCGAGACGCCGAGCTTCTGGGCGGCCCGAGCGGTGTTCTTCATTTCTTCGGCGGCCCGGGCGTTCACGCCGTCGGGATTCCCGTCGCCCCAGACATGGGGCGGAAGAATTGCCTTGTGTCGTTCGTCGATCCGGTCGCAAACGGCCTGACCGACGAGGTGATTCGAGATGGCAAACACGGCGAGATCGTGCCGCTCCAGCTGATCTCGCTTGGCCGCGCAGTAGCCGCTCTCCTGAAGAGCCCTCGTGACGTCGAAGTGGTCGCCCCAGCAGGCCAATTCCAGCCCCTGGTAGCCGAACTCCTTCGACTTGCGGGCCAGGTCGTCGAGCGGAAGGTCGGCCCACTGGCCGGTGAAGAGCGTCACGGGACGAGACATGGAAAACTCCTGGAAGCGGGAGATAGAAGCGGGCGAGAGGCGAGCGATCGATCCCCCGGGCAGTCGTCCGCCCGGGATGGAGGGATTCTGCCAGATTCGTCGGGTCCGGAGAACGTCCCCGCCACTCCTACCTCGCGAGATTCTCACACGCCCTTCGATTATTCAAGGAGTATAAGGCGAGGTTTTCCGGCGAGCACCGGGCGTGGAACGTTATCTCAAGGTGCGTAGGAGGTCTGGCGATGGTGAGCTGTCGGCGTTTTGTGCGGACTCTGCCCCGGCTCGCAGCGGGATGCCTCCTGGTGGCGGCGGTGGGAACTCGCGCCCATGAGCCGACGCCCGATCCGCTGCTCTCGTACACGTTTGCCCGCCGTCATCTGGTCGCCAGCGATGCCGCCGCGCCACAACTCAAGCCGCAATTCGGACCGGCGCTCGTTCTCGGCGGAACCCCTCTCCCCGAGCCAGAGACCGTTCGGGGGCTGCGGTTTGACGAACTCGAGGAACCCCATCGCGTGCCGCTGGACGCGTCCGTGCGGTCCAGCATGCTGCCGCAGCGGGAGTTCACCGTGGCCGCCTGGGTCTCGGTGGATCAACCCAAGGAGTGGGGAGGCATCTTTTCCGCGATCGAGGACAACGGCGAGGCGGAGAAGGGCCTCGTGTTGGGCTACGACCAGGAGCGGTTTTACGTGGGTTTGGCGACCGAAGGGGGCTCCGACGCCGATGGCACGATCGAGTACCTCCGGGCGTCCAAGCCCTTTGTCCGCGGCCGCTGGCACCATGTAGCGGCCACCTACGACGGCCAGACCCTCACCTTGTTCGTCGACGGCGAGGCGGCGGCAACTTCGACGCGGCAGTCGGGCGACATTCTCTGGCCGGAAAACTTCGGGATTTGGCTGGGCGGCTACCGTGATACCGACGAGAGCAACCCGCACCAGGGCCGGATCGGCGACGTGAAGGTGTTCGCTGTCTGCGCGAAGCCGGCCTGGGTCGCCCACGAATACGAGGACGGGGCCGATCTCGTGGCGCTGCCGATCGACGCCGCCCCGATTCGCAGGCTCGATCGCGGCGTTCCGCCACGGATCGTCGTGAAGCCGTATCTCCAGTGGGGCACGGCCGATTCAATGACGATCATGTGGGAGACCGCGCATCCCTGCCGGGGCATCGTCCGGTTCGGCGAGGATCACCAGTGCCGTGAGGAACGGATCGAGGCGGAGCCAAAGACGCTCCACCAGATCACGCTCGAGGGGCTGGAGCCCGACATGCTGTATTACTACCGCACGCTCTCTCCGGTCGAAGCCGACGATTCGGCCGCTGCCGCTTCTGCCGCAGCCCCGCTCGCGACCGATGTCCGGACGTTTCAGACAGCCGGCGGACCGAACGATCCGATCGGGTTTGCCGTGATCTGCGACAGCCAGGCCCAGCCCGAGGTCGTCCATCGGGTGGCCGAGGCGATCTGGGAATTTCGGCCCCAGTTCGTGCTGCTCGGTGGCGACCTCGTGACGACCGGTACCAATAAGCGGCACTGGACCGAACACTACTTTCCCAACATGGACCCGATCGCCAGCCGGGCGGTGGTCTTTCCCGTGCTGGGCAACCACGAGCAGAATGCCAGCCATTACTACGACTACATGCACCTCCCGGAGCCGGAGTATTACTACACGTTTCGGAGGGGCAATGTGCAGTTTTTCATGCTCGACACCAACAAGGACGTGTCGGCCGGAACGGAGCAGTACCAGTGGCTCGACCGGGAACTCGCGGCTTCCGACGCGACCTGGAAGGTCTGCATGCACCACCAGCCGCCGTTCTCCTCCGACGACGACTACGGCAATGACTGGAAGCGGCCGATTCGTTCGGCCACGCTCGGCGATACGCGGGCCAAGCAGCTCGTCACGCTCTACGACAAGCACGCGGTCGACGTCGTCTGGAATGGCCACATCCATTCCTACGAGCGGACCTGGATGATCCGCGGTGGCAAGCCGGTCGAGGAGGGGGGCACCGTCTACATGATCACGGGCGGTGCCGGAGGCCACCTCGAGACCTTCGGTCCGTACCGACCGGCCTTCCAGAACCGGGTCCGCCGAGGACATCACTTCTGCTACGTGACCTGCTTCGGCGACGAATTCGACATCAAGGCCTTCGACGACCAGGGGCAGTTGTTCGACCACGCGGTGCTGAAGAAGCCCGCTGCCGGGGTCGACCGCTGAATCGCCGCAGGATTCCCCAAGCTTCCCGAGTTGCCCCGATCGCATCTCGGACGACGAGGCTCGGGGGGCGGCGAAGGCTCGCGGAGCATAGGGGCGTATCCTCGCCCGCGACGCGACTTTTGCCGGCCCCGAGCCGATGATGCAGAGTTGGCCAAAGGCTCGGGGGTCGGCGATCGGCTCGAAAGGCCGCACGAGATGGCCCGTGGTTGCCGATAGAAGAAAGCGGGCAGGGTCGCCCGCCTTTCGCCGATCGTCATGCTCTACAGCGTCGAACACAACGTCGCCTTCGCACACTACCCGAAGACCGCGGGTTCCGCGATCGCGGAGTGGTTTCGGCGAAGCTTCCCCGACGCCCGCTATGTTCGCCCCGGCCACCCTCACGTGGATGTCCGTCGCTCACTAGCCTGGCTCTCCGGCGGACGATCGCTGCCGCCCCTGGAACGGCTCCGGTATCTTGCCCGAGCCTCGAATTGGCGGCTGCCGGATCAGCCGCGGCCGGAGCTGCCGAGCCGGATTCGGGTTCTGGGCGTCGTCCGACCGCCGCTCGAGATGCTCGGATCCCTCGCAGCCTATTGGCAGCGGTCGCCCCAGAATCCCGACCCACGGGATCGGCTCGTGACGGCTGCCTGGGAAGGGCGGTTCGCCGACTTTGTCCGGCTGGCGATCCGCGGCCGGCTGCCATCGTACGCGGCGTTCTTCGATATCGGAGGGCCGGCCTGGGCGAATACGCGGCTCCTTCATTTCGATGACGTGGCGACGGGACTCGAGCGAGCCTGCGACGACTTCGGCCTCGACGTGCGCGTCGAGCTGCCGCGAAAGAACTGTCGCCCCGAGTCGCAGAGCTCGGGCCGCCCGCCTGCGATCGCCCCGGCGCTCGAGGTCGAGGTGCGACGGCACTTTGCCTGGTATCACGCCGCGTTCACCGCCAGCGAGTCGCCCATCCTGCGGGCTGCCTGAGCGGGGACTGCATGTGGCCGGCCTTACTGTCGGACGACGCGTCGGAGCAGCCACCAGCCCCAGAGCACGATCAGCAGATTGCCCAGCCAGACGGCGATCGGCGGCACGGCGCCGCGTTTCGCCTGGTCTACGCCGAGCATGAACACCGGGTAATAGACGACCAGAATCGGGAGAAAACAGAGGAAGAAGCTCGTCAGGAAGTCGGCATTCCGCATTCGGATCGCCATCGGCGCTCCGACGAGCACGAAGCAGAGGCAGCTGAAGCCGTTGGCCCACCGGCGCCAGGGCTCCATCACGATCCGATTGAGTCGGTTGTGTTCGTGCTTGAGGAGATCCCGCTCCGGATGGGTGTATTCGGGAACGGTGTGTTCGATCCGCCCCATCACCATTCCCATCGCGGTCTTGCCAGCTGCGAGCTGCTCGACCTGATCGATCTTGGCGATCTGCTCCCGCCGAGCCCGGCCGAAGTCAGCCATCGCGATCTCCGAGGGACTCGTCGAAGAGGCTTCCTTGCGGCTCACGGCCGTCAGCGGCACCTCGCGGACGATCGTGTCGGGAAAGGAGGCCGTGTAGTCGGCCATGTGGAGCGTGCCGTCCCGAAAGGTGACCACGAGCGTGCCCGCTTCAGGATTCGCCTCGAGCATCGCCTCAGCCGCTGAGACGGTCGCAGGCTTGCCATCCGCGCCGGTCTGGAAACTCAAGGTCGGGCGGATCAGCCGCTTGCCGTCCACCGCCTTGACGTTGATCGAGACCTCCGAGGTGGCGTAGCTGCGTTGTTGCCGCAGCCTGCCGTAGATGATCTGCTCCACGCTGTTGACCACGACCCGGCGCACCCCGTCGCGGCCCCACGAGACGGCGACGTCGTTGAGCCAGACCGAGACGAAACTCACGGCCAGCGCGAGTGCTGCAGCCGGCCAGATGAGGGCCATGGGTGTGATCCCTGCCGCTTTGAGTGCGGTCACCTCGTTCGCGGCGCTCATCCGGCCGAAGACACTCGCCACGGCGAAGAGCATGGTGCCTGGAACGGCGAATCGCATTGCCTCGGGGAGCACAAAGGGCACGAGCATCAGGATCTGGATCAATCCCAGCCCCTGCTGCTGGGCTTCTTTGACGAGCCCCACGACGAGCATGAAGAGCGTGAGCGCCGAGAGCGCCACCAGGAACACCTGGAGCAGTTCGGAGAGCACGTATCGGGTGATGATCTTCATGGCCGCCGGAGTGTAGCGGCAGGGGGCAGCCAGGCTGCAGGCCGGTTTTTCCCGAGCTTCAGGCAGAATTCGGGGGCTGCTGCCCTCGGGCGGCATCGACCGCCTGCCGATAGATGCTCAGCGCATGGTGCACGGCAGCCAGAGCGGCGGGAACGTCGTTGGCCCGGGCTGCGGCCCGGGCGGCGGCTGCCTTCTGCAGAAAGGCCTCTCCCTCGGCCTCATCGAACCCATCGGCGGCCGACTCGAGGCTGGCGATGATGCCTTCGACAAGTTCGGGGGAGGATCGGCAGGAAAAGGAGCGGTAAGGACCACCCCCGAGCCGCTTGCCGGGGGGAAGGACGAGAGTGGCTGAGCCGCCCCCCGAAAGCAGCCTCGCCACGGCCAGAGCGAGCGATGCCACGAACAGCAGCGAGAGGCCGCCCAGGAAGCTCAGCGCGAGTCCGTCCTGGAGCGTGGCCGGCCATTGGCCGCGTCGCAAGGCATCCCAGCCCTCGGTGCTGTTCAGGCTCGCGGCCACGAGCGCGGCCAAAAGGGCCCCGGCCGCCAGGGCGAGCGGTCTGATCGGAAGCGGCTGCGGCGGGGGGGCGTCGACTTCCTCTGTGGACAGGGGCCAGGCCGGTTCCCCGGCGTCGCTGGTGGTGGCCTCGTGGCGGCCGGCCCGCGCGATGATGATCGTGACGTTATCGGGTGCACCCCGCACGAGCGCCAGACCGAGGAGCGACTCGACCGCTTGCGCGGGCGGAAGCGAACCGGCCAGGAGCCCGATCTCCTCGTCGGCGACCTGACCGGAGAGGCCGTCACTGCAAACGACGAACGTATCCCCTTCCTCGACGGCGAAGGGCCCCTCCAGATCGATGTCGACGCGGGCGTGCGGGCCGAGCGAACGGGTGATGATGTTCTTGGGGGGAGGCGGAATAGGCTCTCCTCCACGTTGCTGCAGGGCCTCCACTTCCCAGGCCAGCGAGTGATCTCGAGAAAACTGCTCGATCGTGTCCCCCCGGATCCGATAGACCCGGCTATCGCCCACGTGTCCCACCAGGGCACCCCGCGGCAGGACTGCGAGGACGGTGCAGGTGGTGCCCATGCCTCTGAGATCCGCCGACGCGTCGCCCTGCTGGTTGATGAGGTCGTTGGCCTGACGAATGCTCGACAAGAGCGCGAGCGGGGGCGAGCGGGACGCGAGCCGCTGATAGGCCGCGGGCACGGTCTTCGCGGCGAGGTCGCTGGCCGTCTCACCGGCGGCGTGAGCCCCCATGCCGTCGGCCACCACGAACAGCCACCCATTTCGCCGAAACTGTTCGCGGCTCCATGGTGCCAGGATCGCGTGGGAGTCCTGGTTCTTGTGTCGCCGGAGCCCGATGTGGGAGACGTCACTGTATTCGAGGGTCGTGCCAGATCCCACGCGTCAGGAACCCCCTTCGAGGCGGCGCAACAAGAGCGAAAGGAGGAGTGTAGCCGGGGGGCGGCGGAGGCGATACCTGGCGGATTCCGGGGGCCTGGGCAACCCCGAGCTGGGCTGGCGACCGGCCGGGGCGGACTCTAATTTCTCGACCATGCGAGATCGTGTGGCCTTCGTCGTGCTCGCCGTCGGTCTGTCCCTGGGCGGGTGCGTCCAGCGGCGGATGACGGTCCGCAGCAACCCGCCGGGCGCGCTGGTCTACGTCGACGATTACCAACTGGGCACGACTCCCGTCTCCCACGACTTCGTCTATTACGGCACACGGAAGATCCGGCTCGTCAAAGACGGCTACGAGACGCTCACTGTTCGGCAGCCCTTTCCACTGCCGTGGTATCAGATCTTCCCGCTCGACTTCGTGACCGAGAACCTCCTGCCATGGGAGATTCGCGACGAGCGAGTGGTCGAGCTGGCCATGGTGCCAGCTGCCTCGACGCCACCGGAGTCGGTCGTGGCCCGGGCTGAGCAGGCTCGTCGCGGTGCCGGCAGCCTGCCTGCTCCGCAGCCGGCCACGGTCGTGCCCATGCCCCCGCCCACACAGCCGGTTCCCGCGCCGCTTCCCGCGATTCCGCCGCTGCAGCAGTATCAGCCGCTTCCGGCCGTGGCCCAACCGCTGCCACCGCCAGCGCAGCCGTTGATTCTGCCACCTCCGGGCCCGTCGCCCTGGCAGGGGCTCCAGCCACCGATGCAGAATGCTCCTCAGCAGGGCATTCCAAGTCTCGGCGCGCCATAATCACGGCATGACGATCCGTGCCCACCATGTCGGCATGCCGACAACCCGGTCAGCGCTCGATGCCTGGAAGCTCGACCGGCTGCGGTCGATGCTCAGCAACGTGCTCCCTTCGAACGGGTTTTATGCCGCAAAACTGGCCCACATCGATCCGAATGCGATCGAGTCACTCGACCAACTTGCGGGTTGGCCCTTCACGTTCAAAGAAGAGTTGGTGGCCTCGGCTGCTGCGGGAATTCCCGGCAATCTCACCTGGCCCGTCGATCGCTATGTGCGGTTTCATCAGACGAGCGGCACCCACGGGCGTCCCCTGCCGGTCTTCGACACGGCCGAGGATTGGGCCTGGTGGATGGATTGCTGGAGCCTGATTCTCGATCGAGGTGGAGTTCGGCCTGTCGATCGGGTACTGGTGGCCTCGTCGTTCGGTCCCTACGCCGGATTTTGGAGCTGCTTCGACGCCGTCGTCGGCCGCGGCTGCCTCGCGATTCCGGCCGGGGGAATGCCGAGCCTTGGCCGGCTCCAACTGGCCCGCACCCTCGCAGCAACCGTGCTCGTTGCCACGCCCAGTTATGCGCTCCATCTCGCGGAGGTGGCCGAAGACCACAAAATCGATCTGGCAACGCTACCGATCAGGCTTGTCATCGTGGCGGGCGAGCCGGGCGGTTCTGTTCCAGCCACGCGGACCCGGATCGCCGACGCCTGGGGCGCCGATGTGCTCGACCACGCCGGCGCCACTGAAGTTGGGCCATGGGGCGTCGGCGATGCTTCCGGCGGCGGACTCGACGTGATCGAACCCTTCTTTCACGCCGAGTTTCTGACGGTCGATACCGGTCGGCCGGCCGGTCCGGGAGAACTGGCGGAACTCGTCCTGACAACACTCGGCCGCACCGGTGCTCCCGTGATCCGCTACCGGACGGGCGACGTGGTCAGGCCGATCTGGGCCGAATCGCCGCGCGATGGGGGGTGTCCGTGGGTGCACCTGGAAGGGGGCATCCTCGGTCGGGCCGATGACATGCTGGTCGTCCGGGGCGTCAACATCTTTCCCGGGGCGATCGACGACATCGTCCGCGGCTTTCCGGAAGTCGTCGAGCACCGGCTCACCGTGTCAACCCGCGAGAGCCTCGACGTCTTGGCCTTGGAAGTCGAAGACCGGCTCCACTCGCCAGATCGAATCGCAGAGGAACTCCGACTCCGACTTGGGCTCAAGGTCGAGGTCACGGCCGTGCCGCTGGGCAGCCTGCCCCGCTTCGAGGGCAAGGGTCGACGGCTGATCGACCAGCGCTCGGGCCGCGGGACTGCCGAGCCGTCGTGAAACGCAACTTGAAGCCCGTGAACAACGTCACCCGGAGGGTTCAGCATGTCGCAGATCATTCCCACCAGCATCGCCCGCCGGGAGATGGAGCAAGGTCGGCCGCCCGCGATCGAGATCGCGTGGAGCGATGGCACGACCGCCAGTTACACGCCGCGTCTGCTCCGTGATGCCTGTCCGTGTGCAACCTGCCGGGAGCGGCGGGCCGCACCGGCACCGGCACCGCTTTTGCAGGTGCTCGCCCCGGAGGAGACGTTGCCGCTGGCAGTGACCGGCATGCGACCGGTCGGCCAGTATGCCTACGCCATCACGTTCTCCGACGGCCACGACAGCGGTATCTACACCCTCGACTACCTCCGGGAACTCGCCTGAGCGCGAGTCAGTGAACGCGTTCGAACAGTCGGCACACCGGGCGGGTGCAGCTGAGTCGACGTGAGGCTCGGGGATCGGCGAACGCTCGCGGAGCAATCGGGGCGTATCCTCGCCCGCGACGCGACTTGTGCCGTCCCCGAGCCGGGACTCACTCCAGGCCGACGGCGGCGGCGGCGATGACGGCGGCGATCCGAATGCCGTCGTGGCAGGCCTCTTCGCTCGTGCCGCCGGCGACGAGTTTGGCTTCGTGGCTCTGGAGGCAGAATTCACAGCCGGCCAGGGCTGCGCAGGCCAGGCTCATGAGTTCGAAGTGGATGGGGTCGGTGAGCGGTTTGGCGATCCGCTGCATCCGCAGCCGGGCAGGCCGGGCGGCATAGCTCTCCTTGCCGAGCATGTGGCGGGAGCGGTAATAGACGGTGTTCATCGCCATCAGGCCGGCGGCGGCTTCGGCATCGGAAATCAGCGCGGCGGCTCCCGCTCCCAATCCGGCGTGGATGTCGCTGACCAGGACGGCGGCCAATTTCGGGGCCCGGAGAAACCGGGCCGCCGCCAACGCGGCCCCGAAGGCCTGGGAATCGGTCAGATTCTCCCCGGCCAGCACGCTGCCCAGATTGAGTCGTGTGTCCTTGAAGTCGTCTGAAAGCGCATCGCGGAGGGCATCGAGGGCGGGCGTGGCCAGCGGCATCGGAGAGAATCCTTCAGGGATGGCGGGAGGGCCGGGCGGCGGAAGACTTTCGCGACCGCGAAATTGTAGCCTCTCGTTGAATTCCAGCCGGGCCGGATGCTACCTTCGGGAAATTTGTTTTTTCGGCCCGCTGAAGACCTCATGCCTCGTCGCGACGACCTCCACACGATCCTCCTCATCGGTTCCGGCCCGATCGTCATCGGGCAGGCCTGCGAATTCGACTACTCCGGCACTCAGGCCTGCAAAGCCCTCCGCGAGGATGGCTATCGCGTGGTGCTGGTGAATTCCAACCCGGCCACGATCATGACTGATCCGGGCACGGCCGATCGAACCTACGTCGAGCCCCTCACCGTCGAGATGCTCGAAAAGGTGATCGAGGTGGAGCGGCCCGACGCCGTGCTTCCCACGCTCGGCGGCCAGACGGCGCTCAATCTGGCCATGGAACTCGACCGCCGCGGCATCCTGACCAAGTACGGCGTGGAGATGATCGGGGCCAAGGCGGAGGCGATCCGTCGCGGAGAAGACCGCGAGACGTTCAAGTCGCTGATGGAGACGATCGGGCTGGAGACCTGCCGGGGGCGGATCGTGAGGAGCCTCGAGGAGGCCCGTGAGGTGCTGGCCGACGTCGGCCTGCCGGCCGTGATTCGTCCTAGTTTCACGCTCGGAGGGTCGGGCTCCGGCGTGGCCTACAACCGCGAGGAGTTCGATTCCAAGGTGCGGCGGGGCCTCGATCTGTCGCCTGTGGGCGAGGTGTTGGTCGAGGAGTCGATCCTCGGCTGGAAAGAGTTCGAAATGGAGGTGATGCGGGACGCCGATGACAACACCGTCGTCATCTGCTCCATCGAGAACTTCGATCCCTGCGGAGTGCATACCGGCGACTCGATCACCGTGGCCCCGGCGATGACGCTCACGGATCGCCAGTACCAGCAGATGCGAGACGCCAGTTTTGCCGTCATCCGGGCCGTCGGGGTCGAGACGGGCGGGTCGAATATCCAGTTTGCAGTGCATCCCGGCACCGGCCGGATGATCGTGATCGAGATGAATCCGCGGGTGAGTCGGTCATCCGCACTCGCCAGCAAGGCCACCGGGTTTCCGATCGCCAAGATCGCCGCCAAACTCGCCGTGGGCTGGCGGCTGCACGAGCTTCCCAACGACATCACGCGGAAGACGAAGGCTTGCTTCGAGCCGGCCATCGACTACGTGGTCGTCAAGGTGCCCCGGTTCGCCTTCGAGAAGTTTCCCGAGGCCGATTCGCGTCTGACCACGCAGATGAAGAGCGTCGGCGAGACGATGGCCATCGGCCGCACGTTCAAGGAGGCTTTTCAGAAGGCACTCCGCGGTCTCGAGGTCGGGGCCTTTGGGTTCGGCTGCGACGGCAAGGATCTCTGGGGCACTCCTGGGGAGCCGGCCCTGGATGACATCCGGGCCAGGATCGCCACGCCCGACCCCGACCGGGTCTGGTATCTCCGCTACGCCCTGCTGGCCGGCATGAGCATCGACGAGATCCACGAAGCCACGGCGATCGACCGGTGGTTCCTCGACCAGCTGGGGCAGCTGGTCGAACTGGAGAGCCTGCTGCGGTCGGTCGGCTCGCTCTCCGCCCTCGACGACGGCCTGTTGCGGGCGGCGAAGCAGGCGGGCTATTCCGACCGGCAACTGGCCACGGTGTTGCATACCTCGGAGATGGAGGTGCGGGCCGAGCGGAAGCGGCGGGGGATCGTGGCGGTCTACAAGGCGGTCGATACCTGCGCCGCCGAGTTCGAGGCCCAGACCCCCTACTACTACTCCTCCTGGGAAGACGAAGACGAGACGCGGCCCAAGCAGCCGGGCCGGAAGCGGGTGATGATCCTCGGAGGTGGCCCGAACCGGATTGGGCAGGGCATCGAGTTCGATTACTGTTGCTGCCACGCCAGTTTCGCGCTGCGGGAACTGGGCATCGAGAGCGTGATGGTCAACTCGAATCCCGAGACCGTCAGCACCGACTACGACACCAGCGACATGCTCTTCTTCGAGCCGCTGACCTGCGAGGACGTGCTCAATATCGCCGATGCGATCGAGCCCGACGGCGTGATCGTGCAACTCGGTGGCCAGACGCCCCTCAACCTGGCCCGGGCCCTGCACACGGCCGGCCTCCCGATCATCGGCACCTCGGTCGACACGATCGAGACTGCGGAGGACCGGGAGAAGTTCCGCGACCTACTCGATCAGGTAGGGCTGAAGCAGCCCGCCAGCGGGATCGCCCGCACCCTCGAGCAGGCCCGCCGCGAGGTTGCCAGGATCGGCTATCCCTCGCTCGTGCGGCCGAGCTTCGTGCTCGGCGGTCGCGCCATGGAGATCTGCTACGACCAGGCCCAATTCGAGCGATACGTGGCCGAGGCGTTCGCGGTGGCCCAGGGCCAGCCGGTGCTCATCGACCGCTTCCTCGAGGACGCGATCGAGGTCGACGTCGACTGCATCAGCGACGGCCGGGACGTGATCGTGCCGGGGGTCATGGAGCATATCGAGGAGGCGGGGGTTCATTCCGGCGATTCCGCCTGCTGCATTCCGCCGCACAGCCTGTCGCCCGACGTGATTGCCGCGATCAAGGCGGCAGCCACCGGGCTGGCCCGCAGCCTGGGGGTCGTCGGTCTGATGAATGTGCAGTTCGCCGTCAAGAAGGAGCCGGATGCCGAGGGATCGCTGCAGCCGGCGCTCTACGTCATCGAAGTCAATCCCCGGGCCAGCCGAACGGTGCCGTTTGTGGCAAAGGCCACGGGGCTCGCCGTGGCGAAAGTGGCCGTCAAGGTCATGGCCGGTGTGAGTCTGGCGGAGCAGGGGATCACGGCCGATCCGCAGCCGGCCCACGTGAGCGTGAAGGAGAGCGTGTTTCCGTTCGTGAAGTTCGCCGGCGTGGACATCGCCCTCGGGCCGGAAATGCGAAGCACCGGCGAGGTGATGGGGGTGGCCGACACCTTCGCCATCGCTTTCGCCAAGAGCCAGATCGCGGCCGGGATCCTGCTGCCGACGACGGGACGGATCTTTCTCAGCGTGGCGAGCGAGCAGGCGAAGGAGCAGATGGTGGGGCTGGCGCGGCGGCTCGCAGCGCTCGGCTTCCAACTCGCCGCCACTGCCGGGACCGCCCGCACGCTGGCAGCGGCCGGAGTCGAGGTGGAGACGGTCAAGAAGCTCCAGGAGGGCCATCCCAATCTCCTCGATCACCTGATCGACGGCCGGGTGCAACTCATCCTCAACACGCCGCGGGGTAAGGGGGCGCGGACCGACGAAGGCCGGATTCGGGCCGCCAGCGTGCTCTATGGAGTGCCCTGCATCACGACGCTTCCGGCGGCGGAAGCCTGCGTGCGGGCCATGGAGGGCATGCGGACGAAGCCGCTCGACGTGCAGCCGATCCAGGACCGCTTTCCCGAGCCGCATCCGACGTAAGCTACGGCTGGCGTTTGGAGGGGCGGAGGCGGCGTTGGCTGTGGGGCCGGAGTTGCCCGTGCGTGGTCGCTGGACGTTCGCTGGACGTTCGCTGGACGGTCGCTGGACGGTCGCTGGACGGTCGCTGGCGTTTGGCGGGGCGGAGGCGGCGTTGGCTGTGGGGCCGGAGTTGCCCATGCGTGGTCGCCGGACGTTCGCTGGCGTTTGGAGGGGCGGAGGCGGCGTTGGCTGTGGGG
>CAMDDJ010000034.1 GCA_945891385.1 Candidatus Kuenenia stuttgartensis | reverse complement strand
TGATCGCCGCGTCCGCCGCCGCAGTGTTCCAGCCGCCAGCGATGATCGGTGCCCGCCAGCCGGTTGGCCGCGAGTGCCCGCTCGTAGGCGTCGAGCACCACGTCGATCCCCACGTCGCCGTTGACGTGAAACGCCATCTGCCAGCCCTGGGGGGCGTGCTTTGCGAGAATCTCGTCGAGCGTGCTCCGGGGATAGTTGAGCATCGTTTCGCCGGCCGGCCCCCGCGGAATCTCGGCCCGCCGGACGGTGGCGGTGTCGAGGTAGGGAAACGAGGCCGCGATCGTGCCCACCCAGGGCGAGCCATCCGCCCAGAGCTTGATGCCCTGCTTCCAGAGCAACTCCTCGGCGATCGGGCTGGCGAGCTTCTCGCCGCAGGAGGGATCGATCGACATGTGATAGAGCGCGAGCCTGAGCGGGCAATCCGGCGCTTCGGCCAGTGCGACGTAGCCCGCCAAAAGCGACGAATCGTAGGTGTGTTCCGTGGTGGAGGTGACGCCGTTTTGCGCCATCAGGGCATACCACCGCGCGGCCGACAGGAGCGGATGCGGAACGGCGGCCCGCAGCAGCTTGAGCGACGCCGCCGCGATCGCGGCCGTCTCGTAGGCCCGGCCGTTGGAGGTGCCGTCGGGATTGCGGCCGAAGCGGGCCCCGACGGGATCGGCCGGCGGCTTCCGGTCGGCCCAGCCGTTGAGGGCGATCACGGCCGAGTTGAAGTAGACCTCGTGGCCGGAGTTGTCGAGCACGAGCGCCGGCCGCTGGGGAAAGTAGCCGTCGAGCTGCAGGTTTGTGAGTTCGGGGGCCTCTTGAAGCAGCCGATCGAGGCCATTGAAGAGCACCGGCTGGCCCGGCGGCAGTTCCGCATCGAGTTTCCGCCAGAGGGCTTCCACGTCGGCGAAGTGGGGATAGCCCCGGTGCGGCGAGATCCAGTGGGCGGGCTCCTGGGTCACGATGCCGCCGAGCAGCGGATGGCTGTGGGGATCGATGAAGCCCGGCATCAGGACCGTGTCGCCCAGATCGCGGACCGTGGCGGTCGGGGCGGCCTTGGTGCAGGCGTCGAGCGTGCCCACGGCTGCGATTGTGCCACTGGTCGTGTCGATCGCCACCGCCTCGACGCGGGCGGCCGCCGGGTCCATCGTGATGATGGTCAGGGCCTTGAGGATCAGGTCGGCTGCCATGGCAACTCCCGGAGGGAAGGTCAGGCGAGATCGCGGTGCTGGAAGAGCACGAGGGCCACGAGGATCGCCACGGCCGAGTAGAGCGCGGCATAGAGCGCGGCCCAGCCGAGGTAGTCCCAGGGCACGGGCACGCCGCCCACCACGGCAGCCTCGACGGTGAAGTGGTCGAGCACCGGCAGGATCGTGGCGAACAGCCGGCCGGTGAATCGCACGATCGCAAACTTGCCCACGCTCGACTGCACGATCAGCGGCACGAGATGGCCCAGAGCGTAGATGGCGAAGCAGAGGATCAGATTGGCGACCGTGCCGAGGCGGGTCGAGGCGGCCAGGGCGATCGCCGCCATCACCACCGTCTCGAGGAAGGCCAGGGCGAGGCCGGGCACCACCGTGATCATCTCGTCGGCGCACTCCCACCAGACCGGCGGCACCTTGGCCGACTCGCGGGCGTCGTAGACCACCTTGAGGTTTGTCGCCGCCAGGAGCACGCCCCCCAGGATCAGAAACACGAGCAGGGCCGCGAGCACGAGGCCCGCGAACTTGCCGAGCACGAACTGCCAGCGGGTGAGCGGCTTGGAGAGCACCGTCAGGGCCGTGCGGCCCTCGATCTCTTCGGAGACGGCCACGCCCGCCGTCCAGACCACCATCAAGAGGGCCAGCACCTTGATCAGCGTGAGGCCGCTGTCCTTATACATCTTCACGTCTTCCCCGAACGTGTTGTAGGGGATCACGAGGAAGGCCAGCACGAGCACGATCCCAGCCACGATCACCACGGCAAACAGCGGCTGGCCGATCGCTTCCTTGGTGGTGGCCGCCGCGATCGCCGCCACCCGGCCGCAGCCCAGGCGGAAGGCGGCGTAGGCGGCCAGCACCGCCGTCAGCACCGCGAAGGCCCAGGGCAGGATCGCCGACTGCGGATGCTCGGGCACGAGTTGCCAGCTGATCGAGAGCGTCGCCGGTGCGGCCGCATCGCTCGAGGCCTCGAGCTTGGCCGTGGAGCCGAGGAAGGGATTGGTCGCGCCTTCGGCCCGCTGCCAGACCCAGGGCTCGCCGGCCGCGAGCACCACGTCGGGACTCTTGTCGATCGCGAAGCCCTCGACCGGCTGCTGGGTGCGGATGACGAGCGGCTGGTCGCTCGCAAGCTCGATCCGCGCCAGCTCCTGGGGCCGAATGGGCAGTGGAATCGCCTGAAGATCGGCGCCGGGGGCCACCTCGGCCGTCTGGCGGAAGTCGTTGGCCGTGGTCATGCGGGACAGCGACCGGCCAAACTGGGCGAGCGCCGAGGAGTCCGAGACGCTGAAGTCGGGCGGCAGCGGCAGGCCGATCAGCGGCGTGAAGGCCAGCGCGATCGCGGCAAAGGCGGAGAGCAGCCAGGCCAGCGGCCCGAGAAAACCGTCGCGGAGCGAGGCACGGGCCTCGGCCGCCGTCCGGGGCGCGACCAGCCGGAGCACCCACCAGCCGGCTACGGCCACGAGCAGCACCGCGAGCGACGCCGCACCCAACAGCCAAATCGGCGGAAGCGGAATCAACCAGCGGCTGGCATCGGCGAACAGCGGGGTCATGACAGGCGGCCTCGGGGCGAAGAATCGGCGGACATGATGCTCATCGGGGATTCGAGCGGGACCGGGAAAACGTGCCGGGATTTCCCGCGCCATCTCGCCGGACGTTCGCTGCGGTCATCCTGACCTTCGCTCACTCGGAGGAAACCTCGTTTCGCCTTTGTGGCTCCGCTCGGTTTCCTACGCCGCTCGATTGGCACGGGTAATCCCTCCAACCCTTGGCGATCCGGAAAGAGCCCAGAATTATGCCTCGCCCCGCTTCGGGGCGGAAGCGGCGGGGGCTCCGTCGCCCTGCTCGGCCGGTCCGGCCAGCACCGTGGCCGACGGGGCATCGAGCGGCCAGGCGGCGAGCACCCTGTGGAGATCGTCGAGCGTGAGCGATTCGACGATCCCGAGCGTCTCGCCCACCGACCGGAATCGGCGGAGGTGCGACCACTCGAGGCCCACGTCGAAGAGCCGCCGCCGCGGCCGCTCCCCGGCCAGAACCACCCGCCCCGCCACCTTATTGCGGGCCTGCTCGAACTCGGCGGCGGTGATCCCGTCGCGGGCCGCCAAAGCATAGGTTTCACGGATCTGGGCCAGCAGGTCGGCTGCGTCGTCGGCCTCACAGGAGAGCTGCGTCACGAACAGCCCGGCGTCGAGGAAGTCCTGATGCCCGAGGGTGGCCTGCTCCGCAAGCCCCGGATCGACGAGCGACCAGTAGAGCCGGCTGCCTGAGCCGTCGCCGAGCACCACCGCCAGGAGGCTCGCCGCCCAGCGGTCGGGATCGGTCTCGCCGGGCGCCGCCGTGAGGCTGACGGCATATTCGAGCGCCGCAGCCGGCCGCACGATCCATTCGAGGCCGGGCTGAGCTGCGGCCCGCGGCGGCTCGGGCTGGCGGTGATCGGCGGTCGGCGCCGGCTCCCAGTCGCCGCAGAGCCGGCGGGCCGATTCGACGAGCGCCGGAAAATCGACCGCGCCGCTGGCCGCGAGCACCATCGTACCCGGCGCGTAGCGGCGGCGGTGGTAGGCCCGCATCGCCTCGACGTCGAGCGGCTCGATCGAGGCGACGGTGCCCAGCACGCTCGCGGCAAGCGGATGCGAGCCGAAGAAGGCCGCCCGGCAGCGGTCGTCGGCGCCGAACGGCGGCTGATCGTCGTACATCCGGATCTCTTCGAGGATGACCTTCTTCTCCATCTCGAAGTCTTCCGCCCGGAGCTCCGGCCGCATCAGGCTCGCGAGCAATTCCACCGCGGCGGCCTGGTGCCGGGGCAGCACGCTGGCGTGGTAGACGGTGTCTTCCTCGCTCGTGAAGGCATTGGCCGCGGCCCCGATCCGATCGAAGCGGCGATTGATCTCCTCGGCCGAGAGGCCGGGCGGTCCCTTGAAGACCATGTGTTCGAGAAAGTGGCTCACCCCCTCGATGCCCGGCTGCTCGTCGCGGGCGCCGGTTCTGACGAAGAAGCCCACGCTGGTCGAGACGGCCGAGTCGTTGGTCTCGGCCACGATGTCGAGCCCGTTGTCGAGCTGCTCACGCAGGAATGGCACCGGGTACCTCCAGGGGATCGGGGCCGAGGGACACGATCGTGAGATCCCGCGGCGGCTGGGCGGCGAGCCACGATTCGATCGTGGCCACGTCGAGCCGGTCGTAGCGGGCGAGTTCCTCGTCGATGGTGCGGAGCTGGCCGAGGTGATACCACTGCCGGGCCAGCGCACCGACCCGGGCTCCGGTCGATTCCTGCTGCATCACCAGGCCGCTGGTCACCCGGGCCTTTACCCGCTCCAATTCGTCGGCCTCGATCGATCCGGGCAGCCGGTCGATTTCGGCGAGGATCACATCGAGCGTCTCCTGGGCTCGGGCCGCCGTCGTGCCGGCATGGCAGATGGCGGCGGCGAAGTCGCGCTGCGTCTGGTAGCCGGCCGAGACGCCGTAGCAAAGCCCGCGGCGCTCCCGCACCTCGGTGAAAAGCCGGGAACTCGTGCCGCCGCCGAGGATCGCCACCGCTGCTCCCGCGATCGCTGAATCGTCGGCGCGATAGGGAGGCATCGACCAACCCAACGCGATGTGGGTCTGCTGAGACTCGTGGGGCACATGTCGGCGATGGCCTCCACGGGGGCCCTCGGTGACGGCGGCTCCTGGCTCGCCCTGCCAGTCGCCGAGCGCCGCCTCGATCTGACTGATCGCCTCGTCGCGGTCGATGCGGCCGGCGATCGCCACGATCATGCCTGCAGGCTGGAGCCGGGCGGCGACGAACCGGCGCACGTCGTCGACCGTGGCCGCCTCGACCTCGGCCGTGACGCCCTCGGTCGGCATGCCCCAGGGCGACGGCAGATGGAGCATCCGCAGCGCGGCGAGCGTGCGGTGGGCGGGTTCGTCTTCGATGCTCGCCAGACTCTGAAGCACCATCTCGCGGGCGGCCTCGAACTCCTCAGCCGGGATCGCCGGCCGGCGGAGGATGTCGGCATAGACCGGCAGCACCTTCGGCAGCTGCCGGGCGACCATGGCGCCCGTGAAGCTCGTGTGGGTGGTGGAGACTGCATGGCCCCACTGCACTCCGGCGCCTTCGAGGGCTTCGACGATGCCCCGGCTCGAACGCTCACCCGCGCCGCGGAGACACATCTCGCCGGCGAGCGTCGCCAGGCCGCACCGTCCGGGTGGATCGTGGATGCTCCCGGCCGGAGCATGGAATGCCACGGCCACCGAACCGACCCCGGGCATGGATTCGCCGAGGATCGTCAGTCCGTTGTCGAGGGTTGCGGAGAAAAGCTGCTGCTTCAACGTGCCGCCTGTGGCCGGGATCCCGGAAAGCCCGAAGTCTAGCAGACGGTGCGGCATGGCTGCCGTCGAAGGATGCCTCGCCGCCGTGAAACCCGCGGGCGGTTTACAGCGGCGATTCGGCGAAGGCGAGGGTCTGCTCGTCGGCCGCTTCCACCACCTTGTAGACGGTGCGGGTGCGGTGGAAACCCATCCGCTGATAGAGCCGCACGGCCCGGGCGTTGTCGACCGTCACTTCGAGCCCCACCCGCCGCAGGCCGTGCATCCGGAAGCCGGCCAGAGCCCGGGCCACGAGGCAGCGGCCAAGGCCGAGACCCCGATGGCCCGGAACGACGCCCACATTCTGGATCATGCCAACGCTTCCCGGGGCGCCGACGCCCTGGATCGTGCCGCACCACTGCAACGATTCGGGGGAACTACCGCGGGCGATCAGCCACGTCGCCGCGGGCAGAAAGCCCGGCTTCTTGCGGATTTCCCGCATCAGCCGCCGGCAGCCTTCGATGTCGCCGAGGCAGGAAAACACGATCGCGTCGATCTCGTCCCGAAACGCACGGAATTTGGTCCGGGCGTGAACGTCGGTCATCGCCTCGTTCCAGGGGACGAACCGATACCCCGGCGGCAGGCTCCCCGGCGCGGGTGCCGCCGCCAGGTCGATTTCCATCCGGAACCGCTTGAAATAGGTCGATTGCATGGGCCGGCCGCGTCCCTGGCGTGTGTGCCGCATGAGTGGGCCCGGTGTCGCCGAGCCCGTATGTCCCTCGACCTTAAGAATGCCTCACAGATTGGTCAATGCGCGGGTGGGTCGGGCTGCCGTCCGGGCCGTGAAACGCTGCTGTACGAAGCGGGGCCGCAACGCTATCCTCATGCTTTTGGGCGATCAAAAAAAGGATTTCGATGGGCCAAAAATCGCGACTCGTCTGCGGCCTGTGTGTACTCGGGGCGGCATTTCTGGCGGGCTGCAGTCGGCCGGCACCCCAGGCCCCGGAGGCACCGTCGCCCGCGCGGGCGGGGATTCAGGTGATCGCCACGACGACGGTCGTCGCCGACCTCGTGCGGCAGGTGGGGGGTGACCTGGTCGGTGTGGAATGCCTGATGGCCCCGGGCATCGATCCCCACTCCTTTAAGGCTACGCCCCGAGATGCCGACCGGCTGCTCGAGGCCGATCTCGTGGTGGCCTCGGGGCTCCATCTCGAAGGGCGGCTGGCGGCATTGCTCGAACGGATGACCGATCAGGTGGCGGTGGTGGCGGTCGCCGACCGGCTGCCGGCCGACCGGCTGCTGTTCGCCGCCGGCGAGATTCCCGATCCGCATGTCTGGTTCGACGCCGCCGCCTGGAGTCTGCTGCCGCAGGTGGTGGCCGAGGCCCTGGCGGCGGTCGATCCCGAGCACGCCGACGACTACCACGCCCGCGCCGCCGACTATGCCCGCCGCCTCGAAACGCTCGACGGCGAGATTCGCGAGCGGATCGGCCAGATTCCCGAGAGCCGCCGCGTGCTCGTGACGGCCCACGACGCCTTTCGCTACTTCGGCCGCGCCTACGGCATCGAGGTGGTCGGCGTGCAGGGCACCAACACCACGAGCGAGGCGGGGCTGGGCGACATCAATCGCCTGGTGGATCTCGTGGTGACCAGGGGCATCCCGGCCGTGTTCGTCGAGACGAGCGTGGCCGATCGCAACGTGGCGGCGCTCGTCGAAGGCGCCCGCGCGCGAGGCCACGAACTCAAGCTCGGCGGGCGGCTCTACTCCGACTCGCTCGGTGATCATGCCAGCGGGGCCGACACGCTCGAGGCGGCGCTCCGTGCCAATGTCGCGGCGATGCTGGAGGCGCTCGGGCCGGAGGCGGCGCCATGACTTTGGCCGCATCGATGCCGCTGGTCGAGTTTCACGATGTGACGGTCGCCTACGGCCGGCGGCCCGTGCTCTGGCACGTCGATCTCGCGATTGATCGGCCGTGTCTGTTCGGCGTGATCGGCCCCAACGGGGCCGGCAAGAGCACGCTGCTCAAGGCCGCGCTCGGGCTCGTGCCGGTCGTCGGGGGATACACGCGATTCTTCGGAGAGCCGCTGGCCCGCGTTCGCGGCCGAGTGGGCTACGTGCCGCAGCGTGAGACGGTCGATTGGGACTTTCCCGTGTCGGTCCACGACGTCGTCTTGATGGGCACTTATGGCCGGCTGGGCTGGTTCCGCCGGCCGGGTGGGCGGGAACGCGACCTCGCCCACGCCTGCCTGGAGCGGGTCGGCCTCGCCGATCTTGCAGGCCGGCAGATCGGCCGGCTCTCGGGCGGCCAGCAGCAGCGGGTGTTTCTCGCGCGGGCCTTGGCCCAGGAGGCCGACATCTATCTCTTCGATGAGCCGATGGCCGGCGTCGATGTGCGGTCGCAGGAGCGGATCTTCGCCGTGCTGGCGGAGCTGCGTGATGCGGGCCGGCTCGTGATCGTGGTGCATCACGACCTGCGGACGGCCGCCGAATGGTTCGACCGGGTGGCGCTGGTGGACATGCGGCTGGTGGCGGCCGGCCCGACGGCGGAGGTGCTCACGCCCGAGAATCTCGACCGCACCTACGCCGGCCGGGCGGAGCTCCTGGAAGAACTCGGGCGGGCCGTCGCCGAACGAGGACGCACGTCGTGATGCCGCCGCTCATCGGGCCGGTCTCGCTCGTTGCCGTCGCCTCCGGGCCCGGGCTCGTCTCCTACAACACGCTCGTCGTCCTCGGTGGCGTGGCGACGGTGGGGTTTGCCGCCGGCGTGGTGGGGAGCCTCGCGCTCTTGCGGAAGCGGCCGCTCGTGGGCGACGCGGCGGCCCATGCCACCCTGGCCGGCGTCGCGGCCGCCTTTCTGGCGACGGGCCGTCGCGATCTGCCGGCGCTCTTGGGGGGAGCCCTCGTCGCGGCCGTGGCGGCACTTGCCGTGCTCGTGCTCATCCGGCGGGTGGCCCGCACCCGCGACGACGCGGCGACGGCGGTGGTGATCGGCGTCTCGTTCGGGATCGGCCTGGCCCTGCTCGCGGGCATCACGGCCCGCGGGATTCCCGGCAGTGGCGGACTCGAGCAGTTTCTCCTCGGCCACACCGCCGCTCTGACCGCAGGCGATGCCCGGCTGTTGGCGGCGGTGTCGCTCGCGGCGGTGGCGATCGTCGCCCTCGGCTTCAAGGAGGCGGTGGTGCTCTGCTTCGATCCCCAGTTTGCTGCGGCCACTGGCTGGCCAGTGGGCCTGCTCGACCTCGTGCTCGTGGCGCTCGTCGCCGTGATGGTGGTGGTGGGGCTGCCCGCCGCGGGGGCGGTGCTCGTGACGGCGCTCGTCGTGATTCCGCCGGTGGCCGCGCGGCAATGGACCGACCGCGCCGGGCCGCTGCTGGTAACGGCGGGTGTGATCGGCCTGACGGCGGCCGTCACGGGCGTGGTCGTGACGGCCTCCCGGCCGGGCTTGTCTACCGGCCCGGTGATCGTGCTGGCGGCCGCGCTGATCTGCGGCGTATCGTTTTTGGTCGCGCCACGCCGCGGCGTGATCGCCCAGTGGCTCGCCCGGGTGCGCCGCGAACGCCGCTGGGCCCGGGGCGACCTGTCGGCCTGGGACCTGGCCGATGCCGACGAGGCGGTCCCGCTGCCGCTGCCGGCGGTTTCTCACGTGGCTGCCGTGCCGCTGCGGGGTGCCGATGGCAAGTGATGCGAGCCTGACGGTGCACGCCTGGGCGATGGCGACCGCCGCGATGGTGTCGGCCTCGTGCGGGCTCGTCGGCGGCCTGCTTGTCGTCCGGCGGATGAGCCTCCTGGGCGACGCGATCGCGCATGCCGTTCTGCCCGGGATCGCCGTGGCGGTGCTGGCAGGGGGCAGCCTGGGAGGTCCGGCGGTGTTTGCCGGGGCCGTCGCGGCGGCGCTCGCGACGGTCTGGCTCACCCAGGCGATCCATGCGGGCGTGGGGCTGGCCGAGGATGCCGGAGCGGGGGTCGTGTTCACGTCGCTCTTCGCCCTGGGCGTGGTGATCGTCACACTGGCGGCGAGCCGCATCGACCTCGATCCGGAGTGCGTGCTGTTCGGCATCCTGGAACTCGCGGCCTTCGACCGGGTGCGGGTGGGAGGGCTGCTTGTGCCCCGGGCGTTCGTGACGGCCGTGGTTGTGTTTCTGGGGGTGGCCGGTGGGCTGGCAGCCAGCTGGCGGTGGCAGGTGTTCACGGCCTTCGATCCGGCGGCAGCCCGGGCCGCGGGGATTCCGGTGGGGCTCGTGACGAGCCTGCTCTTGGCGGCGACGGCCGTGGCCGCCGTGGCGGGCTTCGAAGCGGTGGGCGCCGTGCTCGTGGTGGCGATGCTCGTGGTGCCCGCGGCGACCGCGGAACTGCTCGTGCAGCGGATGCACTGGCTCGTGGTCGTGGCCGTCGGGGTGGCGATCGCAGCGGCCTGCGGCGGCTATGCCCTGGCCTGGCGGTGGAACACGAGCGCGGCCGGCATGATCGCGGTGGTGCTCGGCGGCTGCTATGCGGTGGCCGTGCTCATGGCACCGGGCGACGGCATCCTCGCGCGGGCAATCGCCCGCCTGCGGCTCGAGTGGCGTGTGGCCCGCGAAGACTGCCTGGCCCGGATCTGGCGGGCCTGCGAGGCCGAGGGACGCGACGCGGCCCACGTGGGCGATCCGCAGACCTGGCTCGAGCGGATGGCCGGCCTCTGGCTCGAACGGCGGGGGGTGGTGCGGCGGAAGAACGGCTGCGTGACGCTCTCGGACCATGGCCGCCGCGAGGCGGAGATGGTGGTGCGGTCGCACCGGCTCTGGGAGGCCTGGCTCGGCCGGCATGCCGAACTGCCGATCGACCATCTCCATCCGCCGGCCGAATGGCTCGAACACCACGTGGGCGCTGCGATGCGGGACCAGATCGAGGCTGAACTCAGCGCGGGCCAGGTCGATCCCCACGGCCGCACGATTCCGCCCGAGGCCGCGGGGTAGGGGCGGGAGGTCGATCCACGCCCCACCCCCCAGCACGTGCGCAAGCACGAAGCTCATGCCAGAAAAGGTGAGCCGGCCACGGATTGCTCACGGTCCGCTCTGCGAGGGACAACGGCCGCATCCGGAGCCGTACGATTCTCTCGGCACCTGAATGCAGGGATCGCGTTTGGGGCGATGCCGAGCCAGTGAGCAGAAACCGCCCGGGTGTCGGATCCGCGTCAACGGCTCGGCGGACAAAGTCCCAAGTCGGGGGATAGTACTGCCACTCGTCGATCACGACCGGCGGCTTGGCTCCGGTCAGCCGTAAGGGACCCCCTTGACGAGTTCGAGTGTCGCGGGGTCAGAGAGGTCGAAAAACTCGGCTGTCCGCCGTCTGGCTGTACGGGTTTTCCCCACCCCTGCTCCGACGCAGCGTAGCGCTAGTCCAGGCTCCCGCGAACGGCTTCCCAGTCGATCGCGAGCGGCCTCGGGGCGGGCACGGGCGTGGCGGTCGCCAGCTCGCGGAGTTCGGCGATCCGGGCGGCCGTGTCGGGATGGGTCGAGAGAAACTCCGGCAGTCTGCCCGCATCACGGGCCTGGAGCCGCTCGAAAAAGGCCGGCAGGGCATGCGGCGGCAGGCCGGCCCGGGCGAGCAGCGCCACCCCGCCTCGGTCGGCTGCCCGCTCTTGGTCACGGCCGTAGGCGAGGCGGTCGAGTTCACCCGCTTGAGCCGCCAGGGCGGCCAGATCGCCGCCGCCAAGCACGAGCGCAAGCAGGGCTCCGCTGCCGACCCGGCCGATCAGTTGTCGGAGCGAGTCGCGGTGGAGCACGTGACAGATCTCATGGGCCAGGACGCCGGCCACTTCGTCGGCCGAGCCGGCTTCTGCGAGCAGGCCCGAGTAGACCACGAGCGTGCCCCCGGGCAGGGCGGCGGCGTTGACGAGGTCGCTTTTCACCAGGCGGACGTCGAACTCGTAGCCCGGGTTTGCCTCGATAGCTGCGACGAGCCGGGTGGCGATCGCTCGGACCGCGTCGGCGGCAGGGCCGGCGTCGATCGTCTGCTCGCCGGCGAGCAGCTGCGCGGCGGCAGCCTGACCGATCAGCCGTTCGCTGGCCGGCGGGATGGTCCCGGCGACCAGGTCCGGAGCCAGCCGCGTGAGGAATAGCCAGCCGGCTGCGACGAGCACGGCAGCCGCGACGAGCCCGGCGACGAGTCCGCGCTGCCCGCGGCGGGCGTGACGTTGCCGCCGCTGTTCGAAGCCCGCCAGCACGTCATGGGCCGGTCCGCCCACGCGGGCAGCCAGGGACGCGATCGCTTCGGGATTACGGAGAGCCAACCGGGCGATGCCGGGTTTGGCATCGGGGCAGGCGACGAAGACCCAATCAAACTCATCGCCCCCGGGCTCGCAGGCGATCGCCGGGTAGGGCCAGCGGACGTTCGGGCCTTGTGCAGCCTCGATCAGCATGCCGCCCGATTCGAGGGCCACGCGACAGGGCCGCGAGCCGGGCGTGTCAGGCAGGAAGCAGACGGCCTGGAAGATCTCGGGCATCGACCGCTCGGGTACGGATGGGTCAGCCGCGGCTCGGCAGATGGCGGCTCAGCCAGCCGGCGAACGCGGCCGGGTTTCTGGTCTGCACGTAGATCCGGCCCGGGCCCGTGAACCGGCAGACGAAGCCTTCGCCGGAGGCGAAGCTCGAGATCCAGCCGGCCGCCGCCTTGCTGATCTGGTAGCTGATCGTCGATTCCCAGGCCACGAGGTGGAAGTTGTCGACGATGTATTGCTGGCCCGGCTCGAGGTCGAAGGTCATCAGGGCGCCGAAGGTGTTCAGCACGAGCGTGCCGGATCCGCTGACGCGGGTCACAAAGAATCCCTCCCCGCTGAACAGGCCCTTCGTGAGATTCTGGGTCTTCGTCGTCAACTCCACAGAGTGCTGGGCCGCCAGGAACGAGCCCTTTTGGAGGAAGTATTCCGTGCCGGTGAGTTCCAGCATCTCGATCCCACCGATCGTCGACGGAGCCAGCAGGGCCTCGCCGGCCGACTGCGGCGCGGAGATCGTGAGATAGAAGAACGTCTCCCCACGGAGCAGCGACCGCGAGAGAGCCCCGACCACCCCGCCTCGCAGGGAACTCTCGACGACGAGGTTCGGCGACATTGCCATCATGGCGCCGGCATCGGCATAGAGAGATCCCCCCGCCGGGATCCGGGCCCGCACCACCGGCGCGTCGCCGGCCGCGACCGTCTCGAAGGTGACGTCATCCATCGGCCTGCTCCTCTTACACTCCCGGCCCGCCCGCCTCGGCACCGATCGCTCGAAAGAATAGGTCGGCCAACGCTCCAGCGGCAAGCGACCGACCGATGGGAGGCTCTTTGTGACGCCAAAACAACAAGTCCGCTCTCGTACCATCTCGGCCCGATTTCCGCCCCCAATGTCCGCGGGGTCAGACTCTTGACAGGCATAATAGACGCCCGTACACTCATTCGCATCGGGTAGCGAGCATCCGCCTTCCGTCAGGAGGAAGCATGGACACGTATCGGATCTACGAGCAGTTCAAGGAGCCGTTCGGGGAGCCTGCCGCGCGGGCGTTGGCGGAAACGCTCGGCAGCATGTTCGAGGAGCTGCATAACACCGTCACGAAGGAAGATTTTCGGATCCTGCGGGACTCGATCGACGCCGACGTGTCGCGACTCGAGAGCGCCCTGAGCGGGCTGGCTGAGGCCCAGGCTCGTACCGAGGCCAACGTCGCCCAACTGAACACGACGGTTGCCGATTTGGTGATCGGTCAGAAGCAGCTCTTCGAGGCCCAGGCCCGCACCGAGGTCACGGTCGCCGATCTGGTGATCGGCCAGAAGCAGCTGTTCGAGGCCCAGGCTCGCACCGAGGCCACGGTTGCCGATTTGGTGATCGGCCAGAAACAGCTGTTCGAGGCCCAGGCCCGCACCGAGGCCAGCATCGCCCACCTCGACGCGACGGTCGCCAAGCTCACTGAGGCGCAGACGAGCATGGCGACCGCTCTCCAGCGGCTCACGATTCGTGTTGACGACGTCGTGGGCCGGACGTTTGAGCTTCAGTTTCGCGACCGGCTCACGGCCTACCTCGGCCGCTTTCTCCGCCGCGGCAAACTCGTGCCCAATGATCGGCTGCTCGACCAGATCGAGCCGCACCTCTCCGACCGGGAGGTCGACGACGTGCTGCGAGCCGACGTGATCGCGTCGGGCCTTGTGGAGGGCGAGCAGACCCACCTCGTGGTCGAGGTTTCCTGGACGGGTGACATCGACGACATCGTCCGTGCCGACGAGCGGGCCAAGCTCCTCCGCCGGGCCGGGCTGCCGGCGATCCCCCTGGTGGCCTGCAATGCGATTTCGCCGGAATCCACCGCCTTTGCAAAGCTGCGAGAGGTGCGGATCTGGCTTGACGGCAGCCTGGTCGGAGCCTCTGCCAACTGATGCAGGAGTGGCGTCGGGATCGGCCCGGAGAGTTTCCGGCGGTCCTGGGGCGGTTCGCAAGCCTGCCGCCCGGTGCCCTCTCCGACGTGAGTCGGCTGTGCAACCATATTCGGTCGGAGCTCCGAGTACACTTTCGCCGGCCGCTTGGCCGCGTTCTCTCGAGGATCTGCGCGACCCACCACGGTTGACCACACCAGTCCCCCCTCTCAAGGCTGCCTCGGCCGAACTCCGGCGGCTGACAGCCTCTCGCCATCCGCCCCGGCCGTGGAAGCTGTGGGGGCCGTATCTCGCCGAGCGGCAGTGGGGCACCGTGCGCGAAGACTACTCGGCGGCTGGCGACGTCTGGTCGGCGTTTCCCCATGAACACGCCCGCAGTCGAGCCTACCGTTGGGGCGAAGACGGCCTGCTCGGCATCGCCGACCACCAGTGCCGACTGGCCTTCGCCCTCGCGTTCTGGAACGGCCGCGATCCGATCCTCAAGGAGCGGCTGTTTGGGCTTGCAAACCCGGAGGGCAACCACGGGGAGGACGTCAAGGAACTCTACTACTACCTCGATGCGACGCCGACGGCGAGCTATCTCGCGGCGGTCTACCGCTACCCGCAGCAGGCCTTTCCCTACGCAGACCTCGTCGCCGGCAACGCACGCAGGGGATATGCCGACCTCGAGTATGAGCTCCTCGACACGGGCGTGCTGGAAGGAAATCGATACTTCGACGTCCGGGTCGAGTACGCGAAGGGGTCACCCACCGACATCGCCATCCGGATCACGGCCACCAATGCCGGCCCCGAGCCAGCCACGCTCTGGCTTCTGCCGACACTCTGGTTTCGCAACACCTGGGCGTGGGGAGCGGGCGAGGAGGCAGCCTGGGGCGAGCCGCGGATCACGGCCGCCAAGACCGGCGTGGTGGCCGAGCACGCCACTCTCGGCCGCTACCGCCTCGATGCCCGAGACGCTTCCGAGTGGCTCTTCACCGACAACGAGACCAACGCGGTGCGGCTGTTCAACGCGGCCAACCGCGGGCCCTACGTGAAAGACGCCTTCCACGATTGGCTCATCGGCGGCGATCGCGATGCCGTCAACCCGGCCCACACCGGCACGAAGGCCGCCGCGGTCCACAAGCTCGACCTCGCTCCAGGCGGTCAAGCGGTCGTCGCGCTCCGACTCCGCGCCGACAGTCCCGACCAGCCGGCGAGCAGCCGGCCCTTTGGCCGCGGGTTCGACGCCGTTTTCAGCCGGCGGATCGCCGAGGCCGACGCCTTTCATGATCGGCTCTCAGGCCATCTCGCCCCCGAGGCCAGGGCGGTGGTGCGGCAGGCCGCCGCCGGGCTCGTGTGGAACCAACAATTCTACTTCTACGACGTGCCGCGGTGGGTGGCGGGCGACCCCGACCAGCCGGCGCCTCCCGCGCATCGTACCCACCCGAACCACGACTGGCCCCACCTCCATGCCCGCGACATCCTGGCCGTGCCCGACACCTGGGAGTTTCCCTGGTTCGCCGTCTGGGACACCGCGTTCCAAATGATCGCCCATGCCTTGGTCGATCCCGATTTCGCCAAGGATCAGCTCGTCCGCTTTCTCCGCGAGCGGTATCAACATCCCAACGGCCAACTGCCGGCCTACGAGTTCAATTTCGCCGACGTCAATCCGCCCGTTCACGCCGCCGCCTGCCGGCGGGTCTACGAGATGACCGGCCGCACCGACCGGTTTTTCCTGGCGCGGGTGTTCCAGAAGCTTGCGCTCAACTTCACCTGGTGGGTCAACCGGGCCGACCGCACGGGTCGCCATCTCTTTTCCGGCGGCTTCCTCGGGCTCGACAACATCGGTGTCTTCGATCGGTCGAAGCCACTGCCGATCGCCGGCCATCTGGAGCAGGCCGACGGCACTGCCTGGATGGCCCACTTTGCAGCCGAGATGCTGGCGATCGCCGTGGAACTCGCGAATCACGACCCAGTCTATGAGGACATGGCCCGCAAGTTTTTCGAGCACTATCTGGCGATCGTGACCGCGATCAATACGCTCGACGGCACCGGGCTCTGGGATGAGGAGGATGGCTTTTATTACGACCACCTCCATTTCGATGGCCGGATGGTGCCGCTCAAGTGCCGTTCGATGGTGGGCCTGGTGCCGCTGTTCGCGGTGGAGACGTTCGAGCCCGCGGCGCTCGAGAAGCTGCCGGCCTTGCGCCGCCGGGCCGAATGGTTTGCCCGCAACCGGCCCGAGCAGACGGCGCACCTCGACCTCCCCGCGGCCGGCACCAGCCAGCGTTACCTGCTTTCGGCGGTGTCACGGCCGCGGCTGGAGCGGATCCTCCGCCGCGTGCTCGATGAGGCGGAGTTTCTGTCGCCGTACGGTGTCCGCTCCTTGTCGCGGGCCCACGCAGAGCAGCCGTTCGTCTTCCGGGCCGACGGCATCGAGCATCGTGTGGCCTATGTTCCGGGCGAGGCCGATGGCGGCCTGTTCGGTGGCAACTCCAACTGGCGGGGCCCGATCTGGCTGCCGATGAACTTCATGCTCATCGAGTCGCTCCGCCGCTACGGAGAATATTACGGCGATACGCTCCGCGTGGAGTGCCCGACTGGTTCAGGGCGATGGCAGACGCTGGCAGAAGTGGCCAATGAACTCGGCCGCCGGGTGGCGAGCATCTTTCTGCCCGACGCCACCGGTCGCAGGCCGTGCCATGGCGGCGAGCCACGCTATGCGACCGACGCCGCCTGGCGCGACCTCGTGCTCTTCTACGAGTATTTCGACGGCGATACCGGTCGTGGCTGCGGCGCCGCCCACCAGACCGGCTGGTCGGCCCTCGTGGCCAACCTGCTCGTCGAGTGACGGCCGCTTCACGTCTGCGGCATGCGGGTCGTGATGCGAGCGTGTGCCCGCTCCGAGGCAGACCGCATGCCGGCAGGTTCCGCGCCTACCCGTACAGGTGAATTGGACCTCGGGCTGCCCTGATGAACCTCGGGTTGAAACATCCGTCAGGTGCCGCGCTCGAGACGGCGAAGAATGGCGAGGTTGGTGCGGTCCTGCTTCGGGTCGGGCTTGCCGTCGGGACCCTCCTTTGGGGTTTCGAGGATGAACGGAATGCGGGCGAGCTTGGGGTGGGTGACGAGCAGCTTGAAGGCTTCGCGGCCGATCTTGCCTCGGCCGATCGCTTCGTGTCGGTCCACGCGGGAGCCGAGTTCCCGCTTCGAATCGTTGGCGTGGATCAGCTTCAGCCGCCGCAGCCCGATAACGCGATCGAACTGCCGCAGGGTTTCGTCAAGCGCGGCCGCAGGAGCGAGCGGGTAGCCGGCGGCAAAGACGTGGCAGGTGTCGAGGCAGACGGCCGCCCTGCGTTTCAGCCCCGGCACTGCGTCGATTGTGGCGAGCATCGCCCCGATCTCCTCGAAGCGGGCTCCCAGGCACGAGCCTTGACCGGCCGTGGTCTCGATCAGGATCCCCGCCCGCAGGACGGCTGTCGTGCGCAAGGCTTCGGCGATCCCGCGGGCGGCTCGGTCCACTGCCTTGGCCACCGGCTGGTCACCGGCCGCACCCGGATGGGCCACCACCCACGGGATGGCGAGTGTGTCTGCCCGGTGAAGTTCCTCGACGAGCCCCGCAATCGACTTGGCCCGAAGGTCTGCGTCAGCCGAGGCTGGATTGATCAGGTAGGAGTCGTGGGCGACCACCAGCGTCAGCCCGGCCTGTTTGACGGCGGCCCGAAAGGCGGCGGCGTCGGCCGGCGGAATCGGCGTTGTCTTCCACTGGTTGATGTTGCGGGTGAATACCTGGAGGCAGTCGCAGCCGGTCTCTACGGCCCGCTCGACGGCCTTGGCATAGCCGCCGGCGATCGACTGGTGCGCGCCAAACCGGCCGCGCGGTTGTCGGGGTGGCATCGGGAGCCTCAGGGATCCGGGAGAATTCCTCACACTTTGCCTGATTCGGGCCCCGCCGTACACTACGGGCACCGCGGGCGGGGTGCTTTCCCCGAGGCGGTTTGCCCCGTGGGAAACCTGGCCGTGAGCACGCTCGTGCTGTTCTTTGCCGTGGCTGCCGTGGCCGTCGTCGCGGTGCTCGCCGTCCTGCTGGCGGTGCGGCCGATCCATGCGGCGCGGCGGGCGGAATGGCTGGCCCGCGCCCAGCGGGATTTCCACCGGCAACGCGAGCCGCTCGAGGCCCGCTTCATCGAACGAGCGGCCGCCAGCGGCAAGCCCCGGGGGCTTCGTTGGCTCGATGTGGAATTCGACGACGACGTGGTCTACGCCCGGGACCGCCGCAGTGGCCGACTCAAGGCGCTGGTGGCGATCGAGGTGCGGTTCGAAGCCATCGAAGGGGGTGGCATGGAGGAGGTCGAGGCCGTCAGTCGCGTGCGGGCCGCAACGGCTGAGTTCGTCCACGACGGCAGCCGCTGGCAGACCGACGGTCGTGTCTATTTCAACCTCGCCCCTTCCGCCACCGTGAAGTACCTGGCGAGTGACCTCGAAATGGTCGCCGAGGAGCACGCCGCGCCACGGGCGTGAGGATGTTCCGTTTCGGAGCCTGCGCCCCGGGAGCAGTGTGGGGAAGTGGGCAAGCGAGGCAGAGTCTGGCGATCGTTCCTGGCATGCGGGTCGTGACGCCCTTCGGCCGCCGATATTCCCAATCGGTGGCGAGCCGGGGAGGGACGCGTGCGGCCGGGGCGAAGCGAAACGCTGTGGTTGATCGCGATCGCATTCGCGTGCCTGCCGCGGTGTGCCGTGGCGATCGGCCTACCACCCGCACCAGCCGAGGAGCCTCTTCCGGCGGCCCAGCGGCAGTTGCGGCTGGCCGATGAGCATCTGCGGGCTTCCTGCGAGATGCTGCGGAATTGCGACCGGCACGCGATGGACGGTTACTACGTCGCCTGCCAAGAGGCCTGGAATGCAGTCCAGATCTGCCCCGGATCGCCCGAGCTTCTTTATGAGGCGGCTGATCTCTACGCCGATGCGCTGGCGGGATTCCTCGAGGCGGCTCGGCGGCACGGACGGATCGGCCGCGGCGGTGTGTGGGTGGGGCCGCCGGGCAGGCTCGTCTGCGTGCCGCTCGCGCCGAAGGCCCTGCCCGTGGCTGCCGACGCGATCGCGTCACTCGAGCCACAGGCGCAGTTCGACGACAAGCGGATCTCCCGCCGCCAGCTTCGCGACGGGTTCGGTCTTCCGGTCGTCGTGCGGCTGAGGCCCGACGCCGGGACGGCGGTCGAGCGGCGGTTCGCAGCCGATCGACAGTCGCTGGCCGCGACGGCCGTGCTGCGGTTCGACATGCCCGGCGGCGAGAACTCGCTCCAGAAGTTCGCCGGTCCGGCCTCGCGTGATCATGCGGCGGCCGTGCTCGACCTCGCCAATCCGGTCGAGATCGCGGCGGTGAAGCTCGGGCCCGCCCGGCCCCATCTGGCCGCCGACCTGACCGCGCCCCTGCTCGACGTGCTCGACGGCACGCCGAAGACCGGCGTTCGCGGCTTCATCCAGCCCTTCGGCGGCAGCGACACCCAGCCCCGGCTCGAGTTCCTCGAACCGCACCAGCCGGGCCGGATTCCGGTCGTCTTCATCCACGGTCTGGGCAGCGACGAGGGGACCTGGTTCGACATGCTCAACGAACTGCGGACCTGGCCCGAGTTTCACCGGCGGTTCGAGCCCTGGCTGATGCACTACCCCACGGGCGCGTCGTTCCTGGCCGTTTCGGCTCGGCTCCGGCTCCAGCTTGCGGCGGCGGTGGCTGGCCTCGATCCACAAGGCCGCGATCCGGCGCTCAGGCGGATTGTGCTCGTGGGCCACAGCATGGGCGGCCTCCACGCCAAGATGATGGTGGTCGATTCCGGATCGGCGATCTGGTACTCGATTGCCCAGGTGCCGTTCGAGCAGATACGGGTGCGGCCGCAGACCCGCGAACTGATGCAGGGCGCCACCTTCTTTCGGCCACAGCCATTCGTCAGCCGCGTGGTCTACATCGCCACGCCGCATCGCGGCTCGATCCTTGCATCACTCGGCGTGGGACGGCTGGCTTCGCTGGCGGTCAGCGAGCCGCCGGAAATCTCGGCCGTGCACGACGAGGCGGTGGGGAAGAATCCGGGGGCCTTTCGCCCGGAGTATGCCCGCAAGGTGCCGACCACGATCGACCTTTTGGAGCCGACCTCGCCCACCCTGCAGGCGCTCGAGCAGTTACGGCCGGCCTGCTGGGTGGCAACCCATTCGATCCTCGGCGACATTCACCCGTCGCTGTTCGGTGGCCGCGACGACTGCGTCGTCTCAGTGGAGAGCGGTCACACGCCGGGGGCACGCAGCGAGATCTGTGTGCCCGCGAAACACACCCGCGTGCACCACCACCCTCGGGCGATCCTCGAAATGAAGCGGATCCTCACCGAGCACCTCGCCGAATTCGACGCAGCCCCGCGCTGAGCGGTCACTTGGGCAGCGTGCGGCGTGGAGCCCGAACCCGGCGGCGGCTGGCCTCGGGCATCGCTTCCTCGACGAGGCGGGTCATCGTGTTGAGATGCACGCCGAGCAGTTGGGCGGCCTTGCCTTTGTGGCCATCGGTCATCGCCAGGGCCTGCCGGACGGCCATTTTTCGCAGCTCTTCGAGATTGACGATCGGCAGCGGGTTTTCGATCGTGAGCGGCAGCGCGGCGATCGCCTCGGCTGAGAGATCCTGCGACTCGGGCGCCGGGACGTCGTCGTCGTCGGGCAGCATCGGCGGCTGGCCAAGAGCGTAGACCCGCTCCACGATTTGGCAGAGCTGACGCACGTTGCCCGGCCATCGATACCGCATGAACCGGGCGAGCGTGGAGGCATCGGGCTCCCAGGCCGCCATGCTGAACTTCTCGGCGAAGTGTCGCCGAAAGTGATCGACGAACAGCGGAATGTCGGCGATGCGGTCTCGCAGCGGCGGCACCGCGAGTTCGATCGTGTTGAGTCGATAAAAGAGATCCTCGCGAAACCGCCCCTCGCGGATCTCGGCGGTGAGGTCGCGATTGGTGGCGGCGATCACCTGCACGTCGACCGGGAACGACTCGGTCGAGCCGACGGGCGTGACCTCGCGTTGTTGGAGCACGCGGAGCAGTCGGGGCTGGAGGTCGAGCGGCATCTCGCCGATCTCGTCGAGAAATACGATGCCCCGCTCCGCTGCACGGAACACGCCGCGGGAGGGACCGACCGCGCCAGTGAACGAGCCCTTCTCGTGGCCAAAGAGTTGGCTCTCGATCAGCGTGGCCGCCATCGCGCCGCAGTTGACGGCCACGAACGGCTTGTCGGCCCTTGGGCCGTGGGCGTGTACCGCCCGCGCGATCTCCTCCTTGCCGCAGCCGGTCTCGCCGGTGATGAGCACGGTCGATTCAACGAGAGCGGCCCGACGGAGCGTAGCCTCGAGTGATCGCGCTGCCGGCGATTCCCCGACCAGTCGATCCCACCGACGAATGGATGCGGCTCGCATCCGACTCGTGAACGGCCCGCTGCTGCTGCCAATGCTGGCGCCTGCAGAGTGTCCACTCAGGGGCGGAGCGTTGGCACCTTCTTTGGCAGCCATGTGAGAACCCACTTCTCCACGTTCACCGACACTCGCGTCCATGATGAGCCTCGGGGCGAGGACTGCCGCGACACCTGTCTTGGGAGTCCCGCGATTCCCAAGAACAGTGAAAACCCAGATGAGACCCAGATTTTCCCCCGCCGAAACGATTTGTCTACGGCCTTTTTGAAATTTTTTCGCACCGAAAGCGGAAATCCGCTCCTCAGAGGGGCCCCTCAGGGCCGGGGCATCAGCAACCGACCTGGCGAAACTGTCGGGAATCTGCGGGCTTGCCCGCGTTGAACGGGGTGGCACGGCGGCTCGGGAATCCGGCGGTGTGATCGTTACGGTCGGTGAACTCGGCTTCGCTTGTACGACCGCGGTGGCCCCGCCGGAGCCTCATTCCTCGGCTCCTCAAATGAAGAAACCCCGGCCGGGATGGGCGACCCGGCCGGGGCAAGCAACGGCCCCGAGGGGGCAGGGCGTTGCCGAGAGCGTCACTCGGGAAAGCCAAGGCAGGGGACAGCTACGACGATCCCGACTGGGGTATCCGACACTGCCGACGGGCCTTCACGAGTCCCACAGCATGACTGGAGAGGGTTAGGGATTGCGTAGCGGCCCGTGAGAATCGGGCGAGAATTTCGTGAGCGGGACCGATGGGCCCGACCGCGGTGGGCCGAGACAGCCAGAAAACCGAATCTCTGTGGGCGGCTATGGTCTGCCGCCCACAGAGATCACAGGTGGTGGAAAGGTCGCCGCAACCGATGCTCAGCCATTGTGGCGGCGGCGACGGCGGGCGGCCGCCATCGCACCGAAGCCGGCTGCCACGAGACCCAGGGTGGTGGGCTCGGGGACTGGGTTGATGACGTCGGAAAACGAAGTTCCGACTGCGAGGTTGGTGATCAGTTGCGAGCTGTTGGCAGTTGCCTGCCGCAACCCGAAAGCCGCCACCGCTGCAGCGGCGGTGTCGGTGGCGACGATGCTTGGGCTCAATTCCGTGACGGGATCGACCCAGAGTCGCGTTTCCAGCGTGTCATTCACGTAGGAACCCACCACTCGGTAGCTCTGCCCGTATGAGAGGCCCGTCGCCCAGGTCACGCTCGGAGACGAACCACTCGGCGACAGGCCAAACGTGAAGTCAGATCCGACGATTGGGGTCACGAAGGTTCTCGTGGTGAAGTCGGTGCCCGTGGCTGCGTCCTTAAAGTGGGCGAAGTAGACATTGGTCGGAGCCACGCCCGTCGCACCGTTCACGACGACATCAAAACCGAAGTAGTACGTCTGGCCAGCGGCGATCGGCGCGATGGGAACGTTGGCATCTTCACGAGTGCCCCCGGCGGTGCTGTCCACCAACGTGCCCGCGCCGCTCACCTGGATCGGCACGCTTCCTGCACCACTATGCGCGTTCCAGCCGTCCTGGCCGACCAGGTTTCCCGTGGTGAGCGGAGGAGAGGTCATGGCCGACGAGTAGAGGGTTGCAGCAGAAAGGTTGCTCATGGCAAGCGAGTTGAAGGACGAGCCTGCGGCCAGCGCAGCGATCGCCAAACAACGGACGATTGGTCGAGCGGAAATGAAATGGCGGACGGTCATGGCGGGCCTCCTATGGCGCAGAGCGAAGAAAGTTGGGAAAGCAGGCGGTTGGATTCCGGGGAGCAACCAATGCTTCGGCCGCAGGTTTGAGGCAGCGATTTCGATGCCATTTTTTGTGGGATTTTCATGAGCGTCGCAAAGGCCTGGAAAAAGCTGGTTTCAGTCAGTCGCCGTTTGCAACACGGGTCGCGACGTGCTTTCCTTTCACGGTTTCAAGGAACACCGAAACGGTGAATTTCCTCCCTTCGGTGAAACCAAGAAAAAAAGCCCCCCGCAGCCGATGGCTACGAGGGGCTTCAGTTGAATCGCGGTGTCGTGCTCACTGGGACTGGGTAATCAGTTCCGCATCCCGCGGCGACGAGCGGCGACGCCAGCGGCCACGAGCCCGGCCGCCAGGCCCAAGGACGAAGGCTCCGGCACCGCAACGGCGGCGTCGCCAGGCGACCCGATGTTCTGGGGGAGCGAGGTGGCGGAAAGGAACGTCACTTGATCGAACGATGAGCCGGGCACAGTCCCGACCGCGCTGACGACGCCGGCTGATTGCGAGCCATAGCCGGACACGAAATCACCAGTCGGCCCGTAGGCCCAGTAGAAACTCGAGCCAGTGGTCGCAGCGCCAAAGCTCGTGCGAGGACTCTGCTCTCCGCCGAGGGCGTCGAATACGACCACGCCGTCGCCGTTCGAGCTGAAACTGATCCCGCTGCCACTGTAGTAGCCGATCGCCGCACCAGTGGCGGAGCCGCCCCAGAAGGTGCGGAAGGCGGTAATTTCAGCGGCTGGATCCAGTGTCGAGGTCTCGACAAACACGGCCGAGTCGCCGGCGGCCACGGAAGCCACCCCGAAGAGTTCCACCGAGGAGAGAAAGTTGAAGGAATTGTCGTCCATCCGCGAACCGGTCAGTGTCACCGGGGACGACGAATAGTTCGTGACCTCGAACCAATCGGCCGTTCCTCCGACACCGCTGGAACTCATCACTTCGGTGATCCGCAGCTGGGCCGAGACGGGCGACGTGAGCAGGGCAACAGCGGCAAAAGCGTAGCCAGTGCGGCAGATGAAGGACGACATGGTCATGGCGGGAGCCTTTCTCAACGGCGGGACGGGAAAGAGAAGTCGTGGTGGGGACGACGATTCGCACCGATGTCCTCCGCCGTTGGGGGCTGCGAACGACATGCCGCAATGCATGAGGATTTGATGAATCCAGGGTGGTTGTTCCGTTGCTGCGGAAAAACCGGGCCGATTTCCTGAGGCAGTCTTCAGTTTCGAGTTTCCAGCCCGCTGGGCCGTTCTGTCCCGCCCATCGAATTCACTGAAATTGCGAATTCCTCGTTTCACTCCTTGTGTGATTTCTTCACTCCCAAAGTGAAGCCGGCCCCGCGCCTCACTGAAAACTCATCAAATCTGAACAATCCACCGGTAGGTTCGCTCCGTAACGCAGGAAATACGTCGAAACCCGTTTCCGATGGATCGAAAACGTGGTGACGAAGGTCCTCGTTCGGGAGCCACCATCGTGCTCAGGTTTACGTCACCGTGGATCGGCCGGCCCGCTGAGAGGTCGACCTCTCGCCGCAAAGCCTTCACACTCGTGGAGTTGCTCGTGGTGATCGCCATCATCGCCACGCTGATCGGCCTCTTATTGCCGGCTGTGCAGAGTGCCAGGGAGAGCGCCAGGCGAACCCAATGCATGAGCAATGCCCGGCAGATCGGGCTGGCCTTTCAAGTCTGCCATGACGCCCGGAAGTATTATCCCGCGGCGATGTTCTCGGCCCGGGCCAAAACGCTGAAACCGGCCCCTCCGGGCAATCCGGCTGGCAAGGAGCATTCCTGGCGGGTGCTGGTGATGCCGTTCATGGAGGAGCAGCAGGCCGTCGCCAACTACACGATGAACAAGGACTGGTTCGACGCCACATCGAACGGTTCTCCGGGTCAGCAGGCGACACCCACGCTCGGAATTCGGCCCGACTCGAACCTGGCTGTCGCGACCCAACAGGTGGCCGTCTACCGGTGCCCGTCGGTACCCACCCGTGGCGACGTCACGCGAATCCCCGCGTCGAGCGACAGCGACAGCGGCCGGCCCGCGATCAACTCGCTCCGCGTGCCTCTCGGCCACACCGACTACGAGGCGATGACCGGCGTCAAAAATGGCGTGCTGCCGGCTCCCGATCCCTACACGACTGAGTCGACCTCGGCTGGGCTGTTGACAAAAGACGCCGTCACCCGGCAGCGGCAGATCACCGACGGCCTCTCGAAGACGCTTCTCATCGTGGAGTGTGCCGGCCGCCCGCTTGTCTATCGAATGGGACGCCCCTGGTCGAAGCCTGCCACCGGCGAGGCCTGGGTGTACGACCAGGGTGTCGGCTGGTCGGACAGCCTCGGCCCGTTCAAGCTCGACTCGATCGATCCCACCAAGGCAGCGGCAACCAACATGAAGGGCGCGGCCCCGGGAACTGGCACGCCGATGAACGCCACGAACGAGGGCGAATGTTACTCCTTCCATTCCGGCGGGATGGTGGCGGTGTTTGGCGATGTCTCGACGCGATTCATCTCGGAAAGCATCGACCTGCGAACGTTCTGCGGCCTGATCACCCGGGCCGGCGGCGAAGCCGTTGAAACCCCATGAGACAGCTCGCTGGCCGACCTGCCCGCGGAGTCGTGCTGGTGGCCTGTTTGGTCGGCTCGGTCGTGGACGGAGAGGCCCTGCCAGTTCATGCGGAACTCGATCGATCACCGAGGGTCGAGTGCTGCCAGGTCATTCCGGCGGTCGAACTCCCTGGCGGCGTCCGGCTTGGCGGACTCAGCGACCTGTTCGTGACCCCGGCGGACGAAGGCAGCCTCGTGGCCTGGACGCTGACCGACCGCGGCCCGAACGGAACGGTCGGGAATGGTGACGCCAAGCGACGCACGCTCCTAGCCCCGGACTTCGCCCCGACGATCATCAAACTGCGGGTCGCGACCGGCGGTGACGCTGGCGGGGAGTTCGCGGCCCCGGTCCTCGAAGCGACGCTGCCGCTCCGCGGTCTCTCTGGCCGGCCCGCGAGTGGCCGCCCCAACGGCATCGGCCGTGACGAGCCAATCCTCGACGCCGAGACGGGAGCGGCGTTGGCCGCGGATCATGCCGGCATCGACCCTGAAGGCCTCGTCGTGATGCCCGCTGGATCGTTCTGGGCAACCGAGGAATACCGGCCGTCGCTGCTGCGGATCACCGCCAGCGGTAAGGTCATCGAGCGGCATGTTCCCGCGGGCGTGACCCTGCCGGACGCGGATGCCCGCGTGATCGCCGACCTGCCGGCCTGCTACGGCGACCGCCGCGACAACCGGGGCTTCGAGGGGCTGGCCATTTCGGCCGACGCGCGTCGGCTCTTTCTGCTGCTCCAGAGTCCTCTCGACCATCCCGCCAAGGGGGCCGGCAAACAGACTGGGAACGTGCGGCTGCTCGTGGTCGACGCGGACACGGGCTCGCCCATCGCCGAGCATGTCTACCGGCTGGGCGACCCAGCTGAGCCCGGGTGGGCCACCGCGGGAGCGCCGCCCGAAGACGGCAAACTCTGTGGCCTCGCCGCCCTCGCCGACGGCTCGCTGCTTGCGCTCGAACAGGCCGACGGCGGCCTGGCAAGGCTCTACCGCGTCGATCCTGCCGTGGCCACAGACACGCTCCCCGCGACGATCTCGGGAGAGGGCGAGGCTTTGGAGGCCGTTGCTGATCTTGCGGCCGCGGGCATCAGACCGCTGCCGAAGACCCTCGTGGCCGACCTGGCCCCGCTCTTGCCCCAGATCCGGACCGACATCGGGCATCCGGCCGACGCGGCCGTGAAGCTCGAGGGGCTGGCCGTGCTCGACGAGCGGCGGGTGATGCTCGTCAACGACAACGACTTCGGCGTCACCGCCGATCCTGGCCAGCCGTCCCCGCGGAGCTGTCTTTGGATCGTGACGCTACCGGCAGACCTGTCGGCCGGAGAGACGATTCAAGGCCGGCATCCGCGATGACCGACACCCTCCCCCCTGACTGACTTCAGCTCGTTCGCACCGCTTCCACTTGGAGACCTTTCGATGCTCTCGCGCCTTCGCCGCTCGACGCTCCTGGCTGTTCTCGCCATCGCCTCCTGGGTCGCTTCGGTCCAGGCCGCCGGCATTCTTCGGATTACCGAGGTGATGAGTTCCAGTGGCGTCGGCGGCACGAACGACTGGTTCGAGGTGACCAACTACGGCGACACGGCCGTGGACGTGACCGGCTGGCGGATGGACGACGGCTCGTTCAATTTCGCCGCCTCGCTGCTGCTCCAGCCGTACACGATGGGTCCGGAGCCGGCCTGGACGCTGCTCGGACCGGGCGAGTCGGCTGTGATGTACGAGGTGACCTCGCTCGACCCGGCCGTTCAGGTCGAGCCGTTCAAGACCTTTTGGAGTCTGGGGGCGGCCGCGGGCGACGTGCGAAATCCCAAGATCGCCACTTATGCGGGCTCGGGGGTGAGTTTCAGCTCGGGCGGCGATGGCGTGGTGGTGTTCGATGCGACCGGGGCCGAAGTGACGCCCCAGACTCGCTTCGGTGCGGCCACGGGCGGCTCAACGTTTTATTGGTCGTACGATGCGCTCGGCGACCTTGCCACTGCAGCCACCGGCACCGTGAGCGTGCCCGGCATCGCCGAGGCGTACACGACCTCGAGCACGCCTTCCAACATCGGCTCCCCTGGCATCGCGGTCGTCGAGACCCCGAGCAGTACGCTCTACTGGACGGCCACCGGCTCCTCCCTCGGCGGTAGCGGCAGTTGGGCGACGGCCGGCTCGAACTGGTCGCGGTCTGATGCGTCCGTGAGCGGCGGCCTCTGGGCCGACGGAAGCACGGCCGTGTTCGGCGGCTCGGCGGGCACGGTCACCGTGAACTCCGCCGTCGCTCCACTCGGCCTCACCTTCGCCCGCGATGGCGTTACGCTCGCCGGCGGCTCCGGCTCGGTGACCACGGCCACGATCGAGGTCGACCCGACCTACACGGCCACGGTCTCCGCGAAACTCACCGGCGACAACGGCCTGGCGGTGATCGGTGCCGGCACGCTCGTGCTCGCCGGCACCGCGAACGACTACACGGGCTTCACCAGCGTGGCCGACGGCCTCCTGCGGGTCGCGGCCAGTGACGTGATCCCCGACGCCTCGCGACTCACCGTATCGAGGTTCATGACGGCCGATCTCACCGGCTACTCCGAGACGGTCAACGGAATCGCCGGCCTGGGTACGATCACGCTGGGCAACACGCTCACCGTGAGCATCACGGGTGATAACGACGTGGTGCTGGACGGGTTTCTCCGCGGCAGCGGCAACCTCGTGATCGACTCGCCCGGCGCAGGGGCCCAGCGGCTCGACGCCTCCACCCAGACGATCAGCGACGGGGCGGTGAAGGACTACGCGGGCCGCACGATCGTCGAGCGGGGCACCCTCAAGGTGCATTACGACGGCATCCCGACCCAGACCAGCGGCGTGGACGTGCAGCCGGCCGGTGCCCTGCGGCTGGAGACTTCGGGGCAGAGCTATGCCTTCGCCCAAAACCCGGCTCTCCCGATCAATCTGAACGGCGGCACGCTCGGCCAGGGCACCGGCGACGACGTCGAACTGCTCAATGCCGTCAACGTCACGGCCGACAGCACGCTCTCGATTCTCAACTCCGCATCGCCCGATCCGCTGAATCCCACGACCGAAGAGCTCACCCTGGCCGGCAGCCTGACCGGTACGGCCGGCACCTCGCTGCGGATCATCACGAGCAACACGACGCCCGGTGCCGACAAGGGCCGCGTGGAGTTCACGAGCCTGTTCGGCAACACCTATGCCGGTACGGTCCGCCCCGAGATCAACGCCGTCGCCCGATTCACGGGCGACTACGCGGGCGTGTCGGTCGTGCTCGATCAGGGCATGCTCGAGGGGTACGGCACGGTCGGTGCGGTCAGCGGGCCCGGCCGAGTGATGCCGGAGGGCGATCTCGGCCCGGGCATTCTCACCGCCACGAGCGTGACCGTGTCGGCCACGACCGGCTTCGAGTTCGACTTCAACACGGCCAACGCCGAGCCGGTCTGGTTCGCGGCTTCGGCCAGTGAGAACGACGTGCTGCGGCTCACCGCCTCGGTCGGTCTGCCGACGGCTCTCGGACCTGACAACACCGTGCGGCTGTTCCTCAACGTGGCGTCGCTCGCGACCTCAGATACCTTTACGGGAGGCTTCTTCACCACGGCTGACTCCACCGCCGCGATCACCGGCGGCAGTTACGAGACCTACGTCTACGGTGACGGCTTCGGCACCGACACCACCCACAACGGGGTGGGCTGGTACAGCCTGCCAAGCTGGAACGCCAAGGAGGGGACGGCGCTCTCGGCCGGGATCTCGATGGTGGCCACGACCGCCCAGTTCGACGGGTTCACGCCCACGGCTGGCTATGTGATGCAGGCCAGCTATGCCCCGTCGAGCGATATTGTGATCAACGTGGCCAGCGGAACCGTTACCCAGGCCCAGGCCGGGTACGCCCAGATTCTGGTGGCCGACTCGGTCACCAAGACCGGGGCGGGAACGGTGGTGTTTGACGCTGCCAACGCCTACGCCGGACCGACGACGGTTGCGGCGGGCACGCTCCGGGTGGCCAATGCGAACGGCCTGGCGAATACGAACGTCACCGTCGATACCGGGGCGACGCTGGCGGTGGCCTCCGGCGTGACGATGAAGGCTCCGGCGGTGATCGTGGATGGGGGCACCCTCTCGGCCGGAACGCTGGCGGTGAACCGCACGACCGGCATCGCGTCCCTAGCGATCAATGCCGGAACCCTGGCCGGGGCCCCGGCCACGACGGTCGGTGCGGGCGGCTTGCTGTCGCTCGTGCAAGACGCCCGGGTGAGCGTGGCAGTCGGGTCGCTGGCCGTGGCCGAGACTGGCGGCGGTGGGCGGGTGGATCTCGGGGCCGGCGAGATCGCCATCGCGGCCGGGGGGATCACGGCAGCCGACCTGCGGGCCGACATCATCGCCGGCCGCAACGGCGGCGGCTGGAACGGCACGACCGGCATCACTTCGAGTGCCGCAGCGGCCTCGGGCGGCACCCGCGCGGTGGGCTACGTCGTGGCTGGCGACGGCTCGGCTCGGATCTCGTTCGCCGCTGCGGGAGACGTGAATCTCAACGGCCAGGTCGACGTGTTCGATCTCGTGTCGGTGAATAGCGCGGGGAAATATGGCTCTGGCGGGGCTGCCGTCTGGAGCCAAGGCGACTTCAACTACGACGGCGTGACCAACGTCTTCGATCTCGTCTCGATCAACACAGCCGGCGCCTACGGCCGGGGCAACTACTTCCCGGCAGCACCGTCGGCGGGCAGTCTCGGCGGCCCGGCCGCGGTCCCCGAGCCAGGTCTGACGGGCCTCGCCGCCCTGGCTGCGGCCGCCGCCGCACGAGCAGTTCGCAGGCGGCGGTAAGGGCGGAGCCCTCGTCCGCCGGAAAGTTTTTTCCGTGTTTGGCACGGGGCGTGCACTGTTTTCCAGATGGACGGAATGGCCGTCCAAAACGCACCGTTTTGGTGAGTCGGAAAACCGAGGGTCGGGAGCCTAAGACAGGGCGGTGGGTGGTGCCGTGTGGCCATGCCGTGGCCGTACGGGCT
>CAMDDJ010000033.1 GCA_945891385.1 Candidatus Kuenenia stuttgartensis | reverse complement strand
GGTGAAGTGCGTGTACCAGGTGACCTGTGGCCGCGGGCTTGCAGCCTGCGGATTGCGGTCCTGACTCGTCCACAGCACGTCGCCCCACCCATCCGCGCACACAATCGGCCGCCAGGAGGGCGGCCGCCGCGAGGCGAGGTGCACCTTGGCTGCACCTCCGCCGAGCTAAGGCTTCGCGGGCCATGGATGGCCGCGAAGCCGCTCTCTTCAGAACTCCGTGTCGAGCCTTAATCCGAAGGCGTCGGTCAGGCTGTTGCCCACCCGTGTGTCCTCCAAGAAGGCGCGGACATAGTTGAACTTCACGCGGGAATACGGGTTCAAGTACCAGTTCAGGCCCGCCGTGAAGTCGGTCATGTTGTTGCCCTGGATGTTCTTGTCGTTGAGGGTGATGTTGGAGAAGCGGGCGGCGAGTTCCCAGGCGCCGAGGCCGAATCGCCTGCCGCGGCCGGAGCGGACGAGGAAGAACTCATCGCGGACCGGCATCCGGGTGTGGATGCCTGCGTGTCGGTCGTAGGGCCTGTGCTCACCGGTCAGGAACCAGCTGAGCTGGGCCATGTAGCCGTTGAAGAAGAGCTGCGGGCCGTCGATCTGGTCCACGAACGCGAAGGCGTATTCCGACTGGAGCGACACCGGCCCCAGGATCAGGGCAAACTCGGGGTCGAAGAGCTGGAACGAGTCGGCCGAAATGTTGCCGGTATCGACGAAGATCGGGGCGAACGGGGGAGCTGCCGGGTTGGCCGAAGGGGAGCCGATCGGCTGGGCCTTGCGGATTTCCGGCGTGTTGCGGAACCGCACCTGGTTCTGCGACGTAGCCCGGTAGCTGTAGGCGGCACCCAGGTGGAGGTAGGAGTGGCCATCGGTGTCGTCGTCCCAGTAGGGCAGCCAGGTGCCACGCATCGTCAGGGCCTGGCCGCTGTCGAAGGAGTCGTTGCCGACGTTGTCGCTGTTGGTGCGGAAGGTGCCGATCTGCCAGGTAGCCAGTTCGCTTTCCGCCCAGCCGAAGGCCATCACGCCCATGTTGCGGGCCGGGGCGAAGGTGTCGACGAGCGACCGCTCCATGAAGGTGTTGTTACGGTTCTGGGTGACCCGCTCGAGGCTGAAGGGCTCGAAGAAGTGGCCGGCGCGGACGTTCTGCAACCAGGGCACCTCATTGGCCTCGAGGTAGTTGTCGAGGTACGAGGGCTGGTTGGCCAGGGCGAAGTCGACGCCGAGTGCGTATTGGAATTGCTTCCAGGTCGTGCCGCGGGCCACGAGCCGCAGTCGGCGGAACTGGGTGCCGTCCTGGAGATCGCCTACCGCGGCGATGCTCTCGGCGTCTTGGCTAAAGTAAACGGTGTCGGCCTGGAGTTGCCCGCCAAGGTCGAGCGTGGGCTTGCCGTGCGGTGAGAGTTTGTTGGGCTTGGGAGCGGTACGGCTCTTCTCGGCTGCAGTGCGAGCGAGTGTCTCGCGGAGTTCATCGATCTGGGCCTGGAGCGAGGCGATCTCCGGCGCGAGGCTTACCGGTGGTTCAGGAAGCTCGGCGACGGGGAGGGCGACGGGCTCGCTTCCCGTCGCGGCAGCGCAGACGATCGCCATGAGCGCCAACGCGGGCGCGAGACAGTGGCGGCGGAGGCTCCAGGGTGCGGACACGCAGGCTTCCAGGCGGGATCGCGTCGCTCCAGGCGTGCGCAGAAACCCGTCTCCTTAATCGGCAAATCCTGCATGCCCGCGAGAGTCGCCCCAGGCCTCCTGGTCGCCCTGAGTTGCCCAGGCTGGTGGAACGTCAGAGGGAGAGGTCGGTTACGAGGCTCGGGTCTGAAGCTCGTCGGGAAGCTCAATCATGCTGCTCGACCGGAGGATCTGGCGGGTGCGGTTGGTGACGATTCGCAGGCCTGGCAGTTGCACCCGTCCACGGTGACGTGCCAGGGCCGTCGCCGCGGCCTCGTCGAGCGTTCGGAGGCCGGCCAGTGAGAGCAGGCCGGGCCGGTGGGCCGCCAGGTGTTTGGCTACTTCGGGACTCACCTCGAAGAGTCCGTCGAAATGGAGGTCGCCACGGTGTCGGGCGATGTGGGCCGCGGCAGCCTCCGAGAGTTGCTGCACGCCGTTGAGGAACAGCGTGCCCTCGTGCGACTTGAGCGGGCGGGCTAACTTGCTGGGGAAATTCACCAGCCCGTTGAGTTCCAGCCGGCCCCGCTGGCGGGAGAGCTCGTAGGCCGCGCTCTCCGAGATCGCCCGAACGTGGTTGAGCACGAGCGGATCCTGCCGCGCGAGCCGGCGGGCATTGGGGGCGTCGAGCTGGACGAGCTTGGCGTCGTCCTCGAGGGCGAACCGGTCGGTGGCCGTCTGTGTGCCGAGGCCCTTGTGGTCGTTCACCAGCGGCTCGTCCGGCTCGCTCATGATCCGCCGCAGCCAGAGGGCCCCCAGTCGGAGTTGCTCGTCCCAGGAGCGGTCGTACACCACCATCACGATCGTCATCAGGGCTGCGACGCCCGCGAGCAGGCCACCAGCCGCGAGGGCGATCAGCGGCCGGAGCGACGCCGGGGCCGCAACCAGTCCGCCTGCCAGGAGGACGAGGGCAAGGGAAATGGCGATGGCCGCGCGGCTGATTCGGAATGGCTCTCGAGGAGGCCGGTGCTGCGGGGAAACGACGACCGGCAGCGGCTGGTCCACGGGGGCGGGAAGCGTGGCCGCGTGGCCGTTGCTTGCGGCGGGGGTTCGATCACGAGCGAGGATCAGAGCCAGGTTGTTCTTGCTGGCAGCCGTCAGTTCATGATGTGCTCCGAGCGCCTCCTCGCGGATCCGCAGGGCGTTCTCGGCCAGCGGCCGCGCCTCGTCGTAGCGGCCGAGTTCGCGATAGAGGCCTGCCAGGCCGTTGAGGCTCTCAGCCACGTCGGGATGCCGGGGGCCCAGTTCCTTGGTGCGAATCCGCAGCGATTCGAGCAGGAGGTGCTCGGCCTCCTGATACCGCCCCGTCATGCGGTAGGTCTTGCCCACCTCGCAATAGCTCTGGGCGGTGTGGACATGCTCGGGTCCGAGTATGTCCTTGCGGATCTCGAGGCCCTCCTCGAGGTAGCCGAGCGCCTTGTGGAAGCGGCCTTGGCTGCGAAGGCAGGAGCCGTAGTTGGTGAGCACGGTGGCCGTTTCGCGATGCCGACGGCCAAAGTGGGGTTCGGCCGCGTTGAGGGCTTCCAGAAACAACTGCTCGGCGGTCTTGTAGTCGTTGAACTGGGTCGCCTGCACCCGGCCGCGGGCGAGCCGCGAGGCGATGGTGAGCGTGATCGCGCGGTCGCGATAATCCTCCGCGGCCCGCTTATCCCCGAGTTTGTCGCAGCACTGAACGAGCGGATCGAGCACAGGCAGGAGGTTCGGGTGATCCGGTCCATGCTCCTTGCCTACGAGCGCGAGGGCCCGTTCGAGGTAGTCGCGTGCTCTCTGCCACGCCTGCTCCTCCATGAGAAGTGTGGCGGCTGCCATCGACTTCGAGAATTCAGCATCGGTCATCCGCGCACGCTCGTCGGGGAACGCTTCGCCGTGCCTTGCCTCCCTCTAGAATACCGGTGCGGTGGCGGTGCCGCGAGGCCCCGTCGGCCGATGGTTCTGGGATCCGAGTCTCACCGCGAGAGGAGAAACGCAGCGCATGGAGAGGCACCAGGTCGTGATTGCGGGTGGTTCGGGGGGCATTGGGCTCGAACTGGTTCGGTTGTTGGCGCCGCGGGCCGCCGGAATTCAGGTCTGGTCGCGGACCCGGGGCGGCCTCGAGCCGGACGGGGTCGTGCGCCACGTGGAATGCGACTTCACCGCCGACCAACCGCTGCCCGAACCGCCGGAGTCGGTTCAAGCAGCCGTTTACTGTCCCGGCTCGATCACGCTCCGCTCGTTCCGCAGCCTTTCCGTCGCGGATTTTCGCCAGGACCTCGAGGTGAACCTGTTGGGCGCGGTGCGTTTTCTGCAGACGCTCCAGCCACGGCTCGTCGGCCACGACGGCCGCCCCGCCAGCGTTGTGCTCTTCAGCACGGTGGCCGTGGCCCAGGGAATGCCGATGCACGCCTCGATCGCGGCGGCGAAGGGGGCGGTGGAAGGCCTCGTGCGGTCGCTGGCAGCCGAGTGGGCCCCGAAGGTGCGGGTCAATGCGATCGCCCCCGCGCTCACCGACACGCCGCTTGCAGCCCGCTTGCTCTCGAGCCCTGAGAAGCGGGAGGCGATGGCGGCCCGCTACCCGCTCAAACGGATCGGTACGGCCGCCGACGCGGCGGCGGTCGCGCGGTTTCTGCTCTCGGACGAGAGCGGCTGGATGACCGGTCAGGTGCTCGGTCTCGACGGCGGCCTCTCGACGCTGAAGGTCTGAGCGGCCCGCGGACAAAGCCGTTCATGGCCCTTGTCCACTCGGCATCGTATTGACTGCTCGAGGTGTGAAAAACCTGGGCGTCACGTTCCGCAAACCGTACGCACATGCCCTTGCCCTCGACGGCCGAGAGACGATTCAATAGCGTCGTCATGAATGCCACGTCTCGTGTCGTGTCTGCCCGCCCGCCTGCCGACAAGCCGCCGATCGTGCGGGGTGGCGGATGGCTGCTCACCTTTCTGATTTCGGCGGTCGCGACCGCGGGCGTCACCTGGATGCTGCTGCATCTCTCTGGGCTCTTCGAACAGAAGGTGCCGCCCGTGGGCGACGAGCCGGCGGCTGGAGAGCGGCTTCCGGAAGGCACGGAACTCGTTGCCGCGCGGCTGATCACGCGGCCGCGGTATGAGTCGGCCGTGGGCACCGTCAAACCCGTCCACGAGGTCTCGGTGGCCTCCAAGATCATGGCGGTGATCGAGGACGTTCGGGTCGGGGCGGGCCAGGCGGTGCGGGCGGGGGACGTGCTGGTCGTGCTCGACGACGACGCGCTCGTGGCCCGTGTGGCCCAGGCCGAGGCGGCCGCGGACGCTACTCGGGCCGCCGCTGAGCGGGCCGCGCACGACCTGGGGCGGGCCCAGCGGCTGGCCGCACAAAACGTCGTCACGCAGGCCGAACTCGACGCCGCCTATGCGGCCGCCAAGGGCACCGATGCGGAACGGATGCGGGCTCTCCAGGCGGTCGAGGAGGCGAAGGTCATGCTCGGCTACGCCCGGCTCACCTCGCCGATCAGCGGCGTCGTGGTCGACAAGCGGGCCGACGCCGGCGACACGGCCGTGCCGGGCCAGGTGCTCGTGACGCTCTACGACCCGACGCAGATGCAGATGGTGGCAAGCGTGCGCGAGGGGCTCGCCAGCCGGCTGAAGGTGGGCGAGGAGGTGCCGGCCATTCTGGAAAACCTCGGCCTCGAGTGCCATGCCACCGTTCGGGAGATCGTGCCCGAATCGCAGGCGGCGTCGCGGAGCTTTCTCGTCAAGGTGAGCGGGCCGTGTCCGCCCGGGATCACGAGCGGCATGTTCGGCCGGATCGCCGTGCCACTCGAGGCGGAGTCGCTCCTGGTGGTGCCCGAGCGGGCGATTCGCCGCGTCGGGCAGTTGACGATGGTCGATCTGGTCAACGACGGCCGAGTGGTGCGGCGGGCTGTGCGGCTCGGCCGTGAGATCGGCCCCGACCGCGAGATTCTCTCCGGGCTCTCCGAAGGGGACCGCGTGTCCGTTCGACCGGCATCAAGGGCGGCAGGCTCATGACGGCCGGCCACGATGACGGGCTGGTGGACGCCGCGACCGCGGCGCGGCACTCCGACGTGCTCTCGCAACTCGTCCGGGTGTTTCTCGAATCGAACCTCTCGATCATCCTGATCGTCGTCGCGCTGATCGCCGGGGCGGCGGCGCTGTTCGTGACGCCCCGCGAGGAAGATCCGCAGATCGTCGTGCCGCTGGCCGACGTGTTCGTCGAATTTCCCGGTCATTCGGCGGCCGAGGTCGAGCAACTCGTCACCACCCCGCTCGAGCGGATCCTCTATCAGATCGATGGCGTCGAATACGTCTACAGCCTGTCGCAGGCCGACCGCGCGGTGGTGACCGTGCGGTTCTACGTGGGCCAGGACCGCGAGCGGAGCCTCGCGAAGCTGGGCGAGCACGGCGACCGGATCGCTCCCGGAGTGGCCGGCTGGGTGATGAAGCCGGTCGAGATCGACGACGTGCCGGTGGTCAATCTCTCGCTCGTTCACAAGCAGCTCGACGGCGATCCCTACGTGCTCCGCCGGGTGGCCGAGGAGCTCGTGGAGCGGCTCTCGGTGCTGCCGAACGTGTCGCGGGCGGCGGTCATCGGGGGCAGCCCGCGGGTGGTGCGGGTGGAGCCGACGGCGGAACGGATGGCGGCCTACGGCGTGGACCCGACGGCGGTGGCCCGGGCGATCGACCTCTCCGGCCGGGTGCTGCCGGCGGGGCAGTTCACACGAGACGACCGGATGGTCGGCGTCGAAGGCGGTCATGCGATCACCTCGGCCCGCGACCTGGGTGAGATCGTGGTGGGCGTCTACGACGGGCGACCCGTCCGGCTCGCCGACGTGGCCGAAATCAGCGACGGCCCCGACGAGATCACCGACTACGTGCGGCATGGCTGGGGGCCAGCGGCGGCCTTTGCCAAGCACCACGGTGCCCCGGGCACGCTGGTGGGCGGCCACCATGCTCCGAACGGCGATCATGCCGGCCAGCCCGATGTGGCCGGGGTGAGTTCTCCGGCGGTCACGATCGCCATCTCGAAGCAGAAGGGTAGCAACGCCGTTCACGTGGCTTCCGGCGTGCTCGCCCGGGCCGAGGCGATGGCCCGCGAGGTGCTCCCCGACGACATGGAGCTGATCGTCACCCGAAACGCCGGTCTGACCGCCGACGAGAAGGTGAACGAACTCGTCGAGGGTTTGGTCGTTGCGCTCGTGATCGTGGTGGCCCTGCTCACCGTGGCCATGGGCTGGCGGGAGGCGTTTGTCGTGGCCGTGGCCGTGCCTGTGGTCTTCGGCCTGACGCTCGTCGTCAACTATCTGGCCGGCTACACGATCAACCGCGTCACGCTCTTCGCGCTGATCCTGGCCCTCGGCATGCTCGTCGACGATCCGATCGTGGACGTGGAGAACATCGCCCGGCACTTCGAGGAGCGGAAGAAGGCCACCCGCGGCATCGTGCTCGACGCGGTGGCCGAGATTCGTCCGCCGCTGATCAGCGCCACGCTGGCCGTGATCGTGAGTTTTCTGCCGTTGTTCGCGATCACCGGCATGATGGGCCCCTACATGTCGCCGATGGCACTCGGCGTGCCGACGGCGATGGCGATGTCGATGCTCGTCGCCTTCACGATCACTCCCTGGCTCTCGTACCACGTGCTGGGCGGGAAGTATCGTCGCGGCACGGCTGCGGTTTCCGCCGACGAGGGAAGCGAGCCCGCCGAGGTTCCCTCCGAAGGGCTCTACGACCACGAGGCGGTGCAGCGGACGCTGCTCTACCGGGTGTTCCGGCCATTGATGCTCCCGCTGATCTCGTCGCGGGCCGTCGGGTACGGCTTCCTCCTGCTCACGGCGCTGGCTACGGTGGCGGCGGCCGGCATGGGAGCCCTGCGAATGGTTCCCCTCAAGATGCTGCCCTTCGACAACAAGAACGAACTCTTGTTTCTCCTCGACATGGACGAGGGCACGTCGCTCGAGCGGACGCGGGCCGTGGTGGCCCGGCTCGAGGAGGCGATCGCCCGTCAGCCCGAGGTAATCGACTTCACGAGCCACACCGGAGTCGCCGGACCGATCGACTTCAACGGCCTGGTGCGGCATTACGGCCTCAGGTCGCGGCCCTTCGAGGGTGAGGTGCGGGTGAATTTCGTGGGCAAGAAGCAGCGGAAACTGCAGAGCCATGGCATCGGGCTGCGATTGCGGGACGAACTCGAGGCGATCGGCCGTGAGGAGGGAGGGCTCGTGCGGGTGGTGGAGCTGCCGCCGGGGCCACCGGTGCTCGCCAGCATCGTGGCCGAGGTGCGGGGCGGACCCGATGCCCGGTATGCCGACCTGCTCGACGCGGCCGACGTCGTGGCCGGCCGGCTCCGGCAGGAGCCGGGGGTGGTCGAGGTCGAGAGCGGCCGCGAGGCGGCTGCGAGAAAGCTCGTCCTCGAGGTCGATCAGGAGAAGGCAGCCCTTTCCGGGGTGTCGGCCGCCGACGTCGCGGGCGTGCTCCGGGCGGCGGTCGACGGCGATCGATCACAGACCCTGATCGTGGAGGGCGAGCGGAATCCTCTGCGAATCGTGGTGCGCCTGCCCGAGGAGGAGCGGTCGAGCGCGGGAGAACTGCTGCAGCTCGCGGTGCGATCGCAGGCCGGCACGCTCGTGCCACTGGCCGAGATCGGTGACTTCCGCGAGACCCGCGTCGATCAGACGATCCACCACAAGAACCTCGAGCGGCTGGTCTATGTGACGGCCGAGTGCACGAGCCGGCCACCGGCCGAGTGCGTAGTGGACGTGATGATGGACCGCGACGCTGAGCCTCGAGCCGCCGGCGCTGCCGCGACGCCCACCTACCTGAAGCCGGGTAGCGGAATTCCCTGGAGCGTGCCGTCCGGCATCGCTGTGAGCTTCGCCGGTGAGGGCGAATGGAAGATCACGCTCGACGTCTTCCGCGACCTCGGCATCGCCTTCGGGGCGGCCCTGGCCATGATCTACGTGATCCTGGTGGCCCAGACCGGATCGTTCACGATTCCGCTCGTCGTGATGCTGGCGATCCCGCTGACGCTTCTGGGCGTGATGCCGGGCTTCTGGCTGCTCGACCACTATGCCGGGGGCATGGTGGGGAATCATGCCGACCCGGTCTACTTCACCGCCACGGCGATGATCGGGATGATCGCCCTGGCCGGGATCGTCACCCGCGACTCGATCATCCTCGTCGACTTCATCGAGCTGGCGATGAAGCACGGTCGTTCGCTCACCGACGCGATCCTGGAGAGCCGCGTCGTCCGGCTGCGACCGATCCTGCTGACGGCCGGCACGGCCATGCTCTCGGCCCTGCCGATCACGCTCGACCCGATCTTCGCCGGCCTCGGCTGGTCGCTGATCTTCGGCCTGGTGGCCTCGACCCTGTTCACGCTGTTCGTGATCCCGATCTCCTACCGGCTGCTTCGCGGCTGAGGCGATGCGGCAGGTCCCGGGCCGAATTCCGGCCGGCTCATGCGTGGCGACCGGAGATGGGTCACCACTGCAGGCTCCACGAGGCGTACCACCCGTTGAGGGTGAAGTTGCTCGGGGTATGCCGCATGCTGTTGGTCGAGAGCGATCCGATGTCCAACGGGAGCACGTTGGTGCTCGTCTCGTAGGTCGAAAATGGGTTGACGAACACCGCGGCCTTGAATCCCGTCTCGAACGTCAGGATCGAGCCGCGGGCCAACTGCCGCGCGTACCCCAGGCCGAGTTTCGCGTCGCCATTCCAGACCACCTGGGTCACCGGCTGGCTCGCGATCTGCTCGGCATCCACCCTGTCCTTGTAGACGCCCGCGAAGGAATACTGCGCCGGTTGCATCGAACCCGCCAGGACCGCGCCGCTCAACTCGCCCAGAAACATGAAGCCGCGGGGCAGGGCGTGTTCCGTCATCAGGCCGAGGCGAGGCCCAACGCCGGTATACGTGGAGGTGTTCGTGAGCGTGATGAACTCCAGATCCGGGTTGGCCGGAGCGACGACCGGTGGCACCGGGTCGATGGTCGGGTCGTTGAAGAAGGTCGAAATCAACTGTTGCTGCAGCCGGACCCAGCTCACGCCCGCAAAGAGGCGGGCCTGTGTGCTCGAGCCGAAATTGACCGTCTGCCCCATGTCGAGATTGACCAGGTCGTAGTCGAACCCGACCTCCCCGCGGGCCGCCTTGAGGTGGAAGATGCCCACCTCGTTCGCCGATTCCGACGTGGAAGGCCCGGTCTGACTGAAAGGTGAAATCCACTGCGTCGCAAGGTCGCTGACCGGAATGAAGGCCGAGTCATTCGTGCTGAGGTGCTCCCAACTCGTCCGGAGATCCTTGCCGGAGCGGGGCCGCGTGTACCGGGCCCCGACCGTAAATCCGGGCTGATAGTCCGGATCCAAGGCATGGAGCCCTGGCGCGAGGACCGCTCACCCGCGGCCGGCGCACGGGCCGCAGGCGGTCAGGGCAGCCAGGCCTCGAGGATCGCGAAGTCGTCGGAGAGCCGGCCCCCGGCACGGTCGCCGATCGCAGCGACGATCGCTTCCAGCCGCTCGTCGGCCGGCTGCGGTGGCGCGGTCTGAGGGTCGCGGGCGATGCCCGTCACAAGCTCGGCAAAGGCGTCGTAACCAAGCAGACTTCCGGCGGCATCGGCCACCTCGAAGCCGCCGTCACTGAAGAGCACGAGGAGGCTGCCGGGTGTGACCTGCACCGTCTCCTCCACATAGGTCGCATCGGGGAAGAACCCGATCAGTGGCCCCGGCTCGCCGAGCAGCTGCACAGTTCCCTGCGGGGGAATCAGCAAGGCGGGGTGGTGACCTGCTACGGAGCAGGTGAGGGTTCGTGCGGAGGCGTCGTAGACCCCGTACCAGATGGTCATGAACTTGCCCTCGGTCTCGTCGAGGGGAAACGTCCGATTGAGAGCGGCCAGAACCGAGGCAGGCCGGGCGAGATCCGCTGCTGGCAGACCGCCGCTTCGCAGGGCGTTGGCCGCTGAGACGGAGAGCAGCGACGAGCCGACCCCGTGGCCCGCCACGTCGAGCACGGCGATCGCCGTGCGGCGGACCGCGGCATCGAGCGGCAGGGCGACGAGCATGTCGCCGCCGAGTTCCGAGCAGGCCAGGAGCCGGTGGCGGATCGAGATGCCGGCGGCGTCGAGCGGAGCAGGCAGCACCGACCGCACGTACGCGGCGGCCTCGGCGAGCTCACGATCGAGCCTCCGCTGGGTGGCGGCCAGCTCGGTCCGGGTGTCGAGCAGCTGCCGCTGGAGCCTCGCAAGATCGACGAGCCGGATTTCCCGCTCGGCCACGGCGGCGAGTTCTCGGAGCAGGGCGATGTCGCGTTCCGCGAAGTCACGCGGCCGGCTGTCGGCGAGGCAGAGCGTGCCCACGTTGCCGCCGGCGCGGCCCACCAGCGGATGGCCCGCATAGAACCGGATGAAGGGCGTGCCGACGACCAGCGGGTTGTCGTGGAAGCGGCGGTCGTGGTGAGCGTCGGGCACCACCAGCACGTCGTCCTGCAGGATCGTGTGGCCGCAGAAGGATTCGTCGCGGCCGGTGTGATCGGGAGACAGGCCGCACTTGGCCTTGAACCATTGCCGGTCGGAGTCGATCAGGGCGATGTAGGCGATCGGAACGTCGAAGACCGCCATCGCCAGCCGCACGATCCGGTCAAACCGTTCCTCCGGCGGCGTGTCGAGGAGTGCCAACGCATGGAGATCGGCGAGCCGTTCAGCCTCGTCGGCTGGAAGCGGAGGAGCGATCATGATGGCGAGGCTCTCCGACGGCTCAGTGGACGCCCAGCGACGCCCAGCCGTCCTGCTGACGATTCATGTTGAAGATCATGGCCGAGTGGGCAACCCGGATGCCCGGGATCACGTCGGAGAGGGCGTGGCCACCCCGCACGAGCGATTGCCCGCAGACCCAGACCTCGACACCGGCGGCCAGGAGCCGCTCCACGAGTTCCCGATTCGGATTCGAGCCGCCACCAGCTCGCTCGTGGGCCGAATCGGCGAGCGCCGACGGCATCGCATTGTGGTGGAGGATCACGGCGATCTGGGGCCGGCTCGCGGTCATGCCTTCCTGGGCATAGATGTTCACCAGCCGGGCCGCGCTCTCCAGCCCACGGTTCGCCTTACCCGCGGGTGCGGCCGCCGTGGTGTCGAAGACCACGCGGCCGCCGATTCGCGGCCGCTCTTCCGCTTCGGGCAAGGCCACCACCGACCCGTAGCCCTCGATCAGGGGGAACTCGAGCGGCCGGGAGAGCCGAGGAGCCGTCGGATCCGCCGCCGGTGGCGGCGGATCGGATGCGAGGCAGGAGACGCCCAGGGCGACGAGCAGGGGCACCGAGGCGACGGAAGCGAGCAGGGAGCGGCGGGGTGACGAGGGGGCGGGGCGGGGCATGCGGCGGGAACCTCTGGGTAGGAATCGACGCTCACAGGATATCAGCCCGCGAGCAGCGAGCGGGCGATCACGAACACCGCCACGCAGACGATCGCCACCGCGAACACCTTCGAGAGGAGCGGACCGGTGAGTCGGCGGCCCAGGAACGATCCGGCGAACAGGCCCGGGATGCTGCCGGCCACGAAGCCGGCAGCAATCGGCAGCGGGATCGGTCGGCCTTGGCCGACGTGGGCGGCTACGCCCGAGAGTCCCACGAGCGTCATCACGAACAGCGAGGTGCCGACGGCCCGTGGCACTCCCATGGCGGCGAAGGTCACGAGCGCCGGCACGATCAGAAAGCCGCCGCCCACGCCGTACAGGCCCGAGAGCAATCCCACGCAGAGCCCCGCGAGTCCGAGCACCGTGGCACAGCGGCTGGTGAGCCGCAATTTTCCCTGGGGATCGCGGCGGCAGGCCGGGCCGCTGCCGGGGTCGACGGCGTACGGCGGCAGCCGCTCCGCGGGTTCGCCGGCCTTCCGCCACATCCGCCCGGCAATGACGAGCATCAGGATCGCGAACGAGGCCAGCAGCGGCTGCTCCGGAATCCGTGCGGCCAGCCAACTGCCCACCGGTGCGGTGAGCATGCCGGCGGTCGCGAACAAGAGCCCGGTGGGCAGTTCCAATTGGCCGTACCGCCACCGCTCGAAGGCGCCCACGGCCGCGGCGACGGCGACCGTCAACAGCGAGATCCCGACGGCGGTCGATGGCTCGACGCCGATCCAGTAGACGAGCATGGGCACGGCGAAGATCGCCCCGCCGCCGCCGGTGAGCCCGAGCGAGAGGCCCACCAGCACTCCCGCCACCACCGCCGGCAACGACGGCCAGATGGGCGCGGCCGACGCTGCGGCGGTGGCGGCAAGGAGCGGGATGGACGACATCATGCCTTGGTGCTCGAACGAAACGACGGGAACGGCCGCCGCTTCCTGCGGCGACGCATGGCCTCCGACTCAGGCCTTTGCCGGCATGGCCGCGTGGGTCGCGTGCCAGGCCTTGTAGCCGCCCACGAGATCGAACACGTCGCGGCGGCCGAGCTTCTGCAGCAGACTGACGCCGATCGCCGAGCGATAGCCGCCCTCGCAGTGCACGACGAGCGGCCCCGCTGCGGGCAGCTCGGCGAATCGCTCGTCCAGGCGTGGCAGCGGGATGTTGATGCTGCCCGGCACATGTCCGGCGGCGTACTCGGCCTCGCTGCGGACATCGAGCACGGTCGGCTTCGCGCCTGCGTCGGGCCGATCACCTGCCAGCCACTCTGCCAGCGCCGGTGCGGTGATCCGCTCGGTGCCTTCGGCCAGCTCGGGACGCTTCTCGAGTGCCCGCATGCCGCCGGCCAGATAGCCCGCCACGTTGTCGAAGCCAATCCGCCCCAGCCGCATCACGGCCTCCTCCTCGCCTCCCTCCTCGGCGATCACGATGATCGGCTCGGAGTGGGTGAGCATCGAGCCGGCCCAGGTGGCGTACTTGCCCGAGAGGGGGATGTTGATCGCGCCGCGAAGATGCTCGCCCTCGAAGTCGATCGCATCGCGGACATCCAGCAATTGTCCACCCGTCGCCACGACGGCCAGGACCTCCTCGATCGGCAGCGGCTTGAGGCTCTGCTCGAGCGTGTCGTGGAGGGCGGTCCGTTCCTTGCGATTGAGGATCGCGTCGTGCACGAAGTAGTCGGGCGCTTCGGGCTGGTCGGCCGTGACGATGCTCTTGAACGCCTCGCGGCTCATCGGCTGGAGCGCGTAGTTGAACTTCTTCTGCTCGCCGATCGTGGAGACGGTCTCCTTGGAGAGCGCTTTGCCGCACAGGCTGCCCGCCCCGTGGGCCGGGTAGACGAGCGTCGCGTCGGGAAGCTTCACGAGTTTGTTCGTGATGCTGTCGTAGAGCATGTCGGCCAGTTCGTCGGCCGTGACGCCGATGCTCGCCAGCAGGTCGGGCCGGCCGACGTCGCCGATGAAGAGGGTGTCGCCGGTGAAGACGGCGACCGGCTCCGTTCCGCTCGCGGCCAGATCGTAGGCGAGGATCGAGATGCCTTCCGGGGTGTGGCCGGGAGTCTCGAGCACCGCGAGTTTGGTGTCGCCGAACACCACCGCATCACCGTCCTTCATCTGCACGCACTCGAACTCCGCCTGAGCCCGGCTGCCGAGGTGGATCGCTGCCCCGGCCTGATCCCGCAGTTCAATGTGGCCAGAGATGAAGTCGGCGTGGAAGTGGGTGAGAAACACGTACTTGATCGTGAAGCCGCCGGCCTTGGCGTCGGCGAGGTACTGATCGATGTCCCGCTGGGGGTCGATCACGGCGGCCGTTTTCGTCTTTTCGTCGGTCACCATGTAGGAGGCGTGAGAGAGGCACGCGAGGTAGTACTGCTGGATCTTCATGTGGGGGAGACTCCGGGAACGGACTGGTAGGCCGATGTGTCAATATATCGGAACAATACGATATGTCAATCCAGGAATTCCGTCAGCGTCCGCCAACCCCCGAGCCTCTGTCTTTGGCCGGTTGAACGATCGTGTACCGTCTGCGATCCGGGAACCGGGAGGGGCTGCCGGTGTCCTCGAGCGTGCTGTGGGAGCAAGCGAAGCCAGGATGGCGAAGCGCAGCGGACACGCCGTGAGCGGAGGCCGGGAGGGCCGACGCGAACGTGAAGCGAGAGGATGCCGGCAGCCCCGACGCCCCGCGCGACAAGGTCAACTCAGCGGCGCCGGCTCGGGGACGGCAAAAGTCGCGTTCCGGGCGAAGATACGCCCCAACTGCTCCGCGAGCGTTCGCCGACGTCCGAGCCTCCCGCTCTCGAAGCCGCTGGAGCGGGGCTCTCGTTCACCGCACGCACCGCTAACCAGCGGCGGGGAGTTCGACCTCGAAAATGCTGCCCCGCTGGGTGAGCCGCCCCTTGGCCGTGACTTTGCCTCGCATCTGCTTCACGAGCGACCTGACGAGAAACAGCCCGAGCCCGGTGCCGGGCGTGCTCCGTTCGAGTTCGCTCCCCAGCCGCACGAATCGGCGAAACACGGCGTTTCGCTCTGAGAGCGGGATGCCGGGGCCGTTGTCGGCCACCCGTACCGTCACGATGCCCTTGCCCGCGGCGGCGGTCACCTCCACCTCCGGATCGGGCAGCGAGTACTTGACGGCGTTGTCGACCAGGTTGCGGACCACGATCTCGACATCGGTCTCGCGGCCGCGAACCCGCAGGCCGGGTGCCGCTTCGATTCGCACGCACCCGGGATCCACGCCGTGCCGCTGGCTGACCGCGGCCCGGGCCTGCTCCAGGAGCGGACCGAGTTCCGTCACTTCGGCAGAGCCGGCCGGACGGCGGTTGAGCGTGCGGGCTGCGTCGAGCAGGTGGTCGATCAGCCCGTCGAGTCGCTCCACGTCCTGAAGCATGAGCCGATGGAAGTCGGCCTGCTGCTCGGCCGGCACGGCCCGCCGAGTGAGCGTCTGCAGGCAGAGCTTGAGCGAAGCCAGTGGGCTCTTGAGTTCGTGGGTCACGCTGTCGATGAAGTTGCTCTGCCGCTGCGACAGCGCGATCGCCTTGACCGTGAGGGCCAGATACACGATCACCCCCGCCAGCACCACCACGAGCAGGGCCACCCCCACGCCCAGGGCCGCCCAGTAGAAGGCGGCATTGCGAGATCCTAGGGCCGCCGCGATGCTCACGAGCACCCAGCCGATCGTGAGGGCCACGAGCGATCCGATCAGCACCACGCCGAGCAGAATCGGCCAGCGAAGCGAACGACGCGGTTCCATGACGGATCAGCCTGCCCGAGCCCGCACGAGCCTGTGGACGCCAGCCAAGAGAATATCCCCCCGGCCATGACGACGCGGAACGACACTCCCGAAGCTCTCGAACTCGCCGCCGGCGCGACGCGGGTCGTGTTCACCCGGTCAGGCGACCGCTGGGAGCACGCGGTGCGGCTCGCCGATGGGAGCGTCTGGCAGTCGGTCGAAGGCCCCGCGGGCGAGGCCAGCGACCCCCGCTGGCCCGCCTCGCCGCCGGTGGTCGAGCTTTCTCTGGTGCGGATAGCCGCCGAGCCCGTGCTCCTGGGCGTGGGCAAGGCGGGCCGGTCGCACTACTCGCTGAGCGTGTCGGCCTGCCAGGCCGAGCCCGACACGCTCGTCTTCGATCTGGCCTGTCGAATCCAGGAGCCGGCGGTCTGGCTGGGATCGACATACGCCACCGCCGCGGGCGAGACCTGCCGTCTGTCGGCCGACCTCGGCAACGCAGCGACGGCGACCATCCGCTGGGCCTACACAGCGGGGCCTGCCGGCCTCCGGCTCCGCACCCAAGGCGGCCCGGCGGAGGCCGGCGGCCGGGTCTGACGATCGCGGGTTGCGGCAGCCCGGCGAATCGATCACATTTTGAGCTCTCCGCCCGTTTCCCCGCTGCCCCCGACGAGCCCATGTTCGACGTCATCGAGCGACTCAAGGCTGAGTGGACCGACAAGTATGTCGTGATCGATTCGCCCGCCCCGGAACTGGCTCGGTTCGCCCGCGCCACGGGAATCGTGAAGACGGTCAACATGAACGGCCGCTGCCTGGTCGAGTTCGATCAATACAACAACATCGGCTGGTATGACATTGATCCAGCCTTTCTAAAGATCGTGCCCAAGCCGCTGCCCAAGCCGGCGGAGCCGAAGGCCAAGCCCGCGGCGAAGGCTGCAGCGCCCGCCAAGCCTGCCGCCAAGCCGGCGTCGACCGCCGCCGCCGCCAAGAAGCCCTCGACCGCCGACATCCTGGCGGCCGCCCGGGGCAAGGCCGCGGCCCCGGCCGCTGCAAAGCCGGCCGGCAAGCTCTCCACGGCCGACATCCTCGCCGCGGCTCGTGGCAAGAAGGCCGCTGCCGCGGAGCCGCAGGCTTCGGCCGTGCCAGTCGAGGAGCCCATTGCGGAGTCGGCTCCCGAGCCGGCGGCACCTGCTGCACAGCCTGCCGCCAAGGCCGCGAGCGGCCCGCTGCCCAAGACCACCGCCGACATCATCGCCTGGTGCCGAGCCCACGACGCCAAGGGATGAGCCCTGCCGCGGGATCGACGGGGTTGTCGGTTTCGCTCAGTCGTTCTCTGCTCAGTTGTTCATCGTTCGCGCACGGAGGCCCACGATGCCCGCAGCCTGGAATCAGTCAGTTCTTGCTCTCGTCGTCCTCGTCGCCGCACTGGGTTCCGGCTGCAGCCGCCTGGCCGAGCATCCGCTCGTGATCGAGGCGGTGGAGGAACTCAAGGCGAATCCGCGGGTAGCCGCTGCGGTCGGCGAGCCGGTGAGTTGCGGCCGCAGCGTCCGCGGCACGGCCAACGAGACCGACGGCATCGCTCAGCTGAAGTTCGACGTGACCGGCCCCAAGGCTGCCGCTGTCGCCGTCGTCGAGGGCAAGAAGACGCGGGGCGAGTGGGGCATCACCCAGTTGAAGCTCGAACAAGCCGGCGGCGAAGCCCTCGCGTTGACCGCCGATCTCGAGGCCCGCACCGGCGTCGACACTCCCAAATTCGATCCCGGCGCCGCTCAGCCCACCACCTCCAGCGCTCCGCCCCCGCCCGGCGAGATCGAGATCACGCTCCCTCCGGGTCCCCCGGGCCAGTAGCCATCGCGGCGTCAGGGCATCTCGCGGAGCGCCTGGAGTTCCTCGGCCCGGCCCACCACGAGGAGCACCTGGTCCTCGAGCAGCATCCGGCGGCCGTCGGGGAACATGTCGAGCTTCCCCGACAGCACATCCTTGATCCCCATCACCTGCACGCCGATCGCGTTTCGCAGGTTCGCCTCCGCCAGCGTCTTGCCGGAAAGCGACGAGGGCATCGCCACCTCGGCCACGCTGTATTCGGGATCGATCGGCAGGAAGTCGAGCACGTTGGGCCAGGTCATCTTGTCAGCCAGTTGCTTCGCCACTTCCTCTTCGGGAAAGACCACCCGATCGGCCCCGAGATGCTCGAGGATCTTCCCGTGCTCCTTGGTCACGCCCTTCACCACCACCTGACGGGCCCCGAGCTCCTTGACGTGGAGCGTGGCCAGGAGCGATCGGGAGATCGTCTCGCCCAGCGAGATGAAGACGGCCGAGGCATCCTTGAGCGGGAGATTCTCCAGAACTTCTCGGTCGGTGGCGTCGCCAATCACACACTCGTGAATCTCGTTCTTCACCGCCTCCAGCCGATCCCGGCGGGAGTCGACTCCGATCACATGGCAGCCGTTGATGGCCAGCCGGCGGGCCAGGGCCGTGCCGAAGCTGCCCATGCCGAGCATCACGAAGCGACGGTTGGATTTCATCACGGATCAGCCGACGAGCGGCTCCTCCTCGAGGTATTCGGGCTGGTAAGGCTGCCGCTGGCGACCGAGGGCCACCGCGGCGGTGATCGGGCCGAGCCGGCCGATGAGCATCAGGGCCATCAGGACGAACTTCCCGGGGTCGGTCAGCGAGGCGGTGATGCCGGTCGAGAGGCCGACCGTGGCGAGGGCCGAGATGCACTCAAAGAGCGCCTCCAGAAACCAGCGCGGCCGGGAGGCGACGAGGCCCCGTGACTCAACCGTAAGCAGGGCCACCAGCGCCACCGTCGCGACCGCCCCGAACAGGAGCGCCGTGGCCGTGGCCCGCCGCACCGCCGTGGCGGGAATCGTCCGCTTGAAGACGTTGGCCCGGGGCAGCCCGCGAAAGCTTGTCCAGGAGCTGACCGCAAGTGTCATGAAGGTGCTCACCTTGAAGCCGCCGCCCGTCGAACAGGGGCCGGCCCCGATCGCCATCAGGATGATCGTGAGAAACAGAGTGGGACTGGCGAGGCCCGCGTAATCGACCGTGTTGAAGCCGGCGGTGCGGCAGGTAGTGGAGTGGAAGAGCCCCATCAGGATCCGGGTGAGGAGCGACTCGCGGGCGAGTGACTCGTCCCACTCGAGCAGCCAGAACGAGATCGCTCCCGCCGCCAGCAGGCCCGCGGTTCCGATCAGCATCAGCTTCGACTGGATCGAAAGCCGCTGCCAGAGATCCCGCGGCTGACTGAGCCGGGAACCGACGTCGAAGATCACCGGAAATCCGATACCACCGACGATGATCAGGCTGCAGATCACGAGATTGATCGGCAGGCTCCCGGCGTAGCGGGAGAGATTGTCGTCACCGAGTGCGAAGCCGGCGTTGCAGAAGGCGGAGATCGCGTGGAAGAGGGCCCGCCAGACCACCTTCTCCGGCGGCCCGGAGGACCAGGTGGCCCAACACATCAGCACGAAACCCAGCAACTCCGCGATCAGCACGGTCAGGAGGACGGCCCGGGTGACCCACCGGAGATCGCGGCCCGACTTGATGCCGAGCGTGTCGGCGATCACGGCCCGCTGCCGGAGCGTGGCCTGGCCGCCGATCTGAAACGACGCCAGCGTCGTGATCGTCATGATCCCGAGGCCACCGAGCTGGATCAGTACCAGGATCACGCTCTGGCCGAAGAATGAGAAGTCGTGGAGCGTGCTGCGGACCGTCAGCCCCGTCACGCAGCAGGCGCTGGTCGCCGTGAACAGTCCATCCACGAGCGTGATGGGCGGCCGCTCGGGCGCCCGGGCCATCGGGAGCGTCAGCAGCATGCCGCCGGCCAGGATCGCGACGACGTAGGCCGAAAACGAAACCCGCGCCGGATAACTTGTGAGAGAACCTGTGAGTTGCGCCATCGGAGGCGGCGTTTTCGCGGCTCGTGCCGGCAAACGCCCGCGGCCTGCCCGCGCGGGCGGGCGGCTTCAGCCGCACCATGCTGCCCGGGAGCGATCACAATCGTACTTCCAGTGGGCTAGCCCGACCAATTCGCGCGAAGAATTGCCGGTTTTTCCGCTGCGAACTAGCAACGAACAAAATGTTTGACTCGCGCAAGGGCGGTTCCATAATGGCGTGGTTCACCACGAACGCTGTCAGCCCGCCGCGGCATATGCAAGCCGTTCCGGCAGCGGGCGATCGCGATGGCCTTCCGACCCTGCTCCCGACCGTGCCTTCGAGGCCGCCCGGGATGACGGATGCTCGCTGGCCCGCGCCGAGTGTTCACGGGAACCGATCATCCATGCCCGGCTGGGCGTTCCGCCGGTCTGATGGATGCATCTGTATGGTCACATCAACAGGAGTCGTTTCGCCCCGATGGCCCGGATCCGCAACGTTTTTGAAATCATCGAACTCTACGGTCACGACGAGAACTTCGAGCCCCAGTGCACGGAGGATTTCGGCCCCACGACGGCCCCCGCCGGCTCGCGTCAGAAGATCGATATTCTGGCCGAACGGATCCAGCGGGGCATGCCCCTCTGGCACCCGGAAGACTCGACGGACATGCCCCACGGGGCCCTGGTCGCCGCCGAGTGAGCCCGGGGCCCGCGAGCCCCGGCGGCTTCAACAGCACTCCCTCATCGCCCTCCGCGGGATCGCCCGCGGAGGGCGATTTCAATATCCCGCCGGGCGGTCGCCGCCTTGAGTTTGTCCCGCTTGTCGTGGGCCTTCCGGCCCCGGCCGACGCCCATCAAGAGCTTCACCCGCCCGTCCTTGAAGTACATCTTGAGGGGCACGAGCGTGAGGCTCTTCTCGAAGGCCTGGGCCGCAAACGTGCGGAGTTCCCGCCGGTGCAGCAGCAGTTTTCGCCGTCGCTTCGGCTTGTGGTTGAGCTGATTGGCCTTCTCGTATTCGGGAATGTCGCAGCCCAGGAGCCAGAGTTCGTCTCCTTCGACGCGGCCATAGGCCTCGTCGAGGCTCGTCCGCCCCGACCGCAGGCTCTTGACCTCGCTGCCCACCAGCGCGATGCCGCACTCGAGGGTGTCGAGAATCTCGTACTCGTGACGCGCCTTGCGGTTCTCCGCCACGACCTTCTCGGCGGGCTTCTCCGCCTTGGCGGCCGGTTTGGCCGGGGCTGAACTCGTGGGACGTGGGGGTTTCTTCGATGCCATCGGCAGGCCGGCTGGAACGTGGGCGTCGGATACGGCTGAGAGTACAATCTACGGTTTTCCCCGCTGCGACGCGCCAACCTGTCGGTATCCCCCTGCCCGAGGATTCGCCTTGCGTCCACCCTGCCCCCCCGCGTCAACCGTCCTTCGCTCTCGATCCGGCCTCGCTTCCCTGGCCGGACTCCTCGCGCTCAGCCTCGGCTTCACCTCGATTCCCTCCGGCGCGGCCGATCAGGCCGGCCCTGGATTCGTCGCCGGTGAGGCCCGGCCGGAATGCGAGGGCCCCGTGGTCGCCGTCCCGGGCGGCTGGATGGTGCCCTACGACGAAACAATTCCCGGCACCGATGTCGTCTTTCGCATGATCCCGGTGCCGGGGGGCACGTTTCGGATGGGGAGCTCCGGGGACGAGCCCGGTCGAACCGCCGACGAAGGCCCGGCCTACGAGGTGACGGTCGAGCCGTTGTGGATCGGCCAGCATGAAGTGACCTGGCGGGAATACAAGGAGTACATGGCGGCCTGCAATCTGTTCATCGCGATGCAGGCGGCCGAGCTCCGACCGGTCACGGCCGCCAACCAGGTCGATGCCGTCACGGCTCCCTCGAACCTCTACGACCCGACGATGACCTTCGTGAATGGCGAGGAGCCCGAGCTGCCCGCCGTCACGATGACCCAGTTCGCCGCCCGGCAGTACACGAAGTGGCTCAGCGGCCTGACCGGTCGCTTCTATCGGCTGCCGGCCGAGAGTGAATGGGAGCATGCCTGTCGGGCCGGCAGCGAAACCCCCTGGTCCTGTGGCACCGATCCGCAAGCGCTCGGCGACCATGCCTGGTATGCCGACAACGCCGACGACACCACCCACCCCGTCGGTGAGAAACAGCCCAACGCCTTCGGCCTGCACGACATGCATGGCAACGTGGCGGAGTGGGTGGTAGACGAACTCGTGGCCGACGGCTACGCCAAGCCGGCCGCGCTCCCGCAACCGGTGGCCGTGGCCGACACGATCCAGTGGCCAGTCCGGCTCTATCCGCGGGTGCTCCGCGGCGGCGCCTACTACGACGAGGCCAGCGAGTGCCGTAGTGCCGCCCGGCGAGGCTCCCGCGACGCCGGGGGCACGGCGGAGAATCCCGACTGGAAAGACGTCGATCCCAACTTCCCCAAGAGCCCGTGGTGGTACACCGAGGAACCGGCCCTGGGGGTGGGGATGCGGCTGGTTCGGCCGCTGGTGCCCCTCGCGGCAGCCGACCGGCAGCGGTGGTGGGAGGCCGACGTGCCCAGCATCAAAAACGACGTCGCCAGCCGACTGGAAGAGGGCCGCGGCGCCCAGGGCATCGTCGATCCGAATCTGCCGGCAGACCTCGTGAAGGAAGGATTGATCGAGTGAACGGAGTACTGCAACGCGTTTTGCTCTGCGTGGCCCTTGTGCAGGCCGGCGCCGTGTCTTCGTGGGCCGGGGAGTGGCCCGACTGGCGGGGGCCGATGCAGGATCGGCACTACGACGGGCCGCCGCTGGTGACGTCGTTCGATCCCGAGGCGGGCACCAACGTGCTCTGGAAGAACGACGAGGCCGGAGGGATTTCCACGCCGGTCATCATGAACGGCAGGCTCTACACGCTCGTCCGCCACAAGCCCGGCACGGCCGAAGAGGCGGAGAAGGTGCTCTGCCTCGACGCCGTCACCGGTGCGAAGCTCTGGGAGAACGTGTTCAACGTCTATCTCTCCGACGTGCCGGCCGAGCGGGTGGGCTGGTCGGCCGTTATCGCCGACCCCGCCTCGAAGACGGTCTTCGCCCACGGCGTCTGCGGCGTGTTCACGGCGATCGACGCGGTCACCGGCCAGACGAAGTGGCAGCGGTCGCTCCACGAGGAATTCGGCTTTCTCTCGACCTACGGCGGGAGGACGAACATCCCGGTGGTGTTCGAGGATCTCGTGATCGCCAGCGCCGTGGTCACCGGGTGGGGCGACACCGCCCGGCCCGCCCACCGCTTTCTCGGACTCGACAAGGCGACCGGCGCGGTCCGATGGATGAACGGCACGAAGGAGCTTCCCGAGGACACGACCTACAGCACGCCGGCCCTCGCCGTGCTCGACGGCCAGGCGGCCCTCGTGTTCGGGTCGAGCGACGGCAGCATCTGGAACTTCCAGCCCCGCACAGGCCGGGCTATCTGGCACTACCGGCTGTCTCGGCGGGGCATCAACGCTGCACCGCTCGTTGTGGGAGACACGGTCTACGCCTGCCAGGCCGAAGAGAACCTCGACAACACCTCGATGGGCTCCGTGAACGCGTTCCGGGGGTCAGGCTCCGGTGAGATCAACGCTGCGGCCAGACTCTGGCAGCAGAAGGGGGTAACCGCCGGCAGGGCGATGCCGGTGGTGGTCGGAGAGCGGGTCTACTTCGTCGACGATGGCGCGAAGGTCAACGCTTTCGACACGGCCTCGGGCAAGCGGGTCGGCAAGCCGCTCCGACTCCTGGGCACGATCGTGCGCGGCAGTCCGCTCGTGGCTGGAGGCAAGCTCTATGTCTGCTCGACGAGCGGCTGGCACGTGATCGAGCCGACTGCAGACGGCATGACGTTCGTCAATCGGATGCGGCTCGCCGAGGACGACGAGGTCACGGCCTCGCCGGTCGCGGCGGCCGGCCGGCTCTACCTGACGACCGGATCGCGGCTCTACTGCCTGGCCGAGCCGGAGGGCGTGCCGCTCTACGGGAGCGTTCAATCACCACCGCAGCCGACCCAGCCACAGACCGTCTCGGCCGCCACGAGCGGCCCGGCTGGAGAGCCGGCCTGGGTGCAGGTCGTGCCGGCCGAAGCGCAGATCGCGGCGGGCGGGGAGTTGCCACTGAAGGTGCGGCTCTACGACGCCGCCGGACGGTTCGTGAAGGAGTCGCCCGCGACCTTCACGACGACCGCCGGCAGCGTCAGCGACGCAGGCGTCTATCGGGCTCCAGAGGGCAGCCACGCCGCCGCGGTCGTGACGGCCACGGTCGGCGAGCTCGTCGGGCGGGCCCGGATCCGCTCGATGCCGCCGCTCCCCTGGCGGTTCGACTTCGAGGACATCGCCTTGGGGCCGGACCCCAAAGGCGGCCCTGCGAAGGGCGATCCGCCGCTGCCCTGGATCGGCATGCGCTACCGGCATGTCGTCCGGGACGTCGACGGTTCGAAGTGCCTGGTGAAGGTGACGACCATCCCCAAGGGCACGCGGAGCCAAGGCTGGATCGGCCCGATCGACCTCCACGACTACCGCATCCAGGCAGATCTCCGCGCGGCCGAGACGGGCGTCGAGGCTCCGGGCGACCCGGCCACGCCCGCAGCCTCGACCGACACCGACGCCGACGCCTTCGCCAAGGCCTTCGGCACGCCGGCGGCGCTCGAGAAGGCCAGGATGCCCGACATGGGGCTGATCGCTCAGCGGTACACCCTCGACCTGATGGGGGCGGCCCAACAGCTCCAGGTGCGGTCGTGGCCGCCGCAGGTGGCGACCCACTTCTCCAAGACAGTCCCCTTCGCCTGGGAGGCGGGCCGCTGGTACACGATGAAGTTCGAAGCCACCACCCGCGGCGTCGATGCCGTGCTCCGCGGCAAGGTCTGGCCGCGGGGCGAGCCCGAACCGGCAGCCTGGACGATCGAGGCTGTTCACGCGGCTGGCAATCTGCAAGGCAGCCCGGGCTTCTTCGGCAATGCGAAAGATTCAGAAGTCTATGTCGACAACGTCCTGGTGGAGACCCTCCCATGAAGCTGATCCCCGCGTATCTCACGCTCTGCCCGCTGCTCGGTTCGCTCCTGATGATCGGGCCGGCGGCCAACGCTGACTGGAATCAGTGGGGAGGTTCGCCACAACGGAACAACACGCCCGCGGCGACCAACCTTCCGATCGAGTGGGCTCCGGGCGACTTCGATCCCGACACCGGGGCCTGGGATCCGGCCACGAGCAAAAACGTGGCCTGGGTGGCCCCGCTCGGCAGCCAGTCCTACGGAAATCCTGTGGTGGCCGGCGGGCAGGCCTATGTCGGGAGCAACAACGGCAAGGGCTGGCTCTCGCGGTATCCCGCCGCCGTCGACCTCGGCTGCCTGCTCGCCTTCTCCGCGAAGGATGGCTCCTTTCTCTGGCAGGACTCGAGCGAGAAGCTCCCGACCGGCCGCGTCCACGACTGGCCGCTCCAAGGCATCTGCTGCGCCCCGCTCGTCGAAGGCGACCGGCTCTGGTACGTAACCAGCCGCGGCGAGGTGAAATGCCTCGATACGGCGGGCTTCCGCGATGGTGAAAACGACGGACCATTCACCGACGAGAAAATCCAGGCGGAGGACGAGGCCGACGTGGTCTGGGTGCTCGACATGATGAAGGAACTGGGCGTTTCGCAGCACAACATGTGCTCCTGCAGCGTGACGGCCGTAGGCGACCTGCTGTTCGTCAACACGAGCAACGGCGTGGACGAGGGGCACCTCAACCTGCCGAACCCCGAGGCACCGAGCTTCCTCTGCCTCGACAAACGCGACGGCCGAGTGCTCTGGGCCGACGGCTCGCCCGGGGCCTTCGTGCTCCACGGCCAGTGGTCGAGCCCGGCCTACGCCGAACTCGACGGCGTTCCCCAGGTGCTGTTCGGCGGCGGCGACGGCTGGCTCTATGCCTTCGATGCCCGCGGGGAGGACGGCCGGGCGAAGCTGCTCTGGAAATTCGACTGCAACCCCAAGGAGTCGAAGTACACGCTCGGCGGCCGGGCCGATCGCAACCACATCATCGGCACGCCGGTCGTGCACGACGGACTCGTCTATATCGCGGTCGGCGAGGATCCCGAGCATGGCGAGGGGGTGGGCCATCTCTGGTGCATCGACCCGACCAAGCGGGGCGACGTGTCGAGCGAATTGGCGGTGAGTCTCGCCGCCCCGGAAACGCCCCTGCCGCGAAGGAGGGAACAGGCCGTGATCAAGGAACAAGGGGAAGTGGCCCGGCCGAATCCCAACTCGGCGGCCGTCTGGCACTACCCCGGCTTCGACGCCGACGGCAACGGGAAACTGGCCTTCGAGGAGACGATGCACCGCACCTGCGGTACCGTCGCGATCAAGGACGGGCTGCTGTTCGTGGCTGACTTCAGCGGCCTCTTCCACTGCCTCGACGTAAAGACCGGCAAGCCGCTCTGGACGTACGACATGCTGGCGGCGAGTTGGGGCTCGCCGCTGATCGCCGATGGCAAGGTCTACATCGGCGACGAGGACGGCGACATCACGATCTTCAAGCTCGCCCCTGAGCAGGAAATGATCGCCGAGATCAATATGGGCACGAGCGTCTATTCGACGCCGATCGCCGTCGGCGATACGCTCTACATCGCCAATAAAAGTCATTTGTTTGCCATCCGGGAGGGGGCGACAGCGCCTGCACCATGAACCAGCGACGTGCCCGTGGGGTGGGAATTCTGATGCTTCTGACGGGCTGCCTCGTCGCATCGGCGGCTGACCCGGCCCCTCGCTCGTTGTCAGACCAGCTTGCCAGCGCCGAGCGGGTGCTCGTGCTCGGTGACTCGATCACCTACGACGGTCGCTGGGTGGCCGACGTAGTGGCCTGGATGGAGTCCGAGGGGCTCGAGGCGGAGGTCATCGACTGCGGGCTTTCGAGTGAAACGGTGTCGGGCCTCTCGGAGGACGGACACGCCCAGGGAACGTTTCCCCGGCCTGCGCTCGACGAACGACTCGCGCGGGTGCTGCGGCTGGTCAGGCCGGATCTGGTGCTGGCCTGCTACGGGATGAACTGCGGTATCTACCAGCCGCTCGACGAACAGCGGTTTGCCGCGTTCCGCGCGGGTATCGAATCGCTGCATGCTGCCACCGAGGAGGCCGGGGCCACGGTCGTCCACCTCACGCCACCGATCTACGGTGGTCCGCCGGGGAAAAAGGGCCCGGCGGGTGACGTCGACTACGATGCCGTGCTCACCGCCTACTCGAATTGGCTCGCCTCAAAGCGGGCTGATGGCTGGCAAGTCATCGACGTCCATGCCGACATGAAACAGGCGCTCGCCGGGCGACGCACGACCGAGGCGAACTTCACGTTCGCCCCCGACTGCGTCCATCCGAACGACGAGGGCCACCTGCAGATCGCCAGGGCGGTGATCGCCGGCCTGGGCGACGAAGCGTCCGCTACGGCGAGCGATCTTGCAGAAGGGCTCGCTCCGTTCCTGCCCGAGGTGACGGAGCGGCTGCAGATCCTGCGAGATGCCTATCTGAATGCGGCCGGCCATGCCAATCCGCACTTCCGGGGTGGATTGCCGCTCGCCGTGGCCGAGGCCCGGGCGGCAGCGATCACCCGGCACCTCCGCGACCGCCGGCTGCAACTCCTCGGCCGGCAGCATGCCAGTCGCGAGTGGAGGATGCCAATCGCCTGGCCGCGGCCGAAGGTGGTCGATCCGGGCCCCGCCCCGGCCGGCCCTGCCCCGGTGCCTGCCGATGCGCTCGTTCTCTTCGACGGCTCCGGGCTCGAAGCCTGGGAAGGGGGCGAGGGCTGGAAAGCCGTCGATGGCGTGCTGACCGTGGGCAAGGGACAGATTCAGACCAAGCAGGGCTTTGGTGATTGCCAGCTGCACGTCGAATTTCGCCTACCCGATCCCCCGCAGGGCAAGGGACAGGGCCGCGGCAACTCCGGCGTGTTTTTGATGGGCAAGTACGAGATCCAGGTGCTCGACTCGTTCGAGGACGGCACCGACGGACCACTCACCTATCCCGACGGTCAGTGCGGCGCCCTCTACAAGCAGCAGCCACCGGCCGTGAACGCCTGCCGGCGGCCGGGCGAGTGGCAGACCTACGACATCCTGTTCACGCGGCCGCGGTTCGCCACCGACGGCTCGCTCGCGGCCCCCGGCCGCGTGAGCGTGATCCACAACGGCGTGGCGATCCACTCCGACACGGTAATCAAGGGCTCGACGGCCTGGCATGAACCGCCCCGCTATCACCAGCATGAAGACGCCCTGCCGGTGGCGTTCCAAGACCACGGCAATCCGGTCCAGTTCCGCAACATCTGGATCCGCCCCTTCGAGCCAGTTCGACCGCGGCTCGAGCAATGATCCCGGAGTGGGCCTCGCGATCGTCCTGAACTCAGCCGCGAATCGACTCGCGAATGGCAATGAGTTCGGCGGTCGGCTCGTCGGCCACGTGACCCATCCGGCCGGCCCGCCGATACCAGTAGCGGGCGTTGCCGGCGTCTCCTTCGATCTTGTGGAGCATTGCATGGATCCAGCAGGCCGTCTGGTCGGCCTCGTCGGCCTGCACGATCGCATGGGCCTCGTCCCAGGAGCCCTGGTCTGCGAGGTCGAGCGCCCGCTCCAGCTCCTCGCGGGTCATGGCTGCACGAAGGCCAGTTCGCCGCTCCCAGCGGGGCCTGCCGCCGACTCGAGCATCAGCCCCTCCTGCACGACCGGCTCTTCCGAGATGATCGTTTCCCGCACCATCGGACCAGAGGCGTAGATCACAGGATCAGCCTTCCGCCAGCCGGCCGCCAGCCAGCCATCCTTGCGGGCCTCGAGCTGCTCGAGCGGGAGCGGCCCCGCCGACGCGAGTTGGCCTGGAAGCTGGAGCGGCTCGATCTCGAGGACCTCGTCGAACACTTTATTGAATCGCTTCTGCAGGATCCGCCGCAGCGACGTCTCCTGCACCGAGAGCTTCTGCCGGCCACCCGGCACGAAGCCCGGCGGATAGATCTGCACGTCGCCGTCGCGGACGAGACAGATCCGGCCGTCGAGCCGGCCCACCTTGTAGGCGGCCCAGACGTCCATCGCCGGAAACTCCCGATCGCCGGATGTGTACTTGGTGCCGTGCACCGTGAGCCGCACCGTGTTGTCGCTTACCTTCACTTCGACCGGCTTCCGCTTGGCGAACGTGATCGACCAGGGGGCCTGATCAGCGTCGTTCTCCAGCGACTCGGGCATCGGCCGATTCGCCTTCTTCATCTCTTCCTCGAGCAGCTGCTTGGTGAGCGTCCGCCCCCCGAGCTCCTGCTCGATCAGGTTGTTGACGAACGTCTCGTGCACCCGAGCCGCGAGCACCGCGTCGGGATCGACGGCCGGTGGATGACTGAAGGCGGCCACCTGATCGGACAGTGACTTGCGGGCCGTCACGAGCAGCCGACGGTCGTCACTGTTGATGTGGAGCATCTCGGGATACCAGCCGCGGTCCATCAGCCGGCGGCGAAACTTCGTCTGGTAGTCGCGGGAGGCCTGGGCGATCGGTTCGGCGGTCTGGGCCTCGAACTGGGAACGGATCCGATCCCGGACACGCCCCTCCGAAATGGCCCGAGCCTTGGGCTGCATCTCGGCCACCTTGCGGCTGGCGATCTTGCGGATCAGCCGCTTGCCAAACCGGGAACTCACCCCGATCCCGGCCGTCTTGGTGGAGACCGAGGCGTCGGCCTCGACGGGTGCGGAGGTGATCCCCTGCTCATCGATGAAGATCCGCTTGCGGGCATCGAGTTGGGCGGTGCCGATGGTGTGGACCGTGACCGGCCCCTGGCCACCTCGCGTGCGGGAATGGTTCGTGGCATCGAGCACGAAATCGACGACGGCCCGATCACTCGCCGGCTGGAAATCGATGAAGACGAGCCCCGTCGTGTGGCCCGTGCCCCGCACCCGAGTGCCGAGCAGGACCTCGTCGATGGGGGCTGTTTCATCCACGGCCTGATTGACGCCTCGGCCGAGCAGACTCTCGTCGACCTGGAGATAGAGGTTCGGGCGGTTCACGGCGCGACGAATCCGCTGCACGATGCCGAGGCCTTGGCCCGACTCCTCGAGCCGGGCCAGGAGCGGACCCACGGGATCGAGCGGCTCGGGCGTGCCGGCCGCGGCGGCCGTGGCGACGGCCTCCGCCAGCCGCTCGAGCCGCTTCTCGTAGACCGTCGCCGCCTCGGGATTGCGGGCCGTACTCACGGCCTCGAGGTAGCCCCCCAGGGCCCGCCTCACTCCGGCGAATTCCTGCATCTCGAGCCCGCTGGCGCCCGAGTCGAGCCGCCGGTAGAACTTGCCGAGCGACTCGACGTCGGCTGCCTCGGCCGAGACGGCCTGCCGTTCGAGTTCCGGCCAGTCGAGGTACTTCCGCCAGTTACCGCCGCTGCCGCTGCGATCGAGCAGGCCCCGAAGCCGCTCCAGGGCCGAGCGGAACCGGCCCCGGGCCGTGTTCAGGCGGGCCTCACTCACCGGCTCGAATGCCGCCGATTGACCGAGAGGATCCGTCCCGAGAGCGGCGAGTTCCTGCCCCCGAGCAGGGGCAAGGCTGCCCATCACGAGCAGTGGAAGGCACAGGGCCGCAGAGAAGGCTGACACCGTGAGGCCGGGTGTCTGAAACAGACCGATCCTGGGTCGCGACATGTGAAACCTTGCGGGCTGGATGGAAGAAAGGGGCTGTAGCGGTCAGGCAGAGTGTACGGCCATGCGGCCTGTGGCTCCACAGGAGTCCTGACCGGGCGGAAAAACGACCCCCGGCCGCCCCCTCTGCGCGGCAGGGCGGATGCCAGCCGCTCACTCCGCGGGTGGAATCACGGCCTCGCCCGCCGGCAGGACGAAGATCTTGCCGTCGCCCATCCGGCCTGTTCTGGCCGCGCCGGTGATGCGGCCGATCACCTCGTCAACCCTGGCATCTTCGACCCAGAGTTGAATTTCCACCTTCGGGAGGAAGGCGGCCGAATATTCGCTATCGCGGTACTGGTCGAGGTAGCTCTTCTGCCGGCCGAAGCCCTTCACCTCGCGGACCGTGCAGGCCTCGATCGGCGCCAGCCTGAGGGCCTCAAGCACCCGCTCGGCCAAGAATGGCCGCACGACGGCAACGACCTCTTTCATGCGAAGGCGCTCTGGTGAGCAGTGCGGGCCAGAATGGCCGTGCATCAACTAAAAAAATTCTCGCCGAAGAGATTCAACGGGGGCTTGGTCTCGACGGTGATATCGCCATTGACCTTCGTCTGGCAGGCCAGCCGCATCGTCTTCTCGTTGCCGATCGCGGCCAGAGACACTGCCAGCCGGCCCGTCTCGAGGAGCCCCTTGCGGCTCGTGTTCTCCATGCCCTTCGTGATCAGCACGCGGCAACTGCCGCACTGTCCCAGCCCGTGGCAGTTCAGAATCTTATGGACCCCGGGATAGAGCTGCACGCCCGCCCGCAGCGCCTCCGTCCGCAGATTCGCTCCGGCCGGGACCTGAATTTCCTTCTTTTCGCTGGTGAACGTGATGGTAGGCATGGGTTTCTCTCGACCTGACGGTGACCTCCGGACGATACTGTAGCCATGGGGTCGGCATCCCGCCAGACGGCAGCCACCGACCCGACCGGGAGGCGCCGAGCGATGGCCCAGCTCACCAAGTATCAGCAGTCGATCGTCAAGCGGTATTACGACAATCTCGACACCGTCTTGCTCCAGCGGCTGGGCGAGCAGGTGACCGATCTCTACCTCGCCGAGGGGAAGAAGCGGGCCAAGCTCTGGGATAGCATCGAGACCTCGCTGACAAAGCTCGAGGTGCCGAAGACGCGGATCGACCACGTGCGGAAGTCGGACGACGCCCGCCAACTGGCGACGCTGCTCCAGGAATTGCTAGCGAAGGATTGACCGGCCGGGGGCCGGTGCCGCATCCTTGGGACTTTTCCACCTTCCCTGGGATGCTTCCGGCATGACAGCCTCGCCCGACTCTGCTCCTCTGGAGCGGTCCGCCCTGCTCGAGTCGTTCCGCTGGCGGAAGTTCCCCGTCCTCGACGACGGCTTCGTGGCCCTCGTCGACTGCATGGGCGACGACGGCAGCGTGGTTCAGGCCGCCCGCGTCAGCTACGGCGCCGGCACTCGCAAGGTGAGCGACGACCGGCAACTGATTCGCTACCTCCTGCGGCATGCCCACACCACGCCATTCGAGATGGCCGAACTCAAGTTCGTGGTCCGCGTGCCCATGGACTGCTGGCGGCAGTGGATTCGCCATCGCACTGCCAGCGTCAACGAATACTCGACGCGGTATTCGTTGGCGATCGACGCCATGCAGGCCACCGGGGACGACGAGTGGCGAACCCAGGCAGCGAGCAACCGCCAGGGATCGGATGAGCCGCTCGCCACCGACGCCGGCCACCGACACTCGGAGGCCGAACGCGACCTGCAACAGCAGGCTCGGAAGGTCTACGAGGATCGCCTCGCCGCGGGGATCGCCCGTGAGCAGGCCCGCAAGGATCTGCCGCTCTCCACCTACACCGAGGCCTACTGGAAGATCGACCTCCACAACCTGCTGCACTTCCTGGCGCTGCGGATGGACTCCCACGCCCAACTCGAGATCAGGCGATACGCCGAAACGATCGGCCGCGAAATCGTCGCGCCGCTCTTCCCGCTCGTCTGGGAGGCGTTTCTCGATTACCGGATGGAGGCGGTGCGGCTGACGCGACTCGACCGGGAGGTGATCCGCCGGCTCGCCGCCCGGGGCCAGGTGCCGGCAACCGAAGCCGATTTTCTGGTGGTCCAAGATCCCACCTGGCAGGGACTCGAGCGGTGCCGGGAGCGGGACGAGTGCCTCGCCAAACTCCGCGACCTCGGCCTGGTCGGATAGCCCGGCCGGCTCGGCGCGGCTTCAGGCTCGAACCACGACCTCGACCTCCGCCCCGGCCTCCAGACGACCGGTGCCTGCCGGAAGAGCGATCAGGCCAGGCCGCGCACCGGGGATCGCGCTGCCCGCAGCCAGGCCCAGCAGGTCGGAGGAGCCCGTCCAGGGAAGTGGCTCGGCTTCCATCAGGGCCCCGCTCTCCCGCAGCCGACAGGGCAGAAACACCGGCCGGTCACCCGCTCCCTTGAGCGTCGCCACGAGCCTGGCTCGGGCCCGCGGCAGGTGCCACTCAGGCCTTGGCCGACCGGCGAGGATCTGGAGGGCGGGACGCACGAACAGCTCGAAGCAGACGAGGCTGCTCGCGGGATTGCCGGGGAGTCCGAATACGAGCGTGGTCGGTCCACCCAGGCGCCGCAGCGCACCAAACCAGACCGGCTTGCCAGGCTTGAGCCGGACCTTGTGAAACACCTGCTCGACGCCGGACGCCACGAGGGTCTCCGGCACCAGGTCGCGGTCACCGACCGAGACGCCACCCGAGAGCAGCAGCACGTCGGCCGCCAGCCCCTGGGCGATCGCAGCCCGCAGCGGTTCAGGACGGTCGGGCACCACGCCAAGCTGGATCGGCTCGGCGGACACAAGCCCCACGGCTGCCGACAGCATCGGCCCGTTGGAATTGCGGGTCTGGCCGAACTCGGGCCGCACGTCGCAGGACACAAGTTCGCTGCCCGTCGAGAGGATCGCGACCCGGGGCCGCGGGTTGACCATCACATGGGTGGCTCCCGCCTCGGCCGCCAGCCCGACCGCCGCGGCATCCAACCGGGCACCGACGGGAAGCACGACCGCGTCCGCGCGAAAGGCGGCCCCTTGCCGGGCGACGTGCTGCCCCAGCCGAAACGACGCATCGCAGAGTCGCACGCGGCTGCCGGCATGGGCCGCCGCCGTGCCGTCAACGGCCAGCTCGATCGGCACGACGGCCTCGGCACCCGGAGGCAGAGGGGCCCCCGTCATGATCCGGGCACAGCGTCCGGGTCGAATCGTCAGCGACGTCGCGTCGCCGGCGGCCAGATCGACGACGACGTCGAGTTCGACCGTGCTGTCGGCCGCGCCAGAGAGATCGGCGTTGCAGACCGCAAAGCCGTCCATCATCGCCCGATCCCACGGCGGCGAATCGACGTCGGCAGCGATCGGCGCGGCCAGCCGCCGACCGCAGGCGTCGAGCAGACGTTGCCGCCGCGGGGACAGAGGCTGCGACGTCGCCTCAACGAGCGCGACCGCCTCGGCGAGTTCGATCATGAAGCCCCCTGCCTCTCAACGAGTGGCGGCCGCGGTGCGCAGGGGCTGCCCCGGTGGCCCGCTTGCCAGGAAGCTGCGGAGCAGCTGATAGCCGACCGGCGTGAGAAAGCTCTCGGGATGGAACTGCACGCCGAACACCGGCAGCGTCGTGTGCCTGATCGCCATGATCTCCCGGACGCCCTCCGCGGTCGCCGACCAGGCGTCGACCTCGAACTCCGGTGGCAGCGTGGGCGGGTCGATCACGAGGCTGTGATACCGCGTGGCCTCGATCGGATGCTCGGCGATGCCGGCGAACAGACCCCGGCCAGTATGCTCGATCTGATCGACCTTGCCGTGCATCAGCCGCTGGGCTCGAACGATGCGACCGCCGAACACCTGGCCGATCGACTGATGGCCGAGGCAGACGCCGAGAATCGGCATCCGGCCGGCGAACCGCCGCACGGCATCGCAGGAGATGCCGGCTTCGTCGGGCGTGCATGGACCGGGCGAGATCACCAGATGACTCGGCGCCTTGGCCGCGATCTCGTCGCAGCTGATCTGGTCGTTGCGATGCACTTCCACGGCCAAGTCGGGGGCGATCTCCCCGAACCGCTGCACGAGGTTCCAGGTGAAGGAGTCGTAGTTGTCGATGAGGAG
>CAMDDJ010000032.1 GCA_945891385.1 Candidatus Kuenenia stuttgartensis | reverse complement strand
CGTCTACGCGAGCCTGAACCTGCGCGACGTCAACCAGGGGTGCTACGCCAATTCCAAGGGCGCAGGAAGCCCGGCCTCGCAGTCGATTCCCCAGTTCGTCTGCCCAAGCGACCACGTCCCGCAAAACCCGATCCAGTACCAGAACTATCTCTACGGCGTGAATAGCTACTTTGCCAATGCCGGGACATTCGCCTGGTTCATCAACGACGTCCGTACGGGCAAGGGATTCGACGGCGTCTACCAGATCAATTCGGAGACCCGGATCAAGGACATCCCCGACGGCACCTCCAAGACGCTGTTGATCGGGGAGCGGCACTCGCTCGACCCCAAGTGGGACGACCTGCCAAATCGCCGCGGCTGGGCCTGGTCGCGGTACATGGCTGTGCAAGACCTGTTGTGCAGCACCTCGGTGCCGATCAACTTTGAGATGTCGTCCACCAGCCAAACCGACAAGGATCGCCGGCTCAACGCCTTCGGCAGCGGCCATCCGTCGGGCGCGAATTTTGCTTGGTGTGACGGCTCGGTTCGGATGCTGACGCTCGAGAGCACGGCCACACTCCCGATCCTCCAAGGGCTCTCTCGTCCCAGTGACGGCGCACCGGCGGGCACCGACTATGACTTCTGATCGGCCCTCGCCTGCGACGCGACGTGTTCTGCCCCCGAGCCGGAACAGGACGCTTGACGGAAGGCGAGGGGGTCGGCGAACGCTCGCGGAGCATCGAGGCGTATCGTCGCCCGCGACGCGACTTTTGCCGCCCCCGAGCCGGATGATCATCCGGTTCGGCCAAGCCCTGGCGATCCTCCTCCTCACTGTCGCACTGGTGGGCTGCGGGAAGCCGAAGCCGCCGCCGCTGGCGGCCGTCGAGGGCCTCGTGACGATCGACGGCAAGCCCGTCCCGATGGCCCTCGTGACGTTCGTTCCGGTCTTCGAGGGCTTTGGCGGCGAGGTGATCGCCGAGGGGATCAGCGACGAGGAGGGCCGCTACCGCCTCTCGTGCCCGCTCGGGACTGGGGCCTGTGTCGGCCGGCACAAAGTGACCGTCAGCGACGCGCCGTCACCGGACGACACCCGCGACCAATCCGTGGCCTCGCAGCGGGCCTACGAGGCATTTCGCAAGAAACTCACCAACCGCCCGATCGGCGCAGCCTTCGGATCGGTCGTCGATACGCCCCTGGAAGTCGAGGTCACGGCCGACGGTGGCAGCTACGACCTCGAGCTCACCCACTGACCGCCGGCGCGCAGGGACAGCCGGGACTCAGCCCCAGAGACTCGCGGGATAGTCGCCCGCCGCGACCAAGGCTTGCAGGTTGGCTTGCACGGCCGCCTTGTCCTCGGCATACGTCGCCCCGAACCACTGCGACGTCGTCGGCAGGACCTGGCAGCTGGCCTGGCCCGACTTCACGAGGCTGCCGACCGTCATCGGGATGTAGCACTCGCTCTTGGCCTCGCCGCCGCGGACCGTGAGGAACTCGCGAAAATCGGCCTCGAGTTGGGGAAATGCCCGAGGCGTGAAGCCCCACATGTTCATCGACACAGGCTCGCGTCCGGTGAGGACCACCACCGAGCCGTCGAGCGCCGTCCCCTCGAGACTCCCGCCCGCGACCCGGCCCACGGCGGTGAGCTCCTGGATGTCGGTCAGGAAGCCCCGCTCATCGGTCCGGCAGACCCCGCGGGCCACTGTGCCGTGGTCGGAGAGCGTGCCGGCGAGCGTAAAGCCGACCATGCAGTAGGCGGTTGAATCGACGGCGATGCCGGCGAGCTGCCGCCCGAGCACGGCGAACGAGTCGCGGCCGTAGAAGTCGTCGGCGTTGATCATCGCGAACGGGGCGTCAACCACCTCGCGAGCACAGAGAATCGCGTGGGTCGTCCCCCAGGGCTTCTCCCGTCCGGCTGGCACCGCAAACCCTTCCGGCAGCCGGTCGAGCGTCTGAAACGCGAGCGCCGTCTCGATCCGGCCCGCAAACCGGGCCAGCACCCGCTCGCGAAAGGCCGCCTCGAAGTCGGGCCGGATCACGAACACCGCCCGGTCGAAGCCGGCCCGCAGGGCGTCGAAGACCGAATAGTCGAGGAGCGTCTCCCCCGACGGCCCCATCGGATCGATCTGTTTCAGGCCGCCGTAACGACTGCCCATGCCTGCGGCGAGAACCAGAAGCGTCGGTTTCATGGAAGGCAGGATACGGAAAAGTCGTTCCCGTCGCCATCGGCCAATTCCGCCGCTTTCCACCCCAAAAAACAAACCGGGCGACGCCGCTGCTGCGGCGCCACCCGGTTGCTATGCGTTGGTCAGCGCGACCGCTCAGGGCTCAGCCCGAAACCATCGCCTTGAGGTTCTTGAGGGCCCGCACGCGGACCTTCACGCTGGCCGGCTTGGCCGGGCGATCCTGCAGCTCACCCGTGAAGGGATTCTTCACACCCTTCTGAGCAGGCCGAGCCGGCACCTTCCGCCGCTCGATCTTCACGAGGCCGGGGATCGAGAAAACGCCGATGCCCGAGCCCTTGAGGGCCTTTTGGATTTCGTCGGACAGCGCCTCGAGCACCGCCACGACGTCCTTCTTCGGAAGATTCGTCGTCTCCGAGATGCTCCGCATGATCTCCGTCTTCGTCATCGGCTTGTTACCGGACTTCTTCGCCATGTGCCAAAACCTCCAAGAAATGCCAGACTGGGGTGCGGCAGAACTCCCACCGCAAACTGTTGGTGTAACCCGCAAACTCGGCCTTGTTTCCGCCGAACGCGACGGTGATTAGACGGCCTCAAAGCGAAATTGCAACCGGGAATGAGCATACCTTCCCGAGAAAAACCTGTATTTCCGCGGCGGCGACCCCTCCCCAGGAAGGGCTCCTGGCCCCTGTTCCAGTTGGGCTGGTCCCGTGGCGATCCATCCCCTCGACGACGGGCAATCCTGGTTTTTCCCGACGGAAAACGGCCTCCCTTGGTAAAATCGAACCGCGGAAGTCCTGGGCGACCTCCACGGCCCAACCGGTTCGGGACCGAACCTTCGAGGCGGCCTGCCCGGGGACATCGGGACCACACGCGATGGCTGATATTCACGGTCCAGCGGGGGTTGCCCAGATGGCGGGCCGCTTCGTTCAACCGAGGCGGTGGGCCGCCTCGGTACGCGCTGGCCGACTGCTGACTGCCGTCGCCAGCCTCCTCATCGCCAGCCTGCTCACGATTTCGGGCAGCCGCGGTGAGGCCGAGGATGCAAATGTCTTCGCCCCCGGCCACGACCGCGAGGCCGATGACGGCACGGATTCCAGGGCGGAGGTCGAGCCCGCCGTGCTGCTTCCCGGCGACCGCGGCCTCGAACGCTCCCTCGACCGAGCCCGGCGACTTGCGGCTGACGGCCGCTGGTCGGATGCCGTCGTGCTCCTCGACGAATTGCTGGCCGGCGACCGTGATGCCTTTCTCGAATCAGACGATCCATCATTGCCTCGAAGCAGCATCCGCACACTGGCCGAGCAGACCATCGCAGCATTGCCGCGGGCCGGTCGCGACTCCTACCTCCTCCTCACTCGCGGCCAGGCCGATCGGCAACTCGCCGCCGCCATCGCAGCCGGTGATGACGCTGGAATCCTCGCGGTGGCCCGCCGCTGGTTCTACTCCCCGGCCGGCAGCCGCGCGGGTCTGCTTGCCGCCGTGCGGGCGTTGGAGGCGGGCGAGCCACTGACGGCGGCCTCGTGGTGCGATCGGGTTGCTGCGAGTGCGGGCGACGAATGTGGGCCGACGCTGGCGGCGATGAGGAGTCTGGCGCACTACCGTGCCGGAGACACCCGGACGGCCGTCGCCCTGTTGAAAGAAGCGGCCCGAACGTCGGGAGGCATCCTCCGACTCGCCGGCCAGGAGGAGTCACTCTCGGCCATCGCAGCCAAGCCTGAAACCTGGCTCGCGAAACACGGAGGACCGACCGCCGACGGTCGATCGGGCGCCGCAGACTGGCGGCAGTTGGGCGGGCACCCAGGCCGCAATGCCGTGGTGAACGCGAGTCGGCCGCTGCTTGTGCCACGGTATCGCGTGCCCCTGGTACGGCATCCCGACGAGGCCACGAGGCTCGAACGGTGTCGGCGGACCGCCGCCGATGCGGGCCGTCCGCTGATTCCGGCCGCCAGCCCACTAGCGGTCGGCGACTATCTGATCACCCACACACCGCTCGGGATCCTGGCGATCGACTTCGACTCGGGCCGGCGGCTCTGGCTGTCGTCGGCCGTGCCGGCAGCGGGTCCGGCCGCGTCAGCCGAGGATGTGGGAGCAGACCTTCGTCCGAGTGCCGACGACCGGTGTGATCGAACCTTCGATGACGCTACCAGTGGCACGCTCGCCAGCGATGGAAGACTCGTCTTTGCCGTCGAAAGTCCGCCGGAAGCACTCGCTGCGGAATTGACGCTGGGAGGCTTCGGCGGCCGCGGCTTCCTGCGGGCTCCGGCCGACTGGTACGCCGGAAACGTTCTTTCTGCCTACGACCTCGAGGAGCGTGGCAGGCCGCGGTGGCGGATCCCGCGCCGCGAGGAGCCACCGATCGAGCAGCAGTCCGAGCCATCCCAGGCGGCCTGGTATCTCGGTCCACCGCTCGTGCTCGGCGAGGAGCTCTTCGTGCTCGTCGAACGCCAGGCCGAGGTTTCCTTGGACGTGCTCGGAGCCGCCGACGGTCGACTCCGCTGGTCCCAGCCGCTCGCCACCTATGACGAGAGCGATTCCATCGTCCATCCCTCGGCCCGGGGCAGAAGGCTGGCTGGACTGACGCCTGCCTTCGTTGACGGACTCGTCGTGTGCCCGATCGGCGGTGGCTGCATCGTGGCGGTGAACGCGGCGACCAGATCCCTCTCCTGGGCCACTTCGTATGCCCGCTCCCCCAGCGGCGAGGGGCTGCTCGCCGGCGGGGAACTGAGCGGTGCGCCGATCCAGCGAGGTGACCCCTGTCCCGTCGTCGGTGCCGGTCGCGTCGTGATCACTCCCCACGATGCCGACGCCCTCCTCTGCCTCGACCCGCACACGGGCGATCTCGACTGGCAACTTCCATCCAAGGGCCCGATGCGGGTGGCGGGCGTGGTTGGCGGCCGCGTGATCGTGACCACCGCCACGGCCGTGGAAGCCGTTGACCTCGAGACCGGGCGAGCAGTCTGGCGATGGCCCTGCCCGGCCGGCATCCATCCGAGCGGACGTGGCGTCCTCACGGGCGATTCCCTGCTTCTGCCACTCGACTCACCGGAAGTCGTCGAACTCAGCCTTGCTGATGGCAGTGTCCGCGGTCGCTCACCGGCTCGAGGCGGAGCAATTCCCGGCCACCTTGTGCCGCATCGCGGTGAAATCATCTCCCGTGGCATCGACTCGCTCGACGTTTTCCACCAGGAAGCAGCACTCGAGGAGCGGATCGAGACGGCCTCACGGTCCGACCCAGACGCCCCCTGGGCCCTGGCGTGGCGTGGCCATCTGGCCATCGAGCGTGGCGACGTGGCACAGGGGCTCGACTGCCTGATCCAGGCGCTGGCGATGCCGCAGGTTCGTCTGCCGCCGAACACGCTCGCCGGAGCCGTCGAGCGAGCGGCCAGCCGCGACTTTGCCGCCGTCGCCGCCCGCTGGCCAACCCTCCGGTCGGCGTCGACCGCGGCTCTCGCCACGCCTGCGTCCGTCATGCCCGGTGTCGCACGGATGATGGTGGATGGCTGGCTGGCCGAAGGCAACGCCGAGGCTGCGTGGGACGTGTGGCGGGATCTGCTCGAGGCCGCACCCGAGGAACCGGTCAATCTGATCCAAGACCCGGCTGAACCGGGTCTCTCGCTGACCTCGGACCGATGGCTCGCAAGCCGGCTGGCCGCCCTCGTGACGGCGGCATCGCCTCAGCTCCGCCGAACCATCGAGGGGGCCTGTTCGGCCGCCGTGGACACCGCGGCCCGTCTTGACCCAACCCGGGCGCGGCAGCGCAGGCTCGAGCGGCTGATGGAGCGGCTCGGCCGCCATCCGGCCGCGCTGGCGGCGGGGGCAGCCCTCGCCCGCGACCCAGCCACCGACCGCGAGGCCGCCATTCGGCTCGGGCTTCTCGCCCGGGCCGGGCGGGCCTCAGAGGCGTCCATGGCAGCGGTTTCGTCGGTCGCCCAGGACGCTGACGAGCCTCTCGGTCGGGCCGAGTCCCACTGGCCGCTGGGAGTGGTCGAGTGCAGCCGAAGGGAACGCGACCGGCCAGACGACCAGCAGCCCGGAGGCATGCAGGCCGTTCCGCTCGAGATCGCCGGGAGCACCGAGATCGAGGCTCGCGCAGCCCAGGCGGTCTTCTTGCTCGCCGAGCAGCAGCTGCTCGTCACAGACCGACTCGGGCGGGCGGTCGGCGAACCCTTGACCGTGGGCGGCTCCTTCGGCAGACCGACCATGCCCTGGACCCGCGACCTCGCCAACCTCGACCTCGCGGTCATTGGCCGGCTGCTCTTCGTCCGGTCGGGCTCTGGGCTCGTCTGCTACGACCTCGAGTCGGATGGCGAGGCCGCTCGGGTGCTGTGGTCACGCGACGAATACGCCCGGGAGCGCGGAGGCGGCGGCGATCGCTGGGGTGGCGGCACCGGTTCCCGAGTGGCCCGCGACGGGGCGATTCCCCTGGGCATGCGAATCATCGAGCCAGACGATCCTCAGCGAGGCGGGAATCGGGGGATGGTTCCGCTGCCGCAGGGATTGGTCGTGCCCGGCCGCGGCATGGTCACGATGCTCGACCCGGTCACCGGCACAGTCCTGTGGGAGCGGCATCGGATCGCCCAAGGGGTCGACTGGGTGGCCGATGACGACGTGCTCTGCGGCTGCACTCCGACCGGCCGTGGATCGGTCGTGCTGGACAGCCACACCGGTCGGCTCCGTGAAACCTGCGACCTACCGGAACGCCGACAGCGGCTCCCGGTGCCGGGCCGAAAGATCGTGGCCGTGCGGACGATCGACGAGGTACCCGGCCGCCTGACCGCCCGGCGAGTGCGGCTCGATCTCGTCGATCCGCTCCGCTGTCGAGTCGTGTCGCTGGGCGAATACTCTGGCGAGAGCCGGGCGGTCGCCATGACCGATGGCCGGCTGGCGGTGCTGGCGGCCGACGGGCTGCTGACCATCCTCGACCTGCACGAGGGCGGCACGGTGTTTCAGACCAGCCTTCCGGATCCACCCGCAGACTTCGAGCGACTGATCGTGCAGACCTGGCACGATCGCTATCTCGTGCTCGCCGGTGGCCATTCCGACGATGACCCGGACGATCTTTCTCCGTTGCAGCCTCTGCTGGGCGGCCCCGTCGCCGGGCCGCCGCTCACGGCTTCCATCTGGGCCGTGGGTCGCCGAGCGGGCGAACTCCTGTGGCCGGCCGCCGCCACGATCGAGCGGCACGACCTGCTCACCACGCAGCCGGACGCTGCGCCGGTCCTGATCTTCGGCCGACTCCTACCACCCGAGTTCCATGAAAAACAGTCGCACCTGAGCGTCATCTGTCTCGACAAGCGAACCGGGCACGCCGTGGCCGAAGACGAGCGGCTGGCCGTCCTGCCGTATCAGGCGGCGGGCTGCCGGATCGAGGCCGACGACGCCACCCATTCCGTCACGATCGAGCCGGCCCAGGGGGGCGAGCGGCTGCGGATGGTGTTCACCGGCCGGCCACTCCCACCCCAGCCGCCGCACCAGGCCGGGGGTCGACCGTCGGGTGCGGACGGCATCGCCGGCTTCCTCCGCCGCGCGGGATCGGGGCCGCGAGCCGCTGGGGAGTCGTCGCGGTGAACCTCTTCTCCCGCCGACATGCCTGCGGCCTCGCGGCCTTCCTGATCCTCGCCGCTTTCAGCGAGTCGACCCCAGCCTGCGGTGCGGCCCCGCGGCTCGACGAGGCCATCAACGACTCACTCGATTGGCTGGTCGCCAAGCAGTCACGTCGCGGGAGCTGGTCGGCCAACGAGGGCCGCTATCCGACCGCGATCACCGCGTTGGCCGGCACGGCCCTTCTCATGGAAGGCTCGACCAGCAGTCAGGGACCACGGGCCGAACCGATCCGTCGAGCGGTCGATTATCTCCTGGCCCGGGCCAGACCCAATGGCCTGATCGGCGATCCGAAGGGCGACGATCGCTACACCTACGGCCATGGATTCTCGATGCTGTTCCTTTCGCAAGTGCTCGGCGAGGAAGACGATCTCCGCCGCCGTGAGGAGCTGGTGCGGGTGCTCACCGCCGCGGTGGAGTTCTCCGGCCGCGCGCAGACAAAGGATGGCGGCTGGGGCTACGTGAGCGCGAAGGACGGCGACGACTTCGACGAGGGCTCCACCACGATCACCCAGGTGCAGGGGCTACGAGGCTGCCGCAACGCAGGGATTCCGGTGCCGCGCGAGATCCTGGACAAGGCGATCGGCTACATCCACCGCTGTACGATGGACGACGGCGGCGTGCAATACAGTTCCAAGGGGGGCGGCGGGCGACCGGCGATCTCCGCGGCGGCGATCGCCAGCCTGTTCAATGCCGGCGAGGAGGACGACACCCACGTACCCCGGATGCTCACCTACGCAGAGCGTCACCTGGGGAACATCGCCAACAACAGTTTCGGGCACTGGCATTACGCGCATTACTATTACGCGCAGGTGATGTATCGTGAGGGAGGCGAGGCCTGGGAAACCTACCGCAGCCAGATTGAAAAGCGACTCCTCGGCGAGATCCAGCGGGATCGCGACGGCCGATTCTGGCCCCAGGGCTACATCGGCTCCGCGTACACCACGGCCACCAACCTGACCATCCTCCAACTTGAACGGGGCACCCTCCCGATCTACCAGCGGTGATGCTCCGCACCACGGTCGGCCACGGCGCCCGAGGCACCTCATGAACGACACGCCTGAACTCGATCATCCGGCCGCGACGACCGACGGGGCCTCGGCCGTGGACCGCCTCCATGCCGCCCGTGATGCGATCCTGAATCAGCTGGCCGGCGTGATCGTGGGTCAAGAGGCGGTCATCGAGCAGTTGCTGATCAGCCTCTTCAGTCGCGGCCACTGCCTGCTGGAAGGAGTGCCGGGCCTCGCGAAGACGCTCCTGGTGAGCACGCTGGCCCGCAGCCTCGACCTCTCGTTCTCCCGGATCCAATTCACGCCCGACCTGATGCCATCCGACATCGTCGGCACCGATGTGCTCGAGGAAGACCGGGCCACCGGGCAGCGGCAGCTGCGGTTTCTCGAGGGGCCGCTGTTTGCCCACGTCGTGCTGGCCGACGAGATCAACCGGACGCCCCCCAAGACCCAGGCAGCCCTGCTCGAGGCGATGCAGGAGCGGCAGGTGAGCGTTGGCCGCGTCCGGCACGCCCTGCCCGATCCGTTCTTCGTGCTCGCCACACAGAATCCCATCGAGCAGGAGGGCACCTACCCGCTGCCCGAGGCGCAGCAAGACCGATTCATGTTCAAGGTCTTCGTCCGCTACCCCTCCTTCGCCGAGGAGTTCGAGATCGCCAGGCGGACGACGGGCGCGGCCACGAGCGAGCCAGCGGCCGTGCTCTCCGCGGCTGACATCCTGGCCCTGCAGAGGAGCGTGCGGGAGGTGCCAATCAGCGACCAGCTCGTGCGGTACGCGGTCGCGCTGGTTCGACAGACCCGCGCCGGCGAGCCGGGCGTGCCCGATTTCGTGTCCGACCAACTCGTCTGGGGCGCCGGCCCGCGGGCGGTGCAGTTTCTGATCGTGGGGTCGAAGGCCCGCGCGCTCTTGCAGGGCCGCAGCCACGTGTCGGCCGACGACATCCGGGCGCTCGCTCCGCCCGTGCTCCGCCATCGAATCGTCGTCGGCTTTGTGGCCGAGAGCGAAGGGGTGACGCCCGACGCCATCATTGAGCGGATTCTGGACGGCACGCCCACCCGAGAGGACGAACTCGCCCGTGACCCGCGGTTCCAGACGATCTTTGCGTCCTGAGGCGATCGCCCGGATCGCCCGGCTTGAACTCCGCGCCAAGGGCGTGGTCGAGGGCGTGCTGGCCGGTCTTCACAAGAGCCCCTACAAGGGGCAGAGCGTGGAGTTTCTCCAGCACCGCGAATACATCCCCGGCGACGACCTCCGTCGGGTCGATTGGAAGGTCTGGGCGCGACAGGATCGGCTCACCGTCAAGGAGTTCGAAGAAGAGACGAGCCTCCGGCTGACGCTGCTGGTAGACGGGTCGGCGAGCATGGACTATCGGGGCGGCCGGGCAGCCCCTCCGGCCGGTGCCGTCCGCCCCTCCAAGTTTGAGACGGCCGCCACGCTCGCGGCGAGCCTGGCCTGGCTCGCCCTTTCCCACGGCGATGCTGCGGGCTGCGCCGTGTTCGATGACCGCGTCCGTCGTGGACTGCCACCAAGGAGCCGTGCGACGCACCTGTCCGAGATCTGCGACCTGCTCGAGGCCCCGCGGAATGCCGGCCCAAGCGACTTCCAGCCGGTGCTCACCGGACTGGCCTCCACGCTGCCGACACGGGGCATGGTGATCCTCGTGTCCGACCTGCTCGGGGATCGCGACGGCATCCTCCGTGGGCTGCGGCTGCTGCGAAGGCGGGGGCACGACCTCGCCATCCTGCATGTCATGGACGACGACGAGCTCGATTTTCCGTTCGAGGGGCCGACCCGGTTCGAGGGGCTGGAGTTGCCCACCGAACTCACCTGCAACCCTCGAAGCCTCCGAGCCGGTTACCTCGAGGCGCTCGAGGCATTTCTGGCCGAAGTCCGGCGGCGAGCAGCCGAGGTTCAGGCTGACTACACGCTCGTCCGCACGGGCGAGCCGCCGGAGGTGGCACTCGTGCGATTTCTCGCCCGCCGCAGCCGCCAGGCAACCTGACGCGAGGGGACCTATCGCCCGATGCCATCGTTCGGTTTTCCTCCGCTGCTCTGGTGGGGCCTGCCGCTCGTGGCGGCTCCGCTTCTCATCCACCTGATCAATCTCCTCCGCCACCGGCGGGTGGAATGGGCCGCGATGGAATTCCTGCTCGCCAGCCGGAAGAAGTACCGCACCCGGGCCGTGCTCAGGCAGTTCCTGCTCCTTGCGCTCCGCACGCTCGCCATCGCCGGACTCGTGTTCGCCCTGGCCCAGCCCCGCTGGCGGTCTTCCTGGGCAGGCCTGTTCGGCGGTGGTGGACGGCACCTCGTGCTGCTCGACGACAGCTACTCCATGGGCGACCTCTCGCCCGGCGCGGGCCGAGCCATCGCCGGTGTCGAGTCGGCCTACGATCGTGGTCGTCGGGTCGTGGAGCGAATCGCCGCCGACCTGGCCGGGGCAGGGGGGAGCGACGAGCTCGCCGTGGGGCTCTCCTCTGAACTCAGCAGTGGCAGCGGGCCGCCGCAACTCGCCCTGGAGTGGCTCAGGATCGGTCCTGGCGAGCTGCAACAGGTGCGGGAGGCAGCGGGCCGGACGCAGCCTTCGTGGACGGCAGCGGGGCCGAGGGAGCCGCTCGGCTTCGCGGCTGCGGTCGCTGCGGAGGGCGACGCTCCCCGCACGGCCTGGATCGTGAGCGACTTTCGCAGCCGCGACTGGCAGGCCGACGAGACCGCAACGGCCGTGCGGCAGCTCGCCGCAGCGGGCTGGGGAATTCGCCTCGTCGATTGCGGCCTTCCCGCGCCCCCCGCGGGCAATCTCGCGATCACGCGGCTCGAGCAGGTCGGGGGCGTGCCCGCGGTCGGCGTCGTGTTGCCGGTCGAGGTCGAGATCCGGAACGACGGAACCGCTCCCGCACGAGACGTGCCGCTCGAACTGCGGGAAGATGGAGCGGTCCGCTCGGGCCTGCGGATTGCCGAGATTCCAGCCGGAGGCTCCATCACCAGGCGGTTCGAGGTGCGATTCGGGGAACCGGGGGGCCATGTCATCGAAGCGCGGCTCCCGGCCGACATTCTGCCGGCCGACGATGTCTCGCGGGCGGTGGTGGAGGTGGTGCAGGCCGTTGATGTCCTCCTCGTCTGCGACGATCCGGCCGCCAGCCTCGACCACGGAGACGCCCTCTATGTGTCGGCCGCACTCGCGCCCGGGGCCGGCGCCCCGACGGGGCTGCGGCCCCGGGTGGAGTCACCGGCGACGCTCGCCCGCCTCGACCTCACCCCGTTCGACGTGATCTGGCTGCTGGACATCCAGCGACTCGAGCCGGCCGTCATCGCTGCACTCGAGGCTCACGCCCGATCGGGCGGCGGCGTCGTGTTCTTCATGGGGCCGCGGACCCGACCTGAAGTCGTCAACCAGACGCTCTACCGCGGTGGCGAGGGCCTCTTCCCCATGCCGCTGGCCGGATCGGTCGAGGTGCTGCCCAGTCCCGACCTGCCGGACCTCGTCGCGGAAGATCACCCGGTCGTGGCGGTGCTCGCCGGCCGGCGAAACCCGCTGCTGGACGCCGTACGGGTCGATCGCGTGCTGGCGGCGGACCGCAGCTTCGACGAAGCCGGCTCGCCGGGGCTGCGGCGGCTATTGTCGCTTCGCACGGGCGGACCGCTGCTCGTCGAACGGCCCTACGGTGAGGGCCTGGTGGCGGCGGTGCTCACGACCGCAGCCCCGGAATGGAACAACTGGGCCAGGGGGAACCCGGCCTGGGTGGTGGTGATGCACGAACTGCAGAACAGCCTCGGCCACCGACGGCGGCAGGCGGAAGGCCTCCGCGTCGGGGAGCGGTTCATGGTTTCCCTGGTGCCGGGCGTCGATGAGCCCACCGTGGATTTCATACTGCCCAGCGACGGCGCGTTGGTTCGGCGGGGTGCGGAGGCCGGACCAGACGGGCTCCGGGCGTCGCTCAGACTCACCACGCCTGGTGCCTACACCGCCCGCTGGCAACGACTCGATGGCACGGAGCGGGAGCGGCTCGCGGCGGTCAGCCTTGATCCGACCGAGGGCCAACTCGACCGCGTCGGCCGCGCGGGCCTCGAACAAACGCTGGCGGGCGTGCCTTTTCGGTACGATCCGGCCGAGGCCCTCCAGCCGGCGTCCGACTCTCTGGCCGGCGTCCCGTTGGCGAAGCCTGTGCTCCTGGGCCTTCTGGCGGTTCTGCTGCTGGAGCAGGCTGTGGCGTATTCCGCCAGTTACCATCCGTCCCCCATCGCCCGCCGAAGGGCATGAGCTGGCCACCATGCCGTCACCCCAGACGTTGCCGAGCCCTGCGTCGATGGCTGCCGAGCCCCAGCATCAGGTGATCAGCCGCCTGCTCGACGGACTCGGCGATTGGTGGCAGCCGCCGGTCGCTCTGGCAGCCCTGGCCGGGCTGCTGGCGATCACGCTCTGGCTCTTCCGCCGCGACACAGGTGACCTCCCGCGGCCGCTGGCAATTCTGCTGGGGCTCCTGCGGCTCGCCGCTGTGGCGACGGTGATCGTCGCCCTCCTCGATCTGGAGCGAATCGCCGAACACGAGATTGTTCTGCCTTCCCGAGTAGCCGTGCTCATCGATTCCAGTGCCAGCATGTCGCTCGTGGATCCCGCCCCGGTGGATGCCGAGCCGGTGCCGACGGCCCCAGGGCAGAATGATCCGCCGCCATCGCCGGACACTCCGCAGCTCGATCGCGCCGCGCGAGGCCGCGAGATCCTCGCCACCGGTGGCTTGCTCACCGCACTCCGCGGCCGCCACGACGTGTCGCTCTGGCGGTTCGACGCCGATGCCGAGCCGCTCGCCATGATTCCGCGGGAGTCCGAGCCCTCCGACGAATGGCAGGCCGCCGTGGCGGCCCGGGGCGCCGAGACCAGGCTGGGCGAGGCAGTGCTCCGGGTCCTCGATCGCGAGCCTTCGGCCTCGCTGGCCGGCATCGTGGTGCTCACTGACGGCGGCAACAACGCCGGGCTCGATCCGCTGGCCGCCGCTGCGGCAGCGACCCGCGCGGGCGTGACGCTCGACCTGGTCGGAATCGGGAGCGCGACCCTGCCCGCCAACGTCAGGGTCGCGGATCTGATCGCGCCGGCCCGCGTGTTTCCCGGCGATGGATTCGCCGTCACCACCCACCTCCAGTCGCAGGGGCTGGAGGGCGAGCGGGTGGAGGTGGAACTCCGAGAACAGGCCGTCGGGTCGGACGGGCAGGGAGGGGCGACCGAGGCTGACCGGCTGATCGCCGCCCGCGACGCGGTGCTGGCCGCAGACGGCGACCTCGTGGCGGTGCGATTCGACGTGGCAGGACTCGTCATCCCGGGCAGCCGAATGCTCACGGTGACGGTGCGGTCGCCCGCGGGCGACCGGGCGGCGGAAGACGACACGCAGTCCACGGGTATCGAGGTGGTCGATCGCGTCACGCAGGTGCTCCTGATCGCGAGCGGCCCTGGCCGTGACTATCAGTTCATGCGAAACGTGCTCGACCGTGATCCGAGTTTCGCGGTCGACGTCTTGCTCGGCACGGCCGCCGAGGGAATCTCCCAGGACGCCAGGCGGATCCTGGCTGCGTTTCCCCCGGCCGATGAACCGCTCGCCGCGTACGACGCGGTGGTCGCGATCGACGTCGATTGGCCGGCAATCGGTCCCGCGGGGTGGTCGCGACTGGAACGCTGGGTGTCGCACGGGGCGGGTGGTCTCGTGCTCATGGCCGGGGGCATCCACATGGAGTCGTGGCTGGGCGACCCGCGGGCCGAATCACTCCGCGGCCTGTTCCCGGTCCAACTCCGGCGGCCTGAGCAGATAGGCCTTGGAAGCCTGTCGGGGCGGGAGACTCCGCTCCCGCTCGCGTTCACCAGAGACGGTCTCGAAGCAGAATTTCTCTGGCTCGCCGACTCCCGGGCCGCGAGTGCCGCGGTCTGGTCGGAGTTTCCGGGTGTCTATTCCTGTTATCCGGCCGACGAACTCAAGCCGGGCGGCACGTCCTACGCCGAGGCCGCCCCAGCCGGCGGCCCGACGGGAGAACCCCGCCGGATCTGGCTGGCGGGACAAAGTTACGGTGCCGGCCGGGTCTTCTACGCCGGGAGCAACGAACTCTGGCGGCTCCGCGGTCTCGACGACGCCGCGTATGAACGGCTCGTGACTCAGATCCTGAGGCATGTCTCGCAAGGACGGCTCGCGCAGGGAAGCAGGAGAACCCGGTTGCTCGTGGATCGCGACCGCCATGCCGTGGGGAGTGTGGTTCAAGTCCGGGTCGTATTCGCCGACGCTCCGCCCGCCGGCCGGCTGCCTGTGTGCCGCGTGACGGGTCCAGCGGGTGAGACCGTGCTCGTACCTCTCACGGCAGCAGCCGATCGACCCGACACGCTTTTCGGTGGATTCGTCGCCAGCCGCGAGGGCACCTGGCGGATCGAACTCGATCCGCTGCCCGGTGAATCCGAGCGGCTGAGCCGGAGCATTCAGGCGGAACTGCCCGACCGGGAGCTTGCACGGCCGAAGCTCGACCGTCCGCTCCTCGAGCAGCTTGCCGCTCGCACCGGCGGGCGGGCCTGGTTTCCCGAGCCGGGCGGCTGGCACACAGCCGACTCGACGGCTCTCGCAGCGGCCTTGCCCGACCGGTCTCGCCGGGAGTACGAGGCTGGCGTCGCCGACTCGACCTTCAAGCAGCGACTCAACACCATATTGCTGGCCGTCGGTTCGAGCTGCCTCTGCCTGGAGTGGGTCATCCGCCGGTTCGCCAAGTTGGCCTGAAAGACGGAATCCGGCTGGCGCCGACCGACAGGACCTGACTCGAAACGCGAAAGTGCTCGTGATGGGAACTGCAACCGAATCGACCGCACTCTCCGGGTTGCTAGCCAAGCTGCGCAGGGAGGCGAGGCTCTGGATCTGGGTCGAGTCGCTGGCCGAGGTGGTGGTCGCCACCGCGATCGTCGGGAGCGGCATCGTTCTGATCGACTGGCTGCTCGAGCCACCGGCCTGGGCCCGCGGCATCGCCTCGGCCAGCGCGGCTGGTCTGCTCGCCTGGCTGGTGGTCGCCCGACTCGTGGGCCGGCTGTCCACGCCGCTCTCGGATACCTCGCTAGCCCTCGCCGTGGAACGGCGAAACCCCGCACTCGGCGACACGCTCTCCACCGCCGTGGACCTCGCCGCCCGGCCCCGCGGGGAGCTCGACCCGGAACTCGTCGACCGGACGAAAGCGGCGGCCGCGGCCCTCGCGGGCACCGTGCAACCGGCGACCGTGTTTCGTCGCCGCCGACTCCTGGCTGTCGCCGCGACCGGCCTGGCCGCGATCGCCGCCGTCGCCGCCGGCGCGACCGCGCGGCCCGACCTCGCCGCGACATGCGGGCGGCGGTTGGTCCTGCTCGAAGACACGCCCTGGCCGCGGCGGGTGACGTTCGAGGCCGAGGGCTTTCCCGGCGGGATCCGGAAGGTCGCCCGGGGCAGCAACGTGGACGTGGTCGTGCGGGCCCGAGCCAAGGGCCCGCCGCCGGCGAGCGTCTCGCTCCGGATCGGTGGTGCGGGAGGCTGGCAGACCGTGCGGATGGGAACCAGGGGCGGCGTCTCCGGAGAGAGCCAGTCGTTTGGCCACGTGCTCGAGCGGGTGACGGAAGACACGCCGCTCGAAGTTCGCGGTGGAGACGGCCGGCTCCGTGGGCTGCGGCTCGAGGTGGTCGAGCCTCCGGCCTTGGCCGAGGCGGTGGTGCGGATCAGGCTGCCCGACTACCTCGGCGGCGGAGAACGCATGCCGCCGCCGCTCCGGGTGGTGCCGGCACCGATGGGATCCAGGATCGATGTCGAGTTTCGAGCCACCAAGCCCCTGCAGGCCGCGACGATCACGGCCCGGTTCGCCGACGACTCGCCAGCCGACGACGCGGGGCGGGAACTGGCCGCGCTCGAGCCTGACGCTGCGGGCGAACCCCCGACGGCGATCGCCGCCAGCCTCGGGCCCCTTGCCGCCGACGTCGCGCTGGCAGTCGCGGTCACGGACCTCGATGGGATCACCAACCAGGAGCCGCTCTCGCTTTTGATCACGGCCGTGCCCGACGAGCCGCCCGAGGTGGCGTTGCGACTGGCCGGCATCTCGGCCGCGATCACGCCCCAGGCCCGCCTGCCGCTGGTGGGCTCGATTGCCGACGATCACGGTCTGGCCGAGGCTACGGTCAGGCTGCTCTGCGGCGACAACTCGGTCAGCCAGCCGCTGACTCGGGTGACCGCCGGCACGACGCTCGTCGAATGGCCGATCGCCCAACCCGCCACACTGTCGCTCGGCTCGCTCGCCCTCGCCCCCGGCGACAGGCTCGACGTCACGGTGACGGCCACCGACGCCTGCGGCCTCCCGACCGGCCCCAACACCGGCCGCGGCGAAACCTGGACGCTCGAGGTAGTGACGCCCGAAGCCCTGCGGGCCTCGCTCGAGGCCCGCGAGATCCTGCTCAGGCGCCGCTTCGAGGCCGCGATCGACGACCTGACGCAGGCCCGCCGGAGCCTTGCCGAACATTCCGCCGGCGATGCGGCCAGCCGGATCGGCGAAGCCGCCACGCGGGCGGCCGGCGAAAGCGGCGAGATCGCGGCGGCCTTTCTCGGCATCCGGGATGAACTCGATCACAACGCGATTTTGACCCCGGAGGTGGAGACGCGGCTGGTGGCACAGGTGGCCGAGCCCGTCGCCGCGATCGCGCAGAACGACCTGGCCAGGCTCGCGATCGATGCCAAGGCGGCCTTCGGATCCGAGCCGGATCACCTGGTTTTCTCCGCCCTGGCGAGCCGGACGGATGCCGGCCTGGACCGTATGAAGGCCATTCTCAGCCGCATGCTCGAACTCGAGTCGTACAATCAGGTGATCGAGAAGCTTCGCGGGATGCTCGAAAGCCAGGAGCGGATTCGCGCCGCGACGCTCGAGCGGCAGCGACAACGAGCCCGCGAGGCATTGGAGGGGCCATGATGTCACGCCGCCAGGCCTCGTGCCTCCTCAGGCTGCCGCCGACCCACCTGCGACGCGTCGGCTGGGTATTCATGCTCCTGCTCGCCGGCAAGGGCGAGGCCGAGGACGCAGCTGTGGTCGCCCCGACCGCGTCACCACCATTGGCGGCCCGCGAGGCCGAACTGCTCCGTCGCTACGAGGAACTCGAACGCTCCTTTCTCCGGCTCGCCGATCTGCTCGCGGCCACCGATCCCCGCCGCGCCGCCGTGCTCCGAGATGCCTTCGGGCAGGCGCGCGAGGCAGCCGTGGGCGACCGGCTCGGCACGATTGTGTCGCTCCTGGAGCAGGGTCGGCTGCTCGAAGCCGGTGCCAGCCAGGCGGACGCGATCGAACAGTTTCGCGGGCTGCTTGCGATCCTCGAAGAGGGCGGGAGCGACCGAAACCTCGCCGACACCAAGCAGGATGTCCGCGAGTTCCTCGGCCGGATCGGCAAGCTCATCGCCCGTCAGCGAGACATCGAAGGCTCGACGGAGGCCGGTGCCGACGAGCCGCGGCTGGCCGCCCGTCAGCGCGAGGCGGCCGACGAAGCGAGCCGTCTGGCAGACGACCTCGAAGCCTTCGCCAAGCGGATCGACGATCAGCCGAGCGAGCAGCCGAGCGAGCCGACCCAGCCGGACGGGGAGGGCTCGGCCTCGGAAGCCACCGATGACGACGAAGCCTCCCGAGCCCAACGCACGCAAGCCCGGATCACCGCCGCTGAACAGCGGATGCGGGAGGCGAGAGAGGCGATTGAAAACGCCCGCCGCCGCGACGCACGGGCCGAACAGGAAGAGGCGATCGCCGAACTCGAGACCGCACGGGCCGAACTCGAGGAGATCCTCCGCCAGTTGCGGGAGGAGGAGGTGGAGCGGCTGCTCGTCCAACTCGAGACGCGGATCCGCACCCTGATTCGGATGGAACGCAGCGTGCAAGCCGCGGCCGAGACACTGGCAACCGCCGAGGCGATGGCGACCCGAGAGCGGCAGATCGAGGCTGCCCGGATCGGGCGGGAGCAGGAGGCCGTGACGACGGAACTCGGCAAGACGCTCGCGGTCGTCCGCGACGACGGCTCGGCCGTAGCCATTCCCGAAGCCCTCTCCCAGATTCGAGACGACTCGCTGCAGGCGGCGACCAGAATCGGGGGGGGTGATGTGGGCGAGACGACCCGGGCAATCGTGGGCGACATCCTCGTGGGCCTCGAGGAACTCGTGACGGCGCTCGAGAAGTCCCGAAAGAGCGAGCAGGCCACCGAGGATCCGGGCCCCGGCGGCGGCCGACCGCCCGAGCCAGGCGAGCAGCCGCTGGTGGACAAACTTGCGGAGCTCAAGATGCTTCGCAGCCTTCAGGTGCGGGTCAACGCCCGCACGGCCGGGTTTGCGCGGCTGCTCGATGGCGGTGCCGAAGCGGCTGCGGAACCGGCGCTCGTCGACGCCCTGCGGCGGCTCGCCGAGCGGCAGCAGGCCATTGAGCGGGCCGCCCGCGACATCGTGGCCGGCCGCACGGAGTGAGGCAGGCTGGGCGGGAAAAACCGCCGATCGGCACCGGCTCGGTCGGTGTGATCGGTATGATTGGAGGGCGGGGTCGGTCGCGGCTTCGTCCGATGGAGTGGTCCCTATGCCCTGGCTTTGGCCCTGTGCGGTCGTCATCGCAGTCGCCGGTTGGCCGGCGCCGACGTCGGCAGACACCGAAGCTGTCGGGTCGCTTCGCGGCCATGATCCGGAGCTGGCCCGGCGGCCATCCTGGACGAGCCCTTCCCGCGCCGAGATTCGTGACCGGGCCCTGACCTGGGCCGCCGCGGCGGCCGGGGAGCAGGCTCCGGACGGCCCGGTGACCCGCCGGGTCGCCGACCTCTGGGACGAAGCCGAGAGGAGCGGCTCGTCCGGACCGGCAAGCGGTCCAGATCTCATCGATCTCTGCATGGCCACTGTCGCCGTCGTCGATCCGCGGGCCGCCGCGACCCGTGGGGCGATCGAGCATCCAGTCGGGCTGACCGCCGCGACGGCCTGGCTCGACGATGCGAGCACCGTTCCGTTTGCCCGCGTTACCGTACGGCTCTGGCTGGGCCGCGAACTTGTCCGCCGCAACCGGTTCGACGAAGCCCGGCCGCTCCTGGCCGACCTCGACCTCAACCAAGCGATCGATCCCGCGGCGGTGCTCTTCTTCCGCGGCTGCTGCGAGCATTGGCTGCTGGCCCCGGAGGCGGCGGCCGAGTCGTTCGATCGGTTGCTCGAACGAGAGTCGGAGATTCCTGTGCGGTACGCACGCCTGGCCCGGCTGCTGCGGGCCGACATCGCAACGCTCGAGGCGGATTCGCTCGACCACATCGCCCGTCGGATGCGGGACGTTCGCCGCCGGCTCGATCTCGGGCAGGCTGGGCCGCTCACTCGCGGCGTGCAGCAGGGCGTCGTCGAGTCGCTCGACAAGCTGATCGACGAGCTCGAAAATCAGCAGCAGCAGGGGCAATCGGCTTCGTCGGGCGCCGGCAGTGCAGGGGAGGGGGGTGCGTCTGGGACTCCGATGGAAGACAGCCGGATCGCCGGCGGCCGCGGCGCCGGCGAGGTGCAGAAGAAGGAGCTCGGAAGCGGCGCGGGTTGGGGCAATCTCCCACCGCATGAACGCGAGGCCGCCCTCCAGCAGATCGGCCGGGAATACCCGCCGCACTACCGCGAAGCGATCGAGCAATACTTCAAGCGGCTGGCGACCGGAGGGGAGGCCGACCGGTGAGCAGGCTTGTGCGGTTGGTGACACGCGCCGCTGTCGCGTGCCGACTGCGGTGCGCCAGCGCGGCGATCGCGGTCGCCGTGCCATTCGGCCTCACGCAGGCAGCCGCTCCACCGCCGGTCGCCGTACGGTTGGAACTGTCCACGGGCGAGGCGATCACCGGCGACCTGCTGGCCGTGACAGCCGACACCATTCGTGCCGCGATCGCGGGCCAACCCCGTGAGTTCCCCACGGCGTCCGTCCGGCGACTCGTCCGGGAGCGACCCGACGAGCCGCCGCGACTGCCCCTCGTGGTCACGACCTGCGACGGCGGGAGCCTCGCCGGCACGGGCTGCCGTCAGGAGGGAGAGCGGCTGGTGATCGACCGCGCTGAAGGTCCGATCAGCCTGCCGGCGAACCGCGTGGCCCGGGTGGTCTGGCTCGCAGACGATGAGCAGCAGCCGGCGTGGCTCGACCAAGCGCCACCCAAGCCCGCGGCCGACCTCGCCGTCATCCGCAAGGATGGCGGGCATACCTTCGTCGAGTGTGCCGTCACAGGGCTCACCGACGACGCCGTCACGGTGGTGCTCGACGGCGAGACGATTCCCGTCAATCGAGCCAAGGTGGCGGGGATCGTCTGGCTGCGGCCGCCGGAGCCGATCCCCTCCGGACCGGCCGTGACGCTCGCCGGCGGCAGGCTGGGTGCCGCGGAGGTTCACTGGTCGCCCGACGCCTTCGTGCTCGACGACTCCACCCGCCTGCCACCCGGGCTGCTGGAATCGATCGACTACGCTGCCGGACGCACGATGCTCCTGACGAGCCTCGAGCCCGAGGCCGTTGCCGTCGAACCGGCCTTCGGCGGACTTGCGGACGTCGAGGGCCTCAAAGGCTTCTTCGCCCCGCGGTCGGTTCCGCCGGCAGGCGATGCCGAGCCGGGGGCACTCATCCTCCGACCCCGCACTGTGATCAGCTGGCGTGTGCCGGACAAGGCCCGGGTGTTTCGCGTTCAACTCACGCGCGACGTGCCAGACACGTCCCCGGAGGCAGTCGAAGTCGCGGTGGCCATCGACGACCGCGAAGCCTGTCGGATCGGACTTGGCCCGCCCGGAGGCGATCCCGGCGAGTCTCCACGCCCCGGCCCGATCGAAGCCGACGTGTCATCCGGCCGCCGCCTCACTATCACCGTGGACTTCGTCGGCGGCTCGCTCGGCTGCCCCGTGAGATTCACCGAGCCGGTGTTCGAACAATGAGCGACGCGGTGCAATCCTGGCTGCGACGGATAGGGCCGGCTTGGGCCGCTGTGGCGGCGCTCGTCGGCGGGCTGCCGATGGGTGGCCAGGCAGCCGCGGCCGTACCCCTCGAGGTCCGGGCCGCTGAGGCGGAGCGGATTGCCGCGATCCGCCGGGCATCGGCCGCCGCCGTTGCCATCTTTGCAGGGGAAGCGGGGGGCGGCTCGGGCGTGCTCATTGCACCAGACGGCTGGGCCCTGACCAACTTCCACGTGGTGCAGCCGGCCGGCGTGGCGATGACCTGCGGTCTGGCCGACGGCCGCCTCTATGACGCCGTCCTCGTGGGCCTCGACCCCACCGGCGACGTGGCCCTCGTCAAGCTGCTCGGCCGAAACGACTTTCCGCATGTGCCACTCGCCGACAGCGACGCCGTCGAACCGGGAGACTGGTGCTTCGCCGCCGGCAATCCCTTCCTCCTGGCCACCGATCTCGTGCCATCGATCAGCGCGGGGATCGTCTCGGGTACGCACCGCTACCAGGAGCCGGCCGGCACGCTGCTCGAATACACCGACTGCATCCAGGTCGATGCCGCGATCAATCCCGGCAACTCCGGAGGCGGGCTTTTTGATGCGGTGGGTCGCCTGATCGGCGTCAATGGCCGGGCCTCATTCGAGAAACGCGGCCGGGTGAACGTCGGGGCCGGCTACGCGATCTCGGCCAACCAGCTCCGCAATTTTCTCGGCTGCCTCATGGGCGGCCGGCTCTGCGACCATGCCACGCTCGGAGCCACCGTGGGCACCGCCGCCGACGGCCGCGTGGTGGTGTCTGACATCCTTCAATCCTCCGACGCCTGGCGGCGCGGGCTTCAGTATGACGACGAGATCGTGGCCCTCGCCGGCCGTCCCGTCCGCACCGTCAATGCCTTCAAAAACGTGCTGGGTACGCTTCCCGCAGGCTGGCAGGTGCCGCTCGTCTACCGGCGGGACGGCCGCCAGGAGCAGATGCTCGTCCGGCTCGCGGGCGTGCATGCGCCTGCCGACCTCGCCCGGCTCGTGGCCGGCGGGGCCGAACCACCGGGCGAAGAGCAGGGACCCAACCCCGGGGAAACCCCGCTCCCGGAGCCGATCCGCGGCGTCTATGAGCCGCGGCCGGGCTTTGTGAACTACCACTTCAACCGACTCCAGCGCGACCGAGTGGCCCGAACGATCGCCGACCGGCACGCAAGCCGCAGCAGCGGCCCATGGACGCTGGCCGGCCGCCTGGCCGACGGCGCTGAGTTTCGCCTCGAACTTTCCGACTCCCAGGCCACCATCGACCTGCCGACCGGGACATCGGTGCTCGACGCCGACGGACCGCTCGATGCGAACCCGGTGCCTCCGGGCAGCGGCGGCCTGCTCGCGGCCCTCGCGGTCTGGCGGCAGCTGGTGACGCAGGGCCCAGCCGCCGTCGGCAGCACGACGTACTTCGGCACTGCGGCCCGCGATCCCTGGCACATCGATCCGGCCGACGGCGAACGTGTGGACGTGCTCGAGACGGCGGTCGCCGGGGTCGAAGCCCGATTCGCCGTCGATGCGGCCGGCCGTCTCTGCTGGATCGATCTCTGGACATCGCCCGAGGCCGATCCCTGCGAGATTCGCTTCGCGCATCCCACCGAGAACGAGCCGGGCGCGATGACGGTCCATCGCGGCCCCGAGTTGTTTGGCAGGTTTCTCATCGAGTCGGTCGAGCCGGCGGGGGCGATGCCATGAATCACCGCCTGCTCTGCGTGGCCGCCTGGGCAACGCTTGTCGCCGCGATCACCCAGGGTGGTGAGTCCGGCCCGCAGCAGGTGATCGCCGACGCGGCCCGGAGGGTGGTGAAGCTCTACGGGTCGGGCGGCTTCCGTGGTCTCGAGGGCTACCAGACGGGTCTGCTGATCGCGCCGAATGGCCGCATCCTCACGGTGGCCAGCACGGTCCTCGATGCCGGCGAGGTCGACTGCGTGCTCGACGACGGCCGGCGGTACGCGGCCCGGCTCGTGGGCATCGACCCCCAGCGGGAACTCGCCCTGCTCGAGATCACCGCCGAGGATCTGCCCGCGTTCACGCTCGATCCCGCGGGGCCGCTGGCGGCCACCGGCACCCGGGTGATCGCGCTATCGAACATGTTCGGCGTGGCCGTCGGCGACGAACGGGTCACGGCCCAGCGGGGCGTGATCGCCGCCGTGGTGCCGCTCCAGGCCCGACGGGGAGCCGCCGAGGCGCCGTTTCAAGGCGAGGTCTATGTGCTCGACTGCACCACCAACAATCCGGGCTCACCCGGGGGTGCCCTGATCGACTCCGGCGGACGGCTCGTGGGCATGCTGGGCAAGGAACTGCGCAGCACGACGGCGGGCATCTGGCTCAACTACGCGATCCCCGCCGCGGAACTCTGCCGCGGCTGCGACACCATCCTCGGAGGCGTCGCGGCCGGGCCGGCCCAGCCCGTCGAACCCTTCGACCTGCGGCTGCTCGGAGCCGTGCTCGTGCCCGACCTGCTCGACCGCACGCCACCGTTTGTCGAGTCGATCGACCCCGGTTCGCCCGCCGAACGCGCCGGGCTCCGGGCAGACGATCTCCTGATCGCGGTCGGTCCGCTCTCGGTGACGACGCGGGCGGCCGTGGAGCAGGCGGTAGGGCGGCTCGCGGTGGGTGATCCACTCACATTCGTCGTCATCCGCGGGGGCGGTCTGGTGGAACTCGACCTCGGCCCGCGGCCTCCGGCGGCGGTTCGCCAGCCAGCCGCAGGAGGGCGGCCATGATCCCGCGAAGCCCCTGCCTCCAAGCCGTCACCAGCCTGCTCGCCATCGCGCTCGTGCCAGCCCTGGGGTCGGCTGCGGAACCCACGCTGTCCGAGGAGCGAGCCTTCCAGGCGGCGGTGGCCAGGGTTGCTCCGGCAGTCGTGCGGATCGAACCGCTGGCGGTGTCGGCCGTGGCGGCCTCCGGCGAGCTGCGACCGGGCGAGGGCCCCTCGACGGGGATCGTCGTCGCCCCTGAGCGGGTGCTGACGACCGACTTCGCGATTCCAGCCGACGTCGAAGAAAGCCTGGTGGTTCTCGCTGACGGCGGCCGGCGGGTCGCCCGCGTGCTCGGTCGCGACCGCTCCCGTGGCCTCGTGCTCGTGGCCGTCACCGATCTTCCGGCGACACCGCCCCTCGAACCCGCGGCCCGCGCAGACCTCGCCCCAGGCCAATGGGCGATCGCCGTGGGCCGCGGCTGGACAGCCACCTCCCCGAGCGTCGCGGTGGGCATCGTCTCGGCCACGAACCGAGCCTGGGGCAAGGCGGTGCAGACCGACGCGGCGGTCTCGCCCATGAACTACGGCGGGCCGCTCGTCGATCTCGACGGCCGGGTGATCGGCGTGCTCGCTCCCTTGCCGGCCGACACCGCCGGGCTGACCGAGGGAACGGAACTCTACGATGCGGGCATCGGTTTCGCAGTGCCGCTGGAAGATGTGCTCGCCGTCCTGCCCCGGCTCGAACGGGGTGAGACGCTCGCTCCCGGGATGCTGGGCATCGCCTACCGCTCCCAGGATCCGATCAATGGGCAGCCCATCGTCGGCTCCGTGCGGCCCGGGTCTCCGGCGGCGGCTGCCGGGCTCGAGCCCGGAGATCGCCTGGTCTCCATCGATGATCGGCCGATCACCCGAATTGCCGATGCCAAGCATGCCGTCGCCCCTCGGTATGCCGGGGATCGAATCTCGATCACCCTCTCCCGCGAGACAGCCGGTGAAACGCCGAAGGAGTTGACCGTTGAGGCGACGCTCGTCGACCGCCTGCCACCCTGGCGTCGCGCCGTGATCGGCGTTGTGCCGGTGGACGGCCCGACGCCGGAGCCCGGCGGCATCGAACTCGATTGGATCTGGCCCGGAAGTCCAGCCGACCGGGCCGGCCTCGAGCCCGGCGACATCGTGACCGCCGTCGCCCTTGAAGACGGCCCAGCCACGCCGACCCATGCTCCCGACGACCTGGCCGGCATGCTCGCCGGACTCCTGCCGGGTGGAAAGATCAGCATGACCTTTCGCCGCGCCGGTCGGGAGACGAGCGTGGGCATCGAGACGACGACGCCACCAGCCGATCTGCCGGTCGCCGGTTTGGCCCGGCCGGCTCGCGGCATCGACCCACTGGCTGGCCCGCTGAGGGCAGCGCCGGTCGTGAAACTGCAGGCGGCCGAGGCGGCCGAGCCGACGCTGGCCGTGATCCCCGCCGGCACCTCGCCGATGGGCGTGCTCATCTGGCTGGGGCCGCCTCAGGGGCCGATCGCTGAGGCCGAAGCCCGGGCCTGGCAGCAGGCCGCCGCCGAATCGGGCGTGGCCGTGCTCGTGCCGGGGTCGGCCGATCCCGCCACCTGGAGCCGCGGCGACATCGATCCGGTGCTGCGCAGTCTGGCCGCTCTGCATGGCCGGCGACCCGTCGATCCGCGTCGGGTGGGCGTGGCTGGCAGCGGCGCGGGAGCCGCCTTCGCCTGGCTGGTCGCTGAGCGGCTCGGCACCGGAGCCCGCGGCGTAGCGCTCGTCGGCGGTGGGCTTCCCCGACTGGCCACGGTGGCCGACGCGACGCCCGACCGTGATTGGTGGCTGCTGCTCGGCCCCGGCGGCGACGAAGCCACGCGGCAGCGGATCGAAGCCGATCGGGACCGGCTCGCCGCAGCGGGCTACGCGGTCGGACTCCTGCCAGCGGAGCCGTTCGGCGACATCCCGTCCGACCTGCTCTGTCGCTGGGTCTCGCTCTTGGGCATGCTGTGAACGACGGCACGACCCTGGAGCCGCCGCGGGTCGTCTTCGCCGATCTGCACCTCGTCGTCTGTGACAAGCCCTCGGGCATGCCGAGCGTGCCGGCCCGGACGCCGCTCGATCCGCCCGACGTCGCCCACAGGCTGGCGGCCGACTTCGGGCCGCTCGAGGCCGTCCATCGACTCGACCGCGACACGTCCGGGCTGCTCGCGCTCGCCCGCACGCCCGAGGCGCGAGCCACGCTCGGCCGGGCGTTTGAGCGAGGCGACGTCGCCAAGACCTACCTGGCGATCGTGGCGGGCCGGCCGCCGCAGCCCGCCGGCGAACTCCATCTGCCGCTGGCCGCCGACGTCGATCGGCCGCCCCGGCACCGCGTCGATCCGGTCCTTGGGCGGCGAGCGGCGACGCGGTGGACGATCCTGGCCACGGCCCGCTCGATCCTCGACGGGAGCGAGGTGGCGCTCGTCGAACTCGAGCCCCTGACCGGTCGCTCGCACCAACTGCGGGTGCACCTCGCCTGGCTCGGCTGTCCGATCCTTGGCGACCGGCTGTACGGTCGCGATCCGGCGCCGGCTGTTCCGCTGGCCCTCCACGCTGCGGCCCTCGCGTTCGCGCATCCCGCCACGGCAGATCGGCTCGCGCTCGAGGCACCGCCGCCGCAGCGGGCTCCGTGGACCTGGTTTCCAAGGGCTTTCATTCCGCGGTAGGCCGCAGGGCTGACGGCTTGACCTGGCTCCAGTATCGGGAGAAGCGGCCGAGGTGGATTTTCCGGATCGGCCCTGGTTCCGTGATGAATGCAATGAGCCGGATGTCGCCGCCGCACCCAAGGGCACTCGAGCGGAAACTCCTCGCCCACCCGGGCCATCAGTTTCGCCCAGGCAATCCGGGAGGTGTCGTGCGACCGGGGCTTTAGCGTCGCGTGGTTCGCGGCGCAGCAGCCTCCCGTGGCGTACCCGTCGCCCCCATGCCCGCCGGCGGCGGCCTCTTGCCGCATGCCGACGTTGCCGATCGCCAGCGCCGTGACAGCGACCGGTGCGGAGGTGCCATTGACCGGACTATCCTTTCCGTCCCGGGCTAGTGGAATACCAACTCGGCTGCGGCCATGTCCTTCGATCGTCACAGCCGACCGGCGTTTCGGCACCGCACGACTTGATCGACGCCGATCTCATCGAGGCCCAGATTCATCGCCTGATCGGCATACCAGCGGACATCGCCCATGATGCCGGAAAGCATGTCGTCGAGCATGCCGCAACGGAAAGGCGGGGCGGGTTTTTGCCACGGAGCGGGGGCGAATCGGTGCGCCAGATGCTGCCGCACGGCGGCTCGCCATGCCTCGGGAAGGTGCCGGCGCATGCCCGTGATGTTGTGCCCGGCCAGATCCTGCCGGAGGGACGGAGCGTCGACGAGTGCATTCAACATATCAACGAGCCGTTCGGCATCGTGGGCTGCATACCGCTCCGCCGGTAGCCACGGGCATTCGCTGTACAGGATCTGGAGTTCCTCGAGGTCAGGCTGATAGGCCACGACGGGCGTGCCCAGCGCGGCACTCTCCAGCATCGACGTGATCGAGCAGAACGGATAGCTATCAAGGTAGATGTCGGCCGCCACGCGGTGCAGAACTGGCGAAGGGACGATGCCCATACAGAGCACACGGCCGGGATGCCGCTCCTCGAGCGGGCCAAAGACGGGGTGTCCGGCCCCCACTCCGACAACCATGAGCTTGACGTCCGGTCGACGGAGCAGGACGTCGAGCGGTTCGAGCAACGAACGACTTCCCACGGGATTGTACTTGTAGCTGGCCGCGATGGTCAGAATGAGGCATTCGTGACTACCGATCCCGAACTGTCGCCGGGCGTCTTGGCGGTCGGCCACGGCCGGCAGGGTGATCGGGACGGGCACCACTCCACAGCTGGCGGCCGCGATGCCGCGCCGGGTTTCCGCAAGACGGGTGCCGCGGTCCCGAAGATTGAGACACACGGCCGGAAGGCCCGCGCCGAGCCAGGCGACATGGTCGGCGTGGTTGAGGAAGTGGATCTCAGCCCCGGGGCTGCGATAGGCGGCTGCCACCGCGCAGGCATCATCGGGGTGGATGTGAAGAATCACCCGCTTGGCAACGCCGAAAAACTCGGCGAGATAGGCCACTTTTGCACGCCGGCTGCAGCCCATGCCTTCGATATGGATCCACGGGACCTGCCGATTCAACGGGACCACCCAGGATGGATCGAACGGCTGGCGTTGTCGCACGAGCACGACGGCATGCGGCTCGTCGTCGAGCAGAGCGATCCATCGTTTTACCAGCGGAGTATGCCCGCCGACCGCGTAGGCCTCGGTGAGCACGTGGAGCGTCCGGCCCTCCACCGCCCTCACGAGATCCCCCGGCACCGCCGCCAGATCGGCGAGGTCTGTACGTTCGCGGAGGGCCCTCTCGGCCTGCGGCAGCACAAACGTGCCGGCATGGCAGCTCCAGGCGACCTGGGCGGTTGTCTCGATGAGCGCAAGGCTTCGTTCGGGATCGTGGATGTGGCGTCTCACGCACCTGTGAAAAATGCCCAGGAGCCGCCGGGCTCGCGTGATCCGTGTCTCGGGCTGCATCATGTGCTGACAATCCTCGGGTAGGTTCCTTACGCCGACCGCGACTCGATGCCAAAGAAGCCATGGATCGCGCCGATCACCCGGTCCTGTTCCTCGTCGCGAAAATCATGAAACAGTGGCAGCCGCAGGAGGCAGTCGCTGAAGCGGTCGGCGTGGGGCATCAGGCGCCCGTCGTGCTTGTCGGCGAAGTAGGCGCTCGCGTGCAGCGATTGATAGTGAAAGACTGCCAGGATGTCGCGCCGCTTGAGGTGCTCGATCAGCTGAGATCGCGCGCGTTCATCGGGAAGGACGAGATAGAAGCAGTGGCTGTTGTGGGACGCGAACGGCGGGACCGTGGGCAGCTCGAGGCAGCCGGCCCGCCGCAACGGCTCGAGGGCATCGAAGTATCGTTCCCACAGCCTGAATCGCCGGGCGGTGATGGCCTGGACAGCCTCCAACTGCGACCACAGCAAGGCCGCCAGGATGTCCGACGGCAGGAAGGACGATCCGACATCCACCCAGCCATACTTGGCGGTCTCGCCGCGAAAAAACGCACTGCGGTTGGTTCCCTTTTCCCAGAGAATCTCCGCCCGACCGACGTGCTCCGCGTCGCGGATGGCGAGCATCCCACCCTCGCCGCAGTGGATGTTCTTGGTTTCGTGGAACGAGAACGCCCCGAAATCCCCGAGCGTGCCCAGGGGCATGCCCTGGTAGCGGGCCTCGATGGCCTGTGCCGCGTCCTCCACCACGAGCGCTCCGACCTCCCGGGCCATCTGCAGGATGGGATTCATATCCACGGCGACGCCTGCATAGTGGACCGGCACGATGGCTCGCGTCTTCGGGGACACGACCTCCGCGACCCGGGCGGGATCCATGTTGGGATGATCGGGTAGGGAGTCCACGAAAACGAGCTTCGCGCCGCGCAGGGCGAAGGCGTTGGCCGTGGAGACGAACGTGAAGCTGGGCAGGATAACTTCGTCGCCCGGTTGAATCCGGCACAGCAGGGATGCCAGCTCGAGTGCGGTGGTGCACGATGTGGTCAGGAGCATGCGGCGAGAGCCATAGCGGGCCGAGAGGAACGCCTCGCATCGCTTCGTGAACAGCCCGTCTCCAGAAACCTTGCCAGAGCGATAGGCCTCCGCGATGTAGCCGATCGCTCGGTCCGGGAGAAACGGACGATTGAACGGGATCATGGTCATGGCTCGAGCCAGATATGGAACACGGCCTCATCACGCACGACCTCGTAGCCGCAGGCGGCATACAGTCCGCAGGCAGCCGCATTCCGCCGTTGCGTGGCCACCTCGATCGCAGGCACGCCGTGCGCTGCGCACCGCGCTTCCGCCGCCAGCATCAGTCGCCTGCCGTATCCTCTGCCGCGATGGCCGGCGTGCACCGCGATGAGCCCGATCACGCCTATGGCGTCACCATGTGCGCCCACCACCGTGACCATCCCCGAAACACGATCTTCCACGCGAACCACCAGCACATCCTCGGCGATCTCGCCGCTCATGCTTCGATGGATCCAGGCGACATACAGCCTCTCGAACAAGTCCGGCGGAATCCTTGGATCGGCCCGAAACCGGGAATAGGTTCCGCTCACGAGCGCTAGCGATTCCAAGTCCGCCGTGCAGGGCTTGCCCAGCACCGACTCCACCCCCGCGGGTTTCGGCAGGCCCGCAATCACCGCCTTCCGGAAACGCACCTTGCGGTCCACGCACCTGCCGCCCACCAGGGCGATCGCGGCGGCCGCGCCCGCATCGCTCCACGGCACGGAGATGTAGCCGAGCCGAACTTCCTCCGCCCGCAGCGATTCGACAACTCGCGGCAAGCGACCAGTGTGGATGACGTCGGCCGAGACGTGCGCGACCGGAAACCCGAACAGCGACGAATCCCAGGGAAGCACATGGAAGCCTAGTGCTTCGTCATCGGGTGTGCCGAGCCGTCGATCAGCCACGGGGCGAAGAACTCTCCGGTGCATGGCCCATGTGTCGGCGTGATTGTAGCTGAGAGTGCCGAAACATTGCCTCATCGCCAACGACCCGGCGAAGGATAGCCCGGTCAATGGCACTTCCGCAACGACGCCGGAGCTCATGAGCGGCTCGTAACCAGTTGGCCCGTTCTTCCTGGCCCCCACAAAGCGTTCCCGAAACGCGCGGCTTCCCCTCAGCGACGGCGTTTTTCTCGCGTCGGCGCAGACCGTGTCTTCGTCGGCCGTTCCAGGGGCTTCGACACCTCGTGTCCGACGCGGGTCAGAGGCTGCGAATGTCGATCACGGGCAGTTCGTCTATCCGTCGCCTGAAAGACGTCGCGATCGTCATGGATCTGCACGAACTCGACCCAGTCAGCGGGTGGGCCCCGGGCCGGCGAGACGGGTGGTGGCTCGAGCGGTTCGCCCAAGTGCGTGAGGATTTTCCGGATCGGCCCTGGTTCCGTGATGAATGCAATGAGCCGGATGTCGCCGCCGCAGAACTGCTCACGAGCGCGAGCCGGCAGGCAGCCACACGGCTCGCCATGCTCGGGGAACCATGGAGCTCCGACCCGACGAGGAAACGCCCCCCGGGAACGAGAATCGACACATGAGCGGTTCGCAATCCTTGACGCCGTTCACTTGCGATTCCAGTTCACGCTGCACCAGGATAGCCGTGCTTCACCACGCACAACTGGTCGTGCTGGATACGCATCGATACCAGCCCGGAATTCGCCACGTATGGATCGAACAAGGCGACAACGTCCTCAGACGGCAGCTCGCGAAGATAGTCGGCCAAGAGAAATCGCAGGATGCTCAACCTGTTCTCAGCCGTGTCGGGGAACTCGAGCCTGTAATGAATCTTCTGCATGGTCGCTGCCACGCCCAGTTTTTCGAAGGCCTCCTGAACGTCTTCGCTGGTGTTGTAGGGCAAGGGTTTGCCGAGCATCGTGAAACACGCCTGCCAGATCTGAATCAGCGTGTTGTCCAACCCTGCGATGCTCGTCATCAACACGCCGCCATGGGCGAGTTTCGCAAGCAGCGTAGAGAGCGTGTTCTCGAGGTCCGGCACGTAATAGAAAACATGGTTGGCCAAGACCACATTCAGGCGGCTCTCAGGGCACGTCTCCACGTGCGCAAAAGCCCGAATCGGCAGGGCCGTGTACTGTGACAGCGATTTCACAGCCTGCTCCCGATACGCATCGACGGGCTCGACCACCGCCAGCGACAGAGAATTTTTCGAGTAGGCGAGAAGCTTCAAGAATTTGGCCGTGAAATTGCCCGGGCCGGAACCGAAGTCCAGCATGCGAACGAGCCCAGGATTCGAGCGGCTGGCGCATATGCTTTCGAGAATCGCCGCATAGCCGGCCAGATCCTGATGGGCCTCCGTGCTGTGGTCCTCGAAGAACGCGTAGTCGCTCGCGATCGGGCCGAAATCCTTGGTGGAGTTCGTTGACGTCATGCTGATTCGTCCGGGCTATTCGCGACGTGCGGAAGCGTGAGCCACACGGTGCACCAGTCGACAACGCGAAAACCGACGGCATCGTACAACGGCCGGCCCGCATCGGTCGCGATCAGGAATACGGAGTGGCCGCCGGCGCGACACCGCTCAGCGACCGCGTACGTCAGGCCGGCACGGGCGACACCCCGGCGACGTCGAGCGGGCAGCGTCGCCATTGACCACACCCCAACGGTGCCGTCGTGGATCGTGGTCTGCACCGCCCCCACCGGCTCGTCGCCGTCGAGCACGATATTGACCGCCACGGCAGGTTCCTCGAGCAGCCGCGGCGGAAAAGCCACGTGGAGGGGCTCGATGGAAAGGTCAAATGCGGCCGCCATGAGCCTGTTGGCCGCTGTCACGTCGGCGGCGGTCGTGGCCCGCCGCACCCAGAAGGCACCTGTCTCTGCCGGAATGTTTGCGGCCGGAAGGCTCATGAGCGGCATGCGGGCCGCACGAACGAGGCCGACCGCGGTCGCAGCCTCGTCGGCCGCCGCGCCGGTACCGTCTGCGACCAGGACCAGCCCCGGCAGTCCGCGATCCCGCAGTCGGCCCGCCATTTCACCGATCGCCGACGGCGCGTGCTCGCCAGCGGTCACGACACCGCAATTGAGGTCAGGAGCCTGCGCGCCCGACATGGCGAGTACCGCCCCCCGGCTCCGCCACGTCTTGAATCCGACAGCTGCCCCGAAGAGCCGCTCGAAGCCGATCGCCGCCTCGTTCCAGAGTATCGTCGTCGCAGACATGTTTCCGGATCTTTGACCCACTCCACTGGGCAGTCGATCGGGGCATCGACGGCTGGCCTTCGCGGGCGGAAACGCCACTCGCCGTGCCGCAGGCCGCCCTGATTGAAATTATGGGCGAGTGCGCTGGAGCAGTGGGGCGAATCCAACGCGCAGCGAAGAGTGTAACGACTGATGCAGGAATGATGGACGAATGAGGCTCGGCCACCCGGATCCGATGGATAGGTCGGCCAACGGCACTTCCGCAAGCGTCGTCCGACTGATGAGCGGCTCGTGAGTCGGGTGCTCCTATGTCCCGGCCCGCACCAGGTGCTTCCCAATCCGTCTGGCCTCCGTACTGTTGGCAACCTCCGGTTGCTGCGGACATCCTGTCCGCGATCCGGGGCCGATCCGGAAAATCCCCACGCATCGTGGCGAACCGCTCGAGCCTCCGCCCATCTCTCCCGCCCGTGGACCGCCCACCGACTGGGGTGAGCTCGTGCAGATCCATGACGATCGCGACGTCGTTCAAGCCTCGCCCGACGAACTGCCCGCGATCGACATCCACAACAGGCTCTGAGCGGTGCCGGACGCGACCCACGCATGGCGGGAAACTGCGAACTGGGACGCGGGCTGCGCACACGCGAGAGAAACGCCACCGAAGGGGGTGCGGGTCGTTTCGAGAAACCCGCTCCCGACGCTCGGGCCGCTCCTCCCGAGGCTCACGAGCAGCGACCCGTTTTCTGCCGCTTTCATTCCGCGGTAGGCCGCAGGGCTGACGGCTTGACCTTGTTCCAGTAACGGGAGAAGCGGCCGAGGTCACGAACCTTCGAGTCGTCGCAGAATCTGGGCCAGGGCTCGACCCGCACCGGCAACGTCTCGCCGATCGCGGTGGCAGCCTGGCGCACGCGCGGGCAGGGGGTGTCGGCGACCACGATGCCATCGCAGCCCAGGGCCGCCGCCCGAGCCGGCACGAGTTGGCACGGATCGCCGACGTGAATCTCGACCTCCGGCAGGTCGGCCAGGCATTCCCAGATGAACACGAGCCGCTTGAGCGCCGGCCGTTCCGCGGCGAGCCAGGCCCGATCCACGATGAAGAGCCGCGGCGCGCTGGGCCAGGCGGCCGCGGCGGGACTCCGCGGCGAGAGCGAGTCGAGCGTGATCCAGACCAGCGGCTTCCGGGGGCTTGCAGCCGGTCGCCAGGGTTCGGCGGGCCGCAGCGACACCGCCGGCGACGCATCGAAGTCGGCCCCGCCCTGGCCGACGAACAACCGGGCCGCGAGGCTGTCGTAGTCGCCCTCGACGTCGCAGTGGCCTGCGACCGCACAGTGGCGGCAATGCACGCCGTTGGTGAACCGCTCGAGGTTTTCCCGGTTAAAGATGTAGGGCTTGGCCGAAAAGGTCCCGGCGACCCATTGCCAGGAGAGATGGTTGCTGGCGGGGTCGCCATCGAGCAGGTGCCGCAGGAACCAGTCGGCTCCGGCCCGCCAATGAACCCCCCGCACATGCACGAGCCAGGAGGCCAGCCACATGCGTTCGTGGTTGTGCAGCCAGCCGTCGGCATGGAGCCGCCGCACGAAGTCGTCGATGCAGGCGAGCCCAGTGCGGCCCGCGAGCACGTCCTCCGGCATGCGGTCGACCTGCGCCGCCCGCGGACGGGCGGAGGCGGCCTCCAGGTCGAAACCGATTCGATCGCCCGAGGCGGCGTGCACACGCCGCCAATAGTCTCGCCAGCCCAGCTCGGAGATGAACTTCTCCGCCGCGTCAGGGCCAGCCTGCTCGAGCGCCCTGTCCCGAACCTCGGCAAGCGACACCACGCCGTGTCGAATCCAAGGGGACAACCGCGAGACCGCCCCCGTCACGAAGTTTCGCGTCTGGGAATACTCCGCAGGAGCGACCGCGGCCAGACGCTGTTCCGCGGCCAGGCGTCCGCCGCGACAGGGCTGGGCTGCCGCGGCCGCCGGTTCGCCCTCTGTCACGGCCTCGGGAAACGCCACGGCCAACTCGGCGACGAGTCGATCCCGCGGCAGGTTCGTTGCGACGACCATCAAGAACTTGCCCCACGAAGGTTGAGGCCACACGGGTTCACCACCGCATGGTCCGCCTGAGCGACGACGATCTTCTCCCCCGGCAAGGTAGCCCAATGCCGCGCCGGCGGGCAGATCGCTGCCCTCAAAACGTGCGTCGCTCCGCAGCCAAGTCCTCCAGGCGGGCTGCTGACGCTCCGGCAGGCCGCGACTTTTCTCGCCGAACGAACAGCAAATCAGGCACTTTTGCCGGGGTGTCGGGTGCGAACCAGAAACGGGGCCTCTGCATGGCACAGCGTTTGCTCACCACGACAAATCAACGGGTGCTGCAAGGCCGGCACCTCATCGGACGTGTGTCGTCCGCAACCCGCATACCACGATCCGGAAGGATGCCCCAACGGCTTGGGTGGGCACTCCGCCTAGCTCGCCCAGGCCGGGGCATCCTTCTTGAGCGGTCGCGGGGCCATCCCTGGCCCCCGCGACCTTGCCGGGCCTCCGCCCGGCCGGCCGCCCTCCGGGCGGCCGAT
>CAMDDJ010000031.1 GCA_945891385.1 Candidatus Kuenenia stuttgartensis | reverse complement strand
GCGGGGAGGGCTCCGGCGGAAACGTTCCGGCCCCGCTCCCGCCGCCCCAGTCGACCTCGACCCACTTCCGGCCCGCCGGGCACTGCGGCACGAGGACGAAGCAGGGCTGCTTCGCCTGCCGCCGGTGAAACTCCGCCACCCCGTGCTTGAGTTGCGCCGCATTATCGTCGCCCCGCTCGCCGGCGCCGTGCAGAAAGAGCACCAGTGGCAGCTTGCCGCCGCCCACGGCCGGCTCGGGCGTGAGCAACCGGTAGCGGAGCGTCGCCCCGCCCGACTGCCGCTCGTCACGGGCGAAGCTCTCCTGCCACGCGTCGCCGCCGGCAGCCTCGGGCGCGGGGGAGCCGGCCATCAACATGGCGCTGAGCAGCGACACGCCCGACACGAACGTCGAAACCGGCTTCATCGGCTGATCCTCCGTGGGAGTCTCCATCGTTCCCCACAGCATGGCAGCCCGGCGGAGCGGCGTCCACGACTTGGGCCGCGAATCGCCGCGTCGCTACCCGTGAATCGCCTTGCCGGCCACGGCGAGCGCGGCCTCCTTCAGGGCCTCGGGCAGCGTCGGGTGGGCGTGGCAGACGCGGGCGATGTCCTCGGCGGTGGCGCCGAACGTCATCGCCGTGGCAGCCTCGGCCACCAGGTTGCCCGCCTCCGGGCCGATGATGTGCACGCCCAGCACCCGGTCACTGACGGCGTCGGCGAGGATCTTCACCTTTCCGGTCGTATCGCCCAGCGTGCGGGCCCGGCCGTTGGCCCGGAACGGGAAGACCCCCTTCTTGAAGGCCACGCCCCCGGCCGTGAGCTGCTCTTCGGTCTTGCCGACCGCGGCGATCTCCGGATGAGTGAACACGACCGCTGGAACCAGGTCGTAGTCGACGTGGGCCCAGCCACCCGTCAGGCCGTCGGCACAGGCGACACCGTCTTCCTCGGCCTTGTGCGCGAGCATCGGCCCCGGAATGCAGTCGCCGATCGCCCACACGCCGGCGGCCGAGGTGCGGAACTGCCCATCTACCGCGATGAACCCCCGGCGGTCGGGCTCGATCCCGACCGTCTCGAGGCCCAGGTCGTCGGTGGCCGGGCGACGGCCGGTGGCAGCGAGCACCCGGTCGCAGCGGATCGGCTCGGATCCCTCGATCTCGACGACGCAGCCGGCCCGCTCGGCCCGGGCACCGGTCACCTTCACACCCAGCCGGATGTCGAGCCCCTGCTTCCGGAACAGCGTGAGCGCCTCGGCGGCGATGTCGCCGTCGATGCCCAGCAGGATCCGGTCGGCATACTCGAGCACCGTCACGCGGGAGCCCAGCCGCCGCCAGACGCTGCCGAGTTCGAGCCCGATGTAGCCGCCGCCGATCACGACCAGGTGGCCCGGCACCTCCGGGTAGCGAAGCGCCTCGGTACTCGTGCCCACGCGGTCGCCATCGGCCTCGATCCCGGGCAGCACCACCGGCCGACTCCCGACCGCCAGGATCACCCGCGGCGACTCGAGCACGGTCACGCCACCGTCGGCCGCCGTCACGCTCACTTTGCCCGGTCCGGCCAGCCGGCCGGTGCCGAGGTAGCGGGTCACCTTGTGCTTCTTCATCAGGGCGTCGATTCCCTTGGCGAGCGTGGAGACGACGTCGTCCTTCCGCTTCAACAGCGTGGCTAGATCGAGAGCCACGCCCCCCACCCGCACGCCGTGAGCCGCCAGCTCATGCGTCGCCTCCTCATACTTGTGGCTCGACTCGAGCAGGGCCTTCGAGGGGATGCAGCCGACCCGCAGGCAGGTGCCGCCGAGCTGGGTCTCCCGCTCGATCACCGCGGCCGAGAGCCCGGCCTGGGCCGCGCGGATCGCGGCCACATAGCCCCCCGGGCCGCCTCCGATCACGATCAGGTCATGCGTTGTCGAAGTCGCTGTTGCAGACATCATTCACCGTGGGGTTGCGTTGAGTTGAGTTGCGTGAGGGGTTGCCCATGCCAATCGAGCGGCGTTGGAAACCGAGCGCAGCCAGGATGGCGAAGCGAGGTTGCCATTGAGCGACCGGAAGGCAGGATGCCTGAAGGGAGCGTCCGACGAGATGGCATGGGCAACCCCGGCCCATCAAGGTTGACCGGTTGTGCTCACACTTCCAACATCAGCCGGCTCGGATCCTCAATCGTGTCCTTGATCCGCTTCAGGAACGTCACCGCCTCGCGGCCGTCCACCAGCCGGTGGTCGTAGGTGAGGGCGAGGTACATCATCGGCCGAATCACCACTTGGCCGTTGACGGCCATCGGCCGCTCCTGGATCGAATGCAGGCCGAGGATGCCGCTCTGCGGCGGGTTGATGATCGGCGTCGAGAGCATCGAACCGTAGACGCCCCCGTTGGAGATGGTGAACGTGCCCCCCTGGAGTTCCTCGAGCTTGAGCTTGTTCTCGCCGGCCCGGCGGGCGAAGTCGCCGATGGTCTGCTCGATTTGGGCGAAGGAGAGCAGTTCCGCGTTGCGGATTACCGGCACCACGAGGCCCTTGCCGCCCCCCACCGCGATCCCGATGTCGTAGTAGTCGCGAAACACGATGTGCGGGTCGCGATACTCGGCGTTGACCTGCGGTACCGCCCGCAGGGCCTCCACCGCCGCCCGCACGAAGAACGACATGAAGCCCAGCTTGACGCCATACCGCTCCTGGAAGAGATCCTTGAACTTCTTCCGCAGCTCCATCACGGCGAACATGTCGACCTCGTTGAAGGTCGTCAGCAGGGCCGCCTGCTGCTGGGCCTCGACGAGCCGCTCCGCGATCCGTCGGCGGATCGGGCTGATCAGCTGAAACCGCTCCTCCCGTGAGCCGGGGCCCGGCATGCTGACTGGGGCGGGCGCGGGAGCCGGAGCGGCCCGCGGAGCCGGAGGCGCGGCCACTGCCCGGGTCGCATCCTCCTTGGTGACGCGGCCGCCGGGACCGCTGCCCTGGATGCCGGCGGCGGCGATGCCCGCCTCACCGAGCACCCGGGCTGCGGCGGGCATCACCCGCTGGGGACCCGCGGGCGCGGCGGGGGGCTGCACCGAGCCGATCGTGGTGCGGCCCTCGGTCCGCTTCACGTCGACGACGGGCGCGGCGGGCGTTGGCGCGACGGGCGCGACCGCAGCCGCGCCGGCCGGTTCGAGATAGCCGATCACCTCGCCCACCTTGGCCGTCGCACCGGAACCCTTCAGCACCTTCGCAATCGTACCGGCAGCCGGGGCGGGCAGCTCGACGGTCGCCTTGTCGCTCTCGATCTCGACGATCGCGTCATCGATGGCGACGACATCGCCCTCGCGCTTCTTCCACGTTCCGATCATCACCTCGGTGATCGATTCGCCGACTTCCGGCACCTTCAGTTCAATGGGCATGGAGTGAGGGTCTGTGGGGAGGAGTAAAAAAGGGAAGAATCCGCACTCAGCTGTTGAAGGCCGCCGAGAGCAGCTCGTTCTGTTCGAGGTCGTGGCTCTTCTTCGAGCCGGTGGCGGGGCTCGCGGCGCTCTGGCGGCAGACGCCGGAAAAGGGCAGGCGTTCGAAGAGCTTTTCGCCGAGGTGAATCCGCAGGAACCGCCAGGCGCCCATGTTCTCGGGTTCATCCTGGACCCAGACCACCGGCGTGCCGGCGGCGTAGCCGGCCAGCGCCGCCTCGAGAGGCCTGCGTGGCAGCGGATAGAGCTGCTCCACGCGGATGATCGCCACGTCGCGGCGGCCGAGCTCCTGCCGACGCTTCTCGAGTTCGAACGCCACCTTGCCGGTGCAGAGCAGCACCCGGCGAACCTCCCGGGGATCGACGCCCGAGACATCGGGGATGACTCGCTGAAACTCGCCCGTCGCCAGATCCTCGAGGGTCGAGACACAGCCTGGATGCCGCAGCAGGCTCTTGGGCGTCATCACCACCAGCGGCTTTCGCCAGACGCGGAGCACCTGCCGCCGGAGACAGTGAAAGACCTGGGCCGGGGTGGTGGGCTGGACGACCTGGATGTTGTCCTTGGCGCCGAGCATCAAAAACCGTTCGAGGCGGGCGCTCGAATGCTCGGGCCCCTGCCCCTCAAACCCGTGCGGCAGGAGCATCACGAGGCCCGAGAGCCGGTTCCACTTGTCCTCGGCGCTGACGATGAACTGGTCGATCACCACCTGAGCCGCGTTGACGAAGTCGCCGAACTGCGCCTCCCACATCACCAGGCCGTCGGGGCAGTCCAGGCTGTAGCCATACTCGAACCCGAGCACGCCCGCCTCGGAGAGCGGGCTGTTGGCGATCTCGACGGGCGCCTGGTCGGGGGCCAGGTGCTCGAGCGAGCACCAGGTCTCATCGGTGACGGCGTCGTGGATCACCGCATGCCGGTGGCTGAAGGTTCCTCGCTGGCTGTCCTGGCCGGTGAGCCGCACCCGGAGGCCCTGGGTCGCGAGCGTGCCCAGGGCCAGGGCTTCGGCGGCGGACCAATCGAGCGGCTGGAGGCCCGCGGCCATCTGCCGGCGGCCCTCGAGAAACTTGGCGATCTTGGCGTGGGGCTGGAAGCCGTCGGGCAGGGCGACAAGCCGCTCGAGCATCTCCACGAGCACGTCGCGGCGCACGCCCGTATCGACGTCGGCCGCCTCCCGCTCCCGGCCGCCGATGTAGAAGGCCCAGACCCCGCCCACGTCGCTCTTGTGGACGTAGTCCTCGCTCTTCGCCACCGTCAGGTCGGCCGCCAGCTTCGCCTGCTGCTGCTCGACGATCGCCGCCGCCTCGTCGGCGGTGATCTCACCGAGCTTGAGCAGCCGCTCCAGGTAGCTCTCGTGGGCGCTCGGCCGTCGCTCGATGACGCGGTAGAGCGCAGGCTGGGTGAAGGCCGGCTCGTCGGCCTCGTTGTGGCCCCGGCGGCGGAAGCAGTACATGTCGATGACCACGTCCCGCTGAAACTCCCGGCGAAAATCCATCGCCAGGCTGACGACCTGCGCAACGGCCTCCGGATCCTCCCCGTTGACGTGGAAGATGGGGATCTGGAGCATCTTGGCCACGTCGGTGGCATAGGTGCAGGAGCGGGCCTCCATGGGGCCGGTCGTGAACCCGATCTGGTTGTTGACGACCACGTGGAGCGTGCCGCCCACGCGGTAGGCGTCGAGCTCCGAGAGGTTGAGGGTCTCCTGAATGATGCCTTCGCCGGCGAAGGCGGCGTCGCCGTGCACCTGGATCACCATCCCGTGCTGGCGGGCCTGATCACCGGAGCGATCCTGCCGGGACCGCATCCGCCCCAGGGCCACGGGGTTCACGAACTCCAGGTGACTGGGATTGAAGCAGAGCGTCATGTGCACGATCCGCCCGTTGGCCGCCTGGTAGTCGGTCGAGTGGCCAAGGTGATACTTGACGTCGCCGCGGCCCACGTGGAGTTCCGGATCCATGTCGGCGAATTCGCGGAAGATCCGCTGCGGGCTCTTGCCCATGATGTTGGCCAGGACGTTGAGCCGGCCGCGGTGGGCCATCGCCATCACCACGTCCTGGATCTCCTGGCCGGCCGCTCGCTCGATCGCCATCTCCAACAGCGGGATCAGGCTCTCGGAGCCTTCCAGCGAGAAGCTCTTTGCTCCCAGGAACCGCTTCTGGATGAACTCCTCGAACACCGCCGCCGTGGTCATCTGGCGGTAGATCCGCAGCTGCTGCCGGCGGTCGAGCTGAATCCGGTTCTCGCAGCCCTCCATCCGCACCTGCAGCCACTGCCGCACCCGCAGGTCGTCCATGTGCATGAACTGCACGCCGATCGAGCGGCAGTAGGTGTGCCGCAGCCGCTTGATGATCTGCCGCAGCGACATCGACTGCGGACCCTCGATCGTGTCGGTCGAGAAGGACCGGTCCATGTCCTCCTCCGTGAGGTGATAGAACGCCGGGTCGAGTTCGGGCAGCCCTGGCCGCGGCCGGCCAAGCGGATCGATCTCGGCCATCAGGTGGCCGCGGACGCGATAGGCCCGAACCAACTGATCGACGCGGTCCTGCAGAAACGCCACCCGCTCCTCGCCCGCCGTTCCCGTGGCGACCGGCAGCGGCAGCGGCATCTCTTCACCGGCGGGCGCCGACGGCAGCCGGACGTCGCCATTGGCAAGCGCTACGGCGTGGCCGGTGGCGATCCCGTCAGGCGTCACGAGTTTCGGAACTGGCAACGGCCCAGCCGCACCGTTCACGGGTTGCGGCAGGCGGGCTACGGCCGGCGGGGGCGTCGCCGCTGGCCCCGTCGATCCGCCCTGCCCCCAGGCGGCGAAGTACGCCTGCCAATCGGGCGGAACGCTTGCGGGGTCCTGCTGGTAGCGGTCGAAGAGTTCCTCGAGAAACGCCAGGCTCGCTGTGCCCGTGGAATCAATGCTCGCAGTGGGTGTCACGGTGTCCTTTCAGGGCCTGGCCTCACCGGGCCAGCAGCAGCCGGCCGGGGCTCTCCAGATAGCCGATCACCTCGTTGAGGAATCGGGCCGCCATCGCTCCATCGACCAGCCGATGATCGTAGGAGAGGGAAAGCGGCATCATCAGCCGCGGTTCGATCCGGTCCTCATGCACGACCGGCATCTTCCGCGAGCGACCGAGCAACAAAATCGCAACCTCGGGCCAATTGATAATCGGAGTCGAATAGGCGCCGCCCACGGCCCCGAGGTTGCTGATCGTGAACGTGCCCCCGCGAAGATCTTCCACCGCGTACTGGGCGTTCTTCGCCTTGTCGGCCGTGTCGGTGATCGCCTGGGCGATCTGCGGGATCGAGAGCTGATCGCAGTCCCGCAGCACGGGCACGACGAGGCCTCGAGGCGTGTCCACGGCCAGACCGATGTTGACGTAGTCCTTGTACACGATCTCGCCCTTCTCTGGATCGATCGTGGCATTGACGGACGGATGCTGCCGGAGCGACAGGCTCACCGCCTTGATCACGAACGCCAGCGCGGTCAGTTTGAGGTTGCTCTTGGCGTATTCGGCGGCGCTCTCCTTCCGCAGCCGCTCGAGTTCGGTGACGTCGGCGTCGTCGAAGTTCGTCAGGTGCGGAATCGTGGAGACGCTCCGCACCATATTGGCCGCGATCGTCTTCCGCATCCGCGACATCTGCTCGCGGCGGATCGGCCCCCAGTCATCCCGCTCGGCCCCCGGGGCGGAGCGTCCCGACTGCGTCGAACCGGCCGCACTGGCCGTTCGGACGGCGGCGATGACGTCTTCTCGGACGATGCGGCCCGAAGGCCCCGAACCCGACACCCGCGCAAGATCGACACCGAGTTCCCGGGCCAGCCGGCGCACGGCTGGACCGGCAGGCTCAACCGCCACAGCTGCCGAAACCGCTACCCGAGCCTCGGGCTCCGGCTCGGCCACCGCAACAGGAGCCTGCACGGCAGCCGGCCGGCCGTTCTCGGCCCGCGGCGGTGCCGCAACCGCCGGCTGGGCAGCCGGCTGGGGATCGGCCGGCTTCGAATCGGCCGGCCTCGCCGCGGGCTTGGCGGCCGCACTACCTGCCGCGGCGAGCAGCACGAGCGGCTCTCCCACCTTGATCGTGTCGCCCTTCTTCACCAACACCTTCTCGATCAGCCCGCCCGGTGGACAGGGCACCTCGATCACAGCCTTGTCTGTTTCAACCTCGAGCAGCGGCTGCCCCGGCTTCACGACGTCCCCCTCCGACACGAAGACGGTCACAACGTCTCCCGAGGCGATGTTTTCTCCAAGGTCGGGCAGCTTGAACTCGGTTGCCATGGCGTCCGTTGCAGGGGTGAGGGAATCGGGTGGGAAATGATAGCCGACGCGGCGGAGCCGGCAGGAAGTGCCTGTCAGGCCAAAGCCGCATCGATCTTCTCGGGGTCGACCCCGAGGCGGGCGATCGCCTCGGTGACCACATGGCTGCCGATCGCCCCGGTGCGGGCCAGCCGCCAGAGCGTGCCGACCGCGATGCACTCCGCATCGACCTCGAAGTGCCGGCGAAGCGGCCCGCGGGACTCGCTCCGCCCAAAGCCGTCGGTGCCGAGGGCGAACAAGCCCCCGGGAATCCAGGGGTCGAGTTGCTCTGGCACAGCCCGCACGTGGTCGCTCGCGGCCACGAACACGCCCTCGCCATCGCCCACCATCTCCTCGAGATAGCTCCGCCGCGGGGCCGTCTCGGGGTGGAGCATGTTCCAGCGGCGGCACTCCTGCGCGGCCCGCCTGAGCTCCTTCCAACTGGTGACGCTCCAGACGGTCGAGGCAATGCCCCAATGGTCCGCCAGCAAGTCGGCAGCCCGGAGCACCTCGCGGAGAATCGCGCCCGAGCCAAGCAGATGCACCGGAGGCAGCGTCGCCACCGGCGGACGACTCGCGGCCACGTCCTTGAGCCGGTACATGCCCTCGAGGATGCCCCGCTCACATCCCGCGGGCATCGGCGGCATCTCGTAATTTTCGTTGTAGACCGTGATGTAGTAGATCCAGTCCTCGCCCTTGCCGTACATCCGCTCGAGGCCGTCGAGCATGATGACGGTCGACTCGTAGACAAAGGCCGGGTCGTAGGCCCGAACCGTCGGATAGGCCATGGCAAAGAGATGGCTGTGGCCGTCCTGGTGCTGGAGACCCTCACCGTTGAGCGTGGTCCGGCCGGCAGTGCCGCCGAGCAAAAAGCCCTTGGCGCGACAGTCGCAGGCGGCCCAGATCAGGTCGCCGATCCGCTGGAAGCCGAACATCGAGTAGTAGATGAAGATCGGGATCATCGGCACGCCATGGCTGGCGTAGGCGGTGCCGGCGGCGATGAAACTCGACATGCTGCCGGCTTCGGTGATTCCCTCCTCGAGGATCTGGCCGTCCTTGGCTTCGCGATAGTAGAGGAGCTGATCCGAATCCACCGGTTCGTAGAGTTGGCCGGTGTGGGCGTAGATGCCGCACTGCTTGAACAGCGGATCCATGCCGAAGGTCCGCGACTCGTCGGGCACGATCGGCACGATGTACTTGCCGACCTGCTTGTCCTTGAGCAGCGAGGCCATCAGCGTGACCACGCCGGTCGTCGTCGAGACCTCGCGGCCGGCGCTCTTCTCGATGAATCCCTGATAGTCGGAAAGTTTGGGTGTCTGGAGCCTGGGCGACTCGAGCGGCCGGGTCGGCACGTAGCCTCCGAGCGCGGCCCGGCGCTCGCGGAGATACCGCATTTCCTCGGAGTCCTCGGCGGGCTTGTAGAACGGCGCCTTGGCCACCTCGTCGTCGGAGATTGGAATCCCGAAGCGGGAGCGGAACGCCCGCAGTTCGTCTTCGTTGAGCTTCTTCTGCTGGTGGGTGACGTTCCGGCCCTCGCCAACTTCGCCGAGCCCATACCCCTTGATCGTCTTGGCGATGATCACGGTCGGCTTGCCGTGGCACTTCATGGCCGCGTCGTAGGCGGCGTAGACCTTCTCGGGATCGTGCCCGCCCCGCTTGAGCTTCTTGAGCTTCTCGTCGGAGAGATGGGCTACCATCTCCAACAGGGCCGGATCGGCCCCGAAGAAGTGCTCGCGAATGTAGTCGCCGGGCATGACGATGTACTTCTGGTACTGGCCGTCGACGATCTCGTTCATCCGCTTGACGAGCAGGCCCTCGTCATCTTTGTCGAGGAGTGGATCCCAGTCCTCACCCCAGATCACCTTGATCACGTTCCAGCCGGCCCCGCGGAAGACACCCTCGAGTTCCTGGATGATCTTGCCGTTGCCCCGCACCGGCCCGTCGAGACGCTGGAGATTGCAGTTGATGACGAACACCAGGTTGTCGAGTTGTTCGCGGGCGGCGAGCGAAATGGCGCCGAGGGTTTCGGGCTCGTCCGTCTCGCCATCGCCGATGAAGCACCAGACATGCTGGCGGCTCGTGTCCTTGATGCCGCGATCCTGGAGGTATTTGTTGAAACGGGCCTGATAAATGGCCATCAGCGGCCCGAGGCCCATCGACACCGTGGGAAACTCCCAAAAGCCCGGCATGAGCCAGGGATGGGGGTAACTTGAGAGCCCGCCGCCGACCGCCAGTTCACGCCGGAAATTTTCCAACTGCTTTTCGGTGATTCGCCCTTCGAGAAACGCGCGGGAGTAAACCCCCGGGGATGCGTGGCCCTGAAAGTAGACCTGGTCGCCGGAGTAATCGTCGCCCCGACCGCGAATGAAGTGGTTCATTGCCACGTCCACGAGTGTTGCCGACGAGGCGAACGTGGAGATGTGGCCGCCAATGCTTTTGTCTTCCCGGTTGGCCCGTACGACCATCGCCATCGCGTTCCACCGGATGATGCTCTTGATCCGCCGTTCGATCTCCCGGTTGCCCGGAAACGGAGGCTGGCGATCGACCGGGATCGTGTTGATGTAGGGCGTCGTGGCCGAGAACGGGATCGACACCCCGAGCCGGTAGGCCTCCTGCTCGATCGCGTGGAGGAGATAGGCGGCCCGATCGCCGCCCCGGCTGTTGATCACGTACCGCAGCGAGTCGAGCCATTCCCGGGTTTCAGTCGGGTCGGCGTCGACCGACGAGACACCGTCGACGACCTCGGGCTGGCCCGTACCCGACGCTCCAGCCTGGGCGATCGCCATCGGGGCGTGGGCACCGCGGGGTAGTGAGGTCGTTGCCGCGGCGCCGCCAGCCGGTTCACCAACGTCGCTACCGGCTTGGTCGATGTCGCGGGTGGGCATGGCGGGCTCCAGGGCAGGTGGGATCAGGAAGAATAGGCCGATTATCCTGGGGACGGGACCCGGCAGGCAAGCCCGGAATCACCGGGCAGCCGCTTCTGCCCTGGGCCGGTAGATCTCGGTGGCCAGACCGAAGAAATTTTCGGCCGAGAAGGCCACCGTCTCTCCGAGCGTGGGGTGGGGATGGATCGTCTCCATCAAATCTCGGGCAACGCAGCCCATCTCGATCGCCAGAGCCCCTTCCGCGATGAGCTCACCCGCGCCGGGACCGACGATGCCCACGCCCAAAACCGCCTCCGTCTCGGGATCGACCAGCAGTTTGGTCAGCCCGTCGGTGCGGCCCAGCGCGTGGGCCCGGCCACTGGCCGCCCAGGGATACCGGCTGATTTCAACCGGCCTGTCGGCGGCGGCGGCCTCGTGTTCCGTGAGCCCGGCCCAGGCAATCTCAGGATCGGTGAAGACCACAGCGGGAATGCAGCGGGGCGCAAATACGGCTGGCTCACCGTGCAGGCTTTCGACCGCCACCTTGCCCTGGTGGCTGGCGCGGTGGGCCAGCATCGGCTCGCCGCAGACGTCGCCGATCGCAAGGATTCGCGGGTCGGCCGTCCGCTGCCGATCGTCGACCCCGACAAAGCCCTTCGCGTCGACGACCACGCCGGTCGTCTCGAGGCCGAGTCCGTCCGAATTGGGCCGCCGGCCAACTGCCATGAGGACCCGGGAAAACTCCCGCGTGAAGGGCCCGGCCGAACCTTCGAAGTGCACCCGCACGGCCGACCCGAGGTCTTCGAGCCGAATGACCTTGGTCCGCATCAGGATGTCGGCAAACAGCTTCTCGAGCCGCTGCTGGAGCGGCTTGACGAGGTCGCGATCGGCACCAGGCAGGAGTGTGTCGGTCAACTCGACCACCGACACCTTCGATCCAAGTTCCGCATAGACCGTACCCATCTCCAGGCCGATGTAGCCGCCCCCCACCACGAGCAGCGACTCAGGAACGTCGCGGAGTTCAAGGGCTCCTGTGGAATCCATGACCCGCGGACTACCGATATCGAAGGCTGGAATCCGGGCCGGCCGGGAGCCCGACGCGAGAATGCAATGGTCGAACGAAACCTGCTCGCTGCCCGTCGCGGTCTTTACCTCGAGGGAGCCGGAGCCGGTGAACCGGGCCTCCCCCTGGACGATCTTGACGTTCCGACGCCGGGCCAGTGTGGCCAGGCCGCCGGTGAGCGTCGCGATGACCTTGTCCTTGCGGGCCCGCAGGGCATCGAGGTGAATCGCCGGCGCCGGAAAAGACACCCCCCAGTCCTCGAGTTCCCGGGTTTCCGCGAGGACCCGGCCCACGTGGAGGAGGGCCTTGGAGGGGATGCAGCCGCGGAGCAGGCAGGTTCCGCCCAGCCGCTCGTCACGGTCGACGATCGCCACTTCCATACCGAGATCAGCCGCCAGAAAGGCGGCCGCATAGCCGCCGGGCCCGCCACCGAGCACCACCAGGGGAACGTGCATCGAGTCGCTCTCGGGTTGAAGCCGGCGGCCCGGAGGACCGCCAGCCATGGGATTGGGATCGTTCACAACTGCGGCGATGTTGTAGTTTCGCCGGTCAAGGCGTTCAAGGAAGCCGTTTTCCGCATCCGCCACGGTGCACGTGCAGGCAGGACACCAGGGGCCCGCTTCTCCCATGACCGGCCGACTCGGATCGTCGCTCCGGCGACATGCTGAGCGTGTCTTCACCCTCGACGCCCGGAGCCTCGCGGCGTATCGGGTCGGTCTTGGGTTGCTGCTCCTGGCCGACTGCCTGTTCCGCAGCCGCGACTTCGGGCTGATGCTCACACCCGACGGGATCATGCCACCGGATATGGTGCGGTCCTATCTCGGCCATCCGGCCCATTGGTCAGTGGCGCTCGTCTATGACGCGGCTTGGTGGAACGGCGGCGTCTTGGCCGCCGAAGGACTCGCCGGACTGTTGTTGACGCTCGGGCTCTTCACCCGGCCGGCGACGATCCTGGGATGGATCGCGGTGGTGAGCCTCATCCGCCGCACGTCGCCAGCCAACAACGCGGGCGACCTCTGGCTGGCCTGCCAGTTGCTCTGGGCGGCGTTCCTGCCGCTCGGGGCGAGGTGGTCGCTCGACAGCCGCAGAAATGGCCCCGGGCCGCCGCCCACGGCCGCGTTTTCGATCGCCACGGTCGCGGCCGTCCTCCAACTCGCAGCCGTCTATGTCGGGGCCGGACTCGCCAAGTGCAATCCCAGTTGGTTCGCGGGCGACGCCCTTCACCACGGCCTCTCGGTGCACGACCATGGCACCACGCTCGGCATGGTGATCGGAGCCAACCCCTGGATCACCCGTCCACTGCAGTGGATCGTGCCGATCGCCGAGATCCTGATGCCGCTCGCGCTGATCGCCATCCCATCGGCCCGGCTTCGACTCGGCATCGTGGGTCTGGCGGTGGCCTTCCATGCCGGGATCGGGGCGTTGATGAGCGTGGGCCTGTTCGCCGCCGTGGGACTCGTGGCCTGGCTGCCGTTGATCCCCGCGTCGGCTTGGCCGGCTCAGCCGGTCGCCAGCGGCGCTCGGCCGGTCGGACTTGGACACCCGGCAACGGTGGCCTGCGGCCTGCTCGCCGCCTTCGCAACGCTCGCCTTCGCGATCCAGTCGGTGGCGGGCCGGGCCGGGCCGCTGCCCGAGCCGCTGGCTACGGCGATCCACCTGACGTTTCTCCGCCAGGAATGGCGGATGTTCGGCACAGTCCGCAGCCAGGAGCAGTGGGTTTCGTGCCGCGGCCGGCTGGTGAACGGCCACGTCATCGACCCGCTCCGCCGGGGGCAGCCAGTTGCCGCAGGTGCCCCGCCTGGAGGCTTTGCCTCACTGCCGAACCACCGCTGGCATCGCTTTCTGTGGCGGTTGCCCGAGCCTGCCGCTCGGCCATTCGGCCCGGCCGCGGCGGCCGCCATCGCCCGCGACTGGAACAGCCGGCATCCGCCCGACCAACGACTGGTCAACCTCGAGATCTGGGCCGGACTCGCGGAGGTGGTGGACGAGGGCACGGACCGCGATGCCCTGCTCGGTGCCTGGCCAACTCGCTCGGCGACCGGCCAGGGAAACCTCGCTCGCTTTCTCGAAGCAGCCGCAACAGCAGCCGAGGCGCGGTAGGCTGCTGGGGATGGGCGACGCCGCCCACCCGATGGCTCATCCCACGCGAGAGTGGCGAAACTGGCAGACGCGCTGGATTTAGGTTCCAGTGCCGCAAGGCGTGCGGGTTCGACTCCCGCCTCTCGCACTGACGCATCTGACGAGCGGCCGGCCGTCCACGGGAGGTGTGGCGTTCTAGCGTCCGCCGGCGGCCCGCACGTGCCGGGTTTCGGCCGCTGCGTCGAAGGGCACCCGCGGAACGAGCCGGGGCGCGGCGCTTGTCGCGTGGCCGGCGGGCGTGACTGCGGTATCACGGCGGGCTGCCGAGAATTTCCGTTTCGCACGCCAGCCTGAATCAGCCTCAAACAGGTTTTCGTCTTGGGCCCGAGGCTGGGCCGGAGCAGGCGCCGGTGTCGGAGCAGGCGCCGGTGTCGGAGCAGGCGCCGGAGTCGGAGCAGGCGCCGGTGTCGGAGCAGGCGCCGGTGTCGGGGCAGGTGCCGGAGCGGGTGTCGGAGCCAGCGCCGGTGTCGGGGCCGGAGCGGCCGCTGGAGCCGGAGCGGGAGCGGGATCCTGAGTCGGTTCGGACGCCGTCGGGAGCGTCGGCTCGGGCGTGGTCAGTTCGGCTGCCGGCGGAGTCCCTGGCCGCGAAGGAATGAGGTCTGGGGCGGCGGTAGGCCGGGTTGCGGCGGCCTCGGGACCGGGAGCGGGAAGGTCATCGGCAGACGGAGCCATCGATTCTTCGTCGGCTTCGGGAACCTGGGAACGCGGCGGCGCGACCGGGGTTGCCTCCTGCTGATTCGATACCTGGACGACCTGCTGCCCGGGCCACCTCCGCCACTGCGTTCCGTAGAAGCCATATCGGTCAGGCCGCACCGGACAGTAGGGCACGCAATTGCCATCCCGACAGCCCTGGTGATGGCCATGGAGGCCGCCATGACCACCGCAGGCAGGCCCACACGTTGTGCAGCTCATCGCTCCAGCGGGCACGACGGCCGGATCGACGATCCTGCTCGTCGCAGAGGGTTTCGGAGCGGCGGCCTCGGCGAGGCCGAGGCTGGCAACTGGAGCGACCAGACTGGCGGTCACTCGGAGGGCGGATGTGATCCGGGCCACCAAGCGTGAGCCAGCCCCGTGATGACGGGATACGGGAATCCGGGCGGTCGTCATGGCGTGGGCTCCTCGAAGGTTCCTCCGGCTGAGGCGCCGGCGGTGTCCCGGGGGACTGGGTGGCTGGCAAACGGTCACCGATCGGGCCGGAAAACCAGCACCGTTGCTGTAATCGGCAGACTCGGCTGGCAAACTTTGGCGATTCCGCGGGCTGAGACTCCGGTCCACGGTCGGCTGCCACGGGGTCTACCCCCGGGTTTCATCGCGAAAACCAGGCCATCGAGGTGGTACACTGCGAGGTTCCGAGACCGCGCTTCCAGTTGTGGAGATGACCGATCGTGAAACGGGTCAATTTTAAGTTTCTCCTGATTCTGATCCTCGCCCTGGTGGCCCTGCTGGGCGGAGCCATCCTGCTGCGGCGATTTCAGATCAATCGCAACGCCGGCTCCAAGCTGGAACTTGCGAAGCAGAAACTCGAGGACGGGAAAGCTGGCGAAGCATTGGAACTCTTCGCCCAGTATGTGGGCCTGCGGCCCGGCGACGACGAGGCCTACGCCGAGTACGCCAAACTCCTGATGGGCCGTGCCCAGTCGGCCGACGCCACCCGCAATGATTTCGGTCGCGCTTATGCGGCCATGGAAACGGCAGTCCGCCGCAATCCCGACGACGACGCCCTGCGGCGGCAGTTGGCCGAGTTTCAGATTGGGGTGGGCCGGGCCGCTGACGCCCAGGAACATCTCGCCGTGCTCAAGGAGCGGCAGGCAAAGCTCACCCCGGAGCAGGCCGCGGAGCAGGCCGACGACATCAAGCGGATCGAACTCCTGCTCGCGGCGAGTTATGTGGGGGCGGGCGATGCCGACGGGGCGGCCGAGATCGTGGCCAAACTCGTCGGCTACGACATCGGCACGCGGGAGTTCGACCCCTCGTTCGATGGTGCTTCGGCCGAGGTCAACGCTTTCGTGATGCTCGCGGGCATCCTCGAGAGCAAGTTCGACGCCAAAGAGGCGGCCAAAAAGGTGCTTGACCGTCTCGTCGAAACCCACCCCGACGATGTCGCCGCCTGGCTGGCACTGACCACCTGGTATCGCAGCCAGAAGCAGCTCGACGAGGCAGCCGAGTCCATGAACAAGGCCCGGGCCATCGATGCCGACGACGTCAACGTGATCTTCGCCGATTTTGAACTCGCCGTCGCCCAACGGGACATCGATCGAGCAGAAGCGACCGCCGCCAAGGCCCTCGAACTCTTCCCCGAAGACGAGCGGTCCTATCGCGGATACGCCGCCGTGAGCCTCCAGCAAGGTGATCTGGCCCAGGCGGAGCAGACCCTGGTCGATGGCGTCGGCCGCCTGCCGCGGCAGCGATCCCTGCTCCTCATGCTCACCGACGTGCTCATTCAACAAAACAAGCTCACCGAGGCGGCCCAGACGCTGGCCCGGATTCGCGAGCAATACGACCCGACCAGCGTGCCCGTTCAGCTGCTCGAGGCCAGGCTTCTCGTCGCCGAACAGCGGTGGAACGAGGCCAAGACGCTGCTGGAGCAGGTGCGGCCCATGGCCGTCGGCAGCCAGGACCTCGTCCGGCAGGTGGACCTCTACCTGGCCCAGTGCCACTCCAAACTCAACGAGTTCGATGCCCAGTTGGAGGTCAATCGCCGAGTTCTCTCCGACGATCCCACCTCATTGGCAGCCCGAGTGGGCGCGGCCCAGGCGTTGATCTCGGCCGGCAAGCCGGAGCAGGCGCTCGCCGAGTTCGAGGCCATCAGCGAATCGGTTGAGAAGCCCCAACTCGCCCGGTTGCCGCAGATCTGGTATCCGCTCCTCCAGCTCAGAATCAACACCCAGTCAGCCCGGCCGGAGGCCGAGCGAGATTGGAGCAAAGTCGACGAACTGCTCGACACGCTCCAGGAAGCCGGGGCCGTCAACCCGACCCAGATGGCCCTACTGAGAGCCGAGTCGCTCATCCGCCGCGGCGAGAAAAAGGCCGCCACCGACCTGCTCGAAGAGGTCGCCGCGATGACCGCCGATCCCTTGGTCTGGGCGGGCCTTGCCACGCTGGAACTTCGGACGACCGGCTCCGATGCAGCGCAAGCCGTGCTCGATCGGACCCCGGAAGCTGCCCGAAACTCACCGCCGGTTTTGTTGGTGGAATCACAGCTGGCAGCGGGCCTCGCCCCGGAGAAGGCCCGCGAGATTTTCGAGGCAGTCGAGAAGCGTGGGGCTACCCTGTCGGACGATGAGGCCGCCCAGGTGTTCGCCACCCTAGCCCCGCTGAGGCTCGCCGCAGGCGACACGGCTGAGGCCGAACGACTGTGGAAGGCTGCAGCTGAAAAGAAGCCCGAGGACATCAGCATCCGGGAGTCGCTCCTTGACATCGCCGCCACCGAAGGCGACCCGGAGAAGGCGCGGCTGGCGGCAGCGGAGGTGATCCGGATCGCGGGGGCGGAATCGGCCCGCGGCCGGGCGGCCCTCGCCAGCGTCAAGATTCTCGAGGCTCGCGTGGCGCTCGCCGCCTACGAGAAGGAGCAGGGCCCGATCGAGGAAGTGCCCCCTGCGGTTCGTGATTTGCTCGACGAGGCCCGGAATCGGCTGATCGAGGCCGAAGCTGAACGGCCCGGCTGGAATCTCATCCAGATTCTGTTCGCCGAGGTGGAGGTGCTGCGTGGTGAGCGGCCAGCCGCGATCAGCCGGCTCCAAAGAGCCGTGGCCGGAGGGGCAACCAACCCTATCGTCGTCCGCCGGCTGGTCGCCCTGCTGTATCAGGCCGGCCGCCTTGACGAGGCTCAGAAGGCGATGGCCGTGCTCGGTGATTCGGGGGCCCAGGGCATGGAACGGATTTCCGCCGAGGTGGCTCTCCGAGAGGGCCGCAACGAAGAAGCTGCCCGACTCGCGGAGCAGAGCGTTTCCGACGACGCGCCGCGGTGCGAGGATCTCTTGTGGCTCGGCCAGTTGCTCGCCCGAGCAGGCAAGGTCGAGCGGGCAAATGAGGTTCTTACCCAGGCCACCGAGTTGGCAGCCGACAACCCCGAGGTTTGGCTCGCGGTCTTCACCCATCGGGTCTCGAACAAATTGCCGGACCCTGAAGCTCCGTTGACCAAAGCGGCTGAACTCCTTCCTGAGCCCCGGCGGCAGCTCACGTTGGCCCAAGGCTACGAAATGCTTGGCCGCGACGCCGACGCATCCGCGGCGGCGAGGGCGGCGAGCGAAGCCTTCCCCGATGACATCGATGTCATGCGAGCGATCGCCTCCTTCGAGATGCGGAAGGGAGACCCCGCAAAGGCTCGCAGCCTGTTTGACAAGATCCTGGGAGCGTCCGACGAGATCCCGGCCGCCGCGGAGGCCAAGCCCTGGGCCCGCCGGGCGTCGGCCGAACTGCTGGGCAAGAACGGAAGTTTCGCCGACCTCGAGAAGGCCATCGACATGATCGCCCAGAACCGTGACAAGCAGGGCAGGCAGTCGGTCGAAGACTTGGAACTGGAGGTCAATCTCCTGGCCAATCGGCCCGAGCCTGCCTGTTGGCGGCAGGCTCTGACGAAGCTGGAACAACTCGGCTCTCTCAAGTCCCTCTCCATGAGCGAGTGCCTCTCCCGTGTTCAGCTCCGAGAAAAGGTCGGCCGCTGGCCCGAGGCCCGCGATGAGTTGATTGCTCTCGTTGCCAAGCCGGAAACCCCGCCGGCCTACCTGGCGATGCTGGCCGAGAAACTGATCGAGCACGGCGAGGCATCCTCTGCGGAAACCTGGCTGCGACGGCTCGAGCGGTCGGCGCCCGACTCCCCGATCACGATCGCCCTTCAGGCGAAGTTGGCGATGGCCGCAGGGAATCGTCAGGAAGCAGGGAACTTCGCCCGCCGGCTCATGCCTGGCGAGGGAGTCGCCGTGGATAATCCGGCGCAGTTGGCAGCCGTGGCCAAGTTGATGGAAGACCTTGGGTTTCCCAAGGCGGCAGACAAGGTGCTCGAGCAGTTGGCGACGCTTTCGGCCGACGGAGTCGTGGCACGTGTCGAGTTCCTGGGCCGACAGGGACGGGCTGCGGAGGCGCTCGACCTCTTGGCGGCCAATGCAGACAACTTCGCACTGGAACGGGCTGTTGGACTTGCCGTGCAGGTCTTTCGTCATCAGACAGACGAGTCGTCCGCGACGGCTGCTGCGGAGCGGGTCGGGGAGATTCTCGCGAAGGCCAGGCGAGACGACCCTGGCAGCCTGGTGCTTGAACTCCTGAATGCGGAATTCCTCTCGCTGAATGGTCGGCCGCAGGAGGCCGAGGCTGTCTACCGCAAACTGCTTGACGCCAAGAACCTCGGCCCGGTCCAGGCGGCGATTGTGGCCAACAACTTGGCATTCTTCCTGGCCGAACCGGCCACGGCGGCCGACGCCCGCAAGCTCATTGACTCGGCGATCGAGCAGCTCGGCCCTCTGCCCGATCTTCTCGACACCCGCGGACTCGTGCGGCTGGCCGAGGGGGACGCGGCAGGGGCGATCGAGGATCTTCAGGATGCGATCCTCTCACCCAGCAGCCTGAAGTACCTCCACCTCGCGGCTGCCGAACTTGCGAACGGCGATCGCTCCGCTGCGGCGAAGGCCCTGGAGAATGCCAAGAAGACCGGGCTGGGCTCGATTCGGCTCGTTGGCCAAGACGCTGCTCGGCTGAGCGCAATCGAAGAGGCCGTCGGCCAGACGGCTGCAGTCTCCGCCGCCGCTCGCGAGTAATTCCGTCGCCCGCCTGTCAGCCCTGGAGCATCCGCGAGCGGGCCAGAGCATCTTCCGCCTCGGCGATGAGACCCGCCCGCATGCAGGCCACCGATAGGGCCGTGTAGCTGAAGGGGTCCTTCGGTTCAAGTTCGCAGGCTCGGCGGGCGTGACGAACGGCCTCTTCGTGCCGCTCGAGCCGGGTGCACCAGGCGCCAAGGGCCGAATGGGCAAGTGCGTAATCCGGCTCGTCGACGATCACAGCCTCGAGCGCCAGGACAGCACCGGCTAGGTCCCCATCGTCCTTGAGTTTTTCCGCGGCAGCATACCGTTCTTCACGAGTCATAGAAGCACATTCCTCACGCAAACGAATCTCCGGCCGCGTGCCGGGTAAGCCAGAGAGTATAGGGGCGTTGAGCGGGGAGGGGAGCGGCAATCTGGCAGGCGACGTGTCTTGGAGGACCGGGAGGGGCGGGGCAAGATCGCCACGTCCCCTGAAACTGCCATTGAATCCGGGCTCCGTCCGAGCCGATAACCCAGCCAGCATCGATTCTCCGTCCCGCCCGATCATGCTGAAAGGACCCCCGTGAGCATCCATCCGCTGGCTGTGGTGAATCCTGGGGCCCGCCTCGGGGTCGGGGTCTCCGTTGGCCCCTTCGCCACGATTGAGGCCGGGGCGGAACTCGGTGACTTCTGCAGAGTCGCGTCCGGCGCGGTGATCAAATCTGGAGTGACGGCCGGATGTCACAATGAATTCAGCGAACACGTGGTGATCGGAGGGGCCCCTCAGCACGTTGCCCGCCCGGTGGACATCGGCCGGGTTGTGATTGGTGATCACAACGTGTTTCGGGAACACGTCACGATTCACCGGGCGATGAAGCCCGACGCCGTCACGGTAGTGGGAAATCACAATTACGTGATGGCCGGAGCGCACTTCGGCCATGATGTCGTTGTGGGCAACAACTGCATCTTCGCCAACGCCGCGCTGCTGGGCGGGCATGTCACGGTCGAAGATCGTGCCTTCGTTTCAGGGGCCGTCGCCGTACACCAGTTTTGCCGGATCGGACGTCTGGCCATGGTCGGGGGACACGCGCGGGTCGTGCAGGACGTGCCGCCGTACATGCTTCTCGACGGGCAGACGAGCTGCGTGGTCGGTCTCAACATCGTGGGACTTCGGCGAAGCGGTCACTCGGCGGATGACATCGCTGAACTGAAGGCCGCTTATCGAGCTGTCTACCGGCGGGGCCTCCCCTGGCGCGAGGTTCTGGAGGTTCTCGGCCTCGAATTCACCGGCGAGGCCGTCGGTCACCTCCGCGGATTCCTGGGAAGCGGAACCCGAGGCTTCTCTCAGGAACGCCGAGCTCCACCAACCCCGACGCTCCGGCTCCGAGTGCCGGAGGAAGAGACGGATACGATTCGCTCGAAGGCGGGCTGAATCGAGCCGAACGAAGCGACCACCCTTGCAGTCGCCGTCAGGTCTCGTCGTCGAGACCGTACCGCTGGAGCTTCCGCCGGAGAACCGAGCGGTCGATGCCGAGCATCTTGGCTGCGAGCGACTTATTGTGCATGGTGGCCGCGAGCGTCTTCTCGAGGTGCATCCTCTCGACGTCGGCCAGGGTCGGCCAGGAATCGGAATCGAGCGACGTCTCGTCTGCCGGCGGGGCGGCGGGGGCGATTTTCGGCTCCACCCGAAAGACACCCGGCATGGACGTGGGAGCCACGACCCCGCGGCTGGCGGCCATCGCCATCTGACCGAGGCTGGCGGCGGCGCCGGCGGACGGGCCTGAGCCCTGCGCACCCGCGATCAATCCGGTCAACGACTCGGAATCGATGCGGTCGCCCGACGAGAACATGACCGCCCGCTCGAGAACGTTCTCGAGTTCGCGGACGTTCCCAGGCCAGGGGTACTGTTGCAGCACCTCGACCGCTTCGGGGGCCAGGTCGCACATCGGCATGCCGTGTCGGGCTGCCAGTTCCGCCAGATACCGCCTGGCCAGAATGGGCACATCTTCCGGCCGCTCCCGCAGCGGAATCGTGCGAATGGCAACCACGTTGAGCCGATAAAAGAGGTCTTCCCGGAAACGCCCCTCGTTGACCTCGATGGCGAGATCACGGTTCGTGGCCGCCAGCACACGAACATCGACAGCTACCTCCTCGTGGCTTCCCACCGGAACGACGACCCGTTGCTGCAACACCCGCAGCAATTTTGCCTGGAGTTCCAACTCCATCTCCCCGATCTCGTCGAGGAAGATCGTTCCCGCGTCGGCAGCTCGAAAGCAGCCGAGCGTCGATGACGTGGCACCGGTGAATGAACCCTTGACGTGGCCGAACATGTGGCTGGCGAAAAGCGTGCCAGTGGTGACGGCACAATCGACCGGGATGAAGGCCTTCTTCGACCGCATGCTGCAGGAATGGATCGCCCGCGCGATCAACTCCTTGCCCGTGCCGCTCGGCCCCATGATCAGCACACTCGACTGGTGTGCGGCGACCAACTCGATCGACCGCCGCACCTGATCGGCCCAGGCCGAGATGCCGACGATCCGATCGACAGCCGGATTCACGCTGCTTCCCTGCACGGTCTGCTCTGAAGTCGGGGTCATGGGCAGGCTCTCCCTCGGCGACGTGCTTCCAACACGCCAGTCTCGAATCATACGTGCGAACGCTCGCCAGCGACCCGCTCCGTGCGCAGGCTGTCCGCGACCGCGGCAACCATGAGAATAGCGATTCCACGAGCCGCTTACCACCACCGGACATGCCGGAATTCCAAACGGGCAGCGACCTTTTCCGTGGTGGCAATCGTATCGGATGTACCGGCCGGGAGGCTGGGACTGGTCAAAGTCTGCCGTTTTTGCGTTTCGAAGCGGTTTTTTCCTGCTTCGAACGTCGCCTGGTCGGGAAAGATGGACAAAGATTGCAGGATGCCCGATCAGTCTCGGCGCCCCATCCCCTCGTTCCCCCGCCCGGCTATGCACGTCCCGGACACCCTGTCGACCGCCGCCCCGGCGCCCGAACCGCTCCGGCAGCGGAGCCTGGCTTGGTGGCTGCCACTCGCGGCCGTGGCGGTGATCGGAGGATTCGCCTGGCCCTTCCTGGCTCGGCACCTGGCCGACCGCCAGCCGATCGTGGTTGGGATTCTCCATTCCCAGACAGGACCGATGGCGGTCAGCGAACGCTCGATGATCGACGCGGAGGTGCTGGCGCTCGAGGAAATCAACCGCACCGGCGGCCTGCTCGGCCGGCCAGTCCGCTGGGTGATCGCAGACGGCGGATCTGATTGGCCGACGTTCGCTCGGCAGGCCGAATGGCTGATCCAGGATCAAAAGGCCGACGTGATCGTCGGCTGCTGGACGAGCGCCTGCCGCAAGGGCGTGCTGCCGGTCGTCGAAGCGAACGACCACCTGCTCCTCTATCCGATGGCCTACGAGGGGCTCGAGCAATCGCCGAACATCATCTACACCGGGGCCGCCCCGAATCAGCAGATCACTCCTGCGGTCCAGTGGTGCCATGACACCCTCGGAGCCAGGCGATTCTTCCTCGTCGGCTCCGACTACATCTGGCCTCACTGCGTCAATGCCATCGTCAAGGATCACCTCACGGGCCTTGGAGCAGAACTGGCAGGAGAGGAGTATGTGCCCTTCGGATCGACCGACACCGAGGCGGTGGCCCAGGCGATCGCAGCTGCCCGTCCCGACGTGATTCTGAGCAGTGTCACCGGTGACTCCGCGATTCCCTTCGCCCGCGCCGTTCGGGCCGCGGGGCTCGACCCCACCACAACACCGATCGTGACCTTCGCCATCGGCGAGAACGAACTCCGCGGCTCGGCCGCCGCGGAGATGGCCGGGCACTACGCCGCCTGGAATTACTTCCAGAGCCTCGACCGGGCGGAAAACAGGACGTTCATCGCCGCCTTCAAACGCCGCTACGGCGAGGACCGACCCACATCCGACGTCGTGGTAGCGGCTTACAACAGTGTCCAGCTCTGGGCTCAGGCGGTGCGGGAGGCGGAAACCGCCGACGTGCGGCAGGTGCGGGCGGCCTTGCGCCATCAGAGCCTCGATGCGCCCGAAGGGATCATCGCCGTCGATCCAGAGACCCAGCACACCTGGCGACCCGTGTTCATCGGTCGGATCAGGGCCGACGGGCAGGTTGACGTGGTCTGGAGCAGCCGGACGGCCGTCCGCCCTATGCCCTACCCGATTTCCCGCTCCCGAGCGGACTGGGAGCAGTTCGTTGCCGATCTCTACCGTGGCTGGGGCGGCAGTTGGGCCAATCCCACCGTGGCACCGACGGTACGGGAGGCGCGGCCATGACCCCCGATCCGAAGGCCGACCACGGGACGAGCATGCGTCGCTCGATCGCCGGCCGGCTCCTGTTCTGGTTCCTCGTCATCGCCCTGATTCCCTGCGCGCTCCTGACCGCCATCACCGCGCGAATCGCCTCGTCCGCTCTGGAAAAGTCGGTGCGGGACACCCTCGTGCAGACCGCCGCCGGCAAGGCCGGAGAGCTCGAGGCTTATGCCGGCGAACGAGTGCGAGACGGAGCGGCCCTGGCCCGCGGACCGACGCTCGTGCGGGCCGTGCGAGATCTCTCCCGGGCCGCCGAGGCGGAGGACGACCCCCGGGCACGGCTCAACGCGGCCGCGGCGGCCGTCACGCCCTATCTGACCTATGCCGCCAGCTCCTTTGGCTACGAGCAACTGCTCCTGATCGACACCTCGGGGAGGATCCTGTTCTCGCTCGACGACGCGATCCCGCCGGGCACCATGGTGGGCAGCGGTGGCCTGGCGACCTCCGAACTGGCGGTTGGCTTTGACCGAGCCAAAACGCTGCTCCAGTCTGACCTCGGCGGCTTTCAGCACTATGGACCGGCCGGGCAGCCCATGGCCTTCGTCACCTGCCCGGTGTTCGACGAGGGTCGGCTCACTGGTGTGCTCGCCCTGGGCCTCGGTCCGGAGCGGGTCTGGAAGGTCCTCTCCGACTTCAGTGGGCTGGGCGAAACGGGCGAGGTGGTGGCCGGGCAACTCGTAGGCGATTCGGTCTTGGTGACCACACCGCTCCGGCATGTCTCGGACGCTGCGTTTCGGCTGAGGATTCCCCTGGGAACCGACCAGGCCTCCGGCATCCAACAAGCCGCCAGTGGCACCCGAGGGTACGGCACCCTGCGGGACTATCGGGGGCAGGAGGTGGTGGCGGCCTGGAGTTACCTTCCGAGTTTCCGCTGGGGACTGGCGGTGAAACAGGATGCCGCCGAAGCCTACCGGCTCGTCCGGTTTCAGCGGTCGGCGATCATCGGCCTCTCGCTGGCGACGATTGTGGGCGTCACCCTCGCCGCGCTCGTCGTCGCCCGAACCATTTCCGGGCCGATCCGAACGGCCATGGCCGTCGCCCGGCAGGTGGCCGGGGGCGACCTCCGGGCCGCCGTCGACGTGACGAATGACGACGAAACCGGTGCGCTCCTGGCCGCCATCCAAACGATGACCAGCGATCTGCGGGGCCTGATCGGCCGCATTCAGCACTCGTCGGTGGCGTTGATGGGGACCGCCACGGCGATCCAGGCGACGGCAAGCGAGCAGCACCAGGTGATGGCCGACTACGGCGCGTCGACCAGCCAGGCCGTGGCCGCCGTCAAGCAGATCTCGGTCACCAGCCAGGAACTCGTGCGGACCATGACCGAGGTCAACGACATGGCCGGCCGCACCGGCACGATGGCCACGGAAGGCCGAGCCGACCTGGAGGGCATGGACGGCACGATGCGGGGGCTGGCCGAAAGCACCTCGTCATTCGGAGCGAAGCTGGCCACGATCAGCGAGCGCGCCGCGAACATCAACCTCGCGGTCACCACGATCACCAAGGTGGCCGACCAGACGAACCTGCTGTCGATCAACGCCGCCATCGAGGCCGAAAAAGCCGGTGAATACGGGCTCGGTTTCCTGGTCGTGGCTCGCGAGATTCGCCGACTCGCCGATCAGACCGCCGTGGCCTCGCTCGACATCGAGCGGATGGTCAAGGAAATGCAGTACGCCGTCTCGGCCGGCGTGATGGAGATGGACAAGTTCTCGGAACAGGTCCGCGCCGGTGTCCACGAAATCGGTGCAGTCGCGGGCAAACTCGGCGGTATCATCGAGGCAGTTCACGGCATCTCCGGCCGATTCGGCCAGGTGACCGAAGGTATGCGGGCCCAATCGCAAGGCGCCGACCAGATCCGTGAGGCGATGGTCCGCCTCGCCGACGGAGCTTCGCGCACCGCTGGCGCGTTGGACGACTTCAATTCCGCAACCGTCCACCTCCGAGAAGCGGTCGGCGACCTCAAGGAGGAGGTGTCGCGGTTCACCATCTGACGCCGCGGCCCCCGCGGAGGGATGTCGGCCCGGCAAACCCGCATGCAACTTCTGACCTTCAGTATTGCCGGAGAGCCCTGCGCCATCGAAGCGCGGCTGGTCACGGAGGTGCTCCCACTCGTGCCGGCCCGGCCGCTTCCCCAGGTGCCCGACTACGTGCTCGGCATGTTCACCTACCGGGGAGATCTCGTGCCCCTGGTCGACCTCAGTCGGCGGATGGCCGCCGGCCCCCCCCGCCAGCGGCTCAGCACCCGGGTGATCGTCGTCGAGTTCCGGCCGCCCGAACGGCTCGCCGACGCGGCAGTGCGACTCGGCTTGGTCGCGGAGAACGTGATCGGAATCCGTGGTGCCGACAAAGCCGCGGTCGGGAGTCCCCCGTTGCAGCTTGCCTCGGCACCCTACCTGGGTCCGCTCTTGCGGCTCGGCGGGGAGACCGTTCAGGTGATCGACATCCGCAGACTCCTCCCCGACGACCTGCTCGCGGGACTCTTTCCGAGCGTCCCGAGCGTCGTCCGCCCCACGGAGGGCCGATCATGAACGGCATGGCCGCGATCGAAGCGGTGCTCCGCGACTGGATCGGACTCGACGTGAGCACGGTTGGCCCCGCCGCGATCGAGCGGGCGGTGCGGGAGCGGATGCAGGCGACGGGGATCCGCGATCTGGCCGCCTTCGCAGATAGGGTACGGATCGACACCTCCCAGCGGGATCTCCTCGTCGAGGAAGTGGTGGTCGCCGAAAGCTGGTTTTTCCGCGACCGGCAAGTCTTCGACTTCGTGGCCGATTTCGCCGTCACCCGGGCGATGCTCCCCGGCCGGCCCCCGGTTCGCATCCTCTGCGCTCCGGCAGCGGCAGGGGAGGAGCCGTATTCCGTCGCCATGGCGTTGCTCGACGCCGGGTTGACGCCGGACCGCTTCGTGATCGATGCGGTCGACGTCAGCCGCCGGGCTCTGGCCCGGGCGGCGGCCGGCCGGTACTCCGCCAACGCCTTCCGCAACGCCGACCTCAGGTTCCGCGACCGCTTCTTCACGGCTGACCGGGAACACTCGGTGCTCACGGCCAGGGTTCGCGACTCGGTCCGTTTCGAATGGGCCAACGTCCTCGATCCTGGGTTCACCCTCAGCCGAGGCCCCTACGACGTGATCTTCTGTCGCAACCTTCTCATCTACCTCACCGACGATGCTCGTCGGCTGGTCGAGCGGCATATCGAACGGTTGCTCCTGCCCGAAGGCTTGTTGCTGCTCGGTGCGGCCGAGCCACCGATCATGAAGGGCGATTGGATTCCGGCCGGGACCGCGTCGGTGTTCGCGCTGCGGCGGGGCGTGCATGCGCCACCGGCACCGGTGCGGGCTCGCGAACTTCCCTCGCGGAAGGAGCCTCCACGGAAACCGATCGACCCGTCAGCAGGGACTCGGCTCGCGGCTGACGGTGCGGCGGGTGCGAAGCCCGCGGCCGCCGCGGCCGAGCTCGAGGCCGTTCTTTCCGAAGCCGGCCGGCTGGCCAATGCCGGCCGGTTTGCAGAGGCCATCGAGGCCTGTGAGCGGAGCCGGTCGCAGCTCGCACCTGCCCCCGAACTCTTCTTCCTGATGGGAATGCTGCATCAGTCCTCGGGCGACCTGGACCGCGCCGAAGGGTGCTTCCACAAAACGCTCTACCTCGACGGCGACCACGAAGAAGCGCTCCTCGCGCTCGCGCTCGTGGCCCGCCGGCGAGGTGATGCAGCCATGGCCGAGAAATACCGGCAGTCCGCAGCCCGCGCCGTCGCGAGAAAGGAGCGGGCGCCATGACCGTCCTGCCTCCCCTGCCCGATGCGGCCGTCTCACAGCCGATGCCGGAATGCTGGCGGGTGATCGGCGTCTCGGGCGACCGAACCTGTCCGGAACTCGAGAACTTCATCCACTGCCGCAACTGCCCGGTGCTGGCGGAAGCCGCCCGGTCGTTCTTCGATCGGGCCGCGCCCGATGGCTACCTGGAGGCCTGGCGGGAAATCCTCGAGGAGCCGGAGACGGCGATCGAGGCGGACTCGGTCAGTTTTCTCGTGTTTCGGCTGGCGAAAGAGTGGCTCGCCTTGCCTGCCACCGCACTCGTGGAGGTGACCCCGATCCGGAGGCTTCATGCGCTCCCCCATCGCCGGGGCACGGCCCTGGCCGGTCTCGTGAACATCCGAGGGCAGCTGCGGCTGTGCGTGTCGCTCCATGCGATTCTGGGCCTTCCGGGCGGCCCCGGCCAGCCAGGAGCGGTCCCGGCCGGCGGCGATGGCAGCGAGTCACCCCCGCGTCTGCTGGTCCTCGAACGGAAGGAAGACCGCACCACCGACCTGTGGGTCATCGGCGCCGACGACGTGGCGGGCGTGCATCGGGTGCAACGATCGGCACTCCGGCCGGTACCCTCCACCGTGAGTCAGTCGGCCGCCCGCTGTTCATCCGCGCTCTTCGATTGGCACGAGAAGACGGTCGCGGTACTCGATGAAATTCGGCTGTTCGAATCGCTTCGCCAGGCGGTGGCAACGTGAGCGGAGGCGGCCATGGCGGATGACCTGAGCGGGTTTTCGATGTTGGAGCTTTTCCGCCTCGAGGCGGAGAGCCAGACGGCCGTGCTTTCCGAAGGCGTGCTGGCGATCGAGGAACTCGACAAATCGCCGAAGACAGTCGAGTCGATGATGCGGGCCGCGCATTCCCTGAAGGGCGCCGCTCGGATCGTGGGGCTCGAGCCGGCCGTTCAAGTGGCCCATGCGCTCGAGGATGTGTTCGTGCTCGCCGGCAAGGGAAGCCTGCGGGTGCTGCCGGAGCATGCCGACGTCCTTCTGGCGGCCATCGACTTCCTCGGTTCGATCGGTGGAGACGACACCGCGACGACGGCGGTCGGCCCATGGGCCGACCGGGCCCAGGCCCTCGTGGAATGCCTCGAGGCGATCGCGGCGGGCCGCCCCGCGTTGCCGATTGCCCTCGGCCAGCCGTCCGCCCTCGGTGCGGCCTCAGCTTCCAACCGGCCCGGCGAGCCGGCTCCGGCGGCCGCGCTCCTCCCGTCGCGCACGGATGGAACCGTCGTTCCACAACCCGCCACCGCGGCGAACGTCTCGCAGGCTCCGGCGGGTCCGGACGAGCCCTCGATCCCGCAGAGTGCCGAACCTGGCCGGCAGCGGGCCAGCGCTGCCGAAGCCGCCGACCGGGTGGTCCGAGTCTCGGCCGAGAGCCTCACCCGGCTCGTCGGCCTGGCCGGCGAGGCCCTGGTGGAAACCCGGCAGATGCGGCCCTTCGTCGACGCACTCCTCCAGTTACGGTCGGCGGAGGTCGATCTCTGCGACGCGCTCGCCGCACTCGATGAGAAACTCAAGAGCGGCGAACCGGCATCGCCGGTGAAACTGGCGGCGATCGTGGCCGGGATTCGCGAACGGGCCGATGCGAGCCTCGCGAGTCTTTCCCGGCACGTGGACGACTTCGAGAGCTTCGCCCGACGCAACGAAGACCTGTCCAACCGGCTCCACCACGAAGTGATCGTCAGCCGGATGCGGCCGCTGGCGGATGGCATCCGGGGCTTCCCGCGGCTCGTGCGAGACCTGGCCCGAAGCCTGGGGAAGCAGGTGCAGTTCACGGTCGTCGGCGACCAGACCGGAGTGGACCGCGACATCCTCGACAAACTCGAGGCTCCCCTCTCCCATCTGATCCGCAACGCCATCGACCATGGCATCGAAGCCCCAGCCACCCGGGAGGCTGCCGGCAAACCGGCCGCGGGCACGATCCGGCTCGAGGCCCGCCACCGGGCCGGCATGCTCCACATCACGCTGGCCGACGACGGCCGCGGCATCGACGTGCACCAGGTCCGCGAGCGGGCGGTCGCCAAGGGACTCGTGGCCCAGGCGGTGGCCGATCAACTCAGCGAACTCGAACTGCTCGAGTTCCTGTTTCTGCCGGGGTTCTCCACCAAGGAATCGGTGACCGAAATCTCGGGCCGCGGCGTCGGTCTCGACGTCGTCCAGAGCATGGTCAAGGCGGTCGGGGGCAGCGTTCGCGTGGCGGCTCAGGTCGGCCGGCAGACCATCTTCACGCTGCAACTGCCGATCACGATGTCGGTGATCCGCGCGCTGCTCGTCGAGATCGCCGGCGAGCCCTATGCCTTCCCCCTCACCCGCATCGACCACATCCTGCACGTGCCACAGACGGCGATCCGCACCGTCGAGGGCCGGCAATACTTCGATCGCGACGGCACGGCGATCGGCCTCGTGCCGGCAGCCCAGATCCTCGATCTGGATGGCTCGGCCGCCGACGAGCCGATGCCGGTGGTGGTGATCAGCGACCGAGGTCAGCAGTTCGGCATGATCGTCGACGCCTTTCTCGGAGAGCGTGATCTGGAGGTCCGGCCGCTCGACCCCCGGCTCGGCAAGGTGCCCGACATCAACAGTGCCTCGCTGCTCGAAAACGGCGATCCGGTCCTGATCGTCGACGTCGAGGATCTCGTCCGGAGCATCGACAACGTCCTGATGGGCCGCCGGCTCTCGCGGGTGGAGTTCGAGAAGCTCGCCGAGGAGGTCCGGCCCCGCAAACGGATCCTCGTGGTGGACGACTCGATCACCGTTCGCGAGCTCGAGCGGCAACTGCTCCAGTCGCGGGGCTTCGCGGTGGACGTGGCGGTCGACGGCATGGACGGCTGGAACGCCGTGCGGGGCACGGCCTACGACCTGATCGTGACCGACGTCGACATGCCACGGATGGACGGGATCGGCCTGGTCTCGCTGGTGAAGGCCGACCCCGCCCGCCGGGAAATCCCAGTCGTGATCGTCTCCTATAAGGACCGCGAAGAAGACCGGCTCCGTGGGCTGGATGCGGGGGCCAACCGCTATCTCACGAAAAGCAGTTTCCACGACGAGACCTTCATCGATACGATCGTTGATTTGATCGGTGAGGCCTAAACGGCATGCGAATCGCGATCGTCAATGACATGCGGGCAGCGGCGGAGGCCCTCCGCCGGGTCGTGGAGAGCCTGCCCGACCACCAGGTCTGCTGGACGGCTGCCGACGGCGTCGAGGCGGTGGCGCTCGCCCGCCGGGACCGGCCCGACCTGATCCTGATGGATCTCCTCATGCCCCACGTCGATGGCGCCGAGGCGACCCGGCAGATCATGGCCACGGCACCGTGTGCGATCCTGGTGGTCACGGCCACCGTCAGCGGGAACATCTCGCTCGTCTACGACGCGATGGGCTACGGCGCCCTCGACGCCGTCGATACGCCGATCCTCGGCCCCGGCGGCGAGGTCAGCGGCGCCACCGCCCTGGCCGAGAAGATCGGCACGATCGCCAAGATCGTGGCCGCCTCGTCGCCCACGCCGCGACCGCAGCGGGCCGCCGCGACGGCCGTGCCGCCCCGACTGCTCGTCGTCGGCGCCTCGACCGGCGGCCCCAAGGCCCTCGCCGATCTGCTGCACCCCCTGCCCCACGACTGGAACGTGGCCGTGGTCGTGATCCAGCACGTGGACGTGGCCTTCGCCCCCGGACTGGCGAAGTGGCTGGCCGACCGCACGGGCCGCACGGTCCGCGTGGCGGAGCACGGCGATCGGCCGCTCTACGGCGACGTGCTCGTCGCCGGCACCAACGACCACATGGTGCTCTCGCGGGACGGGACGCTCCAGTATCAGGCGGAGCCCAGGGAGATCTTCTTCCGGCCGAGCGTCGACGTCTTCTTCGAGAGCGTGGCGGCCCACTGGCCCCGCTCGGGGGTGGCCGTGCTGCTCACTGGCATGGGGAAAGACGGCGCCCGTGGGATGCTCGCGCTTCGCCGCAAGGGCTGGCACACGATCGCTCAGGACGAGCCGACCAGCGTGGTCTGGAGCATGCCCAGGGCGGCGATCGAGGCCGGCGCGGCCTGCGAAGTCCTGCCCGTCGCCCGAATGCCCACGGCCATCGCCCCGCACCTCGGCGGGTAGGCCACATCCATCGCGGAGAGCCGGAGCGACGAGGAGGCACACTGGGCTGGTAGGCGAGGGGGTCGGCGAACGCTCGCGGAGCATGGGGGCGTAGCCTCGCCCGCGACGTGACGTGTGCCGCCCCCGGGCCAGGGTCATGGGCTTCGGTCGCACGAACAGCCAGCCTCGACCAAGGCTCGTCGCCGGAAGGCCGGAGCCAGCGCGGCCAGCCCGGCGAGCAGCGACAGCCATCCGGCGGGCTCCGGCACGGCGGCCAGGCTGACGGCCACCGTCGGCGCCGCCGGGAAGTAGTTGCCCTGGCCATAGGCTCCAGCGGTGTTGACCCCCACGAGGTCGAACACGTTCGTCACCCCGTCGTAGTTGAAGTCTCCCTCGCTCCAGACGCTCGCCGCGCCGGAGCCGTAGGTGCCCGAACTGTTGATGCTCACGAGGTCGAAGACATTCACGGCACCGCTCAAATCGACGTCGCCGGAAGCCGCGAACGACACCCTGGCCGAGCCATCGCCCGCCACCACATAGCCCACGGCCCGCGTGCCGCCCGCGGCCGCGGCCGTGCTCGACGTGATCCCCGTCGCTCCGGTCCAAGCACCTCCGTTGCGACCGGCGATGATGTCGGCCCTCAGGTCGGCGGCCGAAATCCCGCCCGGGGCGATCGTCACCTGGCCAGCACCGAGATCGAGCCTCCCGCCGCCGGACGTCTGATCGACAGCGAGTCCGCCGATGGCGACCACGACTCGGGCATCCTGCACGAGCGACATCTGTCCCCCCGTCCCGACCGCCACGCTCGGAGCGACGGCGATCGCGCCGGCGTTGATCGCCAGCGACGCGATCCCTAGCGAGTTGTTCACCGCCAATGACGAAGCAGAGAGCGTGCCGCCGTCCACGATCACGGAGGCCGCCTTCATCGAGATGCCCGCAGCCACGGAGAGCGTCGCGGCCGTGGTCACCGTCAGATTCGAATAGCCCACGCCGTCGGGATGCGCGACCTGGAGCGTGCCGGCCGACACGACCGTCGGCCCCGTGTAGGAGTTGCCGGCGTCGAACACGAGCGTGCCCCCACCCGCCTTGGTGACGGAGTCTGCAGCCGCGATCATCGGATACCCGACCTGGGACTGCGTCTGGGTCGTTCCCGTCGGGATGTCGAACACGATGTCGGTCACGGGCGTGGTCGGCTCGGGCACCAGAACGGCGAGGCGATCGACGCCCGTGTTGTATGTCTGGGAATCGGTAATCCCCCAGTTGAGGACCACGAGAAAAGGATCGCTCGGCGCGGCGGCGAAGGCCGCCGGGTTCGTGCTCTCGAGCCGGGCCCACAGCCCGTAGAGCCCGGCCGTGTCGGGATCGAGAATGTCCCAGACGACGTGATGGTGCGACGTGAAGGCGTCGATGAAGAGCGGGTTGGTGCCGCTGAGCCCGGATGCGTTTTGCCCGCTGGCGGCGGCCACCTCCGCCGTGCCGCCGGCGCCGAAAATCGAAACGCGGCCCTGTGGAACTGGGAGCGGATCCTGAGGAGCCGTCTGGGGATTCCAGTACGCGAGCGGCTGCATGAATTGCACGCTGAGTTGGGTTCCCGAGGGGAGCGACGCCCCGCGATCCCAGCCCGGCGTGCCGTCGTTGCTCGCCAGGCCAGGTTGGAGGAGCACGAACAACTCCTCGGGATCGAAGTTCCGGTACACGCCCGGTGACACGGTGATCTTGCCCGCCTGGTTGTCGAACCCGACCGAGAAGGGCGTGCCGTGACCAGCGGCGGGCCGCGCCAGGCTGGCCGTGACAAGGCAGGCGGCAACGGCGAACGCCGAGGAAAGCGGGCAAGCGTGGCAGCGGAAGGTCATCGGTGGCTCCGGATCGGGGCGTGAGGGAACGGTCGCTCGAGGTAGGCAGGCGTGGGATCGGTTATGGCGACCTCGGCAGACCACCCGGCAGGGCGAAGTGCGGGTCGGTGGGGTCCTTGACCGCCGACACCCAGGCCTGGACGGTCTCGGCGGGGAGGCACTCGACGTGGGCGTCGAGGCAGAGGTAGTGGGAGTGGCCCACGTGCAGCCGGTCGGTTGTGCCGGATGCCGCACCGCCGACGCCGGCGGGTACCACCACCTCGCCCGGATGGATTTCCAGCGTGACACGCGACCAGACCCAGCCGGGCATCTGTCGCTCGCGGGTCAGGTTCATGCGGCTGAACCAGTCGTTGGGATGGGCATGGTCGTTGCCGGAGGCCGGCCCGCGTCGCGGCGAGACCTCGAATGCGAAGATCGCCTTCGACGTGGCCCCCACCTGCCGCAGCCGTGCCACGGCGCCGGGAACGTCCATCGTCAGGTAGGCGTTGACGATGTAGCTCGTCGCCAGGGCGGCTCGCCGCTCGCCGCCGCGGGGATCGCTCGGGCAGATTCGAATCGCGTCGCAGCTCTCGAGCCAAGGCGCGACCGTGTACACCCACGACCGTGACTTGCCCTGGGCATCCTTGTCGTGATCCGTCCGGGGCAGCTTGCCCTGGTGCGCATCGGTGAACCCGAGCACCGCCAGGCCGAGCTGGTGGAGGTTACTCGCGCACTGCGTCCGGCGGGCGGACTCCCGGGCGGACTGCACCGCCGGCAGCAGCAGGCCCACGAGCGTCGCGATGATCGCGATCACGACGAGCAGCTCGACGAGATTGAATCCGGATCTGGTTCGCATCATCCGTCCTCGGGGAGATCCGGCGACGGCCCGGGGGCCGCCGCCGGATCGGTTCCCAATCGTCACCGTTCAGCGCCGCCGCCGCCGGGCGGCCACAAAACCAGCTCCGGCCAGACCGACCACGATCAGCGCCACGCCCACAGGCTCCGGCACCGGCGCGACCGTCACCGACACGCCATAGGTCGGGTACGACGTGGACGTCGCCCCGAAGGTCATGGTCTCGGTAGCCTGAGCCGCGTAGCTCGCTCCGCCGACCAGCAGCGAGTAGTCGCCGGCCGGCAGGTTCAGGAACGTCTGCGAAACCGTACCGTCGGCGACACCGTCACCGCCGATTGCCGACGTCCCGAACGTGCCGTAGTTGGCCGTCGTTCCGTCGGCGGCATGGCCGACGTAGGTGAAGCTCCGCAGCGAGTCGGTCCGCGGATCTGCCGGCAGCGTCGGCCAGTTCGTGGTGCTGTTGCCGATCGACCAGTCGCCCAGGGCGTTGAACGACCCCTCCTTGCCGGAGCCGCCCAGGTTCGCCGAGTCCCAGACGCCGTTGGCGTTGGTGTCGGTGAAGGGTTCGCCCGGCTCCCACAGGCTGTTCCCGTTGGTGTCGGTGTAGGCCTCAGCCACGCCCGACGTGCCGAACTGCTGCCGCAGCCACTCGACCGAGAGGGTCGAACTGTCGTGCGCCAGCGGGCTCGACGTGTGGGACAGCCCCAAGTAGAGCGAGAACCCGGGCAAGAACACGTCGTGCCCGCCCGTCTGCTGACCGGCAGCAGTCCCGACGGTGAGGTTCTGCCGCTGGGCCGTGACGGTCACACTCTTCGGCTCGGCGAGCGTGAAGCGATACACCCGGGTGCGATGGCTGTCGCCCCAGTTCAAGTCGGTGGCGTCGGCCCAGCCGAAACTGCTCGACACTGCCTGGCCCGCGATCGTCGAGCCGGTCGTGACCGTGCCGAAGTCTCGGCCTGAGTAACTGATGTGGGCCTCGGCCGGACGAATCGATCCGGCGAGGAAGAGGGCTGTGGCGGCGGCCGCTACGGCCCGGGGAAGCGCAAACCTCGTAGTCATGAAAAGTCCTCATGTGACGGGGCCACCGCCGAGCGACGGCGGCAGCCGGGATCGGGCATGGCCACTCGCAGCCGCGCGGGCACACGCCCGCTGACCGGCATGGAGTGGCAGAATGACAACAGGCCGCACGGCGAGATGCCGGCAGCAGGCGTCGTTCTAGGCCCTGGGCGGTGGAAGATCGGGCGGACAGCCCGTGCCGCTGGCTCCTTCATCACACGTCATGACCGCGCCCACGCGCGGCCATGGAATCTCGCAGGTCACGACCGCCGGAGGCGGCAGCGCGGCGCAGGCTGCTGCCCACTCCGCCACGATCCCGTTGCAGGCGAGCATCGCCCGCAGGATCACGACCTTCGTCGCGGGCGGCTCGGCGACCGGGGACTCCGGCGGCAGGCCCGGCTCGGCGGCCAACGACTGATAGTCGCTACAGATCGACTCGTCTGCCGTGTCGGATTCCGTGACCGTGGCGGCTGCTTCGGCGCCGCAGCACGAGGGCTTTGCCTGCTTCGCGGCACAGCAACCCGCTGCGGCGGGTGCCGGAGCGGCGGCGGCCACTCGGCGCTGGAGGGCCGCGATCACCGCCGACTCGATGCCGCGAGCCTTAGCCCAGCGGAGCGTCTCGGCCGGTGTGTGGCAGCAGCAGTTCGAAAAGCATCGCTGGGCCGAGTCGCAGCCGCAGGCCTTGTCCCTGCAGGGAAAGGGCCGCGAACGATCCTTGCCTGCGAGCTTTCGGGCGGCGGCAGAGCCCGCTGGCGGGCTCATCACCGGCAGCGGCAGGCCCGAGGCCATCAGGGCGTACAGGCCGAGCATCGCCCAGGCGACCGCACGACGGAAGTCCACACAGGTAAACATACGCGAGTCGGAAGGTAGCACAGCCAAAGGCATTTGCGAAATGATCTCCGGGCTGACGAGCGGCTCGTGTGAATCACGTGTGCCCTGTTTTCGAGTCCGAAACAGCGGCATCAGGAACGCCCTGACCCCTCTGCAGGGGCAGTTTCCGGGCGTCGGCGCGAAGTAACCTCCGAGCCGGGCCTCGTCTGCTGAAAGCCGTCTAT
>CAMDDJ010000030.1 GCA_945891385.1 Candidatus Kuenenia stuttgartensis | reverse complement strand
GCTGCACCGGCTCGGGGGCGGCAAAAGTCGCGTCGCGGGCGAAGATACGCCCCAGTTGCTCCGCGGGCGTTCGCCGACCCGCTCGCCTCCCTTCCCAGATTGCCGGCTCGTCACATCGGCAACCTCCGTCCCAATCGCGGCCCAAATCGCCCTACCTTCCAAAATGTCCTCTCGCCTACGATCCGGCCATGCCTCGCTTCGCCGTCACCACCGCCCCGTTGCCCGCCGGTCGTGCGGCCGTCAACGACGTCGCCCTGCTCGCCCGGGCGATCCCGTTGTTTCCGGTAGACCGTGAGATGGACCTCGCCGACGTGGCCGCGGCGCGAGCAGCCGGCGCCGTGCGGATCGGCTGGTCAGCCCTGTTCATCAAGGCCTACGGGCTGGTGGCCCGTGAGATGCCGCTGCTGCGAAGCTGGCTCGCCGGGGGTTTCAGGCCGCGGCTGGCCACCGCCAGCGCGAGCGTCGCGACGCTCGCCATCAATCGAACCGACGACGGAGCCGACCGGCTGTTCTTCGCCCGGCTGCCGCGGCCCGAGGCGATGTCGCTCGTCGCGATCCAGGCTTTCATCGACCGCCATGCGACCGCGCCGATCGACGAGGTGTTCCGGCGTCAGCTGGAACTCGAAATGGTGCCCGGCTGGCTGCGACGGACGATCCTCGGCTGGAACATGCGGTCGGCCTCTCCCAAGCGGCCCGGACGGATCGGCACCTTCAGCATGTCGTCGCTGGCGGGCTTCCAGGCCGGCAACCACTTCCACCCCACGCTCTGCACCACCAGCCTCTGCCAGGGTCCGCTCGACCAGTCGGGCCGCTGCCGGGTGACGATCATCGCCGACCACCGTGTGCTCGACGGCGTTACGGTGGCCCGGGCGCTCGAACGGCTCGAGCAGGTGCTGCAACGTGAACTCCGGATGGAGCTTCTCAGTCGGCCGACCGCCGCGCCCCACGCACCGTCCGTGCACGCCGCCTAAGGTTCGACGATCCCAACCTCCGCCAGAGCCTCGGTGGCTACGGAGACGGGCACCGGCAGGTAGCCATCCTTGACGACATCCGCCTGGCCCTGGCTACTGAGTACATAGCGGAGGAACTCCCTCCGCAACGGGTCGAGTTCCGCGCCCGGCCGGTGGTTCACGCTCAAATACAAGAACCGCGAAAGCGGATAGTCGCCCGAATAGGCCGCATCGGGCTTCGGGGCGACCGGCTGACTGGTGGCGTCGCCTGCCAGGGGAATTGCCCGCACGTTGGCCGTCATATACCCGATTCCGCTATAGCCGATGCCGAACCGATCGGTCGCCACAGCCTGAACCACGGCCGAACTCCCCGCTTGTTCTTTCACCGTGGTCTTGAAGTCGCCCTTGAAGAGGGCGAATTCCTTGAAATAGCCATACGTACCGCTCGTCGCGTTGCGACCGTACAGGCTGATCGGCCGATCCTTCCATTCACCCTCGAGGCCGAGGTCACCCCAGGTTCGGATGTCCGACTGAGCGCCGCCGGTTCGATTCTTCGAGAAGATGGCGTCGACCTGCTGAAGCGAGAGGGACTGCAACGGATTGTCCTTGTGGACGAACACCACCAGCATGTCGAGAGCCACAGGCACGACCGTCGGAGCGTAGCCGTGCTTGGCCTTGAAGGCATCGATCTCCGATGGCTTCCAATCGCGACTCATCGGTCCGAAGGAGCAGGTTCCTGCAGCGAGCGCCGGTGGGGCGGACGCCGAACCCTTGCCTTCGATCCCTTCCCGCACGCTCGGGTAAAACCTTTTGAAGCCCTCGGCCCAGAGGGCGACCAGATTGTTCATCGTGTCGGAGCCAACGCACTTGAGCGAACCGGCCACTTCGCCCGAAATCTTCTCGTAGGCGGGCAACTCGAATGTGGCGGTGTCCGCTGCTCGGCCCGCGTTGGCGGACAACGTCATCGCGACAAGGGCGGCAGAGGTGATCATCAAGCGAATCATCGGGGGCCTCGAGTAGGCGAAGGGACCGAACCCGGCTCTGGAAAGTCAGCAGGAGGCGGGGAGCCTCCGGCCGGGAACGAAACGATTGATTGCCGCGTTCCCAACGGGCACCGAGTTCCGATCACCCGCTTGTCATACGCTACTTGACGAGCGTGAGGTTTTCATGAGGGCTTCGGTGATCGCCGCCGCTGCCGCCGACCTCAGGCTCTGAACGCCGTCCCCAAGACACGGGCCATTTCCGCGGGGCTTGTACGGCCTGACCGAACCAGATCGACGGCCTGTTGCTTCAACGATTTCATCCCAAGTGCCACGCCCAGGTCGTGGAGTTCTCGATTGTCGGCCTTTCGCAGGATCGGAGGACCGAGTTCGCTCTGCCTCACATCCAGGAACTCGCTGATGATCATCCGACCGGCATAGCCGGTTGCATGACACCTCGGGCAGCCGACCGGGAGGCTGGCCCTCTCGACCGGGAGCCCCCGAAATTCAGCCGGGTCGGTGGTCTCGCGGGCGCACCGACAGAGTTGCCGGAGCAGTCTCTGGCAGACCACGGCGATCACGCCGCTCCGCACGAGAAAGGGCTCAATGCCCATTTCAATCAGCCGCGTGATCGCCGAGGCGGCACTATCGGCGTGGAAGGTCGCCATCAGGAGTTGCCCCGTCAGCGAGGCCTGGATGGCTAATTCGGCGGTCTCGCGATCGCGTATCTCACCGACCATGATCACCTCCGGATCCTGTCGCATCAGCGATCGCAGGCCGGTTTTGAGGTCGAATCCGGCAGATAGGTCGACCTGGCTCTGGGCAACGCCGTCGACCGGCACCTCGATCGGGTCCTCGATGGAAACGATGCTGCGGGCTCCATCGTGATCGGTAACGAGATGCCGCAGGCAGGCGTAGAGCGTCGTCGATTTTCCGCTACCGGCCGGGCCACAGATGAGGAGCGCGCCGCTCGTCTCGTCGAGAACCTCCCGCAGTTTGGCGGTGACGTCCGCGGTATTGCCGAGTTCTTCGAGGAGCGTGAACTGCCGCGCATGGCCGAAGAATCGCAGCACACCCCGTTCCCCGTGAAGCGTGGGAAAGGTGCTGACCCGGATCTCACGCCCATGCCGCGGCGACTCCACGCGGCCCTCTTGCGGAATGTCGGACTGGTAGGTCAACAGACCGGAGAGCACCTTGAGCCGGGCGATGACCGAAGAGCCGACTCCCGGTGAAAATGTTCCCAACAAGTGCAACACGCCATCGTGTCGATACCGCACCTCGAGGCCGTCGCGGGTCGGCTGAATGTGCACGTCGCTTGTACCGACGGCATTGGCGAATTCGAGAATCACATCGACTGCGTCCGTCGCATACGATCCCAAGGCAGGGTTCAGGCCACGCAGGCGGCTCACGGCCCGGTCGAAAGGCGGTTCCGGCCGCGGCTCATTCGCCGCCGCCACGACTTCTCGCTCCAGTGCATCGGTCGTCATCGAAGCCTCGTGATCGGGATATCAAGACGCATGGTGATCAGCCTGGTTGGCCGCGGTTCAGAATGCGCTCCAGGCCTTCGGGGCTGAGCATGGTCACGTATCGGCCAAACACCCTGAAAATGACCAGAATGAGGATCCCGGCGACGACGATCCAGACGATCGACGACGCCAATTGGGTGATCGCGGTCATGGCGAATCGCACCTGCATCCGCAAGAACTCGTAATGCTTGTCGAGCGTCTCGGCGAGCCGCCCCGACTCCTCGCCCAGTTGGACGGCCTCGATGGTGTCTTTCGAGAAGAGGCCGGTCTCCTGGAGCACGGCGTGCATCTCTCGCCCCTGCCGAATCGCCTGCTGAGCCGCCGCCGCCCGCGACTTGAAGGCGACCGACGACGAACTCCGGAAACTCAGTCCCACGGCGTTCCAGGCATCGACGCCCGATTCCACCGCGAGTCCCAAGGCCTGAATGAAGGTCGCCTCGTCAAACTTCAGCAGGGATTTCCCTACGACCGGAACGCGAATGAGACCATCGCCGAGAAATCCAAGCTTCCCATTGCGATAGAGGAAATACGCCCCCGCCAGCCCACCGGCCGCGAGGGCGATAAGCGCCCAAAACGTCACGAGCCCCGACAGCCCGACGAGGCCGATGCCGAGCATATCCGCGGCCTCTGCGTCTTCAGGCGACACGAGAGCCGGCACATAAATCAGCACCGATACCACGATCAGCCCGAGCACCAGTTGGATCATCGGCCAGATGATCGCACCGCGAAACCCGTCGGACAGATCGGCGAGCTCCTTGTAGTAGCCCGCCATGCGGCTGAGCACGGTCTCCAGCCGGCCTGTCTCTTCGCCGACCTCGATCAGTCGGGCAAAGTTGGGAGGGAAGTAGTTGCCCTGAGCCCGAACCGCCTCGGCCAGTGACGTGCCTCCGCGAACCCGCTCGGCGACGGACCTCATGTGCTGCCGCCGTTGCCGCCCGCCGTTCTCGCTCTCGCGATCAAAGATCCGGTAGGGATCGTGACCGACGTCGAACGCGATGCCCACCCGCTCGCAGAGCACGCCGAGTTCACGGTTCCCAATACGCGTGGCGAGCATACTGACGACCCGGGGGAGACGCAGACACGCTGCTGACGTCCTGCGTTGGCCGGGAGCCTAACGCCGCGATATGCGAATCGGATGAGCGTCGCCGATTCAGATTTCGTTCGCTTGTCGTCCCCGAAGACGTCTGGAGCGAGGCCGAGGCCCGTTCAGGGCCGGAGATCGCTCTCATCGAAAATGTAATGAACCCACTGCCCATCCTTGGCGGAGTATCGCTCCCACTGCATCGCCCTGGGTGAACGGGCTCGCCTGTCCGCCGTCAACAACTGGCAATAGACCCAGGGCGCGATACCGTCCGAAAGAAACGCGGTGTGCCCGTCGCAGAATGTCACGACCACTCCCCCGCGATGCGTGGAGGAGGGATACCGCAGCCCCCAATCGCCCCCGGCAGCCTCGTCGTCGCCGGTTGGATTGACAAACCTGACGCCGGTCGGCGGTTCCCGGCCCGCTGCAAGCGCGGGGGGATGGAGGATCACGAGACTCTCGAGCACCGCGTTGCCGGACGGCCGGGACGCCGCCGGGTTCGCGGCCCACGAGACATCGCTCGGGGAGTTGAGCCCGCTGCGTTCGGCGATCAAAAGCGTGCATGAGGCGCCATCGCCGCCGGCGACGTAGGCCAGGGACGACCTGGCCGGTTCGTACTCCGGAGCCGCCGTTCCTCCGTACCAGGCTGCCGACGCGAGATTGCCGGCGGCGTCGAGGAAAACGCCGTCCCCTCGATACTGCCGACGACCGTTGAGCACTTCGGCTCCCGTCCCGGCGTTGCCTGCATAGCAGAGACGCGACGATGTTCCCGCGCTGTCGACGGAGGACGGGCAGACGAACGACGGGATTCGCTTCTTGGTCACGTCATCGACCCCGTCGAACGAGACGAACGATTCGTACCAGGCGAAGATCTCCCGCTGATCGAAGTAGGGAAGCATGGCGACCGTCCAGGCAACGCACGCCTTCGGCCTGGTCGCGGCATCGGCTGCCATGGAGGCGGAGTATTTATCGACCGTGTTCCTCCAGCCAGGGAGCGCTGAACGATCTGATTCATACCCGATCAACGACTTGCCGATCTGGGAGGCGTTGTTGAGACAGGTGCTGCGCCTGGCCGACTCTCGGGCGATTCCCAGGGCCGGCAGCAGCAGGCCGGCCAGCACCGCGATCAGGGCGATGGTGACCAGCAGCTCCACGAGGGTGAAACCAGACACGGGAGGGGTGCAGTCTTGCAGAAACCGCGTACGATTCGATCGGATTCCGGCTTCCATGGGAGGCTTCTCGGCTGGTTGGTCGACGATTGGCGGGATCGACGCAGGGCGGGATCGCAGTGATGCGTCGGGCGGGTCGGAAACAAGAGTTGTTTTCGACACCCGACTGACTGCGGGATGAATGTGAAGCCAGGCAACTTCTCCGTTTAGAGTAACCGTGAATGACGAGCAGATTGTTTGTGAGTTTTCAGTGAGCGCGGCTCCCGGGCGAATCGGGTTTCGCCCCGGAAATGTTAGGCTCTCACGGCCGCTCGGGGTTCATGCTGAAGGGTGCCGGATCGATCCTGTGCCCCGGCCCTGAGCCACCCCACGGATATCAGCGTGTTCGCGATCGTGCCCTACGTCCAAGGCTGGGTTCCGCCGGTCGCGGCGATCGATATCCCTTCCTTCGCCCAGTTCCCTTGGCTCGGCCTGGTTGGCTGGCTGGTCCTGCTGGTGCTGGTGCTGGTGCTCGTCGGCGTGATCCACTGGGTTCGGGACACCGTCGATGCCCTGGAGATGGTTGACGAGGATTGGTGGGTGCTTGTCTTCGGGGGCACGTGCGGAGCGCTGCTCGCAGGCGCGATGGCCGTTGGCTGGTGGGCGCTGCCCGGGGCGGCGGCCTTGCTCTCGGCCGAACTCTTTCTCTTCGCCCGCCGCCGGGATCGGCTGGTGCCGGAAACAAAACGATTCCTCGGTCCCGGCGGCATGAAGAACATTGCGGCTGAGTGCCGCACGCAGTGGGCTCGGGCGTTCGTCGGCAGTCAGCCGCCCGCCGCACCTGAGTCGCTCAAGGATCGGTTCCGTAACCTTGGAACGCTCCTCCGCAGGTCCGCGACCAAGCCGAGCAAGTCCGACACTCGCAGCAAGCCCGCGACTCCAAAGGCGGCGGAACCCGACGGCACGTTCACGTTTTTGAAGAAAGACGGCACGCCTGCGATCGTCATCCAGCCTGGCGGCCAGGCCCGTGTTTCAGACAATGTCCGCAGCGCCCATCTGATGCTCGCCAACGCGATGCGGCGCGGCGCTACCGACCTGCATTTCGATCCACACGACAAACAATACGCAGTCCGGCTGCGAGTGGACGGAGTGCTGATCGACGCCGACCCAGTCCCCCAGGAAGTGGCACGGGGTGTGATCTCGGCGATCAAGGTGATCTCCGATATGAACATCGCGGAGCGACGCCGGCCACAGGATGGAACGTTCGCCGTCCTGAACGGCGACGACAAATACGACATTCGTGTCGCCTCGACGCCGACGAGTTACGGGGAAAAACTCGTTCTCCGTCTGCTCCAGACCTCCGGCGGCATTCTGTCCTCCGGTCTCGACGCAATCGGTCTCCGGCGGAAACTCCTGGAACCGCTGCGTGAGATCATCCACCGTCCGTACGGCATGTTTCTCGTCGCCGGCCCCACCGGTTCCGGCAAGACGACCACGGTGTATGCGGCGCTCAGCGAAATTGACGCCAAACAGCACAACATCACGACGATCGAAGATCCCGTCGAATACCGCCTGGAAAACATCACGCAAATCGCGGTGAACAAGCAGGCCGACGTCTCGTTTGCCAGCATTCTTCGCAGCGTGTTGCGGCAGGATCCCGACGTGCTGCTGATCGGGGAGATTCGCGACCGCGAGACCGCTGAAATCGCCTGCCAGGCCGCACTGACCGGGCACTTCGTGTTTTCCACCCTCCATGCCAACGACTCCGTTGCGACGATCACGCGGCTTCTCGACCTCGGCCTCGACGCGACGCTGCTTCAGTCGGCCATCACGGCGGTGCTGGGACAACGGCTGGCACGGCGGCTGTGCCTCGAATGCCGGGAACCCTGCCCGCCGCCGCCGGGACTGATCAAGAAATTCAATCTCAAGCCCGGCGTCGTCGATCACATCTACAAAGAGAAGGGCTGCGATGCCTGTGGGGGCACGGGCTTCCGCGGCCGCCTGGGCATTCACGAATTGCTCACCGTCAACGATGACATCCGTGGTCTGATGACGGAACAGCCCTCGATCAACGACCTCAAGGCTGCGGCGGTCAAAAACGGCACACACACACTCCAGATCGATGGCCTGATGAAGGTCATCGAGGGGGTCACCAGCGTCAGCGAAGTTCTCCGGGTGACCACCTAGCCGGGCCAGCGATTCATGTTCGATCTGATCGTCATCATAGGAATCATCGGCTGCGGCTGGCTGGGCTACCGGCAGGGAGCGGCCGCGGCTGGGCTGGCCGCCCTGGAGATGCTGGTGGCGCTCGTCGGAGGCGTGCTCCTGTTCGAGCCGCTGGCCTCGCTCCTTGCCGACGGGCTGCGATTCGCCATCGAGCCGATCATTCCCCAGGGCTTCCGATTCGAGGCCTGGGGCGTCTTTCTGGCGTTCGCGTTGCTGGTGTGGGGAACCCTCGCGGCCTTCCGCTTCGGACTTCACCGAAACGAGGCTGCCGACGTCAACCTGGCTCCGGTCGATCGATTCGTCGGCCTTGCGAACGGCCTGGTCGGAGGCACGTTCGTCATGGGTGCCGCGCTCGTCACACTTTCGATGCTCCCGTTGTTCCCCGGCTTCAAGCCCTATGGCGATCGCATGTTTCTCGATGCCGGAAAACTGTCGCTCCTCACGGCCGGCAGTTTCGCCGGCGACATGCACGAGGGTCGTTCGTTGGTGCTGTTCGGCGAACCCATCTCCACGCCTGCGGTGGCGGCGGCTCGGCTGACGAGCGAACCCTGGTTCGACGTCGATGCCGACTCGAAGCCCACCGAAGCTGACCGGTATCGCGACGAAGATGGTGGGGGTTCATTCACGGCCGATCTTTACTATCTCGATCTCGACGGCGACCGATCCCGTCGGATTGGACTCATCGCTAAATACGTCGCGGGATGCTGGGATTATGAACTCCGAGCCAACAGCCGCGTGCGACCAGATCAGCCGCAGCCGACGGCGGAGTCTGATGCCGACGACATGAGTGCCCCGGACGTCTCGGCGAAGCCCGCGGATGAGGCTCAGGATGCGAAGCCAGCGGTCGCCCGGCAGCCATCGGCTGACAGCAGCACCGCGGCTGAAACCGCTGCCCCTCGGCCGGCCGAGGATGCAAAGGGGGAGCAACCCTCCACCGAACCGACTCCGTCCGAGGAAGGGTCGGCCACGCCCTCGCCGCGGAAGCAACAGGAACCCCTCGACGACTTTTAGTCGTTCCTTTGAGACCCTTCGAGCGTGTCGAGTGAGACCGATGCCATGCCACCCATCCTGATCCCAACCTTGATCCGCACCGTGCTTCAGAGTTCCAAGAACGTGACCGCGGCCCGTGTTCTCCTCACGGGCATGGCATTGCTCATGGGGGCTGTCCTGGGCGGGCCACCGATGGTCCTCGCCGCCGACTCACCCCGGCCCGAACTCGATTTGGCCGTCGAACGAGACCTCCTCGCTCAGTTGCTGGCCGATGGGCACTATCACCAGGCCATCGCCGAGACCGACCGGCTCGAGAAGCTCGTCCGGCCCCGAAAGAAAGACGCCGAATACGCCGCCCGGGCGACGGCCCACGCGGAGGTGCTCCTCTATCGCGGTGTCCTGCAGACACGCACTGGAAACCTTGACGACGCCGAGAAGACCCTGCGCGAGGCGAATCGACTGATCGAAGAGACGTACCGCACGCTGGTGGCCACCTGGCGGCATTCCCGCGGCCGGGTCGCCCGGCCGACCGAGGCGACCGCCGCCCTCGACCTGCTGGGACGGCTCGCAACTGACGCCACGGCGCAACTCCATGTGCAGCGACTGCGACAGGCGAATCAGCAATTTCGGGTCGATCCAACGGTCGTCGTCGGCCAACGACCAAGCCCCACCGTCGAGCCCTCCGGCGACGACGAGCAGCCGCCGGCGCAAAGCCTTCAGCCCGCGGTCGGCTTCGAGGTGTCGACGAGCGACGATGTCGACCGTTGGATCGATCGCTTGGATGAGATCACATTCCGTTCGCTGGCGATCCAGGAAAGCCCGGGCGGCAGCCCGGCCGCCAAAGCGAAGGGTACCAGCGGCAGCCTCTCTCCCTTCATCCAGACGATCGGGTCGCAGTGTCGGCCCAGGATGTATGCCGGCCTGCGGCTCCTCGAGTCGAGCAAGCTCCCCTGGTCGGTCGCTGACCCCATGCCTGGGGGTGACGACGGGGCCAGCAAGGCCAAGCGAACCGAGGTGACCGAATCAGCGGAGCAGCGGAGCCGAACGGCAACTCGCCAAAGGAGTCGTGCGATCACGGCCCTGGAGCAGGCCGAAGAAGATCTCGGGCGACTCTTCAAGCCCCCATCGATCAGCCAGACGGCGAAGCCCGAGACCGGAGCGTCGGAGCCGGCCTCCCGCATCACGCTCACCGGCAGCCAACAAGAAATTGCGATGCTCCACGCAGAACTCCAGGAGTGCCTCGCCGAGGCCTACTGGCTCGATGATCGCATCCCTTTGGCTCGTGAACGCATCGACCTGGCTCTCACGCTGCGGAGGGCGGCCCGGGGCGACTCCCATCCGGAACTCGCGCGTGCCTCCATCCTGTCCGCGGAAATCGCGATGCGGGAGGCGGGGCTCGCCATCGAGGCCCAGCAGCCACGGCTTGCCAAGGAAAAGGCCGATCTGGCCGTCAGCGACCTCAGGCTGGCGAAGGAACTCGTCGAGTCTGAGCACTCCGAGTTTGCGGCCGAGTCACCCCTTCACGCCTTGCTGGCCAGCCTGCTCGACTCAGGCGATCAGCAGCGGGCGGAAACCGCCGATGCCGTTGCCGCCAAGGACGCCGCCGATGCGGCGGCCGCCCGGGCCCTGTCCGTGATCCGCCGTCAGGATGGAATCGCGAGACCTCAGCGGCCGAAGCCGGCGCCGCAGAGTGATGACGACGTTTCAGACTGACTCGGCACGCCGCCTCACGTTCCGCCGGCGATGATCTCGTCGATCGCGTCAAGAATGCCTTGCGGTTCGGCGACGAGTGACGCCAGTTTGCGGGCCCGCCGTTCCGCACTGCGAGCGGCCGTCGGGTCGTTGATGCGATCGAAGGTGGCCGCGATCTCCGCGAGCACTTTGGCTGCGCTCGTGATCCGCTCCACCGGCGCCGCGGCGGTCATGTTCCACCAATCCAACTCGAGGGCTTGGGAGAGAATTCGGATCACCGCGGAACGCTCGCCCGTCGTGACATGCAATTGGGCGAGACGGACAAGCAGTCGTGCCAACTCTTCGTCATCGACGCGGGGGTCGGCCATCAGCGCCGCCTGCAGTCGTTCCATCAAAGGAATGGCCTGACGCGGGCGGTCCATCGCCAACTGAGCGAGGGCGAGCGCCTTCACTGTTGCCAGCGTTGCAGGGTGCGTGGGCCCCACCGCCTGCTCCCAGATTCCCAACGCCCGCTCGAGAACTCGCTCGGCGTCGTCCAGCCGACGCACCGCCCGATACGCCCGGGACAGCGGCAGAATCGTGGCCGCGATGTCGGGGTGCTGGGGATCGAGGACCCGCTCCTGCAGGCTCAACGCCTGCTCGTAATACGCGACGGCCGCAGCCCAATCTCGCTGCTGCTGGCAGGCATTTCCCAGACAGACGAGTGACTGGGCCACCGCGGGGCTGTCAGACCCAAACTGGGCGATGCGGAGTTCTTCAAACTGCTTCAAGACCCCCGCCTGATCGCCCGCGTCGGAGGGCTCGCCCGTCTGGGATGCCTGGACGAGGAGTCGGGTCAGCAACTCCTCCGTCGGCATGTCCGTCCGAGGCACTCTGCGGTCTACGATCAGTTTGGCCAGACGCCGCGAGAGCTCAGCATCGCTCGCCAGGGTCGCACACTCGAGGAGTTCCATGAGGCTCTGAAGGGTCTTCCAGCCGGCAGGTCCATACTCCAACTCGGCTGCCGCAGCGACATCCTCCGCCACGCCGCGGGCCTTCTCCAACTGGCCTGCATCGAGGAGGGCCCGCACCCGGTGCCGACGACACTCCAACGCGAGCCGGTCGAGAAACCGGCTCGGCTCGTCCACCGACTCGATCGCCTCACTCGCCCGATCCAAGGCAGGAAGCGCCTGGGCCGAGTCTCCGAGATCGATCAGCAAAGCTCCAGCCGCGGCCCATGCCTCGGCGACGGTCGTTCGATCACCTGTGGCTGTCTTGAGACCGCGGAGCATCCCGTCGATCTCGTCCCAGTCGGGATCGTCGCCCCGACTGCTGTCCACCCGCGCCAGGAGGATCCGATCGAGGAGCACGGAGGCGTTCCGCTCCCGCCCCGCGAGCGTCTCATCGAGGCGGAGGGCCTCCCGGAAGGCATTCGTGGCGGGCGTGAATCGCTCCAAAGCCAGGTGCAGTTCTCCGATGATTCGCCAGACCCGGGCCCGGCTTGCGCTCGTATCCCCAGGAGCGGCAACGAGCTTCTCGAGGCGTTCCGTCAGAAACTCGACCGCCGCCGAAGCCCTTCCCGCACACACCATCGCCTCGGACAGCCGCTCTGCATCCATCGAGGTTTCGCCAGACTCCGTTCCAAGCGCGGCCGAACTGATCGCGTACACCTTCTGCCAGGTCTCCACCGCTGCTGCGTAGTCGCCCAGCGACTCCTGAACGTCGGCCAGGGCCCGCCGTGCCACCAGGGTCGCTTCGTGCTCGGGCCCCAGGGTATCGACGTACAACTGCACGGCACGGCCGAGCTCCGCCTGGGCCCTCATCGTCTCGCTGTGCCGGAGTCCCAGCGTCGTTCCGTACAAGATGACGGCTCGCTTGATCGAATCGATGACGTCGCCGACTTCACCCTGCGACGCGTGCACTTTCCCGATCAAGAGAAGCGAGGACGCCAGCGGACCGCGTTCCTCGACGCGGCCTGACTCGATCAAGGTCTCGCGGAGATCGATCACCCGCGCCAGCAACGGTTCCGCTTTCTCGAATTGACCAGTCTCGAAGAGAATCTCGGCGGCCAGGTCGTAGAGCGGCAGCAACCCGGGGAAGTCGTCCCCTTGCGACTCCTTGAGATCCCGTGCCGCCTGGCGGAGCTCCTCGAGGGCTTCCTCAGGCTTCTCCTCGGCACGCAACGCGGAAGCCCGCCGCAGGACCGTCTGCGTGCCATCCGCGTCCGCCGCCGCAGCCGGGTGGAAACCGATCCCACCCGACCCGGCGATCCCGATGATCGCCCAGAGAATCACAGGGCATCGGAAGGACATGGCGTGGCCATTCCGCCGTACGGGTGGCATTCGTCTCCTGCAGGGGTCGGTGGCTGATTCCATGCGTCGGTCAGGTCGGTCAGCGGGGGCGAATCCGGAGGCCCGGTGAGGATCGACGGGCACCCGCCGCCCTCAGCCCGCACGCAGCTGCCGCGATCATGATCGAAAGCCCCGACACCCCCGGTTCAGGCACGACGGACACGTTGGAAATTCCGCCGGACACCGTCGGGGCTGCCGGAAAGTAGTTGCCTCGGCCATACACGCCGGCCGAATTGATGCTCACCAGGTCGAAGACGTTGGTCACGCCGTCGTAGTTGAAGTCGCCCTGGCTCCAGACCGCCGATCGACCCGATCCATACGTTCCACTGCTATTGATCGCCACGAGGTCGAACACGTCGACGACTCCATTCAGGTTGGTATCGCCGGGAGCAGCGAACGAGACGGTAGACGTCGTGTCAGCAGCCACGACGTATCCCACCGCTCGCGTCCCACCCGCCGACGCCGCCGCACTCGACGTGATTCCAGTGCTCCCGCTCCAGCTTCCACCGCTGCGTCCGGCGATGATGTCAGCCCGCAAGGCGGCTGGCGTGATGCCGCCTGCGGCGACCGTCACGGCCCCGGCACCGAGATCGAGACGTCCCCCATTCGAGGCTTCCGCCACGGACAGGCTCCCGACCCCCACGGTGACACGAGCGTTTTGGGCGAGCGAGAAAGCCCCGCCCCCGCCGATGGTCATGGCCGGACCACCACTCAGCGTACCGGCATTCACCGCCACCGAAGCGATGCCGGTCGTCGCGTCGATCGCCACCATCGAGGCGGCAAGCGTGCCACCGTCGACGATCACGGACGGCCCCTGCATCGTCGTCCCGGAGGCGATCTCCAAGGTCGAGGCCGTGTGAACGGTCACGGCCGTCGCCGACAGAGCCTGAGGGTTCGCCACGTTCAGCGTGCCGCCGGCAACCGTCGTGGGCCCGGTATAGCCGTTGACCGCATCGAAAATGAGCGTGCCGCCGCCGGTCTTGGTGACCGACTCGGCCGTGGAAATCGTCGGGTACCCAGCCTCGGCCTGAGTCCGACTGCCCGCCGGAACATCGATCGTAATGTCGCGGGGAGCGGATGAACCGACGATCGCCTGATCGATCGTGGGGAAAAAGGATCCTCCGCTCGAAATTCGGATGCTTGCGATGGAGGACTCGGCGACGATGCCGAAAAACGTCCCTACCGATGCGGGCGTGTAGGTTCTCGTGACGGTCGCGGCGTCGGAAAACGTGTACTCGACGGTGATCGGCTGGGGCTGAAATTCCTCGCTGATGTCCGTGACGTAGAACCGTCCACCGAAGCCGCTGGAGGGTTGCAGAAATCCGGTCACCGTCAACGTCGAGGTGGCGTTCAGCGGTTGGATCGCGAAGTCCGGGAATCCCGCGATCCCTACCAAGAGGCCGTCGCTCGAACCGATCTCGTAGCCATAGCCAGACCCGGAGAAACTCTGGGGCGAGGCCTTCCCCCCCAGCCCGAAGCTGGCGAACTCGTTGTTGAAAAAGGGCGTTGCCAGGGCCGCAACGAAGGATCCCTCGCTGTCGTACTCCACGAACGGCGTCGCGGCGACCCGCGACCAGCCGCTCGTGACGGCGAGAGCGACACAAAGCCACCTCCGCCCGGTCAAACACGCATTCATGAAAGACCTTTCAAAAAACATGCTGTGGCCTCTCGGGTGCTGCGAACTGTGGGGCTCACGCCGCTCAAAAGCTTCACATATGAGGCTGGTCGCGGCGGTGAGGACACGGTCCATCGCCTGCCTACCACTCGATTATAGGGCCGCTGCCCATGGACTCCAGCAGGCAGTCGGATCTCGGGATTCCGCCAGCCTCCCTCGCTCACGGGATTCTCACGCCCTTTTCACGATCGACTCACAACGGGTTCCTATAACTCCCCCGTGTGAGAACCTCGCAGGTTCACCTCATCCCGGTTTTTTCATCCTGGAGTTATCCATGTCTCGTCATGCCACACTGAGTCGACGCGGCTTCACGCTCGTCGAACTCCTCGTCGTGATCGCCATCATCGGTGTGCTGGTCGCCTTGCTGCTGCCGGCCCTTTCGTCCGCCCGAGCCTCGGCCAATGCGTCGGCCAGTTCGAGCAATCTCAGCAGTTTCGGCCGCGGTTTTACCGTGTACGCTTCCCAGAATGACGGGAAGTTTTCATCGGCTGCGTTCGACCATCTCCGCGATGGTGACATCCGGGAAAAGGGGTGGGTCGCCGACATGATCGCCCTGAAGGTCACGGCACCGGGCAAGGCCATCGATCTCGCCAGCCGAAACAAGGTCAACGAGAAGGTCGCCGACTACATGGGAGCCTCACGGAACAAGACCAATGCCCTCGTCTGGGGCTCGGCGGTCCAAGATGCAACCGTCAGCGGTGAGACCTACTTCGGCGGCGATCAGGCCTCGAAGGACGTCTGGAACGACGGCTACAACTCGAACTATGCCACGACCTGGCACTTCAGCCGCGGCGATCCGTCGGCCATCGATGGATATGCCTCCAACAAGAAGATCCCCTCGGACGGAGACGGCCCGTTGAGCGAAGGTCATCTTGCCCAAGCCCTCACGACCGCCGCGCGGGTGGCCCTGATGGGTCCCGCTCGTGCTGGTGACGGTCTCGATGCGCTCGTCGGTGCCGGAGCCGAATTCGCGCCCGATACCGGTGTCGGCGCCGTCGCCAGTGTCATGAACGCGTTTGCGGGTCAGACGATCGTAAAGCCCAATGACCTCCTGGTCGAGAGCTTCAACGACGGCATGAACGTCGCGTTCGAAGACGTCACCTTGGGCGGAGCGGCCGGCGTCAAGGTCCATGAGTTCGGCGACATCGAGCCGCTCCACCAGCCGAAGACCAAGGCCGGCACGGGTGGATACGCTCCGATCCTCTTCGCCGACATGCACGTGGAGAAGGTCTTCGACACCGTCTCCTACAATGATCCGACCGGCAAGGGCGATTCGTTCATCGGAAACGGCGTTGGCCGCGACTCGAACGGAAAGATCACGTCCGTGGGCATCGACGCCCCGTCGTATCAGGAGATCAGCGACAAGATCTGGATCAAGCGACTCCGGAACCGCCAGTCGGCCTCCGGCAGCGTGAACGAAGGCAACTGAGCCTCGCCCGGGTCGGATCGATGACGTTTCGTGCCGCGGCCGCCTTCGGGCGGCCGCGGTTTTTTCGCGTCCGTTGCCTCCGTTCCCGAGCGCGGTGCCCAACCATTCGTCTGGTACAGTCTCCGGCATGAGCACGGTTTCACCGACCACGGTTCCGATCGACGAACGCATGTCCGCAGCCGCCGCGACCGCGAGCGACCGGTCGCTGCGGGTCCAGATCGTCGTCACGCTCGTGGGGGCAACCCTGCTGGGCTGTGCGCTCGTGGCCCAACTCCTGTGGGCAAAGCCGTTCTATCCGGCCGTGCCCGCTGCCGGGGCGGTGCTCCTGCTCGGCGGCCCCCTCGTGCTGGCGGCCGCTCGGGAGCTCATTCGCGGTGAAGCGGGGATGAATTCACTCGTGGCATTGGCGGTGGTCGCAGCCGCCGCCACGGGCAAGTACCAAGAGAGCGCGTCGATCGCGCTGTTCATGATCGTGTCCGGATTGATCGAGAAGCGGACGGCGATCGGGGCACAGGCCAGCATCGAGTCACTGATCAAGCTCTCTCCGACGAAGGCGCATCGACTCCGCGGCGGCCACCGCAGTGACGAGGAAGAGCTCGTGGAAGCCAAGGAACTCCGTCCGGGCGACGTGGTGCGGGTGCGGCCGGGCGACAATATCCCTGCCGATGGGCGAATCCTCGCCGGCTCGAGCACCGTCAATCAGGCCAGCATCACCGGCGAGTCGCTCCCGGTCGACAAGCAACTCGGAGACGAGGCTTTCGGCGGTACGATCAATCTCACAGGTGTCCTTGACATCGAGGTCACAAAGGCCGGCGCCGACACGCTCCTGGGTCGGGTCAAGGATCTGATCCTCCAGGCGGAACAGACCCGGACGCCGATTATGCGGCTCATCGATCAGTACGCCGCCTGGTACGTGCCGACCGTGTTGATGATCGTTGGAGTGGTGCTGTTCTTCGCGCTTCGCAACGATCCCGACACCGCCTTCAGCCGGGCGATCGCGATGCTGGTCGTGGCCTGTCCCAGCGCCCTGATCCTCGCCACCCCCACCGCGATGGTGGCCGCACTCTCGGCCGCTGCCCGCCTGGGCGTGCTGGTGAAGAGTGTTGTGACCTTGGAAGCCGCCCGCAATTTGACGGCGATCGTGTTCGACAAAACCGGCACGCTGACCACCGGCGTGCTTTCCGTGAGTCGCCTGGCCCCCGTGGAAGGGATCGATGCCGCCGACCTGCTGCGGCTCGCCGCCATCGCCGAACAGGACAGCCGGCATCCAGTGGCCCGGGCGGTCACCGAGATGGCCCGGCGGGCCAACATTCAATTGGAACGACCCGCCACCTTCGAGGAAGTGGCCGGTCGAGGCGTTCGGGTGACGATCGACGGTTCTCAGGTCGCGGTCGGGCGAGCGTCATGGTTGACATCGCCCGAGATGGCGCTCCGGCCGGGCGAGGCGCAGCAGATCGACGGGATTCAGACCAGTCAGGAATCCGATGGACTCAGCCTCTTGTACGTCGTCCGGGATGGCGAACTGGTCGGCTGGATCGGCCTCGAGGACAACGCCCGGCCCGAGGCGGCGGAGGCGGTCGACCGCCTCCGAATGCTGGGCATCGACCGGCTCGTGATTCTCACCGGTGACCGCACGAGCGTGGCCCGTCGGATCGCGGCGCAGATGCACTTCCGAGAGTTCAAGGCGGAGGTGCTGCCCCACGAAAAACTGGAAATGGTCGATGCGCTCAAGGCCAAGGGGTATCGCGTCGCCGTGATCGGCGACGGCGTCAACGACGCCCCCGCCTTGGCGGCCGGTGATATCTCCATCGCGATGGGCGCGGCAGGAAGCGATGTCGCGATTCATTCGGCGAACATCGCGCTGCTCAACAGCAACCTCAATCGGATTCCCTTTCTTGTGGAGCTCTCCCGTCGGACGATCGCCGTGATCCGTCAGAACATGGTGGTCGGAGGACTCTTCATCGCGGTCTTTCTGGCATTGGCCGGCGCGGGATATGTCTCCCCTGTCACCGCAGCGGCGCTTCACATCGCCAGCGGCTTGGCGGTGGTCTTCAATTCGGCCCGCCTGGTCCGCTGCGGAGAAGACCTCGAGCAGGCCGAGGCCGACGCGAGGGGCGTCAACCCACGTCCCGGTGTTGAAACATCAGGACGGCCAGGCTGATCAGGGCCAGGATCAGGCAGGCCGCATAGAGACTCACCGTGGCGAAATAGGCCGGCGTGATTGCATGGCCCTGGGTCAGGGCATCCGCCGGCCAGAAAAACTGCAGGTTCGGGACGATGCCCGCCGCGAACCGCACCAGCCCGCCCGTCACAGACCCGCCAGGGATGCGACCGAGGAACGACTCGATCACGAGTCCGAGCAGCAGGCCGCCAAGACTCACCAGCAGCGTCTGGATCTGGCCCAACCGCGTGCTGGCCGCGAGTGAGACGGCCGCCAACACCAGGATCGCCTGGAAGATGAGTCCCAAGGCGGTCAGCAGTTGCGGATTCCAATCCGTCAGTGGACTCTGAAATCGCCACTCCCGATCAACGCACCACACGACTCCGAGGGCAAGGCTCAGGCAGAGGGCAAAGGACACGGCGAACACACTGGGAAACGGTCGGCGGTAGAGGTAGTTCATCAACGCGGCGAATCCGAGCGCCAGCCCCCCAAACAACAGTGAAAACGTCAGGACAGGCAGGTCGAAGGTGTCCTCCATCCGCACGCCCGCCTGCACGCGATGCCGTACCGTCAACAGAAACACGACCGCCAACGCCCAATAGCCCACCAACAGGGCAGCCGACACTCCCAGGTATTTGCCCACGATCATGGCGGCCCTGGACACGGGCTTGCTCACCACCGTCAGCACGGTCCGGTTTTCGATCTCCCGCGCCAACACGCTGGTGGCCGTAAAAGCCGCGAGCAACAGCCCTGTCAGAAGCAGCGTGCTCAGGCCCAGATCGACCAGCAACTTGTTGTCGTCTTCGAGCGTAAAGGCGGCCAGGTTGACGTTGAAGACCAGCGCCAACGTTCCGGCCACGAGCACGACCGCGAAGACCGGTTGTCGGATCGATTCCAGAAAGGCGTTACGGGCGATGGCGAGAACGGTCATGGAAAGCATGGCTCGGTCGAACGGGCCTCGGTCGGGGATCGTAGCCCGCCACCATGGCCGCCGCCAGACGCCCGCCCTGCCCACCGCCCAGGTTCCACAGGCAGCGACTCACCCCCTTACACGCTGCTCACGTCCGGCTCACGGAACGCTCACAATCTGAGGGTATCAACGATTCGTTGGGTGCGACCCGCTCCGGCGGCCACCCCCGCCCCGCCTCGGCAGATCCGTGTTCGACGAGCAACTTACATACCGCCGAGGCACCACCGCTGCCATCGCCGGCCTCGTGATTCAGGTAGTGCTCACCCTGGCCATGGCGCTGGCCGGGCTCTGGACTGAAAGTCCTGCGGTCCAGTCGGCCACATGGCACATGCTCGGCGGGCTTCCGATCTGGATCGTGCTGGCACTCGTCTACGGTCAGTACGAGGCGGAGCGGCGGGAGTCGCTGGCATCGGAACGATTGGCCGCGCAGGACGCGGCGTCTGCCGCGCTCTTCGGAGACCAGTCGGACGAACTCCAGCGGTCCCGAAGCCGGCTGTCGAATCTGCTGTCCTGGGGCCTCTCCGGAGTTAGCTTCCTGGTAGCCGCCTATCTGATCGTGGCCGGCGGCTGCCTGCTCTGGCGGTTCGGACAGCTCGTGGGTGACGACGATCCCGCCACGGTGCTCACGCTCCGCGAGGGGGTCAATCCGGTCGGCCTGTTGTTCGTTGCCGCGGGAATCGCGTTCGTGGCGTTCGTCGCTGCCCGCTGGATCAGCGGCTACACCCGGGTTCGGGCCTGGCAACTCCTGCGGGGCGGTGCCAGTTACCTGATGAGTTGCTTCGTGCTGGCGGCCATCATTCTCGCCGGTGCGATCGTGGCGGCTGTCGCCGGCGACACCGGCTTCTTCCGCGGCGTGGCGGTTGCGGTGCCGGTTCTGATGCTTCTCGTGGGCGGCGAGATGCTCCTGACGGCGCTGCTGGCCGTCTACCGCCCGAAACGCCCGGGCGAGTTGCCGCGACCGGCCTTCGACAGCCGAGTGCTGGGACTCCTCACAGCCCCCGAGTCGCTCGGGAAGATCGTGGGGGAGTTGATCCACTACCAATTCGGCGTCGAGGTCTCGCGGAGTTGGCTGTACCAACTTCTCGGCCGGGCGGTGACGCCACTGACGATCCTCGGGGCCGCGGCGCTGCTCGCACTCTCGACGATCGTGGTCGTCGGCCCCGATGAGCAGGGCGTGGTGATGCGGTTCGGTGAAATCCAGGCGGCTGCCCGGCCGCCCGGTCTCCATTTCAAGTTGCCGTGGCCGATCGAGACGGCCGCGACCCTTCCCGTCGGCAAGGTGCTTCAGACTACCGTGTCGAGCGACCCGGCCCAGCGAAACCGCTCCGCCGAAGCGATCCTCTGGACGACGGACGACGATCGTCTCGCCACCCTGGGCATCGAGTATTACCCCACGGCCCTCGACACGGGCTCCGGTGCCTCCGGATTGGCCCTCGTCAATGCAGACGTCGTCGTCCAATATCGGGTTCGCGACCTGGTCTCGTTCCTCAAGGGCTCGATGGCCCCGCAGGACGCCGTGCGATCGATCGCCAGCCAGGAGGCAACCCGATTCTTCGCCAGCCATGATCTCGATTGGCTCCTCACCCGCGGCCGCACCGCCGGCGGTGACGTCCTCGCCGGGGCGATCCAGGAGCGGCTCGATTCACTCGCCCTGGGACTCGACGTGGTGGGTGTCTCGATCACCTCGCTCACACCGCCCGGGGGCGAGGTCGCCCGGGCCTTCCACCGCCAGATCGGAGCCCAGCAGGAGCGGGAGACATTGATCGAGCGGGGTCGCCTCGCCGCCGTGACGATGCTCGCCACCGTCGCCGGGTCGGTCGAACGGAGCCGCCGCATCAACGATGCGATTCTGGAACTCGACGCCCTCCGCCGTCAGGATGCCTCCGTCGGCCCGGACGCGGCCGCGACGGTCGCCCGAGACATCGCCCGCCAGGAACTCGACATCGAGTCGCTGCTCGGCGAGGCCAGGGGCGAAGCGGCCGAGATCATCCATGCCGCCCGCGGCTACCGCTGGAGTCGAGCGGTGGGGGAGCGAAGTTCCCGGGAACAGTTTGGTGGGGAACTCCTGGCCTTCGAGCAGGCGCCCCGCTACTACCGCACCCGCCGGTTTCTCGAAGTGTTGGCGAACGGACTCTCGGCCCGGCGGAAATTCATCCTGGCCGGGGACCACGAGCTTCCCTCGCTCCAGATGGATTTCAGCGATGCGGCCTCGGCCCTCGACACGCTCCTCGGCGAGTGACTTCCGGCCTCCGATACCAGGACCATCCCGATGAAAAACTCCTTCACGACGCTCGTCGCGACCGTCATCGCCGGCACCCTGCTGGCGTACATGTTTTGTTACCAGGTTCGGTACGACCAGGTCGCCGTCCGCACGACGTTCGACCGGGCCGACGCAAGCAGCGTGCAGAACACCCCGGGACTGAAGTGGCGACTGCCCTGGCCGATCCACAAGGTGACGCATTACTCCAAGCGACTTCAACTTCTGGAAGACAAAATCGAGGAGTTGCAGACTGCCGACGGCAAGAGCGTGATCGTCCGCACGTTCCTGACGTGGAGAATCGACGATCCGCTCAAGTTCTACGTCACACTCAAGGATCCCGACGAGGCGGAGCGGCAACTGTCGAGCCGACTCCGTGAAATCCGCGGAGTCATCAGCCGCTATCGCCTCGATGAGCTCGTCAATCTCGATCGCGCAAAGCTCAAGCTGTCGGCCATTGAGACCGAAGCACGAGACGCCCTGGCGAGTTCCCTGGCGGAGTCCGGCTACGGCCTGCAGGTGGAAAGCGTGGGGATCTCCAAACTCGTCCTCCCCGAGGCGACCACGGAGAAAGTCTTCGAGACCATGATCACGACCCGTGAGCGACTGGCCGAGAACGCGTTGCAGGAGGGGCAGGCCCAGGCCTCTGCCATCCGCAGCGAGGCGAAGAGCGCCCGGGATCGCATCCTCGCCTTCGCCGAGCGTCGCGCCCAGGCGATCCGCTCGGAGGGCGACCGAGATGCCTCTCAGGAATACGCTAGCTTCGCCCGCAACGAGGAGTTCGCGATCTTTCTCCGGAAGATCCAGGCGCTCGAGCAGATGCTCGACCATAACACCACCTTCGTCCTCTCGGCGGACAGCCTGGGGATTCTCGACTTGTTTCGTCGCGACCCGGCCTCCCCTGCCCCGGCGTCACGATCCGCGACGGAGGGGTTCGAGGGCGGCGGACGATGACGACACCCCTGCCCTCGGCTTCCTCGGCGGAACCCGATATCGAGCCGCCGTTCGACCCCGCCCAGCAGTCCTTGGCCGACGCCCTGCGGGTGAGCTTCGCGATCCTCAAATTCGCGATGCTCGCAATGCTCGTCGCCTATGCGGCCAGCGGAATCTTCAGCGTCGGCTCCAACGAGGTAGCCCTGCGGCTGAGGTTCGGAGACTACGTCGGCGATCCCGGCTCCCGAGTTCTGGAGCGTGGAACCTACTTCGCGGCCCCGTTTCCGCTGGAGCAGGTGATCAAGGTCGACACGCGGCCGATGACCGTCGCTCTCGACCGCGAGTTTTGGTTCGAATCGGCGGACACCGATCGTGGCCTCACCCGCGACCAGATTCGGAATTCACGGGCGCGGCCCCTCAATCCACTTCGGGACGGCTCGTTGTTGACCGGTGATATGAACATCGCCCACGCTCGCTGGTCGGTCACCTATCGCGTGGAAGATCCGGTGGCCTTCGTGACAAACGTCGGCGATAGCTCGCTGGCGGAACGGCTCGTGCGATGCACCGCAGCCCAAGGCATCGTGGGGGCGGTGGCCCAACTGCCGGCCGACGAGTTGCTCAAGGGCGTGGTCAATCGAGAGACAGCCCTGGCCGTGGCGCAGACTGCCCTCGACGACATGGGCACCGGCATCTCGATCGTGCAACTGACGCTCGATCAGGTTTCGGCGCCCGCCAGTGTCGCTCGGAGTTTCGACGCCGTGACCACCGCCGAAACCGACCGCTCGAGACGGATCGTCGAGGCGCAGCAGGATCGCGCGAGAATTCTCGGCGAGACGGCAGGCGAAGCGAGCGAGCCGCTCCTCGCCCTCCTCGATGCCTACGAGCGAGCCCGGGAGACCGGCACGGCCGACGAGTTGGCCGCGTTCGAGCGGCAGATCGAGTCCGCCTTCGATGAACTGGTCGTCGATGGCATCGGCATCAGCGGGGAGGTGGCGGAAATCAACAACGCCGCTCGGACCTATCGCACGCAAGTCGTCGAACGGGTCAAGGGAGACCGGGAGACCTTCGAGCGGCTGCTGCCGCAATTCGAGCGGAACCCGCGGATCATCCTTTCACGGCTCTGGGAGGACGCCCGCGAGCGGATCCTGAGCGGCGACGTCGAGACCTTCTACACCGTGCCCGGAAAGCTCGAACTCCAGATCAATCGCGACCCGCTGATCCAGAAAGAGCGGCAGAAGCAGCAGATCGAGGCGCTCAAGGAGCGACAATCGGAGTTCAAGTCATGAGTGGAGACTCCCCGTCGGGGGAAGGCATCGACATCAAGTGTGTCGGCCTGACCAAGACGTTCCGCGACTTCTGGATGCGTCCGCGGGTACGAGCGGTCGAGGGGGTGGATCTGGAAATCCGCCGCGGTGAGGTGTTCGGGCTGCTGGGTCCGAACGGATCGGGCAAGAGCACGACCATCAAGATGCTGCTCGGCCTGCTCGCCCCGACCCGCGGCCGAATCGCGGTCCTCGGCCGCAGTCCCCGCGATGTCGCCACGAAGAAACACGTCGGCTACCTTCCGGAGGAAAGCTACCTGTATCGCTTTCTTTCGGCCCGTGAAACCCTCGACTACTACGGTCGGCTCTTCCGCATGCCCGCCCGCATGCGCCGGCAGCGGGTCGACAAGTTGTTGGAGATGGTAGGCCTCGACGCAGTGGAGCATCGCCCAGTGGGGGAGTTTTCGAAGGGCATGCAACGGCGGGTTGGTCTGGCCCAGAGCCTGATCAACGATCCTCAATTGCTCATCCTCGACGAGCCCACCAGCGGCATGGATCCGGTTGCGGCCCGGCAGATCAAGAATCTCATCGCCGAACTTGGCAGTCGCGGCAAGACGGTCCTCCTGTGCACGCACCAACTGTCGGACGTCGAGGATCTCTGCGGCCGGATGGCGATCATGTATGGCGGACGGGTGCAGGCGGCCGGCACATGCGACGAACTCCTGGCTCGGAGCGACCGCACTTCGATCGAGACGCCACTCCTTCCCGTGGGCGTGGTCGACGAGGTCCGCGGGGTGCTCGGGCGGCACGGCATCGACGAGATCACGATCGAGCAGCCGCGGCGGCGGCTGGAGTCGCTGTTCCTCGAGGTGGTCGAGCAGGCGCGAGCGGCGGGCACGCATACGAGCGGCGCCCGCTCGGGAGGCCCGATGGCGGCGTTTCTCCAAGAGCATGCCACCGAATCCGAATCGGCCGTTGAGGCCATTACCGACGCGGACGCGAGCCCGCGAGACAAGGCTGCGCCCGCAGTCGATACGAATTTGATCGACAGCCTCACACGTCGTTGACCAGCGAGACTCGTCGTCACCATGACCGCCACGCCCCTGATGCCTCGCCGCCACGGCTCAGCCTGGCGCCGTGCCGCGTTGGCGGCGGCGTGGACGTTTGGCATCGCCGCCGTCGGATTCGGAGTGGCGTTTTTGCTCGACGCGCAGGGCGGAGCCGGCCTGGCGACGGCGGTGCGGGTCGCCACCGGCCTGACCTGTCTTGCGACGGCGAGTCACGGGATGTTTCTGCAGGCCGACCAACTCTCAGCCTGGCGAACGACCGCGGTCTTCCTTTCGGCAGCGGTGGGCGGACCGGCCCTGGCCGAGGTGGCAGCGAGGCTCGGTGGAGCAGCCGTCGGCCTGCCGCTCGTGCTGCTGGGTAGCGGCACCAGCGTCTGGTGGACATGGCGATCGTTCCGCCGGGCGCCACAGCTTCGCGGCCTCGCGACCAGCCTGGCGGCGACCCTCGGTGCCCTCGCGTGCGTGTGGTTCCTCAACCGCCACGGACGCCCCCTGGAGGCCACGGGACTCCTCGGCGTGACTGGCATGGCCGTGGGCTGCGCGGCCGGCCTGGCGGTGATTCGTCGCGTGCTGTCGTATCCCTCCGGGATTGCAGCCGTCGCTCGGGCCGCGGTCGACGAGGCGGTGAGAATGCGGGCGGCCCTCGTCTTACTCGTTCTGTTGGTCGTGATGGTTCCCACGCTGCCGCTCATCCTCGACATCGACGAGCGGCTCGAATACCGCGTCCAGTTTCTGCTCTCGTGGGCGCTCGGTGGAACTGGACTCATTCTCGCCCTGCTCACCATTCTGATGAGTTGCGGCAGCATCTGCGGAGACATCGACTCGTTCCGCATCCATATGACGCTCACGAAGCCGCTTCCGAGGTGGCAGTACGTCCTCGGCAAATGGCTCGGCATCATGGCCTTCAACCTGCTGCTGGTCGCGTTGGCGGGCGTCGGCACCTACACCTTCACACGGCTCCTCGCCCGAACGACCGCGACGGACCCAGAGGACCGCGACGCCGTCGACCGGCAGGTTCTCACGGCACGAGTCGCCCGCGAGCCAAGTCCGAAGAATCCCTCCGAGTATGAGGCCGCAATCGCCGAAGCGACGGCACGACTGGAGCGGGACGAGCCCGACTACTTCGCCCGCAATCGAGCAGCCGTCCGCCAGCAGGTGCGGTTTGACTTCCGCTGGCAGTGGCACACGGTCTCCCCTGACATGGTCTCGACCTTCGTGTTTCACGATCTCGCCGAGGCCAAGCGTCGGGGTGTGCCACTCCAACTCCAACTCAAGCCCCGCGTCAACAACGTGGACGTCGACCTTGCCGAGGTCCGTTTCGCGCTCTGGCTCAACGGCCGGCCGTGGCCGGTTCGCGACGGGGACCATCAGGATCAGGTGCTCGCCAGCAACGCGGCCCACGTGATCGAGCTGCCGGCCGAAGAGGTCGATGACGAGGGCCGGCTCGAAATCACCATCGCAAACCGCAACCTCGTGCCTGCCGGTGAGACCCGCCCCACGGCGATCTCGTTTTCACCGGGGGACGGGATGCGACTCTATTTCCGAGCGGGGGGATTTACCGCGAATTTCCTGCGTTGCCTCCTCGTGATGTGGCTCAAGCTCGGGCTCGTGGCGGCCGCTGCCGTCGCAGCCGCCACCATGCTCGGCTTTCCAACCGCCGTCTTGCTTTCATTGGTGGTCTACGCGACGGCGGCCGGGAGCGGATTTCTGCGGGACGCGCAAGGGGAATACAACGTCGTGGCCGATACGCCGCTGGCTGCGGTCTTGGAGCGGCTCTCGGCTGCCGCCGATCTGGCAGGCCAGGCCCGGCTGTACGAGGCGTGGCGGATGCTTTTGGGGTTTGTGGGCGACGCGGTGTTGGCGGTCGTGCCGGCCTTTTCGGACTACGATGCCGTGTCGCAACTAGCGACCGGACTCGCGATCTCGACCAGCACCGTGGCGGCCTGCTGTGGCTGGCTGGGACTGCTCTACCCGCTCGTCTTCGGCCTGATTGGCTGGGCTGCGTTGGCCCGCCGCGATCTCCTTCCCTCCTCCACATGAGGCGGTGATGTCCGATCGATTGACCGATGGAACCGCGGCGGCCTTGTTTCTGCTGGCTCTGCTGGGAGCCACGGGGCTAAGCCGATCCATCGCCACTCAGCGGGACGATCTGCGGCTCGTGGTCTCGGCCGAAGGAGCCTCGGGCATGCCGCCCCACGTCGCCTTGGCGACCGCGGCGCTGGGAACCTTCCGCGGCCTGGCGGTCGACGCACTCTGGGTGCGGGCCGACGCGCTCCAGGACCAGGGCCAGTACTTCGAGGCGCAGACCCTCAGTCAATGGATCACATCGCTCCAGCCTCGTTTTCCCCGGGTCTGGGCGTTTCAGGCTTGGAATCTCGCCTACAACATTTCCGCCTCGACGACCGTGCCGAGCGAACGCTGGGCTTGGATCAATCGAGGAATCGATCTCCTGAGGGTCCAGGGCATACCCCTCAACCCCGACGATGCAAACCTCCCGCTCGAACTTGCCTGGATCTTCTTTCACAAGGTCGGGGGAAAGACCGACCGCGAGCATTGGTACTACAAGGTACGGCTGGCACGAGAGTTCCGGGAACTCCTCGGTGACACAACCGGCGGGCGGACCGCCGCGGAGGCGATCGAGCGGTTTCGCGTGATCGCCACAGCCCCCGATTCTCTGGAGAACGCGGCCGATCGGGACGTCCAATCAGCGCTCGCCGCGCTGGCAGAGCACGGAGCGACGCCCGACGAAGACTTTCTCCGAATGCTCGGGCGGGTGGTCCTCTACAACGGCTCGACCGATGTGCGGATTCGGGAAGGCCGCGTACTACCTGCCGGCACCAACCGTGATCTGGTCGCCGCGATGACCGCCGATCACCGCCTGTCGAAGGCGATCTTCGAGGTGATCGTCCCCCACCTGCAACGACGGGTCCTGATCGACCGCTACCACATGGACCCGAACTTCATGCTGGAGCAGATGGAGCGTTTCGGCCCGCTCGATTGGGGGCATCCTCAGGCGCACGGCATCTATTGGTCCGAGCGGGGGATCGCCCTGGGGAGCCGGGCGCTGCGGAGAGAGAAACTCAACGAGTTAATGATCATTCGGACGCGGCTCAACACCCTGCGGCAGTTGATGCAGGGAGGCCGGATCGAATTCGACCCGCTCGCTGATCGGATCGATCTCCTTCCAGACCCACGATTCATCGACGGCTACGAGCGGGGGATGCAGAACGCGGTCGCCCAGGTTCAATCCGAGGAGGGTGTCTCAGCCGCAGAATTCGGTCGGGCCACCGTGGCCGACCTCCTGGGTGGCTACGAGACCTTCCTCCAGGAGGCGACCGTCTTCGCCTACCTCTATGGCGACGAGACGACCGCCGCCGGCTGCTTTGCCAAATTGCGGCAGATCGCCGAAGGCGAAGGCCGAGGTGACGAGCCCCTGTACTCGGAGGGACTGGAGGCGTTCCTGGCACTGCGGCTTGGCGAGGTTATGGAACTCGACATTTCCAACACCCGACAATTCCTCGATGCGATGATCCAGCGGGCGATGCTCGACGGCCTGGCGAAGGGCCGCCTCGATACCTTCAACCGATTCCTGAAGCTTGCCTGGAGCGTCTATGACCGGCGCTACGCAGCCGGGGCGCCGGGCACGAAACACGTCAACAAGGAGGCGCAGCTTCCCCCGTTTCCCGAGATTCTCGACGCCTCCTTTGAAAGCGCGATGAAGCAGGAGGGCAACCCGCTGCTGGTTCGCGCCCGAATTTGGGCCTGGGCACCCGACTCGATCAAGACGCGGGTCTGGCCCCGACTAGCGGAAACGCTCATGTCCCAGGCAGAGGCCGCCGGACTCGACCCGAACCGGGCGTTCCCGCCCCCGGCGTCGGCGGACGAGACAACCGAGCCCGAGGCCACGTAGGTCAGGTCCTTGCGACCACGGCCTCACGGAATCCTGACGTAATTCTCATTGTCGCCTCGCCGGATTCTCATGCCCTCGAACCGGCCGCGGCCGGAGCTTCGGTGTATGCTGCCGATAAGGCAAGGCATGCGATCCATCGGCGGCAAGACCGCCGACGGATGCGATTTGATCCGATTCTTCTTGTTGAGGAGATCCATCCATGCCTAGCCGTACCCTGCGTCGGTCTCGGAGCCGAATCAACCCCGCCGCCGAACAGCTGGAACAGCGGCTCGCTCTGGCGATCGACGTGGGTGGAACCGCCTCCGAGGGAATCGCCGAGATATCGTGGCAAGGTCACTCGGTCGATGCCTTTGTCGATCGATGGATCCTCGACTTCGACGAGGCGGCGGCCGGTCAGTCGCTCGATTCGCTGGTTACGACGGCCGGCAGTGATGGGTGGTCGGTGAGCGGCCTCGGAGTCGGTCTCTACTCCCTGCGAACCCCGAGTGCCGGCGTCGCTGAGATCGTTTCCTGGGCTGAATCCACCCCAGGGATCACCTCCATCGAGCCGGATTTCGCCCTCGGGTCGGCCCTCCTGCCGAACGATTCGGCCTACGGCCAGCTCTGGGGGCTTTCAAACCTGGGACAGTCGGGGGGTGTCGTCGACGTCGATATCGATGCTCCGGAGGCGTGGCGCGTTACCACCGGATCGAGAACCGTGGTGATCGCGGTTATCGACTCGGGTGTGGACGTCAACCATCCCGACCTGGCCGGCAACATTTGGCAAAACCCTGGTGAGATTCCAGGAAACGGAATCGATGACGACGGCAATGGCTTTGTCGACGACGTCAGCGGCTGGGACTTCGTCTCGAATGACAATCGGCCCCAGGATGACAATGGCCACGGCACGCATGTGGCCGGCATCCTGGGCGCTGTCGGCAACAATGCCGCCGGAATCGCGGGGGTGAACTGGCAGGTCTCGATCCTACCGCTCAAGTTCCTGGATGACTCCGGTTCAGGATCCACCGCCGATGCGATTGCCGCGATGAACTACGTTGCCACGCTCCGAGGTCAGGGCGTGAACATCGTGGCGGCCAACAACAGCTGGGGCGGGGGTGGGTTCTCGTCCGCCATGCGGAGTGCGATCTCGAGGCTGGGTGACTTGGATGTCACTTTCGTGGCCGCCGCTGGTAACGAGGGCACGAATAGTGACGCCACTCCCGCCTACCCGGCAAGCTACGACCTTCCGAACGTGATTTCCGTGGCGGCGATCGACCGCCAGGGCCGACTGGCGGGTTTCTCCAACTACGGGCAGACAGCGGTCGACCTTGCCGCTCCCGGCGTGTCGATCTATTCGACCACGCCGGGCAATTCGTACGCTACGTACAGTGGAACCTCCATGGCGGCTCCCTATGTGAGCGGCGTCGTCGGATTGCTGGCTGCGGCCGCTCCCTCGGCGACCGCAGCTGACATTCGGACGGCGATCCTGGAAACGGTCGCTCCGATGGCCGAACTCGGGGGACGGATGGTCACCGGCGGCCTGCTAAACGCCGCGGCGGCGGTCGGCAGACTGGCCGAAGCGCCCGTCGCCGGCCCGGTCGTGCTGTCGGTGAGTCCCGGGGGTGTCGTCGAGACCGCTGTGCAGACGATCCAGGTCGTGTTCGACCAGGAGATCCTCGCGGCATCGTTGAGGCCGGAGAACTTTCACGTGGTCCATGCCGGTGCGGATGGCCTCTTGGACACCGTCGATGACTCCTCCATCGTCGTGCCTGCCGCAGGCATCAGTCAGTCGCCAGCCGGTACCGTCTCGCTCTCGCCGACTGAGCCACTCCGTGACGGGGTGTACCGCCTCCGGCTCGTCGGGACGGGGTCCGATCCTCTCCGAAGTCTTTCCGGGGAGCCCCTGCTCGGCGGAAGCGATGCCCTCTTCTCGTTTCGCGTGACGATTCCTGTCGTGACTCCGGCTCCGGCGGCACCCTTCGAGCCCAACGACACGCTTCTCACCGCAGCCGTTGGACTCGACGGTGCGAGTGACGACGTGACGCTCCGCGCGGCGATCGGTGACGGCGTGAATGCCGGACGCGACGTCGATATCTTTTCAATCGAAGTCGGGGCGGGGGATCTGGTGGAAGTCGCCATCCGGGCCGAGTCGATCGGCTCGTCACTCGATTCCTACCTCCGCCTGTTCGATTCGACGGGCCGGCAATTGGCTGCGAACGATGATTTCAACGGCTCGCTCGACAGCGGACTGACGTTTACCTTCCCGGATGCCGGTTCGTATTACGTGGGTGTCTCCGGCTACGGGAACGCCCGTTACACCCCGACGACTGGCACCGACCTCGCCTCCGGTTCGGCCGGTGACTACCAGCTTGTCCTGCGGCGAACGGTGCCAGTTCCGCTCGTTCCCATCGAGAAGGACGACACGATTGCCACTGCCCGGTCGGTCGTGCTGCTCGACGGAGCTGCCGCGAGTGAAGGGCTGATCGGCGACGGAGAGTTTGGCGACCGGGATGTCGATCTCTTCGCGTTGCCGCTCGCTGAAGGCGACACGCTGACAATCGACATCTCGGCACGTGACCTTGGCAGTTCGCTCGACAGCTATCTCCGGCTCTTCGATGCCGCCGGCAATGAGGTGGCGTCCAACGACGATGCCCGCGGGTCGCTCGACAGCTACCTGGAATTCACAGCACCCGCTCGGGGCTCCTACTACGTGGGAGTGTCCGGCTTCCGCAACAGTCGGTATTCGCCGCTCGTCGCGGGAAGCGGAGCCAGAGGCTCCACGGGACGGTATGAAATCGCCTTCGGTGTCGCGTCCCGTCCGGCTCCCGTTCTGCCGGAGCCAAACGACACCTTGGCGACGGCCACGGTCGGCCTCGGCACGACGGACGACGCGGCCCTGTTGACCGGCTTCGTCGGCGACGGGTGGGCGAATCAGGCCGACGTCGACATATTCTCGGTCGTCCTGGCGGCCGGTGATCGACTGGACGCCGCGGTCTTGGCCCGCGTCAATCGATCGACGCTCGACAGTTACCTCCGCGTGTTCGACGCAGCAGGAACCGAGGTCGCCTTCAACGACGACGCCGGAAGCACGACCGATAGCCGGCTGTCCTTTACGGCCATGGTCGATGGCATCCACTACGTGGGCGTATCGGGGTTTGGCAACTCCCGCTACGCTCCCATCGACGGCAGTGGAACGCGGAACAGCAACTTTTCTGGAGCGTATCAGCTCGATCTCCGCCGCGTGACGCCCCCGCTGGAGCCCAACGACCGCCTGGCCGATGCCACCCCCGTAGTCCTTCAATCGGGTGCGGCGACCTTCAGCGGCGCCATCGGGGACGGGGTTCATGGCACTCGCGACGTCGACCTGTTCGCGCTGACTCTCGTAGTCGGTCAGATCGTCACGCTGGACGTGAATGCCTGGGACACTGGCAGCAATCTCGACAGCTACCTCCGGATCTTCGACAGCAGCGGCCGGGAATTGGCCGCCAATGACGATTCGGCCGGATCTCGCGACAGCTTCCTCAGATTCGCCGCTCCTGCGAGTGACACCTTCTATGTCGGACTCTCCGGCTATGGCAACGGACGGTACTCGGCCCTGACGGCCGGCAGCGGCAGGGCAGGCTCGACCGGCGAATACCAACTGGGCGTAACAATCACGCCAGCGCCAGCTTCGGTGTCCCTGTTCGCCGCGGTGGCGAGGTCGGCTGCTTCCCCTGCCCAAGGCCCGAGTGCCCCGAGCCTGTTCCAGAGCATCGCGCTCCTGGCAGCCTCCGACAAGCACGATCCGCGCGACTGAGGCTGCCCACTCAGGGAGCCTCGGTGGGCGGCCCATTTCGAAGCCGCCGCCTGATCTCCAGGAGTCGCTCGCCGAGATCCCGCTCCAGGCCGCGGTCGGTCGGCTCGTAGTAGGTCTTCTCCACGCCGAGGTAGTCCTGGGCGGCGATCGCATCGGGAGCGTCGTGGGCATAGGCGTAGCCCTGGCCGTGGCCGAGCCGCTTGGCCCCGGCGTAGTGCTTGTCTTGCAGGTGCCGGGGCACGGGGATCACCGCCTGCTCGCGGACATCGCGGCGGGCTGCGGCGATCGCCAGCGTGCAGGCGTTGCTCTTGGGCGCGAGCGCCAGGTAGGTCACAGCCTGGGCGAGCGTGAGCTGACACTCCGGCAATCCCACGAATTCGGCTGCCTGCATCGCGGCAACCGCGATCATCAGGCTCCGCGGGTCGGCGTTGCCGATGTCTTCGCTCGCGAGGATCACGAGCCGGCGGGTGAGGAACCGCACGTCCTCGCCCCCCTCGAGCATCCGGGCCAGCCAATAGAGGCCCGCGTCGGCATCGCTGCCGCGGATGCTCTTGATCAGGGCGCTGGCGCAGTCGTAGTGGGTGTCGCCCGAGTCGTACGCCACCACCTTCCGCTGCACGCTCTCGCGGGCCAGGTCGAGCGTGACGACGAGCGGCCGCTCAGGGCTCGAGAGCACGCCCACTTCAAGCGCTCCGAGCGCCCGGCGGGCGTCGCCATCGGAGGTCTCGACGAGAAACGCCCGCGCCTCCGGGGCGAGCGTGATCGACTCGCGGCCGAAGCCGTGCTCCCGATCGCCCACCGCCCGGTCGAGAATCGCAGCGACATGCTCGGGCCCAAGCGGCTCGAGTTCGAAGAGCCGGCTGCGGCTGACGAGCGCCGAGGTGAGGGCAAAGAAGGGATTCTGCGTGGTCGCCCCGATCAGGGCGATCACGCCGTTTTCGACGTCGGGCAGGAGCACGTCCTGCTGGGCCTTGTTGAACCGATGGATCTCGTCGATGAAGAGGCAGGTTTTCTGGCCGTCGTCCTCGAGTCGGCGGCGGGCCGCCTCGAGCACGTCGCGAACGTCCTTCACGCCGGAGGCCGTCGCGGAGAGTTCCACGAACCGTCGGCGGGTCTCGTGGGCGATGATCTCGGCCAGCGTCGTCTTGCCCACTCCCGGCGGCCCGTAGAGGATCACCGACCCGAGCCGGTCGGCTTCGATCAGCCGCCGGAGGAGTTTGCCTGGGCCGACGGTCTGCTCCTGGCCCACGTAGTCGGCCAACCGGCGGGGCCGCATCCGAGCGGCCAACGGGGCGGCCCGGGCCACGTTGGCGGCCCGGGAGGCGGCAAACAGATCGGCCATGACGAGCGTCCTCGGCGAGAATAAAAAGGTGCTAGCCACCAAGTCTGGGCCAGGTGCCTATAACCCAGAGTCCGCGTTGTACCCAAATCCGGTGGCTGGCAGAGTTTCCCGCCCGAGGTTTCCCCGATGGGATTTCGTTCTCTCCGCGACTGCGTCGAGGCCCTGCGTCGGGAACGGGAATGCGTGGTCATCGACCACCCGTTCGATCCCCACCTCGAGATCGCGGAGATTCAGCGGCGGCTGTTCCGGGCCGGCGGGCCGGCGGTCTTGTTCACGCAGCCGCGGGGCAGCGCCTTTCCGGTGCTCGTCAATCTCTACGGCACCAAGCGGCGGATCGAACGGATCTTCGCCGACACCTTCGACCGGGTGCGGCGGCTGGTCGAACTCAAGATCGATCCCACCGCGGCCCTACGCAGGCCCGGCCGCTACTGGCGGAGTCCCTACGACGCCCTCTCGATGCTCCCCCGCTCGGTGCGAACCGGACCGGTGCTGGCCCGCTCAACACGGCTCTCGGCCCTGCCCCAGGTGGTGTCGTGGCCGGGCGATGGCGGTCCCTTCGTGACGCTCCCAGCGGTCTACAGCGAAGACCCGGCCCGGCCCGGCCCGAAGCACTCGAATCTCGGGATGTACCGGGTGCAGTTGGCGGGCAACGACTACGAGCCCGACCGTGAGACCGGGCTCCATTACCAGCTCCACCGCGGCATCGGCCTACACCACGCGGCGGCGCTCGCCCGCGGCGAACCCCTCAAGGTGGCGATCTTCCTCGGCGGCTCCCCGGCGATGGCCGTCTCGGCCGTGATGCCGCTGCCCGAAGGACTCGCGGAACTCACCTTCGCCGGCGTGCTCGCGGGCCACCGGATCCCGATGATCCGCCGAGCCGGCCGGCCTGCGATCTACGCCGATGCCGACTTCGTGATCGAGGGCACCGTGCACCCCGGGGCCACGAAGCCCGAGGGACCCTTCGGCGATCACCTCGGTTACTACGCCCGACAGCATGATTTTCCCCTGCTCAGGGTCGACCACGTCTGGCATCGCGAGGGCGCGATCTGGCCGGTCACGGTCGTCGGCCGTCCGCCCCAGGAAGACACCCTGTTCGGCTGGCTCGTGCATGAACTCACCGGGCCTGTGATCCCGACCGTGCTGCCGGGCGTGTCGAGTGTTCACGCCGTCGACGCCTCGGGTGTGCATCCGCTGCTCTTGGCCGTGGGGAGCGAGCGATACCTCCCCTGGAAGAAGTCGGATCGGCCGGCGGAGCTCCTCACCCAGGCCTCGGCGATTCTCGGCCAGGGGCAGCTCTCGCTCGCCAAGTATCTGTTCATCGTCAATGGCGGTGACTGTCCCGGTCTCGACGCCCACGACGTGCGGGAATTCCTCTCCCACCTGCTCGCCCGCGTCGACTGGCGACGCGACTGCCACTTCCACACCCAGACCACGATCGACACGCTCGACTACTCGGGTCAAGGCTTCAACGCCGGCTCGAAACTCGTCGTAGCAGCGCGGGGCGAACCGCGACGCCCGCTGCCGCGGGAACTGCCGTCAGGCATCGGCCTGCCGCCCGGCTTCGCCCACCCGCGGCTCTGCCTGCCGGGGATCGTGGCGGTGACGGGCCCGCGAATCGAACCGCGGCCGAGGCTCGAGGCGGAGAGCGACGCGGCGATCTGGGCCCCAACCGCCGAGGCCGCCTGGGCCGCCGACGTCGAACGGCTCTGCGAAGCGATCGGGCCAAACCACCCGCTGCGGGCGTTTCCGCTGATGGTCGTGGTCGACGACGCCGACTTCGCTGCGGCGAGCCTCGAAAACTTCCTCTGGCTCACATTCACGCGGTCGAACCCGGCGGTGGACGTGCACGGCGTCGAAGCCGGGATCCATCACAAGCACTGGGGCTGTGGTGGGCCACTCGTGATCGACGCCCGGCTCAAGCCGCACCACGCTCCGCCCGTAGAAGAAGATCCAGCGGTCACAGCCCGCGTGGATGAGCTCTGCAAGGCCGGCGGACCGCTCTCCGGGATTCTCGGAGGCTGAGTGAGCGAGGGGATCAGGCCTTGATGCTGGCGATCCGGATCTTCGTTGTCAGCGCCCGGTGGCCAGTGCGGCGACGGTAATTCTTCCGCCGCTTGAATTTCTGCACATAGATCTTCTCACCCTGCACGAGTCCGAGCACTTCGGCCTTGACCGTCGCGCCCTGCACCTTGGGCTTGCCGAGGGTGAGTTTGCCCGACGTGCTCACCGCCAGCACGTCGTCGAAGACGACCTCGCTGCCGGCGGGCAGATGCCGGAAGTCGATCTCGAGTTCCTGGCCCTCCATCACGCGGTACTGACGGCCGCCGTCAACGACGACGGCGTAGGTGTGGTCGGCATTCTTCATGCTGGCAGCGGAGTCGGCCATAACGGATCTGAGTCGGAAGGAAGGAACGGACGCCAGGAAACAGCCCTGGCCGGAGCCCTGTAGGGTAGCTGGCGAAGGGGCCGCGGTCGAGTGGTCCGGGCCGATTCGCCGAAGATCTGGGGTTTTTTCGGATCGTCCGGGGGCGGTCCTTCAGTCCACGGGCAGTTCCGTTACGACCGGCCAGCCGGGAAACTGCCGGGGCTTGCCCTCCGGGCCGATCTGGGGAAATCTCGGCCAGCACTCGAATTCCAGCCGGCCGGGCATCGGTCGCCCGGTGCCCGGCTCGGAAAATTCCCACCGCGCGACGCCGTAACCGTCGCCCCGCTGACGGGGATCGGTGAGCTCGGCCGGGTTGGCGTAGGCCACCATCGTGATCTTGTTGCCCAGGCCGTCCTCGTAGTCGCCCGTCCAGGGCAAGGGAGTTTCGGGCACGGGGTTCCGGCCGGGCTGCTCGTCGAGCGGATGCCACCACCGCCCGTAGGTCGCGTTGACCAGCGCCGGCGCCGTGAAGGCCCACGGACCGTCGCGATGCTCGTCGATGCCGTGCTGCACGACGACGGCCAGATGCTGGTCGCCGCAGAGATGCGGCGCCTTGGCATCCCGCAGGATCCGGAGGGCGGCGTTGCGGCCCGACTGCGGCCAGCCGTTGCAGTCGAGGTCGGCGAGCAGGCGGTTGGTCGGCTTCCCGTGGAGGTGCACCGCGCCGCAGAAGGCCGTCTGCGACAGACAGCACTTGGCCCGCACACCCTCCCAGTCAGTCGCCCAGCGGGCCAGCCAGGCGAGTTGCCGCCGACCGAGCAATTCCAAGCCGGGCAGGTCGATCGCCTGCCGGTCGTAGCCGCGATCGAGGATGTGGTCGGGCCGCGGCCCCAGCGGCGGAATCGCACCCAGCGGCCCGGTCTTGAACTTCCGGTCTTCCAGGATCGCGAAGTCGATGCCACCGAGCACGAGCCGGGTGAAATAAACCGTGATCCCCTGGGCCACGGGCGGAGCGTCGACCGGATCTGGCAGATGCCAGGTCTGCTGCCGCTGCACCATGTTCACGTAGGCCGCGGGGTAGATGTAGCCACCGTCGGCGCCGTTCTTGTCGGGCAGAGCCCTCACACCCCCTTCACCCCAGAGGTTCGGATGGCCCACGTCGTGGTCGTCGGGAATCGTGACCGTGGGACGATCGCGGAGCACCTCGCGAAACTGCAGGCCAAACTCGAGCCAGCCCACGGTGTGCTGCGTATGCCGGTAGGTCTGGTCGCCGGCAAAGAAGAGCAGATCCGGATCGGCCGCCCGCAGCCCGGCGACGAGTTCCGCCCGCTCGCCC
>CAMDDJ010000029.1 GCA_945891385.1 Candidatus Kuenenia stuttgartensis | reverse complement strand
GAGGTCGGCTAGCGGAAGCGGCTGGGCACCGAACACGTCGAAAAGGGTTGCCAGGTCGGGGTTGCCCGCCCACCGAGCACTTCACCGCCTCACCCAGCCGACGTTGCACACGATCAGGCAGGACGTCGCTGCTACTTCTTCTTCTCGTTGTGGAGCGTGTGCTTCCGCAGCCGGGGCGAATACTTCTTGACCTTCAACTTCTCACCTCCGGACTTCCGCCGGAGCGTGTAGTTGTAGTCGCCGGTTTCCTCGCACACGAGGTGGATCACTTCGAGCTTCTTCTTGCCCTTGGCCATTGTGTCGTCGCCCGGTTGAGGGGTCCCGGTTGAGGGTGAGGTGGTGGGTGACAGACGAGCGGTTCGCTGCGGCGTCACCACGCAGATCGCAGCCCCAGAAACTACATCGAACCACTCCAGAAAGCCAGCGGTGTCGATCTCGGGCCGAATTCGGCCGGGACGACCGGGAGTCGGATCGCCCGGCCGGGGCAAGCGATATACTTCAGCGGACCCTAGAAGGAAAGGGTCGCGACCCCGTTGCCGCCCGGGGTGGGTGGCGTACGCGGGGCAGTTCCCAGGGGCGCGTCGCAGGTGAGCCAGATTCTCTCAGAACCCGTGCCACCCTCGAGCTCAGCGGCGACCGAGGACCAGCCAGTGCAGTCCGGGGCTGGTGCCAGCCTGGGCAGGGGTCTTCTGGCAACGGTGCCTGCCTGGGTCGTCAGCCTGCTCGTCCATGTGATCGCCTTCATCGCGCTGGCCCTGATCGTGACCGGCACTCCCAGCGTGCCGCCGCCGCTGCCGATCCGCTCGAGTGTCTCGGAGCGGCTCGAGGAACTGACCGAATTCGAGGTGCAGGAGATGACAGCCGACGATCTCGCCGCCGATGCGGTCGACCCGGCGGCCGACCTGCTGGTGACCACGGCCGTGACGGTCGAACCGGTCGAAGTCGCATCGCTCGCCGACGATGTCGATGCGGCGCCGCTCAGCGTGGATCTTGCCGACTTCGGTCCAGACTCGGCCGCTCCATCCGACATGCTGGCAAGCATCGGCGCAATCGGCGGAGAAGGCGGAGGCCTCGGCGGCCGAGGCAAGGCCGGATCGCTGGCCCGCTCGTCCGGCGGCGGGGCCGACACCGAGGCGGCCGTCGAGCGGTCGCTCAAATGGTTCCTGCGACATCAACTGCCCGACGGCAGTTGGTCGTTCAACTTCAACGACTGCCCGAGTTGCATGGGCAAGTGTTCGCACGGCAGCGACGACCCGCGGGCCGAGCGGGCAGCGGCCACCGCCCTGGCGCTCTTGCCCTACCTGGGTCGCGGCGAGACCCACCTCAAGGGTCCCTACCGCCAGCAGGTGCAGGCCGGAATCGGGTTTCTGATCCGGTTAGCTCGGGAGGGCAACGGCCGCGTGTACAACCCCGAAGGCGGCACGCTCTATACCCAAGGGCTCGTGGGCATCGCCCTCGCCGAGTGCCTGGCGATGTCCCGCGACCCCAGCCTGCAGGCTCCGACCAAGGCCGTGCTCGATTACATCATGCAGGCCCAAGACTCGGCGGGCGGGGGCTGGCGGTATCACCCGGGAGAAGCCGGTGACACCTCCGTCGTGGGCTGGCAGGTCATGGCGCTCAAGAGCGGATTCATGGCCGGCATCCCCGTCAATCCGCTCACCGTGTCGAAGGCCGGAGGGTTCCTCGATTTCGTCCAGTCCGACGACGGCGCCCGCTACGGCTACGTCGACAAGTCGGCGGCTACCGACGCCCGGTCGGCCGTCGGCCTGCTCTGCCGCATGTACATGGGCTGGAAGAAGGATCACCCGGCGATGCAAAAGGGCGTGGGGCATCTGGCCAAACGCGGCCCTACGGACGATCTCTACTACGACTACTACGCCACCCAGATCATGCACCACATGGGTGGCGACCTCTGGACGGCATGGAATGCCAAGATGAAGCCCACGCTGCTCGCGGCTCAAGCGACGGAGGGGGACGAAGCGGGCAGCTGGTTCGACGGGTTCGGCACCGGCCACGCCTCGGAGGTGGGTGGCCGGCTCTATTGCAGTTCGATGGCGACGATGATCCTGGAGGTCTACTACCGGCATCTGCCGATGTACCGGACCGAGACCGTGGAGCAGGAGTTCCGCGAGTAGGCAAGCCGCGCCCGCCCGGAGAGACCGGCCTGAAGATGGCGATCCGGTGAAGACGAGGAGATGAGCGGGGGGCCGGTGCTGACCGTCGCCGCCCGGAGACTCGACGTGACCGGCAGGCTCTCACCCGATTCGCCGCAGGCTGATGCGACTGCCGAGCCGGCCGGCTGCGGCTCGGCAATCCGCCGATTCGAGCAACTGCTGTTCGGCCGTCAGGTCTGGGCCGGCTACGCCAGTCTTGTCGTGCATGTCCTGCTCGGGCTCGGGCTCGTGGCCTGGTCGACCAGGCCGCCACGAGAGCAACGGCTCGCGGCGATCAGCCTGCGATTCACCGCCCCGGACGACCGGCCTGAGCCGGGGATTCTCATCGAGGCGACGAAGAATCTCGCAGCGGCTGCGGCAGCCGCTGATAACCAGGACGCGGCGGCCGAGGCAGCAGGCCTCGGCGTCCCATCGCTCGATCCTTCGATCGACGTCACACCGCCGGTGCTCGAGCCGCGCCTGGACTCCGGTTCGATTCCCATGAGGCTGGCATCGAGCCAGCTTGCCGCACGCCTGCCGGCGGCGACACCTTCAGCCACAGACCAGCCCGCTGCGTCAGGGGTACCTCGGGCCGCATTCGCCTCCCGGACGGCCGCGGCCCGCGCGGAGGGCGTGGCCCGCCACGGTGGATCGGACAGGAGCGAGGCCGCGGTCGAGCGGGGACTCGATTGGCTGGCCCGCCATCAGGCGAGCGACGGCTCCTGGCGATTCGATCTCTCTGGCTGCCAGTGCGACGGCGGTTGCACCTGCCCCGGCACTGTGACGAGCACCACGGCGGCCACGGGCATCGCCCTCTTGCCGTTTCTGGGGGCAGGCCAAACCCACGAGGAAGGCCGTCACCGGGAGACCGTCACCCGCGGACTGTATTACCTCATGAGCCGCATGCAGCCCACGCCCCGGGGCGGCGACCTGAGTGAGGGCACGATGTATGGCCATGGCGTGGCCACACTGGCTCTGGCCGAAGCGCTCGGCATGACGGGAGACCGGATGCTGCTGCCGTATGTCCGCGACGCGACGCGGTTCATCGAGACAGCCCAGGACCTTCACGGCGGCGGCTGGCGGTACCTGCCCGGCCAAGCGGGCGACACGACGGTCACCGCATGGCAGTTGACCGCGCTCAAGAGCAGCACCCTCGCGGGCGTCCCGGCCTCGTCCCCCACGATCGACGGCGTCTGCCGATTCCTCGACCGGGTGCAGGTCCGCGACGGAGAAGGCTACGGCTACCTGGCAGCCCAAGACCGGCCATGCACGTCTGCGATCGGCCTCCTCTGCCGCGTCTACACGGTCTGGCCCCAGGAAGCCACGGTCGATCAGGGACTGACCCGTCTGGCCAAGGGCGGCCCGGATGCGGAGGCCGTCTATCTCAACTTCTACCTCTCCCAGGCGCTCCTGCTCCGGCAGCATCCGCTCTGGAAACGGTGGAACGACCGGAACCGGACCGGACTCGTCGCCCGTCAATCGCGGCAGGGGCACGAGGCCGGGAGTTGGAGCTTCGCCGACGTCGACACCCGACCTGGTGGCCGACTCGGCCACACGGCCCTGGCCGTGTTGACGCTCGAGGTCTACTACCGCCTGCTGCCGATCTACGGCGAGGAGGCAGCGACGACGGGCTGGTGAGGCTGTCGGTGATCGGCCAGCCCGCGGCTGCCGTCTATACTTCCGCGGCGGAATAGTTTGTCGTGGAGGTGGTTCCGATGCGGCTGGCGACCTATGCCTGGCTCACGGTCGTGGTCGGCCTTGCATGCGCGGCGGTCGGCTGGCTGGGACTGGCCGGCTGGCTCGCGGTCGCCGTGATCGCGGCGAGCGTGGCCATGCATGTGGCAGGCAACGCAATTGGGACGAACCTCCGCGAGGCGACCGATCGGAGCCTGGAGCGAACTCAGAGCCAGGCAGGGAATCAGCCGCTGCCAGCTCGGCCGCCGGCCCACCTCGAGCGGCGGACCAGCCTGGGCCGACTCGTGCCCGTCTCGGTCTGCATCGGCGGAACCTGCGGGGGATTGGCAGGGACGGCTGCCCTGCTGCGACTAGCCTCCGCCTCCGCCGCGGGTGCGGTTCTCGGTGGCATTTCTTCGGCCATCCTGGGCGGCCTGTTCGGCTTTCTGGCCGCGAGCTTCGTCGAGATTGTCCGTACGAGCATCGGCGAAGCGATTGCCGCCGAGCGGCACCGCTGACCCTGCGGCGGTGCCGTGGCGTCGCGATCCCTGAGACGGTATAACCGCCAGGCTGGTCGGCGGCGTTTCGCCGGCGTTCCCCCACGTTTGTTTCTGGAGTTTTCCCCGATGGCGAAACCGCATCGCGGCCTGAAGAAGGCGAACCACGGCGCCCGGCCCGCCAACAGCAAGGCCCGGAAGATGAAGCGGAAGCACATCCGCACCTGACCGCCCTTCGCCCCCGGGAGCGCGTCCGCAGTGGCCCCTCGCGACTACATCATCGCACCGTCCGAATACGACCTCGGCCGGGTGATCGCCGACATCCACGAGATTCGTCGCTGGAACCGCCAGCGGTTCGAGATGGAGCAGCTCACGGCGATCGTCCACGAGGATCAGACCCGTGGACTGTGTGTCGGCTATAAGGACGTCACCGCCGACGAATTCTGGGTGCGCGGGCACTTTCCCCACGTGCCGCTCATGCCAGGCGTGCTGATGTGCGAGGCGGCGGCCCAGCTCTCGAGCTACTACACGCAAAAGCACAACCTGCTCGACGCCAAGGTAATCGGCTTCGGTGGCCTGGAGGAGGTGCGGTTTCGAGAACCCGTGGTGCCCGGAGACCGGCTGGTGATCGCGGTCGAACGGGTCAGGGTTCGCCCACGGGCGATGATCGTCTGCCGCTTCCAGGGCCTGGTCCGCGAGAGCATCGTGGTCGACGGGATCATCAAGGGTGTTCCCCTGCCGGAAGATCTGTTCTCTCCTGCGGGCCAGGCCGCGGCCGACGGCGTCGCCTCCTCCTGATCGCCCATGCCCCGCCGCCCTCCTCGGAAGCCCGACCCCGGTCTCGATCTCTCGACGCACCTGCTCGACCTGGCCGGTCTGCCCCAGCCCTTCGATCCAAACTCGGTCTTTCCAGTCGCCAGGCCGGTCGAACTCGAAGTGGGGAGCGGCAAGGGACTCTTCCTCGCCTCGGCTTCCGCCGCTACGACCGACCGGAACTTTCTCGGCTGTGAGATCGCCCACGGCTACGCCCGGATGGCTGCCGGCAAACTGGCGGCCGCCGGCCGCGACAATGCCCGGATGATCCACGGCGATGCCGGCTTTCTGGTGCGGTCGCTCCTCCCCGACGCCAGCCTCGCAGGCATGCACGTCTACTTTCCCGACCCCTGGTGGAAGGCCCGTCACCGCAAGCGCCGCGTGCTCTCGGAGCCGTTTCTGCTCCAGGCCGGCCGCACGCTCGCACCAGAGGCCCTGCTCCACGTCTGGACCGACGTGGAGGAATACTTCCTCGAAGCGATGGCTGCAGCCCGCAGCACGGGACTCTTCTCCGAGCCCCGCGAGGAGCCGGCCCCGGAGGCTGTCCACGACCTCGACTACCGCACCCACTTCGAACGGCGAACGCGGCTGGCCGGCATGCCCGTCTGGCGGGCCGCCCTCACCCGCCGCGGCTAAAAGGTTGCACGGTCGGCATTGCCGGTCGGGGTTGCCCGTGCCCCGAGAGCCGGCGTAGAGAACCAGCGGAGCCATGGATGGCGGAGCGCAGTTCTCTCCGAGTGAGCGAAGGGCAGGATGCCCGTAACGAACGTCCGGCTCTCGGGGCACGGGCAACCCCGCCCCACCACAGGACGTCGTCTCCGCGCCTCCATCCGTCACCGAACCGAGTGTCCGGCGAACGTTCAGCCCCGCCTTACGGCGTGGCGGCCGACTCGTAGGTGCGGGTGGCGTGGCGACCGGCGCGGCTCTGCTGGAGCGCCACCTGGTAGAGCCGCTCGCCAGCCGGGGTCGGATAGTGGCCCGTCAGGCAGGCCTGGCAGAGACTGTCGCTCTCGAACCCGATCGATCGCGCCACCGCCTCCACCGGCAGATAGCGGAGTGAATCGGCCCCGAGCCGGGCTGCCATCGCGGCCTGGACCTCGTCGGTCAGAGGCCCGCCGGCGAGAAACTCCGGGGCGAAGAGTTCGTCGATCGTCGACATGTCGATCCCGTAGAAGCAGGGCGCGACGATCGGCGGGCAGGCGACCCGCACATGGATTTCCCGCGCGAGTCCGAGCGACCGCATGCGGCCGAGGAGCACCCGCATGGTCGTGCTGCGGACGATCGAATCCTCGACCAGGATCACCCGCTTGCCCTCGAGCACCTCGCGGAGCGGCGTGTATTTCGTTTCGGCCTTCTGGCGGCGACTGGCCGCCCCGTCGATGAAGGTGCGACCTGTGTAGCGATTCCGGATCAGGCCTTCGACGCATGGGATCGAGAGCCGATAGGCGAGCGAGTCGGCGGCCGCCTTGCTCGTGTCGGGCACCGGCACCACGACCGTGTCGGCGTCGATGGGAACCGTCTCCAGCTGGGCCAGTTCCTCCCCCAACCGCTTGCGAGACAGGTAGACGCTCCGCTCGTCCATGGAACTCGCGACATTGGCGAAGTAGACCCACTCGAAGAAGCAGTGGGCCCGGGTCGGGGACGGTGCAAACCGCTCGATCCGCAGGCCGCTCGAGTCGATGACAAGCGCGGTGCCCGGCTCGAGCGACCGAATCGATTCGGTCGGAAAGCCAAGGTTGAGCAGCGCGACGCTCTCGCTGGCAGCCGCCACCAGCGGCCCCTCCTGGGCATATTCCAGCGGGCGGATGCCGAGCGGATCGCGGGCCACGATCAGTCGGCCGCAGGCATCCAGGATCGCCAGGTTCCAGGCGCCGTCGAACCGCCGGGCGATCGCGGCCAGGAGGTCGGTTGGCGTCGGGTCGGCGTCGCCCGACAACTCCCGGCCGATGGCGTGCATGATCACTTCGGTGTCGTTGTCACGGGCGAGGTGGGCGTCGTCGGTCGCAAGGATTTCGGCCCGCAATTCCGGGTAGTTCGCCAATTGGCCGTTGAAGCCGAAGGCGAACCACTTCCGTTTCTGGATGTGCGGCCGCTCCAGCGGCTGGGCGTAGCCCCGATCCTCGGCGCCGCAGGTGGCGTAGCGAACATGGCCGATCGCCGCCCGGCCGGTGTGCTGCTCCATCAGGCTCTCGTATTTGCCGCGATGGCTCATTCGAAAGACCTCGCTCACGCTCCCGACGTCCTTGTAGGTGGCCAGGAGATGGCTGCGACTCGGGTTCCAGGCGGTCATCCCGGCGGAGAGCTGACCTCGATTCTGGATGTCGAGCAGCATCCGGGGTATGAGCCGCGATGCCTCCTCTTGTCCTTGGGCGGGGCAGAGGGCACTCGTCTCGGCGGCCGGGAGGTGGTAGATGGCCGCCAGGCCGCACTCGTGATGCAGGTCGCTCATCGTTGTCGGTTCGGCCGAAGGCAGGAGAGCCGGAAAATTCCCGCGGAAACCGCGGCCCGGGTCAGTGTATCGACGCAGCCGGTGGGTGGATACCATAGTGGGTTTCCCGCCCGTCCCACCCTTCGGACGCTGCCCGGTTCCGGCCCATGAGCGACCCTCTCCGTCAGCAGCTTGCCGCTGCCGCCCGCCTCATCGTCGTCAAGGTTGGCACTCGGGTGCTCACCGGCGTGGATGGGCTGTTGGATCCGCGGCGGATCGAGGCCCTGGGAAAGCAGCTCGACGCGGCGTGTAGCTCCGGCCGCCAGGTGGTGCTCGTGAGTTCGGGCGCGGTTGGGGCCGGCATGGGACGAATCGGGTTGACGGAGCGGCCCACCGAGTTGGCACAGCTTCAGGCCATCGCCGCCATCGGCCAGAGCAGCCTGATCGAGGCCTGGGAGCGGTCACTCCGCAGCCGGGGACGACACGTGGCCCAGGTGCTGCTGGTCGCGGAAGACCTCCAGCACCGCACCCGGTATCTGAATATCCGCAACACCCTCCGGGCGCTGCTCGACTACGGAGCGATCCCGGTCATCAACGAAAACGACACCGTCAGCGTCGAGGAACTCCGGACGAGTTTCGGCGACAACGACCGTCTGGCGGCCCTCGTGGCGACGCTGATCGGGGCCCCGCTGCTGGTGCTGCTCTCGGACGTGGCCGGGCTCTTCGACCGGCATCCCGGCGAGGCCGGTGCCGTGGTGCTGCCGACCGTGTCGCGAATCGACGCCGCCGTCGAGCGGCTGGCCTGCGACCGGCCCGGCGGGCTCTCCAAGGGGGGAATGGCCAGCAAGATCGCAGCCGCCCGGATCATGACGGAGGCGGGAGGAACCTGCGTGATCGCTTCCGGTCGGGATGACGACGTGCTGGAGCGGATCCTGCGGGGCGAGCCGGTCGGCACGCTGTTCGTGGGCCGAGACGAGGCCATGCCGGCCTGGAAACGCTGGCTCGGCTGGTCGGCCGAGGCCCGCGGTACCATCGAGGTCGACGCGGGTGCCCGACAGGCGATCGTGGCGGGGGGCCGCAGCCTTCTGGCCGCCGGCGTGGCGGGCCTCCAGGGCCAGTTCACCGCCGGCGACGTCGTGGCGCTTTCCTGTGGCGGTGGCCCCGCCTTCGCCCGCGGTCTGGTCAACTATCCGGCCGCGGAGCTCACGAGAATCATCGGGCTGCGGACCGAACGGATCGCCGAGGTGCTCGGCTACTGCCCCTACGAGGAGGTGATCCACCGAGACAACCTGGCAGTGATCTGTCGAGACTGACTGCCCTCGAGACATCCATGCTGTCGGAACTCATCATCATTTTCGCGCTCGTGCTGGCCAACGGCCTCTTCTCGGGAGCCGAAATGGCGATCGTCGCCAGCCGCCGCGGCCGGCTGCGGGCGATGGCCGACGAGGGCGACGCGTCGGCCCGGATCGCGCTCGAACTCGCAGCCAATCCGGACCGTTTCCTGCCGACCGTGCAGGTCGGGGTGACGCTCGTCGGCACCCTGGCGGCAGCCTACGGCGGCGAGCGGCTGGTGGCGATGATCCGCGACCGGATCGCGGCGGCGGTTCCCGGATGGGCGGGGATCGCGGAGCCGGTCGCGCTGGCCACGTTCGTGATGCTGCTGTCCTTCGTGACGCTCGTCCTCGGGGAGCTGGTGCCGAAGCGGCTGGCCCTGCGAAACGCCGAGGTCTTTGCCCGCTGGGTCGCCCCGGTCGTCCAGAGGTTCTCCCGGCTGGCGTCGCCGCTCGTGTGGGGTCTGAACATCGGCACGTCCGCCGTGATGACGCTCCTCGGTACCCGGGGCGGACAGGAGCCCTCGGTGTCGGTGGATGACATCGAGCAGCTGCTCGAGACAGGGCGGGCCGAAGGGGTGCTCGAGGCGGTCGAGCATGCCGTCGCGGCCGAGGCGCTCCGGCTCGGCGAACGGACCGTGCGGGACGTGATGCGACCGCGGATCGACGTCGACGCGCTCGACATCGACACGCCGCCCGAGGAGGTCCTCGGGGCCGTGGCCATGGCCGGCTATTCCCGGCTGCCGGTCTACGAGGGCTCGCTCGACCGAATCGTCGGATATGTCTCGATCAAGGACGTGCTGCGGACGTCCTGGATGGGCTGGCCGATCGAACTCCGGAAACTGACGCACCGGGCGGTGTTCGTGCCCGAGACGATGCCTCTCGACCGCCTGCTCGAGCTCTTTCAAAAGGAGCGGGCCCAGTTCGCGATCGTGCTCGACGAATATGGTGGCACCGACGGACTCGTGACGCTCGACGACATCCTCGCGGAACTGGTAGGGGAGATCCACGACGAACACCGCCGCGTGGAGCCCCAGACCTTCGTCGAGCGGGAAGACGGCTCCTGGCTCGTCGACGGGAGCGCCACGATCGAGGAGCTCGCTGAACGGTTCGGGCTCGAACTCGAGGACGGGCCGCGGGATTACGCCACCGTGTCGGGGCTGGTGCTGGCGGAACTGGAACGGATGCCTGCCACAGGCGACCGCGTGGAATGGAACGGGCTGGCCTTCGAGGTCGTCGACATGGACGGCCGCAGGATCGACAAGCTCCTGGTCAGCCGCCGCTGACGACACACTCGGCTTCGTCCCCACAACCTCGGTCAACTCCGTCGTCCCGGCTCGGGGACGGCACACGTCGCGTCGCGATCCGACCTACGGCCCGATCAGGGCCAGGATGTCGTCGAGGATGAAGGGGGAGGGAAACGGCTCGTCGAGCTGTTCAAGCAGCTTGCGATACCGGTCCACGATCTCGGCGGTGTCTTCGGCCGTGATCGGGTCCTCGCGGAGGATCTTGGATTGGTCGAACACTTCCCGCCAGGCCTTGAAGGCTCCCTCATACGCCTCGCGGGCGGCCTGGAGCCGGGCTGCGGCAAACTCCTTGTCGGCCTTCCAGGTCAGCTCTCGGGCCCGAAGCGCCGGCTCGGTCACCTCGGCCTCACAGGTGGCCCGCCAGAGATCGAAGTTCACGATGTCGCGGTAGCGGCCGATGATGTCAGCCGTCTCTCGGGCCTCCGCCTCTTCGAGGGCGAGCTCCCAGGCCCGGCCGCGAACGTCGGCCGGCGCCGCCCGGGCGACGTCCTTCCAGCTCACCTTCAAGGCCGCCTCGGCATCGGCAGCCTGCTGCTGCTCTTCGTCGGTGCGTTCCATCACCGACACCTCCAGGGCGGCCTTCTGGGCCGCCGACAGCCCCGCGCGTCGCTCTGCTTCGGCCGCCGCGAACTGTCCCGGCAGGAGCGACTCGAGTTCCTCGCCCAGCCGCTTGGCCCGGGCCTCCTCCGCCTCCCTCAGGCCGAGCCGGATGGGCACGTTCCAGCTCGTGGGAATCTCCCGCATGGCGAACCGCCGCATCTCGTCGCCGGCCAGTTCCCAGGCCCGCCGGGCGGCCGTGCCGAAGCTGCCGTCTTCTTCGAGCGCCTTGCCGTAGTTGATCGCCGACATCATCGGCTCGCTGTGGAAGATGAGGGGTGTGGTCTTGAGCGGGGCGCCGGCGTCGGCGAGCTGCTGGCCCTGGATGAACTTCGTCCGCGACACGAGCCAGTTGTCCCGCTCGGGGATCGTCCGCTGGGGATCGTCCCGTTCGTGGAAATCGTCGTCTGCGATGAACAGCTTGCGAGACTCCTCCTTCTCGTCCGACTTTCCGATCTTGTGGCCGACGAACCAGCCCATCCGGCCCAGCAGCCGCGGCTCGAACCGGTTGAGCGCGATCCCCTGCCGGAGAAACTCGATGCCCTTGATCACCCAGGCGTACCGATCCCGGAAGTCGTCGAATTCGACGGAGATGTTGTAGGAGAGGTTGTGGGCCTGGAAATCCCAGACGGAATAGAAGTTGGGCTGGAGCTTCGTGAGCTGCTCGAGCGTGGCCGAGAGGTTGGCCCAATCCTCGACCTTCTTGTAGTGGTTGGCCCGATCCCAGAGCAGGGTCGTGGCGACATTCTTGAGGCCGAGCGTGGCAAACCGCATCGTCTCGCCGGCCGGATCGATCTCGCCCAGATTGGCCTGCGACAGCCCCCGGGCCTTCCGCATCCGAGCCAGCAGCCCGCCCGGCCCCTCGGAGTCGGCCGGCTGGGCGAGCAGCGAGAGCGGCACCAAGAGGGCCACGATCCCCACCAGCGCCAGGAGGGTTTCCGGCCGCAGCCCCAGCCATGCCTGTCGGGTTCGTCCCGCCGCCCGCGTGGTTCCGCCGCTCACGATGCCACCTCCCGTGCCCGCAGACAAAACGCCCCGGCGATGCAGAACGCCGCCACGTAGGCCAGCGTTTCCGCCGCATCGGCCGCCAACAGATCGCCGGGGATGTCGAAGCCTCCCGCCACGAAGTCACCGGTGCCGAGGGCCGAGAGCGAGGGAAACACACCGGCGGCCACCCGCATCGGGGCCAGCAGCACCATGTCGGCCAGCTTCATCGCCTGCACGGCTGGCGTGGGGTCGAGTTCGAGCGTGATGCTCGTCTGGCTCACGATGCGATAGAGCGACTCGATCGGACCGCCGCCCGGCGCGATCGTGGCGTCGCCGGTGAGCTGGCTCTGAAAGAGCCGGGAGATGAACTCGCGAAACTGGCCCACGAGGAGCACCGCCACCGCGGCCACCAGGGCCACCGGAGCCGAGAGGAACGTGCTGAACATCACCCCGAGCGCGGTCACGATCAGCATCGCGAACCAGGCGCCGAGGCAGCCCTTGGCATAGTTCCAGGCGAACGAGCCGTTGCCCAGCCGGAGATAGAAGTCGGCCTGGGCCACGCCGTAATACTGGGCCGGCTCGAGGCATTGGAGCCAGACCTCCACCCGCCCGTCGGAGACGAAGTCGCGGAACAGGTCGGCTTCCTGCACCCGGCCATCGGCGAGCACCGTGTTGAGCCGGCGAGGAATCCGCAACTCCTCGATCGTGAACTCCCGGGCCACGATCGGAATCGCCTCGCTACGGAGCTTGTTCGACGGGTTCTGAAGCTGGACGGTGCCGTGGATGCCCTCGGTGATCGTGCCCTTGTAGGTCCGAAAGACGCGGATCGTCATCTCCAGCGGCAGGCCCTCGGGGAAGGCTTCTTCAGTGATCCCATCGAAGGTCCAGATCGCCGCGGCGGCGGTGCCTCCCTCGATGAATTGGCGGTAGGCCCATTCCGCCCCCACGCTGATACCCTTCGAGGCGGGCTTCCCCTCGCGGTCGAGAAAGCGGAGCGTGCCTCGGAGCGGCCGACGGGCCTCGAGCAGGCCCTCGGCGGGGCCGACCGTGGAGACCATCTCGCCGCCATCCGGCCGGGAGGTGATCCGGTGCCGATGCCCCTGGGTGTTCTCGGCGATGCCGTTGCCCTCGGCATCGAGCCGCACGAAGTGGCGATGGCCACGGCCGGACCCGGTGCGGCCCTCGTAGCCCAGCAGCGTGCCCTCGTCGTCGCGGATTTCCTGGAGGCCACCGGCCGTCAGCTCGTGCTCGTGCTGCACGCTGCGGACGACGAACGCCCAGCCCGCCAGCCCCATCAGCGTCAGGAGCACGGTGCCGACGATCGCGAACCCGAGAAACCGTCCGAGCACGATCTCACCGGTCCGCACCGGCTTCGTCGTCACCGTCTGGATCGCCTTCGACTTGATGTCGGCCGGCAGGCTGAAGACCGCGAGCACGAGGTTCACGGTGCAGACGAGGAAGGTCGACGCGCCCAGGATGAACCCGAGATAGAGCCGGCCTGGATTGACGCTCGCCGGGTCGAGGAACCAACCGGCAAACAGAATCACGAGCGCGAACACGGCGAGGACCACGAGCACGTTTCGCCGTACGGCCTCCTGGATCGCCAGGCGGGCGAGGGCCCAGACCCGCCCAGGCGACGTGCCGGCCAGGTCGCGAAGCCCGGTGAGAATGCCGCGATAGACGCGATCACCGGCGTCGAGCGGGCCGCTCCGCGCCGCCTGAACGAGCCAGGCCGCCAGCCCCACGAACAGCGAGACCAGGCCGACCGTGAGCAGAAACGTGAGCAAGGCCGGGCCGATCCAGGCCGCGAACCGGGGGATTTCCTGTTCCAGAACCATTCGCCCCGCTCACTTTCCGTCGGCAGGGGTCGTGGCAGCCGCGCGGGCCCGCCGGCCGGGCCGGGCCTCGGTGTCGCGGACCACCTCGAGAAACAAGTCCTCGAGGGTGGTGGTCGGATTGCCGATCTCGACGTCCGAGGCCCCGTGGCGAGCCAGCACGGCCCGCACCTCCTCGTAGGCCGCCGGCGGCAGACCACCGGCGCGGATCTGCGTGATGCCGGTCACGCGGAGCAGTTCGTCCACGCGGCCGAGTTCCTTCAGCTCGCCCTGATGGAGCACCGCAATCCGGTCGCAGACGTCCTCGACGTCGGCGAGCAGATGCGAGCAGAGGATGACCGTCTTCCCCCTGGCCTTGAGGTCGATGATCAAGTCCTTCATCTCCCGGGTGCCGATCGGATCGAGGCCGCTGGTGGGCTCGTCGAGGAGCACGAGTTCCGGATCGTTGATGAGTGCCTGCGCCACCCCGATCCGCCGGGTCATGCCCTTGGAGTATTCCCGCAACTGCCGCTTCCGGTCACGGGTGAGGCCCACCATTTCGATCAAGGCGGCCGATCGGCGGGCCCGTTCCTCCGGCGGCATGCCGAACAGCCGGCCATAGAAGTCGAGGGTCTCTTCGGCATCCAAAAACTTGTAGAGATACGACTCCTCCGGGAGGTAGCCGATCCGCTCGTTCTTGGAGACGTCGGTGGCCGGCTTGCCGAACACGAAGGCCTCGCCCGACGTCGGAAAGATGAGCCCCAGGAGGAGCTTCATCGTCGTCGTCTTGCCCGATCCATTCGGCCCGAGCAGTCCAAAAATCTCGCCCCGGCGGATCTCGAGGTCGAGCGGCTTGAGGGCCGCCTTTTTGTCTCTTCCCCAGAAGTCGCGGTAGATCTTCGAGAGGTTGCGAGTCTCGACCACGACATCGGCATCGGAAGGCCGATTGGAAGACGTCGAGGCGGCTGAGGGCATGGGCGGCAGCTCCGGGAACGGCGGCTCGTTCGTGCCCAGGCAACTGAGCAACCCGAGCCCCGATCCCTCTTTTTTATCCCATGTTGGGCAGGTCTGCACCCCACCCCGATCTCACTGGGACGCAATCGCTGCCCGGGCGGTCACCGGCCGCCGTCAGTTGCTGGACGACGGCGACGGCCCATTCTCGGACGAGCGACTGGCGGACGTCACCCGAGTGGCGATCTCAACCGCCTGCCGGGCTGCCTGGAGATCGGCCGCCGAGAAGACCGCGCGATCCGGCGCTGCTCCGGCTCCCTTGACCACCTCGGCCGCCAGTTGCTCCCAGGTCCGGCCGCTCGAAACGTGCCAGGCCGCCGCCTGGGCAACGGGCTGCGAAAGGTGGCCGCTCGCCAACCCCCCCAGCAGCACCGCCAGCCGCGGATCCTGCGAGAAGTCGGCCAGCGGCGCAAGCCGGTAGGCCATCCGCGGCGTCGGCTCCTTCAGGCCGTATTCCAGGCAGACCAGCGGCACGCGGAGCGTCACGGACTTCCCGGCGGGAACGGTGAACGGCGCCGTGTGCGTGAGCGTGGGCATCACGCGGAGTTGGGACGTCGTGGCTGCGGGAGCCGCCGTGGCGACCGCCCGATCCATGAGCAGCCGGAGCCCGGCTCGAGCGGCCGGACGGCTTCTGAGCCAGTCGGCCGCCTCTTCTCCATACGTCGCATAAACCTCTTGCAGCCAGGCCGGAGCGTGCCACGTCATCCACTCCCGGAAGGCGAGCCAACGCGGGTCATGCACGCCATAGACTTCCCGGGCGACCCAGCAAAAGGCACCGCCACCTGCTCCAAAGGCTCCACCGGGCTGGCCCGGGCCGCCGACTGGGCCCTGCATGCCTCCGCCCCCGACTGTCTGGGCACCGCCGAAACCGGTCTGCCCACCCATCCCGCCCATCCCCATCCCGCCCATCCCCATCTGGGCGGCCACCGGCACCCCGGCAAATGCAGCCGGCAGTCGCAGCGTCAGCGGCCGAGCGTCGCGATTGGCGACCAGAACCTGAGCCGAGCGGGAATCGTTCGGAATGAATCGAACCTCGACCTGCCCCGCGGCCTCCGCCGCCAACACGTCCACGGCCGGTGGAATCGATGACTGGCCTTCCTCAGCCTGCACAGACTCAGGCAACCAACTGAAAGCCGCCACACAGGCGGTCACACGGAGGGCGATCGAGAGAAAACGGGCCATGACAGTCCTTCCTGCCGGGGGCGGATCAGGGCGGCCGGGCTGGCCGCAACCATTTCGCGGCGGTCCGCGAAACCGTCTCTAGTATGGCTTCGGCTTTTGGGTGCCGCCAAACCAGCCCGGAGGAACGATCCGGTCAGACCGACAAAAACGGTTTTTCGGCCGACACGCTCGAGTCGACCCGGCTACCGGCAGCTGTCACGGCCCAAACCGCGTCAAAAACGAGGAACGCCCAGCGGGGGGCATCAGCGCTTGGAGAACTGCGTGCCGCGCCGGGCTCCGCGGAGGCCGTACTTCTTACGCTCCTTCATCCGCCCGTCGCGGGTCAGGAAGCCGCCCTGACGGAGCGGCTCGGCAAGTTCGGCGTCGAGCGCCTTGAGGGCCCGGGCGATCCCGAGCCGACAGGCACCCGCCTGCCCTGTCGGGCCGCCGCCATCGACGGTAATCGTGATCTTCACGGAGGACCGCTTGCCAACTTCATCGAGGGTGCCGGCGATCAGGGCCTGGTCCTTGATGGAGGGGAAGTAGACCTCGAATTCTTTGCCGTTGATGACGATCTCCCCATTCCCCGGCCGGAGCCGTACCCGTGCCACGGCGGTCTTGCGACGGCCGGTTGCGATGATCTCGTCGCCACGGCGAACCGCCCGGGCCGCCGATTGCGTGGCCGGAGCAGGAGGAGCGGCAGCGGGGGTCACAGCGGCGGGAACTTGTTCGTCGGTCATCGTGTCCTCGTGGTCGCCTGCAAGCAGGAGGTGGTTCGTGTTGTGTGGATCGGGGGTCGTGGGCTCGGATTGTGATCAGACGCCCAGTTTCATCGGCTCGGGCTGCTGGGCCTGGTGCGGGTGTTCGTCGCCTGGATACACCTTCAGTTTGTCGAGCATGGCACGGCCGAGGCGGGTCTTCGGCAGCATCCGCCGCACGGCTTCCTCGATGATGAGTTCGGGGCGACGGTCGCGGCGATGCTCGGCCGTCTCGGATCGCAAGCCCATGTAACCCGTGTACCAGCGGTAGACCTTCTGCTGCCACTTCTTGCCGGTGAACGCCACCTTTTCCGCATTGATCACCACGACATGGTCGCCGGTATCGACGTGGGGCGTGTACGTTGGGCGGTGCTTGCCCATCAAAACCACCGCAATTTCGCTGGCGAGGCGGCCCACCCGCTTCTCGCTGGCGTCCACGAGCCACCAACGGTGCTCGACTTCGCCCGACTTTGCCATGAAGGTCTTCATCGTTTGATCCAGCAGGATGAGTCTGTCGTCAGATGCGGAACGCCGCGTGCATCGGGAATCGATCCCACACGGCCGCGAACCGGCCGACAGGGGCAGGTGTTCAGCCCTCCGGATAGGGGCGATTCGCGAGCCCCGGAGCGTACCAATGCCCTGACACCCGAGCAAGCGCGGCCCGAGAAAACCGGCAAAATAAAGCCTCGGGAGCCAGCCAACTCGGGCTTTGCCGAATTGTTGAGTTGCCAGTCTCGGCCGTTCGGACCACACTTTGGCCAGACGCAGGGCCGCCCGCTTATCGAGTCGTCCCCTGGCCAGGGCCTGCCCTCTCCTCCACCGAACGGTGCTCATGAAGGTCGCAGTCCTCAAAGAGACGTTTCCCGGCGAACGCCGGGTGGCGGTGGTGCCGGCGGCCATCCCGAGCCTGGTGAAGGCCGGTCTGGAGGTCGTCGTAGAGACTGGGGCTGGCGTGGCGGCTGGCTTCTCGGACGACTCGTACCGGGAGGCGGGGGCCGCGATCGGCTCCCGCGACGAGGCCTTTGCTGCCGACTGCCTCCTGACGGTGCGAACCTGTGGTGCCTGCGGTGAGGGCTGGTGTCACGATCGCGATCGGCTCCGGCCGGGTGTCGTGCTCGTCGGCCTCTGCGACCCGCTTTCGGCTCCAGGCCCCTGCCAGGAAGCGGCGGAACGAGGCGCCACGGTGTTCTCGCTGGAACTGGTGCCCCGGACGACCCGCGCCCAGAGCATGGACGTACTCTCGAGCCAGGCCAACATCGCCGGCTACCGAGCCGTGCTCCTCGCAGCCAACACGCTGCCCCGCATCCTCCCGATGATGACGACAGCGGCCGGCACAATCACCCCGGCGAAGGTGCTCGTCCTCGGGGCGGGCGTGGCCGGCCTTCAGGCGATCGCCACCGCCAAGCGGCTCGGAGCGCAGGTCAGTGCCTACGACGTCCGTCCGGCTGTCAAAGAACAGGTGCAGAGCCTCGGTGCCAAGTTTGTCGAACTGCCGCTGGAAACTGGCTCGAGCGAAGCGGCCGGCGGCTATGCCAAGGCGATGGGCGAGGAGTTCTACGCCAGGCAGCGGGAATTGCTCGGCCGCGTCGTGGCCGAGAGCGACGTGGTGATTTGCACGGCCCTGATCCCGGGCCAGAAGGCCCCGGTGCTCGTGACTCGCGAAATGGTCGCCGGGATGAAGCCCGGAAGCGTGGTCGTCGACATGGCTGCCGAACGGGGTGGCAACTGCGAGGGCTCGCGGCCCGATGAAACGGTCGTGCTCGATGGCGTGACGATCCTCGGCCCCACCAATCTCGCGGCCGACGTGGCGACTCACACGAGCCAGCTCTACGCCCGCAACATCGCCACCTTCCTGGCCCACCTCGTGAGCTGCGGCCTGCCCGACGTGGCCACCGACGACGAGATCTGTCGAGAAACGCTCGTGGCCCGAGGGGGCCAGATCGTGCACCCCAGGATTCGGGACCGCGCCGGCCTGCCTCCGCTGGAAGCCCCCGCCAGCTAGAAACCCGCACCGACCATGCTGCCTTGCTTGATGCCGCTTCTCCTCGCCGACGCCGCGGCCGTCCCGTCTGATCCGGCCGCCCGTTTCATCCGCCTCTTGACCGTTTTCTTGCTGGCGATGTGGGTCGGTTTCGAGGTGATCACGAAGGTGCCGCAGCGGCTGCACACGCCGCTCACGAGCGGTTCGAACGCCATCTCGGGCATCACCGCCGTGGGCGCGATCGTGGCGGCCGGCGCCGTCGTCAGCTCCTTCGGCAGCCTCTTCGGCCTGGTCGCCCTGTTCCTGGCGATGATCAACGTCGCGGGCGGCTTCGTGGTGACCTACCGCATGCTGCAGATGTTCAACCCGAAGAAGAAGTAGGTCTCGATGTCGAGCCAAGCCTGGATCAATCTGGCCTACCTGATCGCCTCGATGCTGTTCATCGTGGCGTTCAAGCTGATGAGCGGCCCCCGGACCGCCGTCCGGGGCAACTTCCTCGGCGCGGCCGGGATGGCGATCGCGCTCGCCGCCGCCTTGTTCGAGGCTCCGGTGCAGCAGGCCATCGCCGCCCGCGGTGCCTGGCCCGTGGTGCTTCTGCTTCTCGCCGGCGGCGCAGGAGCCGCGATCGGTGCCGCGATGGCGCTGAAGTATCCGATGACGGGGATGCCGCAGATGGTGGCCCTGCTCAACGGCTTTGGCGGAGCCGCCTCGGTCTTCGTGGCAGCCGCCGAACTCTGGAACATGGGCACGCGGGCCTTGCAGTCAGACCAGCCAGGAATGGCTGCATTTGCCGCCGCCGAACTCGCCCCCTGGACCCAGTTTGCGATCGCCACGGCGCTCACCGGGCTGATCGGCGCGGTCACCTTCTGGGGCAGCCTCGTCGCCTTTGGCAAGCTCGAGGAGCTGCCGCGGTTCAAGAAGCCCTGGACCGACCCCAACCGCCACTGGATCAATCTCGCCCTGGCGGCCCTCACGCTGTTGACGATGGCGGGCGTCTGCGCCAACCCCAACTCGTTCCTTTTGTTTCTCCTGCTCGTCGTGCTCGGCAGTCTGCTCGGGACCACGCTCACGCTCCCGATCGGCGGAGCCGACATGCCGGTCGTGATCTGCCTGCTCAACAGTTATTCCGGCCTGGCCGCGGCGGCCGCCGGCTTCGTGATCGACAACTCGGTGCTCGTCATCGCCGGCTCGCTCGTCGGGGCCAGCGGCCTGATCCTCACGGCGATCATGTGCCAGGCAATGAACCGCTCGCTCGTCGGCGTGCTCTTCGGCGGCCTTGGCACGACCACCGTCGCCAGTGGCGACGAGGTCTATGCCGGCAAGGTGAAGAGCGCAAGCGCTGAAGAGATCGCGATGGTGCTCGAAGGGGCCGATCGCGTGGTGATCGTGCCCGGCTACGGCCTGGCCGTGGCCCAGGCCCAGCATGCCGTCCGCGAACTGGCTGACGTGCTCGAGGCCCGGGGTACGACGGTGGAATACGCGATCCACCCCGTGGCCGGCCGGATGCCGGGCCACATGAACGTGCTCCTCGCGGAGGCCGACATCCCCTACGAAAAGCTCCGGGAAATGGACGACATCAATCCCACGTTCCCCGAAACCGATGTGGCGATCGTGATCGGGGCCAACGATGTCGTGAACCCCTCCGCTCGCAACGATCCGCAGAGCCCAATCGCCGGCATGCCGATCCTCGACGTCGACAAGGCCCGGACCGTCGTGGTGGTGAAGCGGTCGCTCTCGCCGGGCTTCGCCGGCATCCCCAATCCGCTCTTCGCCGCCGACAACACGCTGATGTACTTCGCCGACGGCAAGAAGGCCGTGCTCGACCTCACGGCGGCCATCCAGAAGCACTGACGAGCCGCCGTCGTCGCCCTGAAGACGCGAGGCTCGGGGATCGGCGAACGCTCGCGGAGCAATCGGGGCGTATCCTCGCCCGCAACGCCACTTTTGCCGTCCCCCGAGCCGGTACAGCTGAGGGTGCGCAGTCGGAGCTTCCGGGTCCCTGAGGGCAGTGGGCCTGCGATCGTGGATCCGGTCTACGCGAGCACGTCTGCCCACAGGGCGTCGGAGACGAGCAGACCGGCCCGGGTGAGGCGGAGCGCGGGGCCGTCGCGTTCGGCCAGGCCGGCCACGATCCAGCGGGCGATCGCGGGGCCGGCGAGCTGGTCGAGATCGTAGCCGCTTGCAGCCCGAAACGCGTCGCGATCGACGCCGGCGCGGCGCCGGAGGCCCACCACGAGCCGCTCTCGGGCCGCAGCTTCCGCGGTCATCGCGTCGACGTCCCCGCTGGCGTCAGCCCCGGAGAGCACCCGGTTGATCCAGGTCGTGGTGCTGCGGTGGTTCGTGATCCGGGTAAGGCCGTCGAACCGGGCCGCTCCCGGTCCGAAGGCCTCCCAGGGGCGGCAGTCCCAGTAGGCCTCGTTATGGCGGCAGCGATGGCCGGGGCGGGCGAAATTCGAAACCTCGTAGTGCTCGAATCCGGCGGCGGTGAGCCCGTCGATCGCCGCCTCGAACATCGCCCGCTCGAGCGACTCCTCGGCCGGCTGGAGCAGACCCTTCTGCCGGCGGCTCTGGAAAGCGGTGCCCTGCTCCCAGGTCAGGCAGTAGACCGAGACGTGCTGCACGCCGAGTGCGATGGCAGCGGCAAGATCGGCCTCGACGGCGGCCAGCGACTGCCCCGGAGCGGCCGTCATCAGATCGAGGCTGACCTCGAAACCGGCTGACAGCAGCCGTTCCACAGCCAGCCGCACGTCCCCGGGGCCGTGGTCGCGATCGAGTGCGGCGAGCGTGGATGCGTCGAGTGACTGCCCGCCCAGGCTCACCCGCGTCACGCCGCACTCGGCCGCTGCCGCGATGAACTCGGGCGTCACGTCGAGGGGATTGGCTTCGAGCGAGACCTCAGCGGAAGGCTCCGGCTGGAGCCGTTCCAGCAGCAGGCCGAACAGCCGCCTGAGTCCCTCGGGGCCAAGATGCGAGGGCGTGCCGCCTCCAAGGTAGAGGGTGTCGAGCCGGAGCGGCTCTGTCACCCGGCCAAACTCCCGTCGGACTGCGTCGAGGTACCGTTCGATCAGGTCGTCCCGCCCCGCGACGAGCGTGAAATCGCAATACCCGCAGCGGTGCCGGCAGAACGGAACGTGAACGTAGGCGTGGCGGATCACAGCCAGATCTGGAGCCGGCCGTCGAGCATGTCGGGGATTCGCTTGGCGAGCACCCTGCGAATCCTCTCGTCGGTGTAGCGGGTGGAGAAGTGGGTGGCGATCACGACCTCGTTCCGAAACCGGTCGCGGCGAGCGAGCAGGTCGTCGAGGTGCATGTGGCCATACTTGTGGATCTTCTCCTTGCGATGCGAGTGGGCCACGAAGGTGAGCTCCGTGATCAGGATCATCGCCTCGAACATCGCCGGGCACCGATCGAGTCCCTCGGGGGAACTGTCGCCCAAGTAGGCCACGAGCGGAGCACGGATCTCATGGGTCACGTCCACGCCCGAGAGCCGCAGATCCCTGATCTGATGGCCGGCCAGGTGCTGGTATTCGTGTTTGAGCTTGCGGCGGCGCTCCCAGACCACGAAGCCGACGCTCGGCAGCGTGTGCGTGGTGCCGGACACCGTCACGACGTGCTCCCGCGAGAGTTCGATCTCGTCGCCGGGGCGGGCCGGCAGGAGCGTGCAGGGCAGCCGGCCGCGGTCGAGCCGTTGCATGGCCCGGAGCAGCCGCTCCACGGGCTCGATGGCGATCTCCGGCAGGTAGATCGTCGGCGGCTCCATCTTCATCATCCGCCGCCGGGCCACGTAGACCGGCAGGGCCGCAATGTGGTCGAGGTGAGTGTGGGTTACGAACCAGGTGCTCGTGGCCATGAACCCCCAGGGCTGAGCTCCGAGGTCGAAGCCGAGCTTGAGTTCGGGAATCCGCCAGCAGCTCTGCACGGCGGCTCGCGAGTAACCCTCGACGGTGAGCCCCTTGTGGACGAGGGTGCGAAACGGGGCGTTGTCGATCATGCGGGCGTCGGGGGCGAGGCGAGAGTCGCGGGGCGGGGTTCGAGCCAGATTTCCTCGAACAGTTCGTCCTGCCGGGTCGCGAGCCGGCCGCGCCGCACGAGCTCGAGCGTGGCCAGAAACAGACCCACCAGGCGGGACCGGGGCATATCGTCATCGAAGAGCGCGGAAAACGCCACCCTCCCCTGCTCACCCACGAGCCGCTCGATCCGCTCGATGTGGGTCTCGATCGGGGTGTCGTCGTGAACGATCTGCCTGGGCCGTCGTTTCTCCTGCTTCGCCAGCACACGGCTCAAGGCCCCCACCAGATCCCAGACGTGCACGTCGGCGATCGTCACCTCGGCCGGGCCGCTCCGGCCAGTCGGCTCATCGGCCGGAATCCGGGGAAACCGCAGCTCCCAATGCCGGGCACGATCCTCGAGCACTGCGGCTGCATCGCGGTACTGCTTGTACTCGAGAAGCCGTTGCACGAGATCCTCCCGCACCGGCTCGACCGGCTCCTCGGTCTCTTCGGGCCGCGGCACGAGCGCCCGCGCCTTGATTTCCAGGAGCACACTGGCGAGTTCGACGAACTCCCCGACCTGGTCGATCGACAACTCCTCGAGCGCCTCCAGGTGCTCGCAGAACTCCCGGGCGATCAAGGAGATCGGCACCTCGGTCACGTCCACCTCGTGCTTCTTGACGAGGTAGAGCAACAGATCGAGCGGTCCGGCGAAGACATCGAGCGAAACCTTGAAATCCATACGCGAGAGTTTACCGACCTCGGAGCCGGACCGTTATCATGCGGCGATGGATATGGAACGACTCTGGGCCCCGTGGCGGCTCGGCTACGTGCAAGGCAGCGACCCGGAGGCGACGGCCCGCGCGGTCCCGGTCGATGCCTGGCGGCCAGGGGCCGACGTCGATTGCTTCCTCTGCCGGGCGGCGGCGGCGGCCCCCGCCCACGATCGCACGCTGGGCGTCGTGGCCAGGACCACAGCGAGCGTCGTGGTCATCAATCGGTTTCCCTACTCCAACGGCCACCTACTCGTGGCTCCGCTCGACCATCGGGCCACGCTCACCGCGCTTGACGACGAGCAGTTGCTCGACCTGCAGCACTGCCTGGCCGAGTGGTGCCGGGTAATGGAGTCGGCAATGCAGGCCCAGGGGTTCAACGTCGGCCTCAATCTCGGCCGGGTGGCGGGTGCGGGCGTGCCCGGGCACCTCCACTGGCACATCGTGCCTCGCTGGGCGGGTGACGTGAACTTCATGGCCACGCTGGCTGGCACCCGCGTGCTGCCGCAGGCCCTCGATGAACTCTGGCTTCAGCTCACGGCCTCGGCCGAGGCAGCGCACTCGTGACCACCACGTCCGAATCATCACCCGCAGCGTTCGAGCCGCTCGACTGGCGGGCACGGGAGGCTGCGGTGCTCGCGCCCTGGGCGATGCGTGCCGCAGACACGGCTGGCCGCATGCACCCCGAGCCGCCCCATCCCTTCCGCAGCCCCTACCAACGGGATCGCGACCGGATCGTTCATTCGGCGGCGTTTCGCCGGCTCGCCCACAAGACTCAGGTCTTCACCGGCTACCACGGCGACTACCACCGCAGCCGGCTCACGCACACGCTCGAGGTCACCAACATCGCCCGCACCCTGGCCCGGGCGCTCGCCGTCAACGAAGACCTCGTGGAGACGCTGGCCCTGGCACATGACATCGGCCATCCGCCCCTCGGCCACGCCGGCGAAGACACGCTCGCGGAGTTGCTGCGAGCGGAAGGAGGGTTCAACCACAATGGGCAGGCCCTGCGGATCATGACGCTGCTCGAGATCCGTTATCCGGAATTTCCAGGACTCAATCTCTCCCGCGAGGTGCTCGACGCCCAGGCCACCCGCAAGAAGGACGGCACCGCCCCGGCCCCGCTGATCGAGACCCAGGTGGTCGATGCAGCCGACTCGATCGCCTACGACACCCACGATGCCGATGACGCGATCGAACTCGGCCTGGTCTCGCTCGAGGAACTGCTGGAACTCCCGCTCGTGGCCGAGGCCGCCGCCCGCGTGCGGGACCGGCTGGGTCCGCTCGCCGGCTCGGACCTACGGCGGGCAATCATTCACGAACTCGTCGATGTCCAGGTGGCGGAACTGATCCGCACGAGCCTGGCCCGGCTCCGCGGGCTCTCCCTTCCGGCGGCGGCCGACGGTCACGGCTGGCGGGAACGGGGCATCGTCGCCCACACGCCTGAGGTGGCGGCCGCAAAGCGGGAACTCGAGCGGTTCCTGTTCGCCCGGGTCTACCGCAGTGAGCGGGTCCTGGCGATTCGAGGGCCGGCCCAGCAACGGCTGGCGGAACTCTTCGCCTGGTACGTCACCCACCCCGACATGCTGCCCCCCCGGTTCCGCGAGCGGGCCGCGGCCTGGGGCGTGCCCCGCTCGGTCGCCGATTACATCGCGGGCATGACCGATCGCTTTCTGGAAGTCGACCACGCTCGGCGGCTCGGCGGCTGACCGCCGTGGCCGCCTGACCGGGTCCGGTGGTAGCATGGGGCTCCACGCCGCCGGCTGGCCGGCCTCCTCTTCTCGTCATCGGTATGGCACTCTTCATCCTGCGGGCGATCTTTCTCGTCGTATCGGCGGGGATCGCCGTGCTCATCATCAACGCCTCGGTGCCGCAGACCACGCCGGCGTGGGTCCCCTGGGCCATTCTCGCGGCGATGGTGGCGCTGCCGCTGACCGTGATCGGCATCGACAGCTCGATCCGCCACAAGGACCTGACCACGATCACAGCCGTCTACTTCGGCCTCCTGATCGGCGTCTTCCTCAGCTACATCGCGATGCTTGCACTCACGCCGATGCTTCCGCTGAGCCGTACGGCACCGGTCTGGACCTGGCTGCCGCTGGTGCTCGGCGCGGTCCTCTGCTACGTCTGCACGAGCCTGTTGATTCAGACCCGCAACGACTTTCGTTTCCTGATTCCGTTCGTGGAATTCGCCCGCGACGTCCGGGGGCTGCGGCCCAACGTGCTCGACCCCACGGCCATCATCGACGGCCGAATCGCCGACCTGGCCGAAGCGGGCATCTTCGAGAGCCGGTTCGTGGTGCCCACCTTCGTGTTGGACGAACTCCAGGCGGCGGCGGAGTCGGCCGACCGGCAGCAGCGAACCCGCGGGCGGCGCGGCCTCGACGTGCTCAACCGGCTACGGTCCAACAAGGCCGTCGACATCGACGTGCTCAGCCCCCACGAGGAGACCGAGGACGAGGCCACGATCGAATCGCGGGTCGTGGCGATGGCCCGGGAACTCGACGGCCGGATCGTGACGATCGATCCGACCGTGGTGAAGCTGGCGAGCGTGCGGAGCGTGGCGTCGATCAATGTCAACGACGTCGCCCTCGCCCTCAAGCCGACGTTCGTGCCGGGCGACGGCCTCTCCGTGCGGCTGGTCAAGCCCGGTGAGGAACCCGATCAGGGCGTCGGCTACCTGGAGGATGGCACGATGGTAGTCGTGGAGAACGGCCGCAGCCGGATCGGCCACACCGTGCATGTCAACGTCACGAGCACGCTGCAGACCTCTGCCGGGCGGCTCGTCTTCGCCCGACTCGCGAGCGCCGCCTGACGTCGGCTGCCCGGCCCCGCCGGTCCGTTTCGCCCCGAGAGTGCTCCGACCGTGAACGCCTCCGTCCCCGTTGCCACGATCGATGGCCGAGCCGCCACCGTGGCCCAGGCCATCGATCGTGGGGCGAGCATCCTGACAGCGGCCCGGCGGGCTCTGGTCACCGGCCTGGCGGACGCGCCGCTCGAGGCAATCGCGGCGGCCTGCGATCTCGCCGAATCGCTCGGGGCCGCCATCGACGCGGGAGAGCCGGAAACCGCCAGCCCCGCAGGATCGGTCGCGCTCCGGGTCGGCAGCGTCACCGCCGACCCGGAGGAACTCCGCGTCCGGGCCGAGCTCGTGATCGCCTGGTTCTGCCCCGACAGCCTCGATGGGATCAGCGCGTTGCCCTGCCGCAGGCTCGCCGTGGGCCCTCGGCCGCTGGCCGGCTGGGAGCATGTGCCGCTCGCAACCGAGGCGGCCGTCGATGCCGCCGCCCTCGTGCAGGCCTTACTCATCGACCCGGTGATCCCTGGCGACATCGATCCGGTTTTGGTCGCCGCCTGCGACAGGATCGCCGCGGCCATCCGCCCGGCCGGCTGCATCGGCTTCGTCGTACCGTCCGATTCCGATCCGCTCGGCCTGTCCGCCTGGTCCCAAGCTCGGCTCGTGCGGCACCTCGCCCATGACCGGCCGGCCTTCAATGTGCCGCTCCCAAGCACTCCACGTGACCAACTCGACAACGCCGCCGGTGCCGCGGCGGTGCTCACCTGGCGGTACGGTGCGGCGGGCGGCATCGCCCGGGCCGATCGTCGCGGCGGCCGGTTCCTGCCGGCGGAAGCCACGGCCGAGCAGCTCCTCGCTCGGAGCGAGGTCGACGCCGTCCTCGTCGTGGGCCGACTGGCTCCGACGCTCGAAGCGGTGATCGCCGACCGGGCAAACGACCTCGCGGTGGTCCGGCTCGACTCTGCCCCGGCCGAGCCGCCAGGTGGGGCCGGACCGAGCGTCCACATCCGCGCCGCCGCCCACTCGGGCGTGGTGCTCGGATGGAACGGCCGCGAGGCGGTCATCGGCGGATCGGCGGCCAACGGCGACTCTCTCCAGTCGCTGCTGACGCGGCTGCACGAGCGGCTCACGGAGCAACAGCCATGACGGAGCCAGCGGTAGCGTCGGCCCGTCGGTTCGTGCTCGAGGGGGGCACCGTCCACGATCCGGCCACGGGTCGCGACGGCGTCGTGGCGGACGTCTGGGTCGATGCCGGACGGATCGTGCCGCCGCCCGCCGACTCGACCGGGTTCGAGCGGGTCGACGTCCGCGGCCGCGTGATCATGCCCGGGGGCGTCGACCTCCACAGCCACTTGGCCGGTCCCAAGGTCAACGCCGGCCGGATGCTCGCCCCCCAGCTCGCGGCTGGTCGACGGGGCGGCTGTTCGGCCGCAGTTCCGACGATCCACGCAACCGGCCTGCTCTACGCAGCGCTCGGCTACACGACGGCCTTCGACGCCGCAATCGCCCCGGCCGCCGCGGCCATCGCCCATCGCGAGCTGGCCGAGCTGCCGATCCTCGATCGCGGCATCTATCTCGTGGCCGCCGACGAGGCCGACGTGCTGGCCGCGGCGGCCCACGGCGACGCGGCCGAGTTGGAACGGCTGCTGGCCGCAGGCCTCACCGCGGGCCGAGGCTGGGCGATCAAGGTGGCCAATCCGGGCGGGCCCGCCTTCTGGAAGCGGGGCAGGCGGGGAGATCACCACGACCTCGACACGCTCCTGCCCGGGCTTCCCGCCACACCGCGGCAGATCCTCGAACGGCTGGCCGTGGCCGTGAACACGCTCGGTCTGCCCCATCCGCTCCACGTTCATACAGCCAACCTCGGGCTCCCGGGCAACTGGCGGACACTGCTCGAGACGATGCGGTCGCTCGCCGGCCGCCGGGCCCACCTCGCGCACGTGCAATTCCACAGTTATGCGGGTGGCGACCTCGACGAAGACTCGTTTGGCTCAGGCGTCGCGCCGCTGGTCGAGTTCTTCAACGTGTCCTCCGACCTCACGCTCGACGTCGGGCAGGTGCTGTTCGGTGGCACGGTCGCGATGACGGCTGACTCGGCGGCGGCCGAACACATCTCGCATGCGACGGGCGTGCCGCTGGTGTCGCACGACTCCTATCAGGCGGGAGGCTGTGGCATCCTCCCGATCGCCTACCGCGAGCAGAACCTCGTCCATGCCTGGCAGTGGGCGATCGGCCTGGAGTGGTTTCTGACCGTGGACGATCCCTGGCGGGTTGCGCTGTCCACCGATCACCCCAACGGGGCGTGCTTCACGGCCTACCCGCAACTCATGCGGCTCTTGGGTGATGCGGCCTATCGCCGGGAGGCCTTCGCGCGGATCCATCCGGCCGTCCGCAGCCGGAGCCCGCTGGCGGGCATCAACCGGGAATATTCCCTGCAGGAACTCTGCACGATCACCCGCGCTGCCCCCGCCCGGATCGCCGGCCTGCCGCGCAAAGGCCAGCTCGGGCCGGGAGCCGATGCCGACATCGTCGTCTACCGGACCGACCCCGATCTCGAACGGATGTTCTCGCTGCCGGTCCGGGTCTACAAGGGCGGCGAGCTCGTGGTCGAGGAGGGCGAACTCCGCGACCACTCGCCGGGGCACCTGCTCACCGCGGACGCGAATCTGAGATAGCCGGAGGGATTCGTCGGCGTACTGAGGGGCGTGAGGCTCGGGGGTCGGCGAACGCTCGCGGAGCATTCGGGGCGTATCCTCGCCCGCGACGCGACTTTTGCCGCCCCCGAGCCGGTTCAGCCGTCACCCATGTGTGTTCGAGTCCGTCAGGGCGGTGACGAGCCCGGCTACGAACCGGTCCGCGGAGAAGGCCTCCGCGGCCCGTGTTGCGGCGGCGGCGCCGAGTCGGCTCGCAAGGGCGTCGTCTTCGAGAATCCCGAACACCCGGCGCGGAAACTCGCTCTCGGGCAGGGCCGGCACGATCCGGCCGGTTTCACCTGGGAGAATTAGCTGCCGAGCCGCCTGGCTCTCGACCGCGATGGCCGGCCGGCCGCGGGCCATGCCGTCGAGCAGGCAGCCGCCGAGCGAAACGTCGCCCGACTGCCAAACGACCGCCGCCTGGCTGATCACCTCGGGCAGCAGGTCGCTGTGCGGCAGCATGACCAGCCGCTCGGCCACCTCCTGGGCCCGCGTCCGCCGCCGGATGGCGTGGAGCAGCGGACCCGCCCCGACGAGCACGTGCTGCATGTCTTTGCGAACCACGCCGAGTTGATCCATCGCCCAGACGAGCCGCTCGATATGGCTCGCCGGTTCGAGCGGAGCGACGGCGACCGTCCAGCGGCAGTCAGGATCGAGGCCGAGCCTGCGGGCGACCTCGGTCCGGTCGAGCCGCGGTGGTGTCGGCGGCAACACGCCCGGCGCAATGACCGCGATCCGGCTGGCCGCCGAGATCTCCGAGTTCCAACGCTCGGCCAGGTCGGCAGCCGGAACGAGCAGCCGATCGAGATGGCGGACCCCCCGGTCCTGGGCGAGTCCGATCGGCGGCCGGCCGAGCCTGAGCATCGCCCGGCTTCCCGTCGCTGCGACTCGCGCGGCGACTACGGGCCAGATCTGCGAGCGGCCAAAGCCGAGGATCACGTCTGGCCGCACGCGACGGGCCAGGCGGACCAGCCGCGCTGCGGTGGCCGCATCCACCACGGGCCGCGTCCCCAGGCGATGGACTTTCAGCCCCTGGGCGGCGAGCCGCTCGGGCACCGCGCCGCCGGTCGACATCACCGCCACGACGACCCTCAGCCCTTTGGCCACGAGGCCGAGAGCGGCGAGTTCGAGTTCGCCGCCGGTGCCGACCGGATCGAGCCCGCGGGCGACGAGCAGAATGGAGCTACCCATTGGCATGGGCATTGCGGGCGGCTCGGGTCGCGGCGATCTCCTCCTCTTCGAGTACGGCGAGGTAGGGCAGATGCCGCCAGACCCCGTCGAAATCGAGCCCGTAGCCCACGACGAACTCGTCCGGGATCTCGAAGCCAACATAGTCGGGCTCGATCGTCACCTCGGCCCGCCCCTGTTTGCGAAGCAAGACGAGCGACCGCACGCAGGCGGCTCCCCGGCGCCGGAGTTCGTCGAGCAGGGCCTCGAGCGTGTGGCCGGTGTCAAAGATGTCGTCAACGAGGAGGACGTCATAGCCAGACAGGTCCGGCAGCAGATCCAGCCTGAGTTCGAGTTCCCCGGGTCGCGTGGCGGTGCCGCGATAGCTGCTCGCCCAGACCATACTCACCTGGACGGGCCCTTCGAGCCGGCGGATCAGATCGGCGACGAGAACGATGCTGCCGGTCAGCACGCCGACGACGATCAGCGGACGGTCCCCGACCGAGCCGCTGACCTGGCGAGAAAGGCGTTCGATGCCGGCGGCAAGTTGTTCCGATGTCAGCAGCACCCGCATGGAGCACAGTCCCTCGTCTGTCGTGTCGTTCGTTCCGCGTCGGGCGGCAACCACCGCTGCGGTGCAGGATACCCCGGCCGCCGGCAGCACTAGAATAGCGTCGATGAATCACCCGGCCGTGTCGTACTCCATGCCCTCCCCGCCCTCGTCCCCTCCCGCTGCCCCTCCCCGTGAGCGTTGGCTCGTGGCCGATCTGGCGGGCCATGCCTGCGAAATCTACGCCCCGAGCGACCCGCTCCCGGGCCGGGCCGTCATCTACTTGCACGGCGTTCGAGAGCGGTGGCTTCAAGAGATGCCGGTGCTCCGCGACGCGATCGAGGTCGCCCGTCTGCCGGTGGTGGCGCCGCGAACGGGCCGCTCCTGGTGGCTCGATCGCGTGGTGCCGAGCTTCGATTCGACGACCACCCCTGAGCGTTACGTGCTCGACCGGGTGGTGCCGGAGGTGGGCCGACGCTTCGGCGTGGCGCCGCCTGGCATCGCCTTGATTGGCACGAGCATGGGAGGCCAGGGGGCGCTGCGGCTGGCCTACCGGCATCCGACCGTCTTCCCGGTGGCGGCGGCGATCTCGCCGGCGATCGATTTCCACACCGCGCTCCGCGACGCCCACTTGCGACCCGAAGGTGAACTCTACGACACCCTCCACTCGCTGTACGGCGACGCCGAACGGGCCCGGCAGGACACGGCGATCCTCCACGTCCATCCGCTCAACTGGCCGCGACACCAGTTCTTCGCCTGTGACCCGGCCGACGAGCACTGGTACGACGGCTCGGCCCGGCTCCAGAGCAAACTCGTGGCCCTCGGCATCCCGCATGTCGCCCGGCTCGAGCCCCTCGGGGGAGGTCACTCCCGCGAGTACTACGACCGCATCTCACCCGACGTGGTTGCGTTCGTGCTCGAACGGCTCGACCAGGAATCGCGGCGGCTGGCGTGACCCACAGCCATGCTCCGCCAGCGTTCGCCGACCCCCTCGCCCGATGCCAAACGTGGCTCACCGGCTCGGGGGCGGCAAAAGTCGCGATGCGGTCGCGTGTGCCTACTTCGCTTCGACCGTCGGCTCACGCGTGACCTTGAGCGCCGCCGGTCGGATGCCCTTCTCGATCGAGTAGGAATCGCGGATGCCACCGTCGAGACCGTGCATCCGCATCGTCAGCACGTCGCCGACGATCTCCATCGTCACATAGTGGTGGTCGGGATAGGTCTTGGCGCTGAAGAAGGCTGGAGTGGGGGCGAAGTCCTCCAGATGCCCGCCGCCGCCGCCGGCGAGCAGGTGGACCGTGCCCGACTCGACGTCGACCTTGCCCGCCCGGATGGGATGCGACCGCTCGTAGAGATGAAGGTGGCCGAACATGGCGATATCGACCCGGTGCTTCTCATAGAGCGGCACGATCCGGCGAACGTGGGGATCGCCGAAGTGTGACGCCTCCTTCCAGCTGTCGCCGTGGTCGTCCTCTTCGCCCGTATACGTGGCATGGTGGTGGCAGACGAACTTCCACTTCGCGTCGCATTCGGCCAGTTGACGATCGAGCCACTCGTACTGCACGCCACCGACGGCAAACTCCGGATCCCGGCGGTTGCTGTCGAGCATGAAGAAGGCCGCATCGCCGAAGCGGAAGGCGTAGTAGCCCTCCGGGGCCGGATAACGATGGTAGTGCCTGTACCAATGGAGATCGCTCTCACCGTTCCCAGGAACGGCGAACATCGGCACCCGGCTGAGCAATTGCGTGAGGCCCACGAAATATTCGTGCGTCCACTCGTAGCGATGGGCTTCCTCGCCGGCGTCGGTCAGGTCGCCGAGATTGATCACGAAGTTGGGACGCTCGGCCCAGATCCGCTTGGCGAGGCGGTCGTTGATGTGCGGACGCGACTCGGTGTCGCCGATCACGGCGAAGCGGAACGGCTGGCCCGGCTCGACCGCCGTCTTGCAGGTGAGCAGGCCGCTGTCGATCGAGTCGCTGCCGGCGGTCGCCGTCACACGATAGAAGGCGGGCGTGCCCGGCTTCAGCCCCGTCAGGGAGGCCTCGTGCAGCCGCTGCTCCCGATCCAGCCGGAGCTTCTGCCCCAAGGCCGCGGTCTCGCCCCACTCCACGACGGCCGTCGCCGGCCGATCGGCCTCCCAGGTCAGATCGATCGAGGTCGTCGTCGTGAGGTTGAGCTGAGGTCCGGCCGTAAAATGAAACAGGCCGGGATAGAGCCGCCCTTCGTGCACGAGAGCCTTCAATTCCTCGAAGCGGCGGCCGATCTCCTCGACGTCCAACACCCGGTCGTGGATCCGAACGGCGTTGACCAAATTGGCCCATTGCATCGCCGGTTCGGCATCCATGTAGGCCGCCAGTTCCAACTCGACGGGATCCGGCCACGCGATCTCGTCGTGGTGCATATGCCCTCGTGCCACTTCCTCGCCGTTGACGTGCATGATGGCATGGTGCCCGTCGTAGCTGACGACGAGGTGCACCCACCGCTGCTTGAAACCGCCGTATTCCTTCATCCGGCTCTTGAGCTGGAGTTCCGCCCCGTCCCGGCCCCGCAGCACGAAAAACGACTCCCAATCCTGAAACCCGAGGGTGAGGGGAACCGCTGAGCCAGGCTCGCGGCCGCGGACGGCGACGACCGCCGCCACGGGACGATTGACGTGGTGGGTGATCCACATCTCGTAGGTGAAGCCCTCCCGGGGGATGGCAGCCGGTGGCAGCAGATGGAGCAACCGCTGCGTGGGCCGCCGCCCCTGGAACAAGATCGCCGTCGGCTCGAGCTCGACCAACGGATGGTGACCCTGCGGATGAGGCACGCGGGGGCCGGGGTGGTTGGCGGCCCGTCCTCCCAGAACGTATTCGGGGACGAACAGCCAATCGGCGACCGGCTGGTCGGCGACACCGGCGGCCATGCTGGCCAGCACCACGACCACGACCGCCGAAATCACACGAATGCTGACCATAGACCACCTGTACGAACGGGGGTGTGCTTGTGCCTCACCGTCACCGCTTCCGCACGCGGAAGCTGCGAAAGGCCACCGGATCGTTGTGGCCGGCGAGGCCGATCAGGCCCGAACGCCGATCGAGGCCGCCGGGCACTTTCTCGATCTGGTTGCGGTCGAGGGCGTCGAGGTCGAGGTCGAGGATCTTGGTCCCGTTGAGCGTGACCCGGATCCGCTGGCCGTCGATGTCGATCTCTTGAAAGTTCCATTCACCCGCGGGCCGCAGGTGGCCCTGCTTGGCGCCCGCGCAGAAATACAAGCTTCCGTGGGTCTGGTAGGGCAGAAGCGGGGCTTGCCCCTTGGCCGCCAGCCGGGCGTTGTAGCCGTCGGTGTCGATGACCTGCAGTTCCAGACCGTCGGCCGCAGAATGCCCCCCCAGGGGTGTGCGAAGCGCGATCCCGTTATTGCCGGCCTCCGGCAGGCGAAACTCCAGGCGGATCGTGCCGTTCTCAAACTCATCCTGGGAGAGCAGGTCGCCCCCCTGCCCCGGCCGGCAGACGATCGCACCGTCCCGCACCTCGTAGCTGTCCACGGCCCCCTGCCAATTCGAGAGGTCGCGGCCGTTGACCAGTTCCACGAATCCGTCGGCGTCTCGGGAGGCGAGCCAGCGATTGGCCTCCTCCGGCGGAATCTCCCGAATGAACACGTTTCGCCACCGCACCTCGCTCCCGTGGGTCTGGAGCTGAATCGGCCCCCGGGAAGGCGGCGGATCGGGAAAGAAACCGTTCGGAGCCGGGCTGGGCGGCTGACGGCGGCGGCTGAAGTAGTTGTCAAGCGGCGCGTCGTCCACCACGACCGCTCCGTTGAGTTCCACGGTCACCCGCTCGCCGATCATCGTCACGTGAAGCCGGTTCCACTCGCCGAGCGGCCGATCGACTTTGGCGAGCGGAAACTTTCCCTCGGCGGCGTTGTTCCACAGGCCGCCCGATCCCTTGTCGGCCCCATGCTTGAAGGCATCTTCGTTGGTGGAATCCCAGATCTGCACCTGCGGCAGACCTCGGAGGTAGATGCCGCTGTCGCCCTTGGGGAGGATCTTGTAATCGACAAACAGCTCGAAGTCGCCGAAGTCGCGGTCGGTGGTCGCGTACAGCCCGGTGCCATCGTTGACGAGCTCCCCGCCGTCGACCTTCCAGTGGGCCAGGAGATGGTCGCCGGCATCGGTCCCCTCGATGCTCCGCTGCTTGTAAGCCTCCTGCTCGGCCGGCGACATCGCCCGAAACTCGCCAGGATCGCGGGTTCCCCAGCCGTAGAAGCCGGCCAGGTTCTTGCCGTTGAAGAGAGCGGTGAAGCCAGGCGGAGGGAGGTTCTCCTCGCCGCGGGCCGGTGTCACCGGCCAGGAGATCGCACCGAACACGACGGACAACGATACCGCGAGAGGCCACACGGTCGAGCTTGTGGAACACTTCGTACGTGTCGTGCTGGTCATGATGGTCATGCTTGTCATGCTTGTCATGGTGGTCCTAGTGACCCGCTCCTCGCGGAAGAAACGCAAACATACCCGACGGGTCGTCCATCATACGCCGCCATGAAAACCTCAGGGGAGCCGAGCTGTTGACGTCCGCCTGTCACGTGTGTATTACTGTCATAAGACAGCAGACAAACCCGGTCATCCGCCATGCCCCGTTCCCAGCCGCTGTTCGTCGTCCACGCCTCTTCGGGAGTGCCGATCTACCGGCAGCTCGTCGATCAGGTGGAGACGCTCGTGGCTGGCGGTCGGCTCCGGCCGGGCGACCTGGTGCCGAGCGTGCGGCAGGTCGCCGCGGCGCTCGGCGTCAACCCGATGACGGTATCGAAGGCCTGGAGCCGGCTCGAGGCCGACGGCGTGCTCATCCGCGATCGCGGCCGCGGGATGGTGGTGGCCCAGCGGCAGGAGCCGGCGTCGCTCGCCGATCGCCGTGAGGAGGTGCGGCCGCTCGTCGATCGCGCGGTCACACACGCCCTCCACATCGGCCTCACGCCGACCCAGCTCGTGGCCCTGGTGCGGGAATCCCTGGAGGAGCATCGGTCGTGCATGCATCGCCCTTCGTGATCGAAACCACCGGCCTCGTGAAGCGGTTCGGCCTCCGAACCGTGCTCGATGGCGTGAGCCTGCGGGTGCCGCACGGGCAGGTGATCGGCCTCTTGGGCCTCAACGGCTCGGGGAAGAGCACGCTCATCAAGTGCCTGCTCGGGCTCCTTCGGCCCGACGCCGGCGAGGCTGCCCTCCTCGGCACCGATTCGTGGCAGCTGGCCGCGCGGGAGAAGGCCCTGATCGGCTACGTGCCGCAGGAGGCGACGCTCTATCCCTGGCTGACGGTGCGGCAGACGGTGGCCTACGTGTCGAGCTTCTATTCCCGCTGGGACCGGGCCTGGGGCGAGGAGCTCGTGCGGCGGTGGGATCTCCCGCTCGGCCACCGCGTCGGCCCGCTCTCGGTGGGCCAGCGGCAGAAACTCGCCCTCGTCTTGGCCCTCGGCCACCGGCCGGAGCTGCTGATCCTCGACGAGCCCGTGGCGAGCCTCGATCCGGTCGCCCGGCGGTGGTTTCTGGAGACGGTGCTCGAGACCGTCGCCGACGGCGTGGGCACCGTGCTCTTCTCGACCCACATCACCTCTGATCTGGAGCGGATCGCCTCGCACGTGGCGCTCGTGCGGGACGGCCGGCTCGAGTTTCACGACGAGATCGACGCCCTCAAGGACCGGATCAAGCGGCTGCGGATCACGGCCCCGGCCGATCTGCCCCGCGACCTTCGCCTGCCGGGCACGCTGCGGTCGGTCGTGAGCGGCAGCCAGGCGATCGTGACGGTCGACGGGGTGAGCGAGCCACTCCTCGCCGGCATCCGCGAGCGGTTCTCGGCCGACGTGCTGGTGGACGACCTGAACCTCGAAGAGATCTTCCTCGAGCTTCACGATGCCGAGTCGGCCGCCGCGGCCACCGTCGGGAGGTGATCCGATGGCATCCCTGCGACAGCTCCTGCTCGTGCTCCTGGCCATCCTCGCGCGGCCGTGGATCTGGCTCATGCTTGCGTTCTGGGGTCTGTGGCCGGTCCTCTCACTCGTGCTGCACGTCATGCAGCCGTCGGCCACGCTGACGCCCGTCGCCATCGTGTCTGGCCCCACGGTGCCGCCCAACGGCGGGGCCGACATCCGCAAGGACCAACTGGCGACGATCACGGACTGGCACGCCCTCTGGACACGCCAGTTCGTGGCGGCTCCGGGTGGAGGCTCCACGCTCGTCGAGGCGGATAGGGATCGCAGTGAACGGCTCGGCCACTGGGACATCCTCGATCGGCTCCCGGCGCTCGAGCGGCTCTGGATGACCGCGCCCGACGTGCTCTCGGAAGTGGGCTGGCGGCGGATCGGCGACCGCGCCCGGCTCGAGCTCCTGTCGCTGCAGTACGTCGGCACGTGCTACGTCGTGGGTGACGACGGCTTCGCTCGAGACGGCCGCGACGCGCTCGCGCGGCTGACCCGCCTCCAGCACCTCGAACTCCGTGGCACTGGCCTCAAGGCAGGAATCCTCCTGCCGCCGCTGCCCGCGCTCGAAGCCTGCAGCATCGGCTGGCCGCACCTCGAAGAAAACCTGATCGCGCTCGCCGCGGGCTCGCCCCGGCTGCACTCGCTCGCGCTCGACACGTATCCGGAGTTTGAGTTCACGCCCGGCATGCTCGCCGCCCTGCGGCAGATGCCGGCGCTTCGGACGGTCTTCATCGACGCGGCAGTTCGGCCCGAGGACGAGCCGGCGATGGCTCGCCAGGTCGCCGAACTCGAACGGGCTGTGCCGCGGATTCGCGTCCTTCCGGGCCGCTATTCGGCGAAGCGGGTGCTGGCCGTCGGGTATGCAGTCTTCGGCCTGGCCGGCATCTGCTGGGTGTTCTGGTTTCAGGCGGCCACGCTGCTCGCCACGCCGCTGGCGTGGATGCTGCCCCGCCGGTTTCCGCCGCATGCCGTCTGGCCGACGGCCGTAGCCGCTGCAGGCAGCGCAGCGTTTTTCATGCTCTGCCACGGCTTCGGCGTCGCCTGGCTGCCGGCGGTCGGGCTCGCCCTCTTTGCCAGCGGCGTCGGGCTGTATGGGCCGATCTTCGACGACACGGCCGGCTGGCCCACGCGGCTCACGCGGCTGGCGATCGGAGCCGACTATGCCGGCGGCTTCCTGATCGGCGGCACGTTGATTGTGGCGCAGGCGATGGTCGATCGCTGGCTCACGGGGTACGAACCGGCGGCCGCCCTTGCCCTCGTCGTCGCGGCGGCCGCGTCGCTCGGCTGGAAGATCGCTCGCGTTGCTCGGCTGCCGCGGATCCTGGCCGAAGGGGGACGGGAGGCCCTCGTCATGGTT
>CAMDDJ010000028.1 GCA_945891385.1 Candidatus Kuenenia stuttgartensis | reverse complement strand
CCGGCTGCAGGGCCAGCCCGGGCCCCTGCAGCCGAGCCGGGCCTCCGCCCGGCCGGCCGCCTGCGGTTTTCGCGGCTTCGCGACCATCCCTGGCTCGCGAAGCCTAGCCGGGCCTCCGCCCGGCCGGCCGCCTGCGGTTTTCGCGGCTTCGCGACCATCCCTGGCTCGCGAAGCCTAGCCGGGCCTCCGCCCGGCCGGCCGCCCTCCTGGCGGCCGATGGCGTGCGGTCGCTTCGGTGTGGCCGCCCTGGCTGCGCGGATTTGCGTCGAGGCGGGGCGACCCGGATGGCTCGCGGCGAGGGCTTGGCCCGCTGCGTGCCTGGAAGCCGGAGCCGACGCGGGTCGGCGGTGACGGCGTGAAAACTGTCTGGCACGCTGCGCGGGCTGCGATCGCTGCGTGCCAGGCTGGAACGCCGAGGTAGGGCGACTCGGGTGGTAGGTGGGGAGTTGACGCGGCTTCGGGCACTTCAGCACCGCATTCGGTCGGGGTCGCCCGTGCCCCACGAGCCGGCCTAGATAACCAGCGGAGCCATGGATGGCGGAGCGCAGTTATCTCGGAGCGAGCGGAGCCCAGGATGGGCGCAGCAAGCGTCCGGCGACGGGGCATGGGCGGCCCCGACGTTCGAGTTGACGTCGCCTCCGCCCCTTCAAACGGCAGCAAGCGTCCGGCGACGGGGCTAGTGGCCCGGCAGGAGGAACTTGATCGCCAGGAAGCCGGCCACGATCGCAGCCAAGAGCAGGAGTGTGATCACCTCCAGATAGCGATCGAGAAACCGCTTGGCGGTGCTGCCGAAGAAATACATGGCGGTGGCGACCAGAAAGAATCGGGCGCCACGGCCGAGGGCCGAGGCACCGACCAGCGTGCCCAGGGGCACGCCGCACACGCCGGCCGCGATCGTGAAGACCTTGTAGGGAATCGGTGTGAAGGCCGCTGCGAAGATCGCCAGGAAGGCGTTATTTTGGTACAGCGACTGCACGTAGTCGAACTTCTCGTGGCTGAAGCCCGGCACGTAGGCGAAGAACCAGGCCGAGACGAGGTGCCAGAGGCCCCAGCCGATCGCCCAACCCAAGACACCACCCGCCACGCTCGCCACGGCCGAGACCGCGGCGTAGAGAAAACTCAGCTGCGGCTTCGCCACCGAGAGGGCGATCTGGAGCACGTCGGGCGGGATCGGAAAGAACGAGCTCTCGGCGAAGGAAATCGCTGCCAGGCCCGCCAGGCCGTAGCGGGACTCGGCCCAGGAGAGCACCCAGTCGTAGAGCCGACGAAGCGGACCGCGACGGGATGGAGTCTCGTGCGTTGGACTCGGATCGGCCATGCGGAAAGCCTGCATTCTGGGGATGCCAACCAGGCGGGATGATACGCGGCATCGGCGGGGCTGCCAACGCAAACCATGGCTTTCTCAGCGGGCCGCGGCCTGGGCCTGGGCAGCGATGTCGAGGCCGACGGCGTCACTCCAGGCCGCCAGCAGCCTGCGGTAGACCGCTCCCGGGCCGCCCGTGCCGATCGGCCGACCGTCGAATCGCGTGGCCGGGAGAATGCAGTTCGGCGTGCTCGTGAGCAGGATCTCGTCGGCGTCTTGAAGCTGGGCCGTCGTGAGCGATCGCTCCTGCCAGGGAATGCCGAGCCCTGCAGCGAGCTGCTGCGTGAAGGCCAGAGTCACACCTGAGAGCGCGTCGGCGGCGGGCGGCACCGCGATGCGGCCGGCCTGCACGACCGCCAGATTCGCCGTCGAGGTTTCGCTGACTCGGCCATCGTGGTGCATCAGCACCGCCCGACTGCCGGGCTCGGCCGAGGCTGCCTCGCGATCGGCGAGGAAGTAGTGCAGCCGACTGCGTACCTTCGCTCCGAGCGGCCAGCACTCGGGCGGCACCTGCCGCACCGACACGCTCCGCAGGGCCACCCCCGACTCATACGCCGAGGCCCACATCCCGAAGGCGAGCGGAAACGAGTGGATCACGGTTCGCGGCAGACCGCCCCGGCCGAGGTGCTGCGACGGCTGGTCGCCGGCCGTCACGAAGATTACGACGCCGAGGTCGACCGCCTCGCATCCTGCGGATGGGCCCGCGCCGGCGAGTTGTGCATGGTTGTGGGCGGCCAGCTCGGTGGCCGCGGCCAGGATCGAACGGACCGGCAGGCAGGGCTCGAGGCCGACAGCCTGCAGGGACGCAGCGAGCCGGCGGGCATGAGGCTCAGGCAGAAACAAGTCACCACGAAAGGTCCGCAACTGCTCCGTGACCGTCGCGCCGAGCACAAAGCCGGCATCACCGACGGGAAGCGCCAAGGACGCTCGAGGCAGGAACTGCCCGTCGAGCCAGGCCACGTCGCCGGAGATCCCTTCCAGATTGCCCATGCGGAAGAGGTGTGATCCGGGCGATGGTCCGGAAGGGCTGCATGCCGCCAATACGAGTGGAGGATAGGGGATTCGAACCCCTGACCTTCTGGCTGCCAGCCAGACGCTCTCCCAATTGAGCTAATCCCCCTTGGTTCCAAACCTGTGGGGCGGCATGCGCGTGCCAGGCACGCTCTGTCACGGTATCGGCCGGGCCGGCGGGTGTCAACGCGGCCGACGGATGCGGCCGACTGGCGGTCGAACCGGCGGCAGACCACACTGTTTCAGCGGGCGGCGTCCGAATTCCTCCCGCCGGCACTCACCCAATCGCCTGTCCCTCAGTCGCATGCCCGCCAGCACCTCCCGCCCTGCCGACCGGTCGATCGCGCCGCGGCGGCTTTCGGAGACGACTCAGGCCGCGGTGAGCGTGGCGATCGGCGTCTACCTGGTCGGGCTCGTGCTCTCCATCCTGGGAAACTCGGTCAGCGGCTCGTCGGCGCTCGTGCGGACGATCAAGGGTCGGCTCTTCTCCCCCTGGATGGGCCCCGCCTGGCTCGACCTCGGCTTCGACCATCCCTTCACCTACGGCCGGCCGGAGGACTCCGACCACGTGATCGAAGTGCGGGACCACGCGGCGGGAGGTGCGGCCGCCGCCGGATCCGTGATCCGGTTTCCCGCGACCCGCACCATGGAACGCTCCTCGCGATGGCGCCGGCTGGCGAGGAGCATTGCCATGGCGACAGCCGAAGACGCGGCCGCACCTCTGGCCGCCGGCGTCGGTGAGGCCAGCTTCGCGGCCATCGGCAGTGAGGACCTCGAGGTTCGCGTGGTGCGGCAGACGGTTGCCGAGCCGACGGCTCCCCGCCGGCCGCCACGGTTCGAGCCCGTCTACGCCGCCCGGGTCCGCCGCGTCGATGGAGAGCTGCAGCTGGTGGAACTCGGAGACGAAGGCAAGCGGGTCGAGCTGGCGCCGCTCATGGCAGCGGAGCCCGATGGTTCATGAGTGATCTCCATCAGGCCTCTCGGCCTCCCGCCGACATCGAGCCGACGCTCGACCTCGGTCGAGCCTGGTTGCGGTTTTGGTTCGAACCAGCCGATCCGCGGCCGCTGGCCGTCGTGCGGATACTCACCGGCCTCCTCGGCCTCCTGCTGGCAGCCAGCTACGCGGCCGATCTCGAACGCTGGTTTGGTCCAGCCGGGATGCTCTCCACCGACGCGGTGGCCACCTGGGGATCCCGCCCGTCGGCTTCGCTGTTCGCGATTGCCTCAACCCCCGCGTTTCTCTGGACGGCGTTTGCGACGCTGCTCCTTGCGCTGGCCGCCGTGATGGTCGGCTTCGTCAGCCAGCCGGCCTGCCTCGTGGCGGCGGTGCTCTGGGCCTCGCTCCTGCAACGCGGGCCGATGCTGGCCGGTCCGGCCGACGACTGCCTGTCGGTGCTGCTCTGGTGCCTGGCCGTCGGACCATGCGGCGCATACTGGTCCATTGACCGGCTCGTCCGGGAACGCCGCGGGTTGCCGTCGCCCGAGAATTCCCCCTGGGCTCGGGTGTCGCTCGGCCTGCTGCGGGTGCACGTGACCGCGATCGCGGTGGCCATCGTGCTCTCGCAGCTCAAGGGCGACGTCTGGTGGGACGGTACCGCCGCCTGGTGGCTGGCCGGCCGCCCGTCGCAACTGCTGTCGCTCGCCAGCCTGTTTCGCCGGTCCGAATATCTGATGAACCTGGCCACCCACGCGATCGTCGGTTTCGAGATCGTGTTTGCCGTCGGGCTCTGGTGGGCCCTGGGCCGCCGCTTGCTGGCCCGGATCGGGCTCATCGCCTGGCCGCTGGTCGGCGTGCTGGTCGGGGAGCCCTCCTGGGGCGCCGCCATGGCGATCTTCTGCGTCCCCGACGCCGTCGCCGACCGGTAGATCACTCACGGCACGTCGAGCGTGGCCGCACCGGCTCGGGGGCGGCAAAAGTCGCGTCGCGGGCGAGGATACGCCCCGATGCTCCGCGAGCGTTCGCCGACCCCCGAGCCTCCCGGGACTTGTTCGCTCGCGGAGCGCCGCGGTTCGTCGCGAAACAACCCGCGTCATCCCCCGGCGAGCAGTCGCTCGAAGGCCGCTTCGTCGATCACGGCCACGCCGAGTTTCGATGCCTTGTCGAGCTTGCTGCCGGCCTCCGCGCCGGCCACGAGGTAGTCGGTCTTCTTGGAGACACTCCCCGAGGCCCGGCCGCCGGCTCGGCGAATCGCCTCTTCGGCTTCCTGGCGGGAGAACCGTGCGAGCGTGCCGGTGACCACGAGCGTCTTGCCGGTGAGCGGTCCTTCCCCGATCCGCTCGGCCTCCGGCACATCCAGCCGCACGCCGGCCTGCGCGAGCCCTGCGATCGTGGCCCTGCCGTAGTCGCTCGTCAGCCACTCATGCACACTCGCCGCGATCGCCGGGCCGATCTCCGGCACCGCGGCCAGTTCCTCTTCCGATGCCGCCGCCAGCTGCTCGATCGTGGGAAAGCGATTCGCCAGCAGCGTGGCCACCCGCGGGCCGACGTGGCGGATGGCAAGGGCGTTGAGTACCCGCACCAGCCCGCGATCACGGCTGGCAGCGATCTGTTCCACGAGCGCCGCGGCTGACTTCTTTCCCATCCGCTCGAGTGGCTCGAGCTGCGTCGGCTCCAACGCATAGAGATCGGCGTAGTGCTTCACGAGGCCCGTGGCCACGAGCTGCTCCACGAGCTTGTCGCCAAGGCCCTCGATGTCCATCGCACCCCGCGACGCGAAGAACCGGATCCGTTCTCGGCAGCGAGCCGGACAGTCGACATTGGGGCAACGGATGTAGACCCCGTCCGGATCCCTGACGAGCGTCGTCTGGCACTCGGGGCACTCGGTGGGCGGATGCCAGACGGGCAGTCGTTTCTCCCGGAGGTGCTTCTCGACTCGCACCACGTGGGGAATGACCTTGCCCGCCTTCTCGACCACGAGCACGTCGCCGACCCGGACGTCCTTGAGGGCCACCTCGTCGGCATTGTGGAGGCTGGCCCGGCGGACGATCGTGCCGGCAAGTTCCACCGGCTCGAGGTCGGCCACCGGCGTCACGGTGCCGCCCCGGCCCACCTGCACCCGGATTCCCGCGAGCCTGGTCGTGGCCTCGAACTTCTCGAACTTCCAGGCGATCGCCCAGCGGGGGCTCTTGGCCGTGGTGCCGAGCAGCCGCTGCTGGGCGACGTCGTCGACCTTGACGACGAAGCCGTCCACCTCGAAATCGAGTGAGTGGAGCTCCTCGATCAGTTCCAGGCCGCGGTCGATCAGCGCGGTGAGCGAGGCGAACACCTCTGTCCGTGGCGCCACCGGCAGTCCGGCCGCCGCGGCCCAGGCATAGAACTCCGACTGGGATGCGAGGCCAAGCGCCGCTGCGTCTCCGGTTCCGTGGCAGAAAAATCGGAGTGGCCGTTCGGCGCACGCCCGCGGATCGAGCAGCCGGATGCTTCCGGCGGTCACGTTGCGGGTGTTGGCGAACGGCGGCAGGCCAGCGGCGGCCTGCCGCTCGTTGAGCACCACGAGGTCGGAGTTGGCCATGTAGACCTCTCCGCGAACCTCCACGGTAGGCGGCGGGGCGTCGAGGACCAGCACGAGTGGCACACCGTGGATCGTCCGCACAGTATGGGTAATGTCATCGCCGGTGACGCCGTTGCCGCGGGTTGCCGCGAGCGCGAGCCGGCCGGCTTCGTAGGTGAGCGATACCGCCACCCCGTCGATCTTGAGTTCCAGCACCCACCGGGGCGGCTGCTCGGCGCCGGCCTCGGCGAGAAGCTTCTCGACCCGGCGGCCCCAGGCGGCCAGATCGTCCACGCCGTAGGTGTTGTCGATCGACAGCATCGGCACGCGATGCCGGACGGCCGTCAACTCGCCGAGCGGCTCGTCGCCGATCCGCTGCGTGGGGCTGTCGGGCGTGACCAGTTCGGGATGATCGACCTCGAGCGAGCGGAGTTCGTCGAGCAGCCGATCGTAGTCGCGATCGCTGATCTCGGGCGCCGCCTCGACGTAGTACTTCCGATCGTGATGGCGGATCTCCCGCCGCAGGCGTTCGACCCGGGAGGCGACCGAAGCGGTCACGGCTCATCGGCTCCGGTGCCCGTCGTGGCGGCCCGTTCGGTCGTCCGTTGGCGGCGAACCCGCTCTCCCTCGAGGTGATCGAGCCAGATGGCACCGACCGTCGCCACGGCGAGCAGGGCGATCTCCGCCACCAGGATCGTCGTGCCGTGATCGTCCATCAGCCGCTCGAGGGCGTGGCTGCCGCCGCTTCTCGCCGTCTCCGGTCGAATGCCTCGCAGCACCGAAATGCAATACGCCGCTGCCGTGATCGTGAACAGGAAGCCGACGGCGCCGAGGACGGCGTAGAACGGGTTGCGGGCGGGACGAGGCATCGAGGGGGCACCGGCGGACGAGAACTGCCGCCAGTATATGCCGCCCCCGTCAGGCGGCACCGGCGAGCGTTGCCGCCTCGGCCGCGAGCAGCTTCTCAGCCGCCGCGACCACTCGGTCGACCTCGATTGCGGCCATCGAGCGTGTGTCGGTCTTGCGGTCGTCCCACACCGGCCGGACACCGTCCGGAGGCTCGACGCAGACATGCTGCCCGCCATACGGGCCGTTACGGCTGGCCGGCACCGGACCGAAGAGGCCGACGCAGGGCGTGCCCACCGCGGCCGCCAGGTGCAGGGGACCGGTGTCGCTCGAGATCAGCATCCGTGAGTGGCGGAAGAGTTCCCCGAGATCCTGGAGCGAGGTATCGGGGGCCAAGACGGCTGCCCCGGCAGACGCTCCCACGATCTGCTCCGCGGCGGCCCGCTCGCCGCTGCCGCCCCAGACCACGAGCGAGCGGAGGCCATGCCGGTCGGCGAGTCCGCGAGCCACCGCGGCGAATCGCTCGGCGGGCCAGAGTTTGCTCGTCCAGCCGGCACCAGGATTGATCACCACGGGCGGCTGGGAAAACCGGAGGTCCTCGAGCCAGGCCTGCACCCGAGTGCGACTTCCCGGCCAGTGCGGCATCTCGAATTGCGGGCGGCTCTCCCGCACTCCCAGGGGCACGAGCAGGTCGCAGTTTCGATCGACGACGTGGGTGGCGACGGGCTTCACTCGGTTTGTGTAGGTGAGCCAGGCCCGCTCGCGGGAGATGGGGCGGGCGAACCCGATCCGCATCGGCGCGGCCGAGAGCCAGGTGGCGATGCCACTCTTGAGCAGCCCCTGCATGTCGATGGCCACGTCGGGAGCGAAGGCCCGCAACTGCCGTCGCAGGGCCAGGACCGCCGAGGGAGACTTCAGCCAACCCCGGGGCAGCCGAAACAGATGATCAATGGCGGGGTGACCGGCGAGCACATCGGCGGCCCGTCCTTCGACGGCCCAGCCGATACAGGCATTCGGAAAGGCCCGTTTGAGTGCGACGGCCGCCGGCACGCCATGCAGCACGTCGCCGATGGCCGAGAGCTTGACGATGACGATGGAGCGGGGAGCGGCCATGCCAGCCCTCAGGAACAAGACTCGGCGGAGAGGATCGCGGGGATTCCCCGAATCCGGCAAGCCCAGTTTTCATGAGCAATTCACGAGTTTTTCGTGAGCACGGTCCCGTCGGCGGAATGTCGTTCGGCCCGAGGTTGCACCCGAGGCTGCTGAAGCGACCCAAACGAACATGGCAGCGGAGGCCCCGGGGGTCGGCGAACGCTCGCGGAGCATGAATTCGTATCGTTGCCCGCGACGCGACGTTTGCCGCCCTCAGCCGGCTAGTCCACGCCTGCGAACTCACAGAGCATCGCCGCCGTCACCGACTGCGGGCAGCTCCAGACGAGGAAGAAGAGCGACTCGCGAACCAGCCGCTCGGCCGGATGGCCACGGACAAAGCCCGCTCCCTTGGCAGCGGTGAGGGCTGCTTGCCCCGCTCGCAAGACGAGGCTGGTGGCCTCGCCGCGAAGCCGGTCGCGGTCCTCGAGGGCGATGCCCTCGAGGCCGGCCGCCAGCAGGCGGTGCTCGAGCGGTTCGAGGTCCGACGTGAGGCCGGCCGCGATGGCCGCGAGGTCGGGCCGGCGGTTGGCCTCGGCGGCTACCAACGCGATCGCCGACCGCGCCGACCCAAGCGCGAGGGCCGTGGTGGCGAGGCCGCCGGTGCGGGTGGCGTTACTTCCCTGAGGAGTGATCACGAAGGCCGGCTGCACCCCCGTGAAACGCACGGCCGAGGTGCGGCTTCCGGAAAGCGCGAGCATCTCGAGCGGTGCTTCAACCACCATGCCGGCGGCGGTGGTCGGCACGACGAAGAACAGGCTGCCGTCATCGGTGGCTGCGCCGGTCACGATCGTGTCGCTCGAGTCGGCACCGGTCACCCAGGGGCAGAGTCCGTCGAGACGCCATCCACGGCCATCGAGGTTCGCGACGAGCGCCGGTCGACCGAGATGCTGCCGGCTGGTGGTGAGATTGGACAATCCCACGGTCGTGAACTTCGCCCCTCGTGCGAGCGAGGGCAGCAGCGTCGCCCGAACGGAGGGATCCCCCGCGGCGATGATCCGCACGGCGGCGGCCCACTGGGAGAAGGCCAGCGCGGTCGTGAGGCACGAACTCGCCACCGCTGCGAGTGTGGCGAGTCGGCCGGGCTCGTCGGCTCCGCTGCCTCCGTGCTCAGCGGGGATGAACGCGGCCATCAGGCCATGCTCCGCCAAGGCGGCCATGCTGCCTGAAGCCCACGGGCCGACGGCCGCGGTGCGTTCGGCGGCTGCGGTGATTCGCTCGCAGGCAGAGCGGATCGCGAAAGGCCCTGCGGCAGGGGCTTGGTGGCGGCTCATGCCCTGCATGATACGGTCTCGGGCCGCTTCCGCACGGCGTCATCCGGCTGGCTATACTCTGGCCTCTTTCGGTAGGCGGCCCACTCCCACCATCCCACCTCGAGGGTCCCACCCATGAGCCACGCTGAAGACACCACCGACCGCGGCGCTGCCCGGCACGCTCCCGCCCCGCTCAAGCTCGACGAACTGTCTCCGCAGAATCTCTACGACAAGTGCACGGCGCTGGCGAGCAACCTCTGGTGGAGCTGGCACCCCGAGGTCACGAATCTCTTCCGCGAGCTCGATCCGGTTCGCTGGCGGCAGCTCGACCACAATCCGATCGCCCTGCTCGCCGAGTTCACGCCGGAGCGGCTCGAGGCCCGAGCCGCGGAACTCGTGCTCTACAGCCGGATCAACCAGGCCTACCGGCGAATGAAGGAATATCTGACGGCCGAGAACACCTGGAGTACGGTCCACGCAGGCGTGCTGGGTTCGAAGCCCGTGGTCTACTTTTCGGCGGAGTTTGGCATCCACGAGTCCGTACCGGTGTATTCCGGTGGTCTCGGCGTGCTGGCCGGCGACCATGTGAAAAGCGCGAGCGGCCTCGGAATTCCACTGATTGCCATGGGGCTGTTCTACAACCAGGGCTACTTCCGCCAGCACCTCGACGTCGATGGCTATCAGCACGAGGAGTATCAACCCACCCGGGTCGATCTCCTGCCGATCGAGCCGGCCCTGGGCACCGACGGCCAGCCGATCATGGTCCGGGTCGACACCCGCAGCGGGCCGGTCTTTGCCAAGGTCTGGAAGATGGCGGTGGGCCGTTGCAGCCTCTACCTGCTCGACGCCGATGTCGAGGAAAACTCGCCCGACGATCGCCAGCTTACGAGCCGCCTCTACGGGGGCGACACACGCACCCGGATTCGCCAGGAGATCATTCTGGGGATCGGCGGTGTGAAGGCGATCCGGGCGATGGGCATCGTGCCTGGCGTCTATCACTTGAACGAAGGGCATTCCGCCTTTGCCACCCTCGAGGCGGTTCGCGGCCGGATGGAGCGGGACGGCTACCCGTTCGATGACGCGATGCGACGGGTGGCACGGCAGACGGTGTTCACCACCCACACGCCGGTGCCGGCCGGACACGACCGGTTCGACGGCGGTCTGATCGAGGAGCATCTCGGTCCGATGCGGGATGCGCTTGGGATTTCACACGACCAATTGATGGGTCTCGGCCGCGTGGAGCCCCACAACCACGACGAGTCGTTCTGCATGACGGTGCTGGGGCTCAAGATGTCCCGCCGGGCGAATGCCGTCAGTTCGTTGCACGGGCACGTCAGCCGGCGGATGTGGGCCAATCTCTGGCCATGGAAGGTCGAGGAGGACGTGCCGATCGGCCACATCACCAACGGCGTGCACGTGCCGAGCTGGCTTTCCTGGCAGATGCTGCTCCTCTACGACCGGCTGTTTCCCGTCAACTGGTTTCGGCAGATGGGCGGCTCGGAGGTCTGGCAGAAGATTCACGAGTGCGATCCCGGCGAACTCTGGGAAACCCACTACGCGCTCAAGAACCTCCTGCTCCAGTTTGTCCGCCGCCGGCTGGCCCGCCAGTGTCGTCGCCGGGGCGAGTGCGACGAGGCGGTGGAGCAGGCCCGGACCGTGCTCGATCCCAACATCCTCACGATCGGCTTCGCCCGACGGTTCGCCACCTACAAGCGGGCTGATCTGCTGCTCTCCGATCTCGAGCGGCTCCACGACCTCGTCAGCGACGCCGAGCAGCCGATTCAGGTGATCTTCGCCGGAAAGGCCCATCCCGCCGACGAGCCAGGCAAGGCCCTGATCCGTAAGATCGCCAACCTGCGGCATGACGAACGGTTTGCCTCGCGGGTGGTGTTCATCGAGGATTACGACATCAACGTCTGTCGGCACCTGATCCAGGGCGTCGATGTCTGGCTCAACAATCCCCGCCGGCCCCTGGAGGCTTCTGGCACCAGCGGCCAGAAGGTCGTGCTCAACGGCGGTCTGAACTGCTCGATCCTCGATGGCTGGTGGGCCGAGGCTTACGACGGCCGGAACGGCTTCGCGATCGGTCGGGGGGAGACCCACTTCAACGATGAGATCACCGACCGCCGCGACGGCGAGGCCTTGTTTGAGACGCTCCGCGGAGAGGTCATCCCCCTCTTCTATGATCGCGATGCCGACGGCCTGCCGCGGGGCTGGATCAAGATGATGATGAACTCGATCAGTTCGCTGGCCTGGCGGTTCAGCGCCCATCGCATGGTGATGGACTACGCCCGGGCCTGCTACGTGCCGGCCGCGGGCGGCCTCTCCTGCGACATGGTCAACCGCTGACGGAGTCGGTGGCGTCGGGTGAGCCTTCAGCGGAGTTGGGATCGCCGAAACCGCAGGGCGGCCTGTTCGGCCTCGTTCCAGCGGCCGGCGTCGGCGGCCGCGAGGATCGCGGTGTAGTGCGAGTACTCGTCGGCTGTGATCAGACCGGCCGCGTGGTCGCGGTCGATCCGCTGGCGGACGGTTTCGAGCCGCCGCGAATCACGGGTGTTGGCTGCCGTGCGGAGCGCCGCGGAATAGACGAGATTGGCAGCTGGCACCTGTGGTGCGGGTCGGCAGCCACCGACCGTGCTGAGCAGGATTGGGACCGCGAGCGGAATCCACCGGGAGCAGGCGGCCCGACTGGCTGCTGCACGCGGACCTCCGTCACTCCACACGCGCCACCTCGCCGCCGTCATAGCTGCAGGCGGCCGCCCAGACATCATGGTTGATCGTCTCGGCGATGAACCGCACCGAGCCGTCGCCAAACGACACATTCGCCCCGCCGCGATGCTCGGCATACATCTGGCAGACGTGGGCCACCGGGTCGTTCGGCGGATGGACGACGTCGAGTTCCGAAGAGGCCGGGCCGCTGTGGACGAGTACGAGCGTGGCGGCGGCATCCGGCTCGGTGCCGACGCGGGCCGCGAAGGACGACGTCGGATGGCTCGCGCCGCCCGGCACGATGCCCGCCCAGGACTTCTCGGAGAGGACGGAGGAATGTTCTCCGAGAAAGACCGTTCGCGACATGCCGTCGGTGATCTGCGAGAGCCGGAGGAACGAGTTGCGATAGAGCGGCCCGTTGGCGAGTCGATCCCACGCGGCCAGGGGCTCCGACCAGGGCTCGCGGTGACCGGCATTGGCGACGTAGTGGGAGCGGCCTAGCCGCAGCCCCGAGGGGTGGGGCGCTCCGCTCATGGTTCGGACGGCAAACGCCTCCCGCTCGCCGCTGGCAGACGGACAGAGAAACACCGGCAACTCGCGGGCCACGATGTCCCGGTTATGGGGATGCATCACCCCGAGTTCGGGGTCGTCGGCATGGCACGAGGCGGCAAAGGTCGCCGTCTCCTCGATGAAGGGGGCGATCTGGAGCCCCCAGCCCGTGCCCGGAGCGGCGTCGAGGGTGGCTGGATCGCGATCCGGCCGAGACACGTCGCTGACATAGCCGGCCGGCAGCCGCCGTTTGGCCGATTCATGGCCGAGGACCGCAAGGCCGAGTTGCCGCAGGCTCGCCCCGCATTGCATCCGCCGAGCCGACTCCCGCGCGGACTGCACTGCCGGGAGAAGCAGGCCGACGAGACTAGCGACGATCGCGATCACGACGAGCAGTTCGACCAGGCTGAAGCCCGACCGGAAGTCGCGCGCCCCCATTTTTGGGTCTCCAAAAAATGATTTTTGAGTATTCAAAAATCATTCTAGGGCGCGTTTTGACGGTGTCAACGAACGATTCATCTCCGCCCGGCCGGTGTCAGATGGCAGTCACTCGAAGGTTTCGGGCTGCGACAGCCACTGCTTCGACTCGCGGGCGGCCAGGCCGGCGAGCGCGATCAGCGAGATCAGATTCGGGATCGCCATCAGGGCGTTGGCCGAGTCGGAGAAATTGATCACCAGAGAACTCGGAAACGTCGCCCCGAGGAAGATCGCCACCAGCCAGAGCCAGCGGTAGACGGGCACGAGCCGGAGCCCGCCCAGGTATTCAAGAGCCTTCTCACCGTAATACGACCATCCGATCAGCGTTGAGAACACGAAGGCGATCAGGCCAAGGGTAAGCACAGGCGGGCCGACGTAGGGGATCGTCCCGAAGGCCGCGGCGGTCATGGCGGCACCCTCGAGGCCGCTATTCCAGGCGCCGGTGACCACCAGAACCAGGCCGGTGATCAGGCAGACGACGACGGTGTCCCAGAAGGTGCCGGTCATCGAGACGAGCGCCTGCTGGGCCGGATTCCGCGACCGGGCGGCAGCTGCTGCGATCGGTGCGCTGCCCAGGCCCGATTCGTTGGAGAAGAGGCCCCGCTTGACGCCCGCCGCGATCATCGCTCCGAGCCCACCGCCGGCGAGGGCTTCGCCGGAGAAGGCGTCGGAGAGGATCAGGGCGATGGCGGCGGGAAGCCGGTCCCAGTGGCATGCGAGAATGATCCCGCAGCCGACCAGGTAACTGACGATCATGAAGGGGACGAGAATCTCGCAGAACCGGGCGATCCACTTGATGCCGCCGATCAGGACGAGCCCGGTGGCCGCGGCCATGATCAGGCCGCAGGCCACGCGGATCGGCGTCTCGGGGGTTCCCTCGGGAACCAGTTCGAGCACGCTCGCCGTGACGGCCTTGGCCTGAAACATGTTGCCGATCCCGAATGCGGCCACGACAGTGAACACGGCGAACAACACGCCGAGCCAGGGCAGCTGGAGTCCATTGGCCAGCACGTACATCGGTCCGCCGGACATCTCGCCCCGCTCGTTCCTGACCCGGAACTGCACGGCCAGGAGGGCCTCCGCGTATTTGGTTGCGATCCCCAAGACCCCGGTGATCCACATCCAGAAGATGGCCCCGGGGCCGCCGGCCGTGACCGCGACGGCCACCCCGACGATGTTGCCGGCGCCCACTGTGGCGGCCAGCGCCGTCGCCAGCGCACCAAACGGACTCACGTCACCTTCGGCCCCGCGTTCCGACCGGAAGGTGAGCCGGATCGCCGGCCCCAGCCAGCGTTGGACGACACCCAGGCGAACGGTGAGATAGATGTGGGTGCCAACGAGCAACACGAGGAGCCACGGCCCCCAGAGGAAGCCGCTGGTCCACTCGAAGAAGGCGTTCGCCCGATCGATGACGGAGGCGGATGGGGAGTCCGACGCCGCCAACAGGGCGTTGAAGAGATTCACGGTGACGCTCCAAGGCCCCAGCGAACGTCTGGATCAGCGTTGATCCAGACCGGTCGCGCGGGAAGATAGCAGATTGGGTGAAAACGCCCCTACTTCGGCTGCGTGGCGAAGTCGAGTTCCGCACGCCAGCGGTCGACCGCCTGGGTAGCCTCGGCCTGACGGCTGCGAGCGGCTTCGGCGGCGGCGGTCGCGTCGTCAAGTGCCTGGCGGGCGGCGGCGAGTTGCGACTCGGCCAGTTGCATCGCGTCGGCGGCGGCGCGGGCCTGGTCTGCGGCCGTCTGCTCGGCGGTGGCGACTTCAGCGAGAACGCGTTCTGCGGCGGCCAGCCGCTCGGCCAGCGAGGGCGGGTTGGTGTCGATCCCGCCGGCCGGCTTTCCGTCGGCGGTCGTGAAGGCCGTGAGCCCGCCGGTCCAGTCGCCGACGAACACCCGCTGAGAGTCACTTGTGGCCGCCACACGCGTGCCGATGTCGGCGAGGGATCCGAGATCCCGCTCGAGCGAGCCGTCGCCCTTCCAGAGCTTCGCCTTCCGGTCGCGGCCGGTGGTGACGAGCCGACCGTCGGGCAGCCAGGCGACCCACTCGGCGCCGCCGGGATGAGCCGGCCAATTCTTGAGTTGGGTGGCCGAGCGGGGATCCCAGAGCCGGGCGGTGCCATCCTCCGACACGCTCGCCAGCACGAGCCCGTCTGGCCGCCACGCCACGGCGGTGATCGCGGCTGCGTGGCCCTTGAGCGTGCCGGCATCGCGAGCCCCGCGGGTCTCGCGGAGGAAGAGGTTGCCCGCTCGGTCGCCCGAGGCGAGCTTCCGGCCGTCGGGGGAGAATTCGACCGCCGTGATCCAGTCGGTGTGGCTGCGGATCTCGTGGGCCAGGCTGCCATCGGCCGTCTTCAGGAGCCGTACGACCCGGGCAGGACCACCCAGGGCGATACACCGGCTGTCGGCCGTGATGTCGGCGGCGAGCACCTCGTCGAACTCCTCGCCCACCTCGGCCACCCGCTCGCCTGTGGCGACGTCCCAGACCACCACTCGGCCGCTCTTGGCCGCTTCGCCACCCGCGGCCAGCAGCAGTTTCGCGTTGCGGGAAAACCGCATCACCCGAGCCACGCCTTCCGGGAACGGGAGCACGCCAAGCAGGTCGAGCGAGTTGGTCTGGTAGAGCAGCACCTGCCGCCGGCCGCCGAGGGCGAGCACCTCGCCGTGAGGCGAGGTGGCCACCGCCGTCACGGCCGTGGGACGCTCACCGTGGCTGACCACGTCGAGCGAGAGCCGCGGCGGCATCACCGGCGGGCCCTCGGGCCGGACGGCCTCGAGGACCCCCAGCGCGATCGCGTTCTGCCTCTTCGCGACCGGCTTGCCACCTGCCCGCTCGATTGCACCGGCGTCGATCCACGCCTTGATCACGTCGAGCGACGCCACTGGCAGCTTGTCGGACTCGGGCGGCATCTTCGGCTCCGACTCGTGGCTCGCAAGCATGAAGAGGTACGAGCCGGCCGCGTCGCCCGGCGCGATCACCTCGCCCGAACTCCCGCCGGCCATCGTCTGACCCCAACTCGTGAGATCGAGCCCGCCCGCCTTCTTGTCGGGGTTGTGGCAGCTGCAGCACTTCTCGCGAAAGATCGGCAGCACCTGATCGGTGAAATTGGGCGGCTCGGCGGCCGAGGCCACGGTCAACAGGCCACATGCAAGAACGGGGCAGATCACCCTGGCGATACGGCTGAGTGGCGGATTCGTCATCTGTGCGTCGAAACTCGCGGAGGTACACGAACACGGTCGCCCGGAGGTGCGACCGCCGGCCGGAGGGCCGGCAGCCGTGAAGTCAGTGATTGAAGATGAACTCGGGGGAGTTGAGCAGAGCCCAGAACACGTCTTCGAGGGCCTGTTTCTTGTCGGTGGCTGCGTCGACGGTCGCGAGGAGTTCCGTCCGCTCCTCCTCCGTGGGGCCGCGGCCGTTGCAGCGGATGAAGAGGCTCTCGATCACCGCGGCGGGCTCCTGGCCGGCGTCGAGCATCCGCCCCACGACATTGCCCTGACGGATCCTTTCGTTTGCCACCTCACCATTCAAGAGATGCAGCGCCTGCGAAAGGCTCGGCTCCATCTTGACCGCACAGGTGCAGACGTCTTCTCGGGTCGCCCGGCCGAAGGTCGTGAGGAAGTAGTTCGTCGTGCGGCCGTCGGCCACCTCGACCGCCCGGGCCCCAAGCGGCAGCCCGGGAAACTTGTGTTTCGTTTCCGTCACCTGGGCGAGCACGTCGAGCAGCACCTCCGCCCGCTGCCGGCGGACGGCCGCCCGGGCGAAGTTCGTCTCGTCGAGCCGGTTCGACTCGGTCGGCTCGCAGGACCGCTGGTAGGTGCGGGAGGTGCAGATGTCGCGGACCATACCGCGGAAGTCCCAGCCCGAGGCGACCAGCCGCCGGGCCAGTTCGTCGAGCAGGGGGCCGTTGGCCGGCGGGTTGCTCACCCGCGCATCGTCCGGTTCGTGCACGATCCCTCGACCGAGGAAATGGGCCCAGGCGGTGTTGGCCACATGGCGGGCGAAGTACGGATTCTCAGCCGCGGTGATCCATTCGGCCACGGCAGCCCGGCGACCACGGTCGGCGACCTTCGGCACATCGCCGCCGAGAAACTTCGGCGTGGCCGGCTGCTTGCGGACGGGATGCTGTACCTCACCACCGCCCGACTCGAACACGATCGTCTCCCGCGGGTCGGCCGCCCGCTTCCGGCCGATCTGGGTGAAGAAGGCCGCAAAGCCGTAGTAGTCGTCCATCGTCCAGCGGTCGAAGGGATGGTTGTGGCACTGGGCGCACTGGATCCGCATTCCGAGGAACGCCTGGGCGACGTTCTCAGCGAGCTTGAGCGTGTTCCGCTCGAGCTGGAAATAGTTGGTAGGCGGATTCTCGAAGGTGCCGCCGGAGGCCGTGAGTAGGTCGCGCACCATCTCGTCGACCGGCTGATTGGCCGCGATCCGCCGGGCAAGCCACTGGTGGTAGAGAAGCGCACCCTTGGGGCTGACGTCTACGCCCTGGGAGCGGATCTGGAGGATCTCGGCCCACCGCATCACCCAGAGTTGGCTGAACTCCGGCCGGGTGAGGAGCTCGTCGACCTTGCGGGCCCGCTTGTCGACCGCGGCATCGGCCAGAAACGCCGCCCGCTCCTCGGCCGTCGGCAGGAGGCCGACGAGATCGAGGCTGACCCGCCGCAGAAATGTCTCGTCGTCGCAGAGGGGCGAGGGCTCGATCCGGAGGCTTCGCAGCTTGGCGGCCACGAGCTCGTCGATTGCCAGGGAACCCTCCGTCTGACCCGGCAGCGGCTCCTCCTCGGGATACGTGAATGCGAGGTCGGCTGGGATCACCACCTGCGGTACCCCCACCGTGATCGTGGCGTAGCGGGCCATCACGAACGCCTCCCCGCGGACGCCGCTCGTGGTCAGACCGTCGGGAGTGACCTTCACGCTCCGGTCGTTATTGGACGCATACCAGCAGAGGTCGGTCACGTCGCGATCGGTGCCATCGGAGAACCGAGCGACGGCCACGAGCTGCTGTGACGCGGCCTCGCCTTCAAGCAGGGCGGTCGGCGGGTAGAGATCGAGGGCCATGAGCTGCGGCACGCTCGCCCCGGGATCAGGGCCAGGATCATCCGGGGCGCCGGCCTCGATCCAGCGGAGGAGCGTGGCGGCGAGTTCGCTCTCGGGCTCGAACCGCTTACCACCGGTGTGGGGCACGCCGCCGACGGCCTTGAGAAAGAGCAGGCTCTCCCGTGGGCTCGCCAGATCGATCCGGCGGCCCGGCAGTTCGCGGGTGAGTCGGTGATAGTCGCCGGCCGGATCGAATCCGAAGAGAGAGAGGTTGAAGCCGTCCTTGCCGCGGGCCGCGCCGTGGCAGCTGCCCATGTTGCAGCCGGACCGGGCGAAGATCGGCATCACGTCGAGCCGAAACGAGAGCGGTGCAGGAGTGCTGGCCGACACCACCCGCAGCGGGACTTCGGCCGAATGGCCCGCGTAGGCCACGCGGATCGTGCCGTCGCCGTCGGCGGCCGGCCGCAGCACGACTCCGCCGGCTGGTTTCTCGATCCTGGCAAGCGTGGCCTCGGAGAGACTGACCTCAGCTTCGGCCGTCACGTCGCGGGTGCGACCGTCGGCGGCCCGAGCCTGGACGACGATCCGCTGCCGATCCCCCGCCGCGTCGAGTTGCACCCGCGGGGGAAAGACCTCGATGCCGACGGCCTCGAAACCGCCGGCGGCCGCCGGGCTCATGAGCGGCAGCATGGACTGAAGCAGGAGGAAGCACGGCACGAGATGCTTCATGGCGTGGCCTCCTCGGCGGGCAGCGGCGTGTCGATCCGCACCTGTACGGGGGCCGTTGTATGGACCACCCAGGCATCGCCCTGCGGCACCCGCAGTTCGCAGAACACGTTCTTGTGGGGACCGGCCGGCGCGTCGGGGCCGACCGTGAGCGGGAAGGTGAGTTCGGCTGCGTCGGCGACGAGATCGAGCTCCGGGGCCTCCGTCTTGGCCGGCAGCCCCAAGAGCTTGGCCTTCGCGGCGCCGGTGAACCCGCCGGGCTTCTGTACCTTCCAGACGAGGCTGCCCGCCTGGCCCTGCTCGACCGCCGTCGGTTCGGCGGTGAGTTCCACGATCGGTTCGGCCACGCGGAGCGTCACCAGGCCGCTGGCGACGAGCATCTCGGAATCGCCGCGGTTGTTCTGCTCCGGCTGCGGCCGGGCGGTCACGGCCAACTGCCACTCGCCGAGCGGGGCGTCGGCGGTGGCGCTCAGCAGATAGACGCCCTCCGACTGGTCCGCGGGAATCTCGGCGGTGGCGGCCGCACCGACGCCTGGCGGCTTGAAGGGCAGAAACAGCCGCACCTTCCCCTGGAAGCCGTCGAGCCGCTCGACCCGCACCTTCAGTTCCAGCGAGCCGCGGCGGACGATCGGCACCGCCGGCTGCTCGAGTTCGACCCGGATCGGGGCTTGTTCCACCACGGCGAGCGGCAGCCGGTCGCCCAGGGCAATCCGGTAGGGAGCGTTGTTGGGCTGGCCGAAGACAAGCTCGGTCTTCTGCCGCAGACCGCCGAGCGGCTGGCCGGTCTCGACGGCCGCGACCTGCACGGCGGCCATCGTCGTCGTGGCCGGCGCATCGGCGGCGGCTTTGAAGACCGCGAGCGTGGCCGGGGCGTTGCCTGCGGCGTCGGGCACATGGGCCGTCACGCCGGCTGGCAGGTCGGCGATCGTCACCCGGGCCGGCCCGCCGAAGTCCGTGCGGGCCGTGTTCAACAGCAGGGCCGTGCGGTTGCCCTGGGGCACCGCGGCCACGAGGCCGTCCTGGGTGGTCGTGCGGGCTGGCGGCACCGACACGTTGACCTCCGGCAGCATCGGCTCCACCTCGATCCAATAGACGAACTCGGGCCTTCCCCGCCGCTGGTGATCGTTGACTCGCACCAGGAACGAGCCCTCCTCGGGAACCGTCACCTGGGCCACGGCGTCGGGGCCTTCGGCGTCATCGTTGCCCGTGATCCGCGCGCGCTTGGCGTCGTCGCGGTAGAGATTCACGACGAGGTCGATCGGCGAGCCGAGCCGACGGCCCCAGCTGCGGACATGCCACTTCGAGCCCTTGGGGGCCGTCACCCGAAACCAGTCGACGTCGTCGGCCTCGCCGAGCCGCCCGCAGAGGCCGGTCGGTGCCGTGGCGGCCGTCGCCTCGCCTGGGCTGCCATTCGGCTCGGCCTCGAGGGTCGCCGCTAGGCTCGTCAGTCGCAGCGGCACGGGCATTGGTGACGAGACGCCTTCTCGCACAGGATGAATCTCCACCAGACCCGCAGGTGGTGCCGCGGCAGGGAGCGTGATGGACTGTGTGAATGGTCCGGCCGGATCACCGAGCCAAGTCACGGCGAGCCCCCCGCCGGGCGGACCGACCGGCGGCCAGGCGAGATGCGGCACCGGGAAATCGCCGAGGTGCACCAGATAGACACAGCCCTCGTTGCCGCCGAAGGTGCTCTCCCGCAGCCGCACGACATATTCGCCGGCATCCTTGACCGTGACCGAGAGCATGCCGTCCTGGGCCAGGAGTGGATGGTCGTCGCTCGTGGCGAGCACCTCTCCCTGCGGGCTCACGACTTCGAGGAGTGGGTCGAACATCTCCTGCTCGAGCCGAATCGCCTCGACGGCGACGGCGAGCCCACCGCCCGCAGGCAGCGACACCTTGAAGCAGTCGGCGTCTTCTCGGGTGACCACGCCGGTGATCGTGCCAGGGAGCGCGACGGCCTGGGCCGTCGCCACGTCGTTATTGGGTTCGGTCTCGGCGAGTTGCCCGCCGAAGCCGACGCGAAAGCTTCGAAGTTCGGAGAGCCCTTCCTTCGTCCGCACCCGGAGTCGGTGGCTGCCGGTCGGACAGGTGGCCGGGATTCGCAGCCGGGCCTTCAGGTTCGCGGCATCGATCGGCTCGAGCCCCACGACCGCGATGTCCCCATCTTCGAAGAAGACCTCCCGCGGGTCGGCGAGATCCCGGCCGTTGATCCGCACCTCCACCTCGCTGCCCCGCGGCGCTCCCGGCGGGGCGACCAGCGCGATCGTCGGCGCCGCCTGCACGAACGACGGAACCGCCAGGAGGATTGCGAACGGCACGGCGAGGGGTCGCGCGTGAATCATGGGTGGAGTCGTGAGGGAGGCGACCGCGATTGCGGCAATCAGACGAGGAGTTCCTTCCGTACCGTGCCGCCATCGACGATCTCGATCGGGCGGTTTCCGGGCGCCATGAGCTCCTTTTCGGCGACGATTCCCAGGCAGTGGTAGACGGTGGTGGCCAGGTCTTCGATCGAAAGGGGTGAGTCCTGCGGCTCGGCGGCGATCGAGTCAGACGCGCCATACACCAGGCCCCGCTTCACGCCACCGCCGGCCAGGATGACACTAAACACCTTGGGCCAGTGGTCGCGGCCGGCGTCCTTGTTGACCCGGGGCGTGCGGCCGAACTCGCTCGATACCATCACGAGCGTCGAATCGAGCATGCCCCGCCGGTCGAGGTCGTTGATCAGGGTCGCGAAGGCCTGATCAAAGGCCGGCACGGTGCGGGTGATGCCGTCGCGGAGCCGGGCGTGCATGTCCCAGCCGCCGTACGAGAGCGTGACGAACCGCACGCCCGCCTCGACGAGCCGCCGGGCCAGCAGCATCCGCTGGCCGGCCTGGTTGCGGCCGTATTCGTCGCGGATCGCGTCGGGCTCCGTCTTGAGGTCGAACGCGGCCTGCGCCTCCGCCGACTGCACGAGAGCGTAGGCCCGCTCATAGAAGGAATCCATGGCGGCGATCGTGCCACCGTCTTCGAGCCGTTGGAAATGCCGGCCGACCACATCGCGGAGCCGTTGCCGCGTCGCGAACCGCTCGGCATCGACGCCCGCGGGCAGCGAGAGATCGCGGACGGTGTAGTTGGCGTTGGCCGGATCGGCACCGATCGCGAACGGGCCGAAGCCGCTGCCTAGATAACCGGCGCCGGCGTCGGGGGCCGGGAGCGAGGGGAGGCAGACGTAGGGCGGCAGGTTGGCCCTGGGACCAAGTTCATGGGCCACCACGCTGCCGAAGCTCGGGTAGGTGAGGGCCGGGCTCGGGCGGTAGCCCGTGAACATGTTGTGAGTGCCCCGCTCATGGGCCGCCTCGCCGTGGGTCATCGACCGCACCACCGTGATCTTGTCGGCGATCGCGGCCGACCGCGGCAGCGTCTCGCTGAATTGCACGCCTGGCAGCGCCGTGTCGATCGCCTTGAATTCGCCCCGGTACTCCGCCGGGGCCAACGGCTTGGGATCGAACGTCTCCTGCTGGGCCCATCCGCCCGGCAGCCAGATGTGGATCACGCTCTTGGCGGTGCCCTCGAAGTGGGTGAACGCCTTGGCGTCGGCCCGGGCCGCCTGCATCCGGAAGAATCCACCCAGCGACAGGCCCAGGCCGGTGAGGCCGCCGACGTGAAGAAACTCCCGCCGATTGCAGCCGGCCTGAAACGAACGGCAGCCGATGGGAGCGGTTGGCGGGGCCATCGGTGACCTCCGGGGCGGGATGGGTGGGCCGTGGACGTGTTCCCACCGCCCACTTTCAAAATTCTACTCAATGCCGAGTGGGAGAGAAAATAGACCGCACGCTGTGACCGAAATCTCACCGCGCCGCTCGGGCCGCTCATCGGCTCGGATCGTCGCCGCCCGTCGTTTCAGCCGGGCGCTGCGGCCGCATACTGCTCGGCGGCGACCTGCAGGTAGTGCTGGAATTCAGCGTGGGCATCGGCGAGCTGCCGAACCCCCTCTCGGCGGAGAGCGTAGACCTCGACGTCGGTCAGGGCCCGAATGGTGGCGGCCCGGGGGGCATCCCTGAGGACCGCCAATTCACCGAAGAAGGAACCCTCGCGTAGGACCGCAAGCCGCTCGGCGGGATCGCCGCGGAGCACCTCGACCTGTCCCTTCGTGAGGAAGTACATCTCGTCCCCCACGTCTCCCTCGTGCACGATCGTTTCGCCCGGCGCGAACTCGCGCGCCTCGAGCCGCGGGATGATGTCGCGGAGGAAGTCGCTGCTGGCGTTCTTGAAGAACGGAACCTGCTCGATCAGGGCGGCGGTGATGGCTCGCATCCGCAGCAGTTCACGGTCGACCTTGCCCGGCCCCTTCGAGGGCATCTCGGCGATGAGGTGGACCTTCGTGGGAACCATGAACGCCGCCAGCCTGCTGGCGACGAAGTCCCGCAGGTCCTCGGGTCTGGCGGCAACTCCCGGCTGCAAGATGACATACGCATGCGGCACCTCGCCGCTCGCGGGATCGGGCACACCGATCACGCAGGCCTCCCGGACCGCGGGATGATCCGAGAGGGCTGCCTCCACTTCGAGCGGCGCGACCTTATTGCCAGCGCGGACGACGATGTCCTTCCGCCGGCCCATGAACCACAGATAGCCGTCCTCGTCGTAGCATCCCAGATCCCCGGTCAGGACCCAGCCCTTCTGCAAGGTCTTGCGGGTCTGGGCCGACTCGTTCCAGTAGCCGTCCATGATTCCCGGGCCGCTGACACGCAGTTCCCCGACCACTCCGGTGGGTACGTCGGCCCCCTGCTCGTCGACCACGGCCACCTGGACCCCGTGCACGGGCGGGCCGACGGATCCCGGCTTCTTGCGGCCGAACGGCGGATTCATCGCGTAGGGGCCCGTCTCCGTCGAGCCGCACTGCTCCGTGATCGAGACGCCCGTCAGGCGCTTGAACGACTCGAGGAGTTTGCCTGGAACGCGGTCCCCTCCCGCCAGGCAGAGGCGGAGGTGGCTGAAGTCACAGCCATGAAAGTCGGGGTTTGCCATCAGCTGCCCGAGGCCCGCGGGCGTGAGCGTGAGAAACGTCTTGGCGGGGGGCCGCCGCAGGGCGGCGACGCAGGTGTCGACCGTAAACTTCGGCAGCAGGCTGACTCGCGCTCCGACCCAGAGCGAGGGCAGGACCTGGCAGCGGAGCGCCAGAGGCCGCGAGACGGACGTCGCGACCAGCGCTACGTCGTCGGCCGTGAGCGTGACCCGCGTGAGGTACTTGCGCATGCCGGTGGTCAGGGCTCCATGGGAGAGAACGACGCCCTTGGGACGAGACGTCGTTCCCGAGGTGTAGATCATCACCGCCGGACTGTCGTCATGCGGTGCAGCGGAGGGCAGGACGCGTTCGGCCCCGAGCAGCGACTCGAACGGACGCCGGTTTCCGGTCGCTGAGTCGCCGCCGACGACCGCGACGCGGGGCATGGCCGTGAGGACGCCGGCCTCGTCGAGGCCTGCCATCCGCTCGTGGTTCGCAATCAGGATCGCCGCGCCGCTATGGCCGAGCGCGTAGCCGATCTGGAGCGGGTGGTATTGGTAATCGAGCGGCACGATCACCAGCCGCATCCGAAAACAGGCCAGGTAGCAGACGACCGCCTCGAGGCCGTTCGGCACCAGGAGGGCCACCCGATCCCCTTCTTCGAGCCCCAGGGCCGCCAAGCCCGAGGCCAGCCTCGACGCCAGCCGTTCGAGCTCTGCAGCCGTAGTCCAGGATCCGTCGCAGTCGAGGATCGGACGGTCGGGGTCGGTTTCGAGCGACTGTCGTAGCAGGTGGTGCAGCATCGATGCAGACGCGGGGAGAGCGGGGGCGCGGTCGGCCGCGGCGACTCCGCTCGCGAGAGCTCCGGAGTGAACCTGCCCGTGAGGTATAGTGCACCGTTGAGCGACGCCGCAAGCAGCGGACGGCCCAGGAACCCCGCGCCATCGTGGCCGCCCCCACTCCCGCCGATCGATCTGCCCCCGCTTACGATCCCTCTGCGACGGTGCGTCACGAGGGCGTGGTGCTGTTGACGCTGGCGGCGATCCAATGCATCAGCATCGTCGACTTCATGATCGTGATGCCCCTTGGGCCGCAGTTGCTCGCCGGCCTCGACATCGACGCCCGAAAGTTCAGTTGGGTCGTGTCGGCCTACACGCTCGCTGCTGGACTGGCCGGAATCCTGGCGGCGCCGTGGCTCGACCGAGTGCCGCGAAAGTTGGCCTACATCACCTTGTCGCTTGGACTGATCGCGGGCACGGCGGCCTGCGGGTTGGCTACCTCGTTTCCGCAGTTGCTCGCCGCGCGAAGCGTGACCGGCGGCTTCGGCGGCCTCCTCGGTGGGCTGGCACTCGCGATCGTAGCCGACGTGTTTCCGCCCGAGCGACGGGGCCGCGCCACGGGCACGCTGATGCTGGCCTTCGCTGTCGCCTCGATCGCCGGCGTGCCGCTGGGCATCGCGCTGGGCACCCGGCTCGGCTGGCAGGCCCCCTTCTTCGGGCTCGCGGCCCTCGGGCTGCCCCTGGTGGGGCTGGCTCTCTGGTCACTTCCACCCCTGGCTGGGCACGTGGATGGCATACGGCGGAATCCATTGGCCCATCTGCTCGAGACGCTCTCGATCCCGGCCCATCGCCGCGGCTTCGCCCTGATCGCCCTGCTCATGGTCGGCGCGTTCTCCGTGATCCCGTTCATCAGCACCGCCTTCGTGGCCAACGTCGGCGTGACCGAGGCCCAGCTGCCGGCCGTGTTCGTCACCGGGGGGCTGCTCACGCTCGCGAGCACGCCGCTCACCGGCTGGCTCATCGACCGCTGGGGCGGACTCCGGGTGTTTCGCGGCATCGTTCCTCTCTCGGCCATGATGATCCTGATCGTGACGCATCTTCCCGCGGTCGGCATCGGGGTGGCAGCTCCGGTCGCTGCCTTGCTGATGGCTACCAACGCGAGCCGGATGGTCACTTCGATGGCATTGATCACGGGGAGCATCGAGCCGCGGCGCCGCGGCAGCTTCATGTCGGTCAACTCATCGGTGCAGCACGTCGCCAGCGGGCTGGGGACGACGCTCGGCGGGCTGATCATCGACGGCGGCGGCGGCGAGCCGCTGCGTCACTTCGGGACGGTCGGCATCGTCGCCGCCGGGGTGACGATCACGAGCCTTTGGGTCGCCAGCCGCATCCGGCCGGTCGCCTGAGGCGAGTCGGCTTCGGTCAGGTCAGCAGTTGTGCGGAGACGGGTGTCGGGCCAATCGACGGGCGCTGACCGGCCGTCGCCTCAGCGGAGTGCGGCGAGGGCGGCCAGAACCTCCTGCTCGTGCCCCTCGGGCTTGACCGTCGTAAACGCTTTGCTGATCGTGCCTTTGGCGTCGATTACGAACGTGCTGCGGGCGACGCCCATGTAGGTCTTGCCGTACATGCTCTTCTCCCGCCAGGCCCCGTAGCGGTCGGCGAGGGAGTGATCCTCGTCTGCCAGGAGCGTGAAGGGGAGCTTGAACTTCTCCCGGAACTTCACGTGGCTCCGCGGAGAGTCGGGACTGACGCCGAGCACCACAGCCTTGTGGCGCCCGAACTGGGCGTGGGCGTCGCGAAACCCGCAGGCTTCGACCGTGCATCCGGGCGTGTCATCTTTGGGATAAAAATAGAGCACCACGGGGCGACCCTTGAGAGCCGACAAGGTCACCTGCGACCCGTCGTGGGCGACCGCCGTGAAGTTGGGAGCCTTCGCCCCCTCCCGCGGCCAGGTCGGGCTTGCTCCCTGGGCTGGCTTTGTCTGGGTGGCAGGGGAAGGCTTTGGGGCGGCCTTCGTAGGTGCGGGCTTCTTGGCGACCGCTTTTTTTGTCGGGGCGGGCTTGGTCGCGGCCGGCTTCTTGGCGGTGGCCTTCTTGACCGCTTTCTTTGCGGTCTTCTTCGCGGCAACAGGCTTCCGAACCGACTTCTTTTTGGCCATGGCAGGCAGGGCTCCGAGACGGGGTGGCTCCGACGACGCGGGGAGTGGTGTACCAACTTCCTGCCCGGCTGCCGAGAGGAACAAAAGCGGCTCACTCCTCCAGTGTGCGTTTGCCGCGGAGGAGATGGTGGTAGTGCTGGGCGAAGCGGTGGGCCTCGTCGCGGACGTATTCCAGGAGCCGCAGGGAGTAGGAGTCGCGGGAGAGCCGCAGGGGTTCGCTCTTACCCGGCACGAAAACCTCCTCCTCCCGTTTGGCGAGCGAGATCACGCAGGGCGCTTCGACACCCAGGCTCTCGAGCGCGTCGAGGGCCGCCGAGAGCTGCCCTTTACCGCCGTCAATGAGGAGGATGTCGGGGGGCGAGGTCCCCTCTCGGGCCAGCCGGGCGAATCGCCGCGAGACCACCTCGTGGATGCTCTTGAAGTCGTCGATCCCGTCCACACCCTTGATTCGGTATCGCTTGTAGCCGGGCTTGAAGGGCAGGCCGTCGATGAACTGCACGAGACTAGCCACCGTCTCGTTGCCGGCGAGGTGGGCGATGTCGACGCCCTCGATCACCCGCGGCGGTGCCGCCAGGCCGAGCACCTTCTGGAGCCCCGCCAGCCCCTTCTTGGGATCGACGAGAAACACCTCGGGTTGCACGTGCTCCTCGAGATCGCCTCGCTGGTCGAGGGTTTCGAGCAGCCGGATCTCGTCCCGCAGCCGGGCGGCCCGCTCGAATTCGAGCCGCCCCGAGGCCGCCAGCATCTCTTCCCGCATCTCGGCGAGCAGCCGGGCCTTGCCGCCGTCGAGAAAGGTCTTCAGGCGGTTGATGTCCTTACGGTAGTCGTCCTTCGAGATCCGCAGGTTGCAGGCCGCCGTGCACTGGTCGATCGAGGCCAGCAGGCAGGGCCGAAACCACCGCCAGCGTTCGTCGTCGGCGTCGATGTCGAGCGTGCAGGTGCGAAACTTGAAGATCCGCTGGAGCACGACGATCGCCCCGCGGAGACTGCCGGCGCTGGTGAACGGGCCGTAGAGCTTGACTCCCTTCTGCCGTGGCGTGCGGGTGAACTCGACCCGCGGATAATCCTCGTGGGTCGTGATCTGGAGGTAGGGAAAGGTCTTGTCGTCTTTGAGATCGCTGTTGAACTTCGGCTGCACGTCCTTGACGAGCCGGCTCTCGAGCAGGAGGGCGTCGACCTCGCTCTCGGCCTCGAGGTAGTCGATGTCGCGGATCTCCTGCACGAGATCGGCCGTGCGGCGATCCTCGGCAGCGGCCTTGAGAAAGTAGCTTCCGGCCCGGGCCCGGAGATTCTTGGCCTTGCCCACGTAGATCACCCGGCCGGCCGCGTCCTTCATCAAGTAGACACCCGGCGTCGTGGGAAACGATCGCACCTTGCGGGCCGCCGCCGAGCGGTCGCGGGCCGCCGCGGCGGAATCCGTGTCGGACGGAAGCGATTCACCTGCCACATCCGCGGCGGGCTCGTCGGCCTCGGATCGATCGGAAGGCGGCAGCGTCATGACGATCCCAGGTTACCTGGTTGAGAGAAAGAGGCTCGGTGGTCAGCGAACGCTCGCGGGGAACAAGGGCGTATCCTCGCCCGCGACGCGACTATTGCCGCCCCCGAGCCGGTGCACTCGCATGGTAGTTCAGCATGAACTGTGGCGGTTCAGTATGCACGCTGTGCATGGGTGATAGTCCGAGTCTGCATTTGCCATCAGGGTCTCATGGCCGGCATGATGCATCCATCAGGGGTGAGGAACCAGTGCCTAGACCGACCCCAAACCTCCGGCCGAGGAGCCAAAACATGACGTTGAAGAACTGTGCGTGGGCCGCCGTGGCGGCAGGTCTGATGGCGATTCCCGCAAGGGCCGAACAGCCCGCTGCCACCTGCCCCGTGATCGGGCAGGCCGCGGCCGCAGGGCGGTCTACGTCGGCCGGGGCGATGACCAACGGCGATTGGTGGCCGGACCAGGTCAATCTCGCCATCCTCCACCAGAATGCACCTGCCGGAAATCCCCTGGGCGGAGCTTTCGACTATGCGGAGGAGTTCAGCAAACTCGATCTCGCGGCGGTCAAGCAGGACCTCCGCGACCTGATGACCACCTCGCAAGACTGGTGGCCAGCCGACTACGGCCACTACGGGCCGCTCTTCATCCGCATGGCCTGGCACTCGGCCGGCACCTACCGCGTGGCTGATGGCCGCGGCGGTGCGGGTTATGGCACGCAGCGGTTCGCCCCGCTCAACAGTTGGCCTGACAACACCAACCTCGACAAAGCCCGACGGCTGCTCTGGCCGATCAAGCAGAAGTATGGACAGCGGATTTCGTGGGCCGACCTGATGATCCTGGCGGGCAACGTGGCCCTCGAATCGATGGGATTTGAGACCTTCGGCTTCGGCGGCGGCCGGGCCGACGTCTGGGAGCCGCAGAACGACGTCGATTGGGGGCCGGAAACCGAGTGGCTCGGCGACAAGCGATACACGGGGAATCGCCAGCTCGACAACCCGCTGGCCGCCGTGCAAATGGGCCTGATCTACGTCAACCCGGAGGGGCCGAACGGCAAGCCCGATCCGCTGGCTGCAGCCCACGACATACGCGAGACGTTTGCCCGCATGGCGATGAACGACGAGGAGACGGTGGCCTTGATCGCCGGCGGCCACACCTTCGGCAAGTCGCACGGGGCAGGCCCCGCCGACAACGTCGGGCCCGCGCCCGAAGGGGCTTCGATCGAAGAGCAGGGGCTCGGCTGGAAGAATCGATTTGGCACAGGCAAGGGGGCCGACACGATCACGAGCGGCCTGGAAGGAGCCTGGACATCCACCCCCACCAGCTGGTCGAGCGGCTATCTCGACAACCTGTTCGACTACGAATGGGAGCTGACGAAGAGTCCGGCCGGTGCCTGGCAGTGGACGCCCAAGGACGACTCGGCCAAGGGCACCGTGCCCGACGCCCATGTCGACTCCAAGTCCCACGCGCCGATGATGTTCACTACCGACCTGGCCCTGCGGATGGATCCGGCCTACGGGCCGATCGCCAAGCGGTTTCACGAGCACCCCGAGCAGTTCCAGGCCGCTTTTGCCAAGGCGTGGTACAAGCTCACCCACCGCGACATGGGACCCGTGTCCCGGTTGCTTGGCCCCGAGGTGCCCGCGGCCCAGCTTTGGCAGGATCCGCTGCCCGTGGTCGATCACCCGCTCCTCGATGCCGCCGATATCGCCGCGCTCGAGAAGAAGCTGCTCGCCTCTGGGCTCAGCACCTCGGAACTCGTGAAGACGGCCTGGGCGTCGGCATCGACCTACCGCGGCAGCGACAAGCGAGGCGGTGCGAACGGCGGCCGGCTGCGGCTCGCGCCCCAGAAGGACTGGGCGGTCAACGAGCCGGCCCGGCTCGCGAAGGTGCTCGACCGGCTGACGACGATCCAGCAGGAGTTCAATGCGGCCCAGGCCGATGGCACGAAGGTGTCGCTGGCCGACCTGATCGTGCTGGGTGGCTGTGCGGCCGTCGAGCAGGCCGCACGGAATGCCGGCCACGAGATCGAGGTGCCGTTCACACCGGGCCGGACCGATGCCACCCAGGAGATGACCGACGCCGATTCGTTTGCGGTGCTCGAGCCGAGAGCTGACGGGTTCCGCAATTATCTGCCTCGGGAGATCGACCGGCCCGCCGAGGAACTGCTGGTGGACCGGGCCCAGCTCTTGACCCTCTCCGCTCCGGAGATGACGGTGCTGGTGGGCGGACTGCGGGTGCTGGGAGCGAATACCGGCTCGGGGCCGATGGCCACGCTCGGGGTGCTTACCGATCGGCCGGGCACGCTCTCAAATGACTTCTTCGCGAACCTCGTCGACATGGGCGTGGAGTGGCGGAAGTCGCCGGCCTGCGACCAGTTCTATGAGGGTGTCGACCGCACGTCGGGCGCCGTGAAGTGGACCGCCAGTCGAGCCGATCTCGTGTTTGGCTCAAACTCCCAGCTGAGGGCGATTGCGGAGGTCTACGCCTCCGCGGACGGCAAGGAGAGGTTCATCCACGACTTCGTCGCGGCCTGGACCAAGGTGATGAACCTCGACCGCTTCGACCTGTCCCCCGCGCGACGAGCGGGCGGGGAGGTGGCCGCGACCCGGTGATCGAGACGGTCTCACGAACTGCCGCCTGCCCAGACGAATTCGACCGTTTTGTCGATCTCGGCATGGAGCGGCTCTCGGCATGTCGGCATCAGGTGTCCCGCCTGGCGCCGCGAGCAGCAGCCGCTCGATCTCGTCAAGAAAGATCTTCGTGACGGCGGCGACGGCTCGGGGCCGGTCGGCGAGAAAGCCCCGCAATCGCTGCGGCACGGAGATCACCCAATGCCGCACCGGTATCGGCGGGATGACGTGATCGGCGAGAGGCGCTGCCGTCTGGGCCATGCGCCGGCCGTTGCAGGACGGGCAGACGCCGCGGGGCCGCCATGTGGCCGACGTCGGCTTCGCACGGGAAACCCTGTGACCGCGGCGACCAAGGGCAGACCCGCAGGTGGACGGCGTGATGAAACGGCCGTGCACTATCCGCGGGACGGAGCGGTTCGCCACCAGCCAGTCGCAAGGCTCTGGACGCCCGCCTTGTTCCTCGACCCGGATCGCGGCCACGAGCCGGCCTGGCGTTTTCGCGTCGGGCAACTCAGAGGTGCGAGAACGGGACTGCGACGATCGCCTCGTCGAGGAGCCGTGGCTGGCTGTCGTTGGTGATCACGAGGCCATACCGGCACCGCCGCTCGGCGACGAACTCCCGCAGGGCCGCCAGGCGTCGGCGGTCGATCGAGCTGGAGTATTTGATCTCGATCGGCACCAGCCCGACATCGCCCTCGAGGACGAGATCGATCTCCGCGCCGGCCGAGGTGCGGTAAAAAAACGCGCCGCAGTCGAGTCCTCGCCATTCCAGCTGTCTGAGAATCTCCTCGCTCACCATCGCCTCCCACGATCGCCCCGCCTGGGGATGGCCGAGCAGGGAGTCGAGATCGGCGAGATGGAGCAGGCGGTGCAGCAGGCCGCTGTCACGCAAGTGCCCCTTGGAATGCTTGACGAGCCGCTTCGTCGCATGCTTCACATAAGGCGGAAGCCGCCGCCAGAGAAACGTGCCATGAGCGATCTCGAAGTAGTCCCGCGCGGTCGGGGGGGAGACGCCCAGGCCACGGGCAACGTCGGAATGATTGATGATCGTTCCAGAGAGGCCGGCGAGGTGCTGGAGAAAAAGCCGAAACCGGTCTCGGTCCAGACCGGGAAACAGCCGGCCGATGTCGCGTTCGACGTAGGTCTTGACGTACTGCGACATCCACGTGGCCCGAAACCGTGGGCCCGGCTTGAGCCAGGGCTCGGGGTAGCCGCCGCGCAGCCAATAGTCGTGCACCTGCCCGATGTCGCCGCGGGCCCGCAGTGCGAGGAACGCCGCAGCGGTCGCCGAGCGGTCGGCCAGCAGGTCGGCGAAACTCGGTCCGTCCGGAGGAGGGTGTACCTCGCTCCATGAGAAAGGCGCCAGTTCGATCGTGGCGATGCGGCCAGCCAGCGTTTCCGACACGTGCCGCAGGAGCGATGGAGAACTCGAGCCAGTGATCACGAACCTGCCGGCCAAAGAACGGTCGGCATCGATGGCGACCCGCAGGGCCGGAAAGAGATCGGGCAGCAGCTGCGCCTCGTCGATCACGACCTGCCGCGGATTCAAACGGAGAAAGAGCTCGGGATCGCGGGCGACGAGATCCCGATCGCTTGCTTTTTCCAGGTCGAACCGCCGCCAAGCGGCGGGCAGAGAACCCGCCAGCGTTGTCTTGCCGCACTGCCGAGGCCCGATGATGGCGACGCAGGGGAAATCAGCCAAATATTCGGACAACAGGGGCTCGCAGGCTCGCTTCATGCCTTGCATAATAAAACCGACGGTTTCGATATGCAAGGTTTTTAGGGCGGTGCCTGCCCCGGTTGCCATCGACCAGCCGTCGCCGGCCGGCATCATGAGCCTCGCATCCAAGTCGTTGATCGACTTCGTGCTCGCCCATCGGAATGACTGACAGCGGTCGGAGTCCTGTGGCCGATCATCCGCCTGCCCAGACGAATTCGACCGTTTTGTCGATCTCGGCATGGAGGCTCTGGTGGACCGGGCAGGTGTGGGCCGCACGCTCGAGCAGGTCCCGCTGCGGGTGATCGGCGGGCAGCGGGAGCGTGAGGCGGGTCACGAGCGAGGCGATCCGGCGGGGTGGCGTGGCCGACATGACCTTCGTGGTCTCGGCCGTCATGCCCGTCAGGTCGATGCCATGGCGGTCGGCGACGATGCCCATGATCGTCATCATGCAGGCGCCCAAGGCGGTGGCGACCAGGTCGGTCGGGGAGAAGGTTTCACCCTTGCCGTGGTTGTCCACCGGGGCGTCGGTCGTGAGCCTCGAGCCCGACGGCTCGTGGGTGGCCTCGCAGCGAAGGTCGCCGACATAGCGGGCGGTGATCCTGACCACGGTGAACTCCAAGCGAGTGTGAAACTGGGTGAACGGGCGGGAGGCATTGCTCGCGCGGGGGTGCCCCGCGGAGTGGAGCGGTCAATTCGTCGGCTTCACGGTCACCAGGATCTCGATGTATTCGGCCCGGATGCCGTGATGCAGGTCGTCGATGTGGAGCATGTGGGTGAACAGGCCCGAGGCCTGGTAGATCCGCTTGCAGATGTCGTAGCCCCAGTCGGTCACCACGAGGGCCCGACCATCGCCGACCGGATTCCCATGGTATTCCGGCGGCAGCAGGTTGCGGATCTCGCCGTTCTCGACGCGAGCTCGGGTGACCGAGGGGCGATGCTTGTTGACCAGGGGCACCGTGAACACGTGCATGCCGCCCGGGCGGAGCGTGCGGCCGATCTCGCGGAAGGCGACGTCGGGGTCGAGGACGTGCTCGAACACGTCCTGTGTGACATGGAGATCAACGCTTGCGTCGGGAAACGAGAGCCGCTCCAGGTTCTCGTTGCGGATGCCGTTGACCTGGGGTGTGTCGGGGAAGTCCTCGAAGAACTGTGACCCGATGTATCCTGGGCACTCGTTGGCCAGCCGGGCGCTGGTTGAGCGGTGGCAGGGAGACGACTCGTGGATGACCGCCTCTCGCCACTGGGGAAACCAGCGATCGATCGTGAGCATCAGGGCCCGCTCCCGAGGGATGCTGCCGCACCCGGTGCAGCCGAAGGAGTCGCGCCACCAGGGGCCGGTGGCTACGAATTCGGCGGGACCGGCACAGACGGGGCAGTGGCCCGCGGTCGTGAACGAGGCGGCGGGTTCGACGGCTGCGTTCACGGCTCGTTTCGCTTCCGAAAAAGTGAGTCGCCCGAAAACCGAGTCTCCCGGCGGTTGAGGGGTTTGTATCGCCCCTGTCCCGGCCGAGTAAAGTCGAGTTCGCAGCGTCGCGGGCCTCTCTGACGAGGCCCGGTCGGAGGCATCGACCGCTGGCTTGCAGCCGGAAGCCCCGCGACCGATAACCGAAGGAGACCGGGTGAACAGGATCCGCTGAGGTCGTCACCTCTCCAACTCCCAGAGGTTTGCATGGGTCTGCGTCAATGCTCGGGCCGGAATGTCGCGGTGACTGTGGGTGTCGCCTGGATCCTGTTCAGCCCGCTCGCGGCCTGGGCCGGCACGGTCGTGCGGTTCACGACGAACCTCGGGGTATTCGACGTCGATCTCTTCGACGACACCATGCCGGTGACCGTGGCCAACTTCCTCGACTACGTGACGACCGACCGTTACACCTCGACCATCTTTCATCGGAGCACCACCTATAACCCGTTCGGCATTCAGATCATCCAGGGCGGCGGGTTTTTTCTCCAAGGAACCGAAATCCTGCCGGTGCCGGCCGACCCGCCGATTCCGCTCGAGGCGAGCACCGCCAACCTGCGGGGCACGATCGCGATGGCCCGCACGAGTGATCCCGACAGCGCCACGAGCCAGTGGTACTTCAACGTCACCGACAGCCCCGGGCTCGACTTCAACTACGCCGTGTTCGGCACCGTGATCGGAACGGGTCTCGACGTGATCGACACGATCGCCGCCGTTCCCGTGTACAACGCGAGCTCCCAGTTGGGGGCCACCTTTTCCGAGCTCCCGCTGCTCGAGGCTTCGCTCGATCCGCAGAGTTTCGTGCTCGTGGACGATGTGTCGATCATCTCGCCATGGCAGGTGACGATCGACGTGCCGACGGGCACCAAGACCCAGGCCGAGGCGGGCTATCCCACGATCGCCTCGGCCGGCTCGGTCACCAAGACTGGGGCCGGAACGCTCGTGTTCGACGCTGCCAACGCCTACGGCGGCCCAACGACCGTCGCGGCCGGCACGCTCGTGCTGGCCACCGGCGACGCCGTGGCGGCCAGCAGCGTGACGGTCGCCAGCGGATCCGCCCTGGAGATCGCGGCGGGAATCGCACCGCGGGTGCCGACGGTGACCGTGGCAGGCGGGACGATCACAGCGGCGAACCTGATCGTCGATGCCGTCAACGGCATCAGTTCGCTCCTGATCAATGCGGGCACGGTCGCAGGGCTTCCGGCGGTCGGCGTGACAGGCGGCGGTGTGATGCGGCTCTCGTCGGACGCACGGCTGACGGTGGCGGCCGCGAGCCTGCTCGTGGACAAGGAGGTCGGTGGCGGGCTGCTCGACCTGGGGGCTGGCCAGATGACGATCGCGCCAGGCGGGAGCACGGCCGCGTCGCTCCGAACGGATCTCGTGGCCGGAAGAAATGGCGGTGCCTGGAACGGGACGACCGGGATCACCTCGACCGCGGCGGCCGCCTCGGGTGGCACCCGGGCGGTCGGCTACGTGGTGGCGGCGGACGGTACGGCACGGGTCTCGTTTGCCGCTCCGGGCGACGTTGATCTGAGCGGTGCGGTCAACGTGTTCGACCTCGTGAGTATCAACAGTTCGGGAAAGTACGGCACCGGGGCGACGTCCAACTGGAGCCAGGGCGACTTCAACTACGACCGGGTCACGAACGTGTTCGATTTGGTGAGCGTCAACACCGCCGGGGCCTACGGCCAGGGCAACTACTTTCCGGCGGCCCCGGCCGCGGCGGGCGTCGCGGCGGTCGTGCCTGAACCATCGGTCGCCGCCCTGGCCGTGGCGGGCGCGGCCCTCGGCTGCCTCGTGGTTCGCCGCCCCTTCATGTCTCCAAAGTAAGGGTGGCTCTCGAGGTCGGAGCCTCGACCCAAGATCCGCGGGTCGTTCGTGGCGACGAGTTCGGCCGTTAATCGCCGCTCGAGTTCGGCCTTCACGTCCGCGTGCGCCGGATCGGCTGCCAGGTTGTGCAGCTGGTCGGGATCGGTCCGGAGATCGAAGAGTTCCTCCGCCGGCCGCTTGGCGAAGGCCTGATCGAAGAACGGGCGAATGGCGGGATTCTCACGGTCGCTCAGCAAGAGCCTTTTGGTGGGACTGTCATCGCAGTCGGCAAACTGCCACCCCTGGGTGGAGCCTTCGGGGCAGCCGCTCGGCCAGCGATTCGGCTCGAAGTTTCGAATAAAGAGCCATTCATCTGTGCGGATGGCTCGCATCGGGTAGCCGGCCATGCTCGGAGCTTCCTGGGCCGGGGTGTGCCGTTCGCGGCCCGTGATCACGTGGTCACGGGTTGGATCGATCCGGCCCGACTCGGGGGCGCGGAGCACGCTCAGCAAGGATCGGCCCGTCATGGCGGCGGGAACAGCGAGCCCAGCCGCCTCCAGAAACGTCGGGGCAAGGTCGGCTAGTGACACAAAGTCGGTCACCGTCCGGCCTGGGACGATCACTCCAGGCCAGCGAATCGCCAGCGGCACGTGGGTGCCCGAGTCGTAGAGGTGGCACTTGTGCCGGGGAAATGGCATGCCATGGTCGCCGGTGATCACCACGATCGTGTTGGCGGCCGCTCCCGATTCGTCGAGCGCCGCCAGGGCCGCTTCGACGCCACTGTCGAACCGCTGCACCTCGAAGAGATAGTCGGCCAGGTCGCGACGCACGGTCTCGCAGTCGGGAAGGTCGGCCGGGACGCGCAGTCGGGCGGGATCGATCCCCGCGGCAGCGCCACTGCCGGCAGCGTAGGGCCGGTGCGGATCGTGGGAGCCGAGCCAGAAGCAGAAGGGCCGGCCCGGCGGCTGCGCGGCCAGAAACTCGGCGAATCCCCGGGACGACTCGTCGCCCGCGGGATGCCTGGTCCGGCCGAGCGCCCGCCAGTCGCCGGGCCCCCACGACTTGCTCCAGAAGCCGATGCGGTAACCGGCATCCTCGAGGAGCAGCGGATAGACGGGGTGGTTTGGGGCCAGGGAACTCCAGAGATTCGCCCCGGCGCCGAGCCGCCAGTGCCACTGACCGGTGAGGGTCGAATTTCTCGAAGGCGTGCAGGATGGCGACGTCACAAACGCGTTGGTGAAGACAACGCCCTCACGGGCCACTCGGTCGAAGGCGGGTGTCTGGACGGCAGCCTCGCCGTATGCCCCGGCGTCTGGCCAGCCCCAGTCATCGGCGATGCAGAACAGGATATTCGGCCGCGAGTCGGCGGCCCCTGCCGTGCCGAGTGAGGCGAGCAGCGCGGGCAGCCACATCCACCGGGTGTTCACGCCGTTTGCGGGGCGCATGCCGTCGCTCCTTCCTTCAAGGATCAAAGGGTGTACTGGGCATTCTTTCTCGATTGTTCGGACACGGGCGTCAAACGATCGCAGTCAGAAAAAAGCCGCCGGGCGGCCCGTGTGAGACGGGCCACCCGGCGGGAAACACGGGCTGACACCCGGATTAACGAGACTCGGACTGGCTGTAGCAGTTCGAGCCACAGGCCGGCTCACTGCCGGCACAGCCCGTGTCGGAGCAGCAGTCGCAGCGGCAATCCGCGCACGTGCACGAATCGCTCTCACAGCAGCCGCAGCACGGGCAAGACCCGCAGCTCGCCTTCGACAGAAGTCCCATTCCAACCGGCATGGCCGAGGTCAGGGCCAGCGCGGAGATCAACAGTAAAGATTTCATGACAGAATCCTCCTGGGGAAACATGTGGACAGAATGTCCGTGACCACGCCATGTGACACGGAAATCAGCCGGAACAGCCGACCGCTCAGTGCGACGGGAACACCCCGCCGGCTGAACATCCGGCCGGGCTGCTCAATTCCGCCACACCCCGTAGAGGATTCGGGCCGGTCGATCGGGAAGCGGAACCCACGGCAGGACGACGGCCGTCGGCACGTGTCCCAGAACATCGAACTGGTCTCGCCCAAGCGGCGAGCCGCCACTGGCTACTTCGTGCCGGTCGAGCGAGGCATCCCGCGCGAATGTCATTGGCTGCGTGGTCTTCGCCTTCCACGCACACCGGCACGGGGCCGAATCCTGTGGCTGCGACTCGTCGCATTCGTCGCCAGCTTCCGCCCTGCAGAGCGGGCATTGACGCTCGGCCGCAACCACACCGCCACAGCATCCAGCCCTGCTAGCTGCGCACGCTCCGGCAGCGCAGGCATCGCAACGAAAGACCGCCGCCGCATGCGCTATTGCGAGGACGCAGAGCACGGCACAGAAGCGATTTAGGTGAACGGACGTACGAAATCCTGGTCGGTCGCGGGGTGTCTGCCGAAACTGACGCCATCCGTTCATAACCCTTCATCCTCTCGGTCGATTATTCGCAGTCTCGGGAGGCTCAGTCAATCCCAGCCGCGGCATCCTTCGGCGTCCACCAGGCGTCGATGCATTCCCGCAGGGCACGGATCAAGTCGGGGTGATCGGCGGCCACGTCGCGGTTCTCCCGCGGATCGACGGCCAGGTTATAGAGTTCGGCCTCACCCCGTTCGTGTTTGCCCCGAGACCGCTCATCGACGATCTGCCCCCGGCTCGTCAGCAGGCCCGGCGGCGCGGCGGCGGGCACGATCAGCTTCCAGTCGCCCCGCACCGTCCACCGCCAGAGCAGGCCTCGCTCGGGCGCGTCGAGATCGACGATCGTGTGGGAGTAACACTCGCCGAAGACCTGCGTCCG
>CAMDDJ010000027.1 GCA_945891385.1 Candidatus Kuenenia stuttgartensis | reverse complement strand
ACGCAAGGCATCGTGAGCGGGATCCGGTCAGCTGGTGAACTGCGGGATGCGTTTCGTTCTGAAGGGGGCCAAGGACCAAACTTAAACGTGCAATGGATACAGACGACCGCTGCAGTCAACTGGGGCAACAGTGGTGGACCACTTCTCGATGATAGAGGGCGCGTAGTAGGAGTGAATACCCTCGTTTTTGGCCGAAACCGAGAAGATGGCGTTGCCGAAGGCCTGAACTTTGCCGTTTCATCGCAGGACGTGCTTCAGGCCCATCGCTTGCTCATCGATTACGCTGAGCTAAACCCGCAGCGATAGTGTTCCGTGATTACGGTCATAAACCTACACGATTTCGCGTATAGCTTGCGATGAGGCGACGTCTAGATGACGCCCTCCCCAAATCCTGATCCAGTTCTTGTGAGAGACTCCTCGTGCCCCTGGTGTGTCCTTCCGGCAACCCGCGAATTCACGGCGCCGTGAGTGTCGCCGGGGGCCGCATCAGCCGAGCGTTCTCCTTCTCGAGATCCTTCAGTCGATTCGCCTGATTCGTCCGCAGCCCGCTGTACTCCCGCTTCCACCGGTAGTGCGTCTGCTCGGTCACGCCAAGCTTCCGGACCACCTCAGGAAACCGTCTTCCCCTGAGCCAACCCAACCTCAGCCTCGCGGAGCCTCCCAATGATCTGCTCCGCAGTGAACTTCTTTCCTCGTGGCATCTCTTGCCCTCCCTTGGTTTACGCCACCAGAGATTCTCTCTCTGAAAGTGGCGACGTTTAAGGGGGGCAGGTCAACGTCCAGCTGCCAGTGGAGCTGGTTCTCGATAGACGAATGGCTCGCGACTACCTTGGCAAACTTCTTCGCCGACAGTTTCTTGCTCAAGATGTAGTAGCGGACATCGGCACGATGCCGCGGTTGTGTCCCTTACGCCAGGCCCACCTGATTCCAGTTCACGGTAAACCAAGACAGCACGACAAGTGCCAAGTCGCGAAGCACCTGGGAGAGGCAGTCGGTCAGGTGCGACGAGCAGAGAACAAAGCCCCCACGGCAGAAGACGATGACTGGCTCAAGGGGACACGCCAGCTCCTCTGGCTGTTCAACAAAGCCAACCTCTCGCCCGCCCAGCGACGCAGGTTCGCAGCCATCCGACAAAACGGCCCGAAGACGGCTCGAGCCTGGGCCATCAAGGAGGAGTTCCGCTGGTTCTGGCGGTATGTGTATCCGATGAGCGCCGAGGAGTTCTTCAGCCAGTGGTATGCCTGCGGCGTGCGCTGCCGCCTTCGCCCCGTCATCAAGGTGGCCAAGATGCTCAAGCGTCATCTGCCGAACCCACTGAGCTACTTCCCTCACCGCATCACTAACGCCACGAGCGAGGGATTCAACAGCGGTATCCAGGCCTTGAAGTACGCTGCCCGCGGCTTCCGCTCATTCCAGAACTACCGAACACTGATCCTATTCTTCTGCGGGAAGCTCGACCTCAGGCCGCGACTACCCTGCCACTAAAGTCCCGGAAGAACCCTTTTATAAGACCCATGCATCTCACCAACTATTGCATTTTTCTCATTACGTCAAAAAACCCCATTTGATCAAACCGTACGAGAGAAATCCTCTCGGTCTTGGCCCATCTCACTCTCATCACACCATCCTCAGTTCTGTTGCCTACAATTGTTCCAAGACACTCTAATTCCTCTCTCTTGTCGAGCAAACCCACAGGCTTCCCGCCGCCATCTGCATAACCAAGTCGCCAATCGGCGGCACGAATTACCTCATCCCCCATTCTCGGCCGCTCTAGACTAAGCAATGAAACAGGGAATCTAACTACGACCCCCTGTTCCTGAGACGACGCTTGAATCAATCCACAGATGGATGGCTCCACCTGCACTCCGTTATTTCTCACGAAAGTCTGAAGGACATGCGTCTCGTAACCGTCATGAACAATTTTCGTCTCCACGGTGCCTTCGACTTGCTTCTCAAATCCTTTTTGTTGCCAATTTTCCTGGCCTGAGAAGCGTACTGAACACACGCACGGATTGAGGGTGTCGTCGACGGCAACAACAACCCCGACGCACACGTCATTCAGCACCCAATAACGATCGCGGACGATAAAGTCTGGATCCTCAACGACGATTCCACGAACCTGAATTACGTTCTTCTCAAGCCAAAACCGCACCGGGTCAACTCGCTGAACTGGCGGAGCGGCGTTCAGGTCACGTGGTGGCATCTTAGGAATGATCGCCCCGTGCACGAAACCAACTTCATTGCCCACCGCAAGGTTTTGATTGGCAGATAGACTCAACACCACGAACACGTAAAAAAAGAGATGAATGAATGCCAATTCTCGCCCCCTCTTCAGCATTGAGTTCTCAGTTCGGTTACCAGGTGAGCAGACACGGGCCATAAGAAATAGAAGAACTCCCCTGACGGTCTATGCCAGCATTTTCGATCACCGACTGGAGTGACATTTCATTCCCTGGCAATCTTGGCGGTTTTCTTGAAAACGGATTAATGAAATGCGGCCGCGCACGCGTTAATCTCCGCCTGCAACGTTTGCAGCCGTGCCTTCGCCTCGTCGCACTGTTCGTCGCTGAGGCATTCTCTCTGTTCGTGAATAGCGATGCAATTACGGAGCGCCTTCTGCTCTAGGCAGAGCCACTCCAGATACTCTGATGCACTAAGAGGCAGCCCGGCTTGCCTGCCTTGTATGGCACGCTCCGCGAGAAAAACGCAGTCCCGCGCGTAAGAGACCAGCCGCCCAAGATTTTTTTCATCAAGCAATTTAGCGTCCGACTGAATCGCAAACCAAATTGCATGGGAAAAGTCGAGTTCGCGTAAAATTGGATGCGCGGGCTCGAAATGGCTCCCAAGCATTTGCCGAGCTTGCTCGTAAAAAAGTCCAGGCGCATCGGCATCTGCGCCATCTGGGTTCAGAAAATGGCCCGGCTCAAGAAGCGACATGTGAGCCTTACACTCCGCTAGGGCTGTGTTGATCTCGGCGTAGTCAACAAGAAGATGCCACAGGATTTGTTTAAGTAGTACAGTGTCGGCTTGAGTAATATCAGGCTTCTGGGCAGCAGCTTCCGCACCTTCTTCGGCCATTTTCTTTAAATCGTCATACCGAAGGTTCCGGAGGTCTCCGTCTGAGTTCACGAACGTCTTCCACGCCCAACCATTCTGCAACCTTTCATCCGCCCTTGTAAGGAGATAACTTGCGTCCGCAATGTCTTCCGCGGTAACAGGCCCAGGTTTTCTGAGGCCGACCATGGCTAAGCGCACCATCACTTGTACTGCAAGACGATTCGCACGATACGAAGAGAATGTAGTATTTGAATCCTCAGCTATTGTGTCGGACAAAACCATCGAAGCCTGTTGTTCCAAAACCCGAAGGGAATCTTGATAGCCCTTGGCCGCCTTGGCTTGACTGGAACGCGTCAGCTTTTCGGCTTGCCCTGTTAGAACTGTGTCGAACAGCGCAATCGGCCGATAGAGATCGCCCTCAACCCGCCTTATAAAGGCCTCGTACAGCCAGAAGTCGAATACGCCTCGCGGATCGGCCGCGTTGCGAATATAATAACTTCTGCGGGCCCGTAACTTGGCGGCTGCTCTTTGCGCTAACGATCTTGCCGACTCGGATTCACCTTGGGCGAGAAGTATTTCAGCTCTTAACCCAAGTAGCATGCCTTCCAAGACAGTCCAATCGACTCCACGGTTGGCCACTTGAAGCCGGTTGCTACTGGATTGGATCCAGGCAGTACAATCTCCGATCAATCGCAGCGCTTCTGCGTAGTTTCCATCGAAAAATGCTTCGTTTGCTTCTTCGGTCCTTAACTGCACATAGAGCGGCGGCGTAGCAAAAGCGCAGACCTGTGGAAAAAAGCACAGGAAGAACACGACACGCTTTAACGAACCCAATAGCCTTAAAGGCCAACAAAGCGAGGCTTTCATGCTGCACCACGCAATAGGCTGAACATCTGCACCACCCCCTATTTTTACCCCTCCGCCCAGTGGACAGCAACCCCCGGCTTAGACGCGACCGATCGCACTCCTGATGTCGCCGTTCCGTTACGTTGCTGAGGCGCGGTGGGGAGCATCGGCTTTTGATTTTCCGCCGTTCGGAAATTAGTTGAATCAGGGCCTTGGAGCCCCTCGCCAATGTGGTGCTGATTCCCCAATTGTGGTTCCGCTTCGTTAAGGCGAGCAGCCGCATTAGTTCTGCCTTGTTTTTTGAGGCTGTGCAGGTCTGGGCGCAACACGGTTTGGCGAATCAGTGCCGGAGCGTTACGATTTGAATAGTATTCGCGCATGCAAGACTGCCAGAGCTGCCCCGCTTCGTTTACCACCTCTGTGGGGTCCGTTCATTCAACGCCCGTCGCGGACCCGCTCTCGATCGAGCAGGGCCTGCGGCTGGCCGTGCCGGAGGCGGTTTTTGCCGCGCCGGCGACGGTGCGGCGGATCATCAGGGCCGATCTCGACCTGCCGCTCCTGCGGCCGCGGATTCCCCACCGCGACGGCATCGTGCTGCCGCCGGGGCGGCTGCTGGAGTTGGCCGACGACGTCTGGGCGCTGCCCCCCGAACTGCCCGAGCGGATCGTACTGCTGGCCCGGCCCGATTCGGCCCAGTTTGCCGACCGCGGCAACGAGGCGCTCGCTCGGGAGTATTGGCGGCGGCTGTTTCATGGCTGCGTCGATCTGGCGGCACGGGAGCTGCTTGAGGGCGAGGCCGTCGATGGCCCGGAGTTTCGCGGCCTCGTTGGCCGGATCGGCGAGTCGGCCTTTGTCGAGGCCCAAACCGTGCTCGCCCAGGAGTCGCTCCTGCGGGATCCAGCCGACCAGCGGGAGGCGATGGCCGAGTTCATCGCTGCGGTGCTGGAGATGGCCGCCTTTGCCCCGCATCTTCTGCCAGCCTGGTTCCCAGCCGTCGAGGACGAGGATGGCCTGATTCGTCTCTGCCGGGGTCTTGTGGATGGCGAGGCGATTCTCCGGCGGACAAAGCCGGCGTTACTCGACGAGTCGCCGACCGGTGAGCCCCTGATACCGGCGGCGCGAGCGCGGCCGAAGGACCCAGCCGTCGCGCAGCATCAGGGGCTTGCCGGCCGGGCGGGCCAGTTCCTCCGCCGGCGGGCCGACGCCGCCGCCCGCCGAGGCAACGACGTCCGCGCAGCCATCCTGCTCTGGCGGCTCAGTGACCGGGCCGATGGCGATCACGAGCCCGTCGAGTCTGTTCAGCAGCAACTGGCCGACCGGATCGACGGCTTCGCCACGCGGCTCGATCGCGCTGTTGGGAGTGGCGAGCTACCTGTCGCCGAAATCGCGACGGCGATCACCGCCCTCGTCGCTGCCGCGGAGGGCTCGACCTGGTCGCCCGCCGCCCGGCTGCTCTACGACCTCCAGAAGGCCTGCGTCGATTCCGAACGCGAGGGCTATCGCACGCAACTCATCTCCTGGGCGGTGACCTGGGGTCGGGTGCCGCTGATCAGGCCGCTGCCGCTTCAGCGGGTGGCCCTCGTCCATCGGCATATCGCGGCGGCACTGCGTCGGCTGCCGGCCCTGGAATTGCCACCCACCGCCGCCCATCAGGCGGCCGTGTTTTTGACTGCGGCGTTCGAGGCCACGGAGCACCGCGTCCGCGACCGGCTCGGGCCCCCGATCCGGGCGGCCTTCACCGCGGCCGGCCTCGCCCCCGGCTCGCTCGTCGAGGAGGCGGGCTTCGACACGCTCGTCGACGAACTGCTCGACGACGTCGTGCACCGCGGGTTCGAGTCGTTCGGCAGCGTCCGCGATGCGATCTCCCGCAACCAAGTGAAGCTGCCCGACCTGGCGAGCCTCAGCGAGCTCATCTCCGGAGATCCGCTCCTGCGAGCCGATCGCAACCTGGCGGCGGCCCTCGATGGCGCCTATCGCAAGGCTCCGTCGTATCTCCTTGCCATGCAGCGGCTCAGCGCGATTGCCTTCGGCCTGCCGGTAGGGAGAGCGCTCACCCTCCACGTGCTCCTGCCCTTCGGCGGCGCGTGGGTGCTCTGGAAGGGGCTCGAGCACGTCGTCGAGCCGATCAGCCACTATTCCTTCGGTGAGCCCTGGCACATCTACAGCCGCACGGCGGTGATCGCTACGGGCGCAGTGATCTGGCTCTTGATGCACGTGCCCGCCATCCGCCGACTTGCGGCCGAATCGCTGCGCACGGCCGGGGCGATCCTCCACCTCGCGGTGATCGTGCTGCCGCGGCGGCTGCTCGCGCTGCCGGTCGTGGAGCAACTGCTCCGCAGCCGCGCGGTGCGGCTGTTTCGCCGGTATCTCTGGAGCCCGTTGCTGCTGACCTTCGCCGTCTGGCTGCTCCTGCCCCATGGCGGCGGCGAAGCGGCCGGGCTGGGCTGGACCTGGCTCTCGCGGAGCAATCGCTGGCTGCCCGGCGTCCTCCTGACCGTCAACGCGGCCCTGCTCAACTCGCCGCTGGGGCGGTGGCTGCAGGAGCAAGCGGTCGACGCGGCGGCCAGGCTCCTCCACCAGCTCCACGTGCACCTGATCGCCGGGCTGCTCTCCTGGATCATGGACGTGTTTCAACGGGCGGTCGATTTTGTCGAGGGCATGCTCTACGCGGTCGACGAGCAGCTGCGGTTTCGGACGGGTGAATCTCGCCTCACGCTCGCGGTCAAGGCGGTGGCTACCACGCTCTGGTCAGTGGTCGACTGGTTCGTGCGGTTCTGCGTGACCCTCCTGATCGAGCCGCAGCTCAATCCGATCAAGCACTTTCCCGTCGTCACGGTCTCCCACAAGCTGCTCGTGCCGATGATCCCGATGGTCGCCTCCAACCTCGCAGCGGCGACTGGCCTCGAACGACGGCTCGCCCTCACGCTCGTCACGTTCTTCTCCACGGCCACTCCCGGCGTGTTCGGGTTTTTGGCCTGGGAGCTGAAGGAGAACTGGCGGCTCTATGCGGCCAATCGCCCGCGGCTGCTCCAGCCCGTGCAGGTGGGCCACCACGGCGAAACGATGCGTCGGCTCCTCCTGCCGGGATTCCACTCCGGCACGATCCCCAAGCTCTTCACCCGGCTGCGGCGGCACCTCCGGGGCAGGGCGGCTGCCGGCGGCGCGCCCGTGCGGGCCGAGGAGCAGTTGACGGAACTCGCCCACGACATCGCAGCCTTCGTGGACGACGAATGCCTCGGCCTGCTCCGCCGGTCGCAGTTCGGCGGGGCCGGGCTACGGGTGGCCGACGTGCAACTTGCGACCAACCGGGTACGGATCGAGATCGCGGCCGACGAGCTCGGCCCGGAACCCATCCGGGTCGACATTGGGCAGTCGGGCTCCACGCTCACGGTCCGCCGCTCTTTGCCGGAATGGGCCGCGGAGCTCCCCGCCCACCGCGAGCGGCTCCTGGCCCTGGCCCTCGACGGGCTCGACGCGCTCTGCGGAGCCGACTTCACCGTGCGTGAGACAGGCGGCGTGACGGAGTCCGCGCCCGTCAGGAGCCTCGAATGGAACGACTGGCGGGAGGCCTGGGAGCAGGCTCGCAGAGAAAAGAGCTAGATCGCATTCGATCTACTCGTAGCACCGGCTCGGGGGCGGCAAAAGTCGGTCGGAGGACCGACTCCTTCGGATTGTCGCGGGCGAGGATACGCCCCTATGCTCCTCGAGCGTTTGCCGACCCCCTCGCCTCCCGTGCTCAGTTTGTTCAATCATCGCTGCAGCCATCTCAGACGCGCTCGAGACCCTGTCGCCGCCGCCGTCACGGCGTCCAGCGGCATTCATACACGAGCCCTTGGGCAGGCTTGATTACCGACCAGCCGATCAGCTGGCCATACGGGTGGTCGATCGTGTACCGCGGGGTCATCGGCTCGGCGGCATCGGGGTCGTGCTCCGGATACCGGAGCAGCCGGTAGCTGCGGTAGGGGTGATCCTCGGGGAAGAGCAGCCAGACCGTCAGGAGATCGGCCGGGGCGAGCAGGTCGAGCAGCACCTTGCCGTCCGCGAGAATCGGGGCCTTCATCACCGTGGCGAGTTCGAGCGTGACCGGCTCCCCGGCGGGCACGCCCGAAAGATTGAGGTGCACCTCGATGGCATCCCCGACCTTGCCGTCGGCGGCCTTGACCTTGCGGATCTCGACCGGCGGCTGGCCGGCTGGCTGGCGAAAGGAAATGTCAGCCGCGGGAAGGAGCGAGTGAAACACCACATGCCGGTGGGATTCAGCGGAGTCGTCGAATCGCAGCACGAGCCGGTCTCGCACCCGCACCTGCTCACCGCCTTCAGCGTCGGCCTGCCGCAGATCCATGATGCGGCTGAACGAGAGCACATCGATGCCTGTGAAGCCGGTGGCTGGCGTCGATTCCGCCGCAGGCTTGATCGTCACCGGATTCCAGTCGCGGGAGGGATCGCCATCGACGAGGTCGAGCACGAGCCGAATGTCGGGATCTCCCTCGGAGATCGAGTTGATCACGCTGGTGAGCAACTTGGCGTGGCGATGCACCTGCCAGAATCGGATCGGCAGCCAGACAAACAGGATCAGGCCGAGCACGGCGTAGACGTAACTCGGCCAGTCTCGCGTGCTCAGGAGCGTGCTCCAGACCCGCCGCTGGCTTCCGTGGCGGAGGGTGTCGGCCAGCCGGGCCACCGGGCACGTGCCGCTGGTCCGAGCCGTGCTCGCCCGAGCCACGTCGCCGCCACCCACGGCCTGCTCGAGCCCGCTACGCCCAGGGAAGGGATCCCAGACGGGTCCCTCGTGGATCGGCAGATCGCTCCGATCGGCGATGTGCCGATGGGTGGCCCGGGCCACCTCGTAGCCGTGCCGCACGAGGGCCGACACCTCCAGATCGTCAAACCGGTCGAGGTCGGTGCGGAGCGACGAGATCTGGGCCTGCACGACCGGATGGAGCACGTGGGGATCCTCCGCCGGATCGACCACGCGGGTGATCGGGGCGAAGAAGAAGCCGTTCTGGTCGCCGAAGTTCTCCCGCTCGAGCTGCCAGACGCGATCCCAGAGGATGTCGGTGGCTCGGATCGACTGGGCCAGAAAGCCGATCGGGTTGCGACCCAGGATCTGAAAGGGCTTGCCCGCGTCGCTGACGATGATCCGGTCGTAGGTGACATCTTTGAGCCGCTGCAGCCAGGTGAAGGCCCGCGTGCCGAGGTTGTCATACACGCCACCGTCGGTGAAGGATTCGCCGGGAAACTGCCCCTCGCCCACGCCCAGATCGGCGGCGTTCACCCGCACCGGGGGAAAGAATCCGGGAAAGGCCGACGATGCCCCAACCGCCTTGGCGACCGTCGCCATCGTGCCAGGCACGTGCTGAAATGGATCCTCCTGCCGCGTACCCTGCTCGCGGCGGAGCACGTGGAGCCCGCGGCGGTTGAAGGCGGCGAGGGTGCCGTCGCTGACGTTCGTCGTGAGGATGTGGAGGCCGGGCCGCTCGGGCAGCTCGAACAGCCGCCGATCGCCGTAGAGAAACTCACGGTAATACCGCTCGAGCATCGCATTCGGCGAGAGCTCGGCCGTGTCGCTGCCGATCACCCGGCCCGCGATCCGCAGCGGGAAGGTGAGTGGCAGCCGGCGAACGATGTGATTCCTGAGGTCGAACTGCACGAACCGGATCACCTCACCGGCGGCCTCGGCAAAGGCGGCGTCGTCACCGGTGTAGCGGTCCCAGTTGAGCACCAGGTGGGCCGCGACGATGCTGCCCCCGGAGACGGCGGCAATGTCTTCCACGTGGGCAAGCGCGCCCGAATCGCGGAAGTAGCGAATCACCCCGAGATGGTAGAGCGCGGCCCGGAAGCCGCCGCCCGAGAGGGCCAGGCCGATCGACGACATGAATCGCATGGGTCTCCTGCTCGCCGGGGCCATGCGCCGGGGATGAGGGCGGCCGGGCCACGATGCCCGTATCGTAGAAAAAGCCCCGCGTCATAGCAGCGCAGATTCGCCGGCCTAGAGCCCGGCGACCCTCCTTTTCAGCCACTTGTTTCCATACGGCCTCGGGCATCCGCACCGACCAGGAAGTGCTCCAGGCTCTGTGGGAAAGGCCGGTGTGAGAGCGCAGCGATTCCCCTTTGCGTGGGCGGAATGCCCCACCCTCGCGGGCACGCCAAAATCTCATAAACGGCCGCTTGATGCTTATTAGTTGTTTCGCTCTATTTGCGCGTGACAGGGTGTGGACGATCACCTCGGAGGACGCCGGAGGACTATCTCATGGACTTTTCGTTCGTTCACAGGGCGTTCCGGCGTCGACGGCACAGTCCCGGCCCCGCCGCCCTGCCTCGACGGCGGAAGCGACCGAATCATGCGTCCCGAGCGACATCGACGAGTCTCCACATCCAGTCGCTCGAGCCACGGCTCGCCCTGTCGGTCAACACCGGCAACGCCAAGCCGTACTGGGGTAATGGTCACTACTACGCCTTCACGCAGGAGGACATCGACTGGAGCGATGCCTATGACGGATCGCGCGGCACGAGCCTGAACCAACTCGGCACCCAGGGTTACCTGGCGACGATCACCTCGAGCGGCGAAAACGACTTCATCAAGAACTACTCCCGCGGCGGCAGTGCGATCACGAGGACGGCCCACACCGGAGGAACCGACGAAACCTCCGAGGGGCGGTGGGTCTGGAAAGCCCCCGGGTCGGGGGACGACGGCGTGGTGTTCCGCAGCAACGGCAGCACGCCCTCCGGCGTCTATGCGAACTGGTCGAGCCGTCAGCCAGACAACTCCAAGAATCAGGACTACCTGGGCATCCAGACCGACGGCAAGTGGGACGACGTCGATCACGACAACGACATCCAGGCCTACGTCACCGAGTGGGGCCGCGACGGCGTCGAGTTCACCGCCGAGTTCGCTGATCTGGGGAGCAGCGATACCGTCAACGGGCTGGAGAACGGCCAGGCTGCCAGGATGACGATCTCCTTCGATCGCAAGGTGCCGAGCGACTACATCGACATCCGCAACGACACGCCGCTGATCGACATCCCGATCACCTTCAGCGGCACCGCCACCGCCGGCACCGACTACGACATGTCCGTCAGCGGCGGCAGCAGCTACTTCCGCGACGGCAAACTCTACGTCCGCAACACCCAGACGGTCACCCTCACCTTCACGCCCAGGAACAACACCACCTGGCAGTCGCCCCGCACGATCAAGGCGACCCTCGGCAGCGACGGCAGCGAGAACATCTTCGGCATCGGCGACAACGCCACGAGCCAGGTCTGGATCTTCGACGACGAGCCGCTGTTGAGCCTGGGGCAGGGGGCCTATCAGTTCATTCGAGCCCCGTTCACTGCCGGCTCCTCGCAGACCCTGCCCGCGAGCAACTCCGACTTCAGCACCTCCGCCGACACGCTCATCTTCGACACCGGCAGCATCGACGAGTCGAATTCCTCGTTCTCCGACCAGGGCTTCTACGACTCCTTCGCCATGCGGTGGGAGACCTACGTCCGCATTCCTGAGACCGGCAGCTACACCTTCCGCACCTCGAGCGACGACGGCCACAAGCTCACCGTCAGGCGCAACGACAGCAGTGGGACCGCGCTGGCCACCATCTCCAACTGGTCCGACGGTTCGAAGACCGGCAGCACGTCGGCCGTGAGCCTCACCAAGGGGGATGTCGTCTGGGTGCAGTTCGACATGTACGAGAAGAGCGGCACGGCCGCGGCCCGGCTGCTCTGGGATCGGCCCGACGGCAGCGGCGGCACCACCAGCAACCAGGTGATCCCCGCGAGCGCCATGTTTCTCTCGAAGGCCCTCGCCGCCGGCGTCAACCGCACCGAGTCGGCGACGAGCGACACCAGGGCCCTGGGCTTCCAGCTCTTCGCCAACAAGTCGAGCAGCTCGGATTTGAACGTGAAGCTCGCAAGCACCTCGGAGACCTCGAACTCCACGGTCGACACGAGCCTCGCCCAGCGCCGGGTCGGCAGCGGCGTCGTGGGCGACGATTACGCCCTCTGGGACGACGCGTCGGCCGGCACGCAGATCGGCACGGGGCTGATCGGCCTCAACGACAGCTTCGCGACGACGGTCTGGAAGCCCGACCAGGCCGCCGGCAGCCTCGCGAACGTCAAGAGTTACTACGTACAGGTGCTCACCGACAGCTACGCCGAGGCCACCGAATCGATCACGCTCGAGCTCGGATCCAACACCGGCTACGGCGTGAGCAACGACAGCCAGACCATTTCGATCGCCGACAGCCCGTTCGTGTTGAGCGTTCAGGCCGGACAGAACCCCAAAGAGGGGGCGGGCGACGAGGGGGACCTCGGCTGGTTCACGATCACCACGGGCGATCGCCCCGCTCCAGCCGGCCTGCGGGTGAAGTATGCGATCACCGGGGGCACCGCCACGCGCAACTCCGACTACACCGCCCCCCAGGCGACCCTGAGCACCACGAGTTATTCAGCCCAGGATCTGGTGGTGATCCCGACCGGCGCGACCGAGGCCAGGATCTACATCGCCGCCCTGGCCGACTCGATCCGCGAGGGGGACGAGACGGTCGTGCTCGAACTGCGGACGAATGTCGAGCAAGACAATCAGAACTTCACCTTCCAGCGTTACAACGTCGACGCCTCGGCCAAGCAGGCCACCCTCACGATCACCGACAGCGAGGCCTTCGAGTCGGCCGTCGTCACCACCCCGGCCGACCGCACCGGCCAGTCGACCGTGCGGGCCCGGCTGACCGACGGCAGCCAAGTGGCGAGCTTCGACGTGCACGTGACGAGCCAGCCGAAGACCGACGTGACGGTGACCCTCACGACCACCAGCGGCAGCCTCTCGGCCGGGCAGTTGACCTTCACCGGCAGCAACTGGACGCAGCCGCAGCGAATCACGCTCACGGGCGTGACCGAGAATCAGGCGACGACTGTCCGGCTCACGAGCACGAGCGGCGACTCACGGTATCGCGACAAGACCACACAGCAGCGAGTGGTGCCGTCGAGCTGGTCGTCGGAGCTGGAGCTCTCCCTGTGGGAGGGGGGCACGGTGCTCGCGGCCCAGCCGGCGGCGTCGGTCGCGGCCATCGACGGCACCGAGGGCACGACGAGCCGGTTCGGCTTCGAGCTCGGCCTGGGGGCGGTTGCGACCTCGAGTCCGGTGGAGCTGCTCTACACGCTCGCCGCGGGCAACGGCATGTCGCTCGCCGGCACCGCGGCCGACGTGCGGCACTCGCCCGACGCCGCCTACCATCCACTCGTGCTCGCGAACTCCGGATCGGGCGACGCGGCCTACGCCGACCTCGGCACTTTCACCACCGTCAGTGACGCGGGCGAGCTGAGCGGGCAGGCCTGGGTGCGGCGCGACAAGGCCCAGGACGGCGACACGGTGCTCGAGTTCTCGAACGCGAGCGGCCAGCACCAGATCTGGCTCGGCTTCCCCGACAGCACGAACAAGCCGCGGCTGCAGCTGCGTTCGTCGAGCGGGGCCGTGCTGGCCCGGCTGACGAGCGACGTGCCGCTGGCCGTCGCCGAGTGGAACCACCTCGCCTTCAGCATCGACGGAAACAAGGTCGCCAGTCTCTACGTCAACGGCGAGCTCGTCGCCCGGCAGACGCTCGCCTCCGGGCTCTCCCGGCTGGCCCGGTCGAGCAACCTGCTGGGCCGGTCGCTGAACGGCGAGCGGCTCGACGGCGCTGTAAGGGGCGTGGCGATCTGGAATGCCGCCCGCACGCAGGACGAGATCCGGGCATCGATGCTCGGCGAGACGGCGAGCGGCTCGGGTCTCGTGAGCAGCCTGCCGCTCAACAACTCGCTGGCCAATGACGTCTCTTCGGCTCCGGCAGCCGTGCTCTCGAGCAACTCGTCCAATACGGCGGGCTTCGCCGCCGTGCCGACCTACGGCCTGCGGCTACCCGCGGGCGCCAGCCAGGTCGGCGTGCCGCTGGTCGTGCTCGACGACCTCACGGCCGAGAACGACGAGACTCTCACGCTCACGCTCGTCGACAGCGGCCTCTACAGCCTGGGCGGGGCGTCGAGCACCAGCACGGCCGAACTCGCTGACGACGACTCAGCGGACGTGGAGTTTCTGGCGGCCTGGAGCAATCTCGACGCAACGAGCAGCGGCTGGACGAGCACGGGCCGCTTTACCGTGAGCGAGAGCGACGAGGCCCGAAGCAGCAAGACCCGCCTGGGCATCCGCCTGACGAGCCGGCCGACGGACACGGTCACGCTGCGACTCGAGACCAACACGGCCACCAGTGGCGACATCCGCACGACGCTCGCCGGCAGCCCGACCGCCGCGGCGATCGAGTTGGTGTTCACGCCCGACAACTGGGATCAGGTGCAGGAACTGCTCCTGCAGGGCCGGGACGACACGAGCATCGATGGCGACATCGAGCGGTCGCTCGACTTCACGATCACGACGACCGACACCCTTTACAAGCCGCTGACGCCGAGCGTGACGGTGCTCGTGCTCGACGACGACACCGCCACCGCCAACGAAGACCTGGCTGCCGCCCAGAACGCCCAGGCTCCGATCGCCCAGATCTCGGCCCCGACCCGGACGACCATCGAGGAGTCTGGCAGCGACTCGGCCGAGTTCACGATCACGCTCTCGCAGCCCGCCGCCCAGGACACACTCGTCTTCTTCGATCTCGAGCAGAGCAACCGGCAGCTCAATGCCCGCGACTTCGTCGTCACGCCCAGCCAGAACGCCCAGGCGCTGGTCGGACTCGCGCGGTTTGAGGCAATGGAAACCACAGATCTGAAGATCAACTTCCAACACCCGGACGCCGCGACGCCGGACGGCTTCCTGGCGGACAGCGGGAGCGTGTATGGCGATCGCGGCAACAGCCGGACGTATGGCTGGTCGAGCGACCACACCGACCTCGGACGTGTTCATAGCATTAATTCCGATCAGCTGCTCGACACACACATGCATTTTCAAGAGGGCGCGACCTGGGAAGTTTCGCTGCCTAATGGGGTGTATGAAGTCAGCGCCTCCGTGGGCGACGCAAAGTTCTCCAGTACTCACACGCTCAACGTCGAGGGGGTCTCGTTCTTCAGCGAGCAGCAACTGTCTGCCAACGAGTTTGCTCGAACGACGGCGACCGTCACGGTCAGCGATGGTCGGCTGACACTCGACCAAGGCTCGGCGGCCAGGAAGAGGACCCGGATCAACTATCTCGAGATCAAGAGCACCGGCGGCACCGGCGTTGAGACGACCAGCGTGGATGCCGACGGCATCGACGAGACCAGTTCCTCCTTCCCCGCAGCGGGCGGCAGCTTCACGACCACCTGGTCGGGCTACATCGCGGTCCCCGAGACCGGCAGCTACACCTTCACGGTGCCGGTCCGCGGGGGCGTGCGGCTCGTGCTCGATGGCACGACGGTCATCGATCAATGGATCGACACCCAGGCCACCTGGAGCACCGAATCGCTGCAACTGACCCGCGGCGACTTCGTCGCGGTCACGCTCGACTACACGTCGTTTAACACGGCCGCCCCGGCCGTCGCCCTCCAGTGGGAGCGGCCGCGGAATAACAACGCCGACACGGTGACCGAGACGATTCCCGCCGAGGCCTTCAGCCGGGTGGATGGCATTCATCTGTTGATCGCGGCAGGCAGCACCTCCGCATCCGTCACGGTGCAGGGCCTCGATGACTCGATCGAAGAGGACGACGAGACGCTCGTGGCCCGGCTGCTCGCCGCTCGCGGAGTGGAGCTCGTGGTCAGGAGCCAGACCGACGCGACCGACGGTGGCACGCAACTCGAACTGGCCCTCGGCACCACCGACCGTGAGGCCGTGACCCTGGCCGCGGGCACGGTGCTCGCCCTCGGCCGGAGTGTCGAAATCAGCGGCAGCAAGGGATCGACAGTCGCGCGGTTCACTCTCGGTGAGAGTGTGACGCTCCACCGTGATCGTGGCGCTCGCGTCACCGGCACCCTCGCCTGGGTGGACGCGAACAGCCAGAGCAGCGTCTCGGGGTCGGTCGTCGATCTGGTTACCAGCGTCCAGGGGGATCTCTACCAGGTTCTCGACCGCAGCGTGACGATGACGCTCAACGCGCCACTGACCACCGATGCGGCCTCGGGTACGGACCGCTATCTCGCCTCGCTGACCCTCGGAAGCACCAACCGTTCGAGCGTCGAACTCGCTGCCGGCACCGAGCTTGTCTACAGGAACGATTCCACGGGAGATACGGCGACGCTCGTGCTGGTGAACAGTCTTTCGGTCGAGAGCGGCCAGGCGGCGGGGTCGGTGCCGGTGCGTGTCGAAGTGGTCACGCTCGGCCTCGACCTGACGTCGTCCACCTCGCCCCTGACGGGCCTCACCAGCCGCGTCGATCTGCCGACGAATGCCCGGCTCACGATCACCGACGACGACGCGGCCGGGATCGCATTCTTCCTCGACGGCGAGGGATTCGAGCCCGCCGACGGATCGCGGGTGACCCTCGCGGAGGGGGGTGCGAGCCTGACGAGGTACGTGAGGCTCACGAGCCAGCCTGACGACTCCGTGACGCTGTACCTCGAAACGAATGACGCGAGCGAGGCGCGCCTGCAGATTCCCGCCAGCAGCCCCGAGGATCCGACCGCCCGGATCGCGCTGACCTTCACCCCGGAAAACTGGAAGGTCCCGCAGGCCTTCCAGATCGTGCCGGTCGACGACCGCCTGGTGGACGGCAGCCAGAGCGTCGAGATTCATGCCCGCACCACCAGCAGCGACCGGTTTTACAAGATCGCCTCCGCGGGCAGGGAATCCCTGGTGGCCAGGATCAACTTCCAGCTCGGTTCTGCCGAGACCCCGGACGGCTATCTTGCCGACAGCGGCCAGGTGTTCGGTGACAGGAACCAAGGATGGAGCTATGGCTGGTCGACCGATCACACCGATATGGGTCGCGATCGCAACAAGAACGCCGACCAGAGCCTCGACACGCTCATCGGCATCAAAAACGGCCAATCCTGGGAGATCGCCCTGGACAACGGCGTGTACGAGGTATCCGCCTCGATCGGTGATGCCGAGTTCACAGGCACCCACACACTCAACATCGAAGGCGTCTCGTACTTCAGTGCCCGGTCCCTCGCGGCCAATGAGTTCGGCTTCTTCAAGGCCCTGGTCACCGTCAGCGACGGCCGGCTGACGATCGACGCTGGTTCGTCCTCGGCAACCCGGATCAACTACCTCGAGATCGCCCTCAGTCGGCCGGTGGCCGAGACCCTGCTCCTCCAGGACAACGATACGTCCGGTGTGAAGGTGGAGTTGCAGCAGGGCAGCATCGCCAAGGCCGGCAACGGCTTCATCAACCTCAGCCTGACTGCCGAGCCGACGGCCGACGTGGTGGTCACGCTTTCGCCGAGCGACAGGCAGTTCACGATCAATGACCGCAGCGTCGGCCGCAGTGAGACGCTCGTCTTCACCCCGGCGAACTGGGCGACCCTGCAAACGGTCGGCCTCTTCGCGGTGGATGACAGCGTGGTCGAGGACGTGAGCACGAGCAGCCTCACGTTCGCCACCACGAGCGACGACGCCCGGTTCGACGGGCTCGCGGTCGACACGGTCTCGATCGTGATCACCGACAACGACCTGCCCACCGCGACGCTCGAGCGAATCAGCGACGGAGCCGAGGAGGGTAGGCCAGGACGGTTCCGCATCCGGCTCTCCGACGCCACGGCCAGCTCCGTCGGTTCCAAGGGGCTGGTGGTCAACTACTCGGTCACCGCGGTGGACCTCGACTCGAGCCTTCCCTACGGCTCCAGCGTCGGTGACCGCCTGGGGAAGATCGCCCAGACGCCGACGTCGGTCAGCGGCACGGTGCGGATCCCGCCGGGCCAGGCGCAGAGCGACGTGCTCGTGGTGCCGATCGACGACTTCCTGGCCGACAGCACGAGCAAATCGATCACGGTCGCGCTCGCGAGCGGCGACGGCTACACCGTCGGTTCCGACAGCTCACGGACGACCGCCACGGTGAAGATCATCAACAACGACGTCGCCGGCATCCTCGTGATGACCTCCGGCGAGCGGGTGTTCGTCAAGGAGTCGGGCTCCAGCGCCACCTACCAGCTCGCGCTGACGAGCGAGCCGAAGAGCACCGTGACCGTGACGATCACCGAGAAGGTCGCCGGCGGCGCGAGCCGCCAGCTCGGCACGTCGAGCGCGGCCTTCAGCACCACGGTGACCTTCACCCGCGACAACTGGTTCACCCCGCAGCAGATCAGCGTGCGGGCCTTCGACGACTACAAGATCGAGGACGGCAGCGGCAGCACGGCGAAGACCGGGATCCATGCAGCGCAGCTGGCCTACCGCTTCTCCAGCTCCGACACCGACTACGACACCGCGAGTCACTCGGGCGACTCGGGTCATTTCACGAACTTCGTGCAGAGTGTCGACGTGCTCGACTACGAGCTTGCGGACACCACCGCCACGTCGATGCAGTCGTCGCTGACGAGCCTCCAGGAGGGCATCGACAGCCTCTCGCTGCCGATGGTGGGCAGCCTCACGGGCAAGACCGGGCAGGGCCTGCGAAAGTTCATCAACGATCTCACCAACAGCATCCGGCAGGTCGGCACGCCCACGCCGTCGCGGCTGAGCCGGCTCATCACCCGTGACATCGCCGCCGCGCTCGGCGTGTCGGAGGATGCGATCTCGGTGAGCCTGTCGATGAAGGACACGTCGACCACCAACCCGGCCGTGGTGGTGCGGTTCGGCTTCTCCGACGCCTACACCGTCCTCAGCGTGCCACTCGCGTCCGACTTCGGTCTTCCGGGTCTGGGCTTCCAAACCGAGGGGAGTTTCGACGCCTTCTTCAGCTACGACGCGGGGCTCGAACTCGTGTTTCCCCGCAGCGGCGACATCTACCTGAACACGGCCGACGACAAGACGTTCGTGACGGCCAACTTCAACGCCGGACTCTCGGAGAACTTCAGCCTGACGGGCGGCCTGGGCTTCATGCAGCTCGACGCCGTCAACCAGCCGAGCGTCAACGACAACGTGCAGATCGGCGACGAGCCCGCGAGCACGGAGCTCGACGTGAGCTTCGAGCTCTTCGTCAACGGGGGCGCCGGCGAGGATGGCAGCCTGAGCTACACGGAGCTCACGAGCAGCAGCCTCGACCTCGAGGAGGTCTTTCAGTATTCCTTCAGCGGCAACGCGGCGATGTCGTTCGGCGTGACGACGAGCGTGAACGGGTCGGCGGCGATCCCCTCCTTCAAGTTCGAGCTCTCGGCCCTGCTCCCGCTGTTCGACTACTCCAATCAGGAGCAGGCCGACGAGCCGGCGAGTGCCACGACGTTCTACTTCGACGACATCCGGCTTGACCTGGGCAGCTACATCACCGACATGCTCAGTCCGATCGTGGACGGACTCGACGGCATTCTCAAGCCGCTCTACCCGCTCGTCGACGCGCTCTACAAGGACACGAAGATCTTCGCGACAGTCGGGTTGGAGGACACCTTCGACGTCGACGGGGACGGCCAAACCTCGACCATCGACCTCTCCCGCTGGTTTGCCGGCTTCTACGCCACGATCGACCGCGACCGTGGCCAGCGGCTCGCCGCGAGCGTCGAGGAAACGGTCGAGTTCCTTGATATGCTCAAGGGCGTCATGGATCTCGTTCGCGACCTCGAAAGGCTCAGTGACGAGGAGGGCTTCTACGTCAGCTTCGGCAGCTATGAGCTGCCGCTCTGGAATGCCGGCGACGACGACGCCGATCCGGCTGACGAGGAGGTGGACGCGGACGCCGAGGGGCTCAGCGACGACACGAAGGAGCAGGCCGACCAGGGGGGCAAGGACGAGGACGGCAATTCCAAGAATGCGTTTGCCAAGGTCATGGATCAGCTCGACGAACTGGGGATCACGATTCCGCTCATCGAAGAGCCGGCAAACGTCGTCAAGCTGCTGTTCGGCCAGGACGTGAGTCTGTTCGAATGGCGGATGCCAGGCATGGGAATGTCGTCGGAGATCGACAAGACCTTCCCGATCTACGGCGGCATTGAGGGCGTGATCGAGGGGGGCTACGAGGTCGAAGCGCACCTGGGCTTCGGCTTCGACACCTTCGGCCTGAGCCAGTGGCGGAGGGACGGCTTCGCCGCCAGCAGCTCCTGGAAGGTGTTCAACGGCTTCTACGTGGCCGACCTCGACAAGAGTGGCGACGACATTCCCGAGTTCACCATGGACGCGAGCATGGGGGCGGGGCTCGGCTATTCCGCCCGGGTCGTGCGGGCCGACATCACGGGTGGCCTCGAAGCCGCCGTGAGCCTCGATCTGCTCGACGAAGGGGAGATCGCCGGCACGTCCGACGGGAAGATCCGCGGCCTCGAGATCACCGACCGGATCTCAAATCCGTTGAATCTCTTCGAGCTCTCTGGTGAACTGATCGCCTACGTGAAGTCGAGGGTGCAAATAGGAATCGATCTTGGGTTCTACTCGATCTGGGAGACGGTCTGGGAGCGACGGCTGGCCGAGATCCCGATCTTCCAGTTCGGCATCGGGGGCCGCTACGGCAGCGGCAGCGTCTCGAACGGCCACATCGCCGACGCGACAGTGTTCTTCGATGCCAACTTCAACGGCCGCATCGACTCGCTCGAGCCGGTGACGACGAGTGACGCCGACGGCCGCTACACCCTCGACGTCGACCTCCGCACCTTCGACCGCAACCGCAACGGCCGCATCGACGCCGACGAAGGGCAGCTCGTGGTCTTCGGCGGCACCGACACGAGCATGGATCAGAAGCTGGAGCTGCCCTTCGCGGGGCCGCTGGGGGGCATGGTCACGCCGCTGACCACGTTGCACAACCTGGCCGTGACGGCCGGCGTTCCAGCGGAAGAGGTTCGGGGTTTCATCGCCGAGGTGTTCGAACTCGGCCGCTTTGACTACCTCACTCAGGATCCGCTGCGGGTTCTCCAGGAGGCAACCTCTTTTGACGATCCTGCCACCCGCGAGGCAGCCAACGCCTATCTCGCGCATGTCAAGCTCCACTTCGCCTGGGATTTGGTCTCCGGCGTGCTGCAGAACCTCCTGCCCGACGACGTGCCCAACAGCCTGGCGGCCGAACTCGAGCTCCTGAAGGGCTTTGCCGGCAGCTTCCGCGAGCGGCCGACAGCCGAGACCCTCAAGGAGGGCTTCGGCCGGGCGATCGCCGACGCCTGGAAGCGGGCAAATCCCGACAGCGATCCGCTCGTGGGCGACCTCGCCGCGAAGGCCGCCGATATGGCGGCCATGGCCGGACTCGACGTGGCGAGCCGGCTCGATGAACTCCGGCTCGAAGCCCTGCAGAGGGGAGCGAGCCCCTCGACGCTGCTCATGGCAGTGAACGAATTCAAGAGGCAGGCCTTTCAATTTTCGCGCACAGCCCTTCATGGCATCAGCGATGGGTTGTACCGCATCAGCGACCCGGCCGAGGTGATACTCCAAGCAACACAACGGCTGCGAAGCGTGCAACAAGCGATTGACGATATACCTCGCGGGGGCCTCTCCTCAGATATCGTGGTACGTGTGCCGGATGGCGAGATGGAACCCCTGCTCGTCACGCTTTCAGGCAGCGACACGCTCACGAAGGCGGGCGGGGGCACCCTGGAAGTGAGTCGGGCCAACACCCATGTCGGCGGCACCTCAGTCGTCGCCGGAACGCTCCTTGTCCGCAATGCGGCCGCGTTCGGGGCCGGCCCGCTGGCGATCGCCAGGGGCGCGACAGTCGTTCTTGACGTGAGCCCGCAGACGGTGGCCCTGGCGGGACTCGCGCTGGCCGACGACGCCAGACTCGACATTGGCAGCGCTCGGCTCGAGATCGCTCCTGGTGTCACCGACGCGGCGAGTCTACGCTCGGCGATCATCGCCGGCCGCGATGGTGGCACCTGGATCACGAGCCGCGGGATCGGATCCTCGACGTTGGCCTCGGCCCCGGCTGGACGAGCGGTCGGATACCTTGTTCACCCATCCGGCGGAGCATCCTTGGCCGTCACCACGGTGGGCGATCTCGATCTCGACTTCGACTTCGATTCCTTTGACCTTGTCCAGCTCTCGGCTCGGGGCCACTACGGGAGAGGAACCCCCGCCGACTGGGCTGCGGGGGATGTCAATTACGACGGGGTTGTGAATGCCTTTGACCTGATTGCGATGGGGGGCGGGCAGCATAGCAGCGTCACCGCCCTGGGCAGCGAATATAGTGCTGATGGTCCAGCCGCGAGCCCTCAGCGTGAAACCTCCCAGGTGAATGTCATGGTCGAACCCATGGTCGAGAGCTTGGACGAACACTCACGACTGCAGGCATTTCGCAGTCTGGCTGCCGGCATTTCCTGGGGTCACGTGAGCCCGGCGACGGTGAGCGTTTCGGCGAACGACCGCAGCCCGGCCGTCGCGCCCACGCCCGTGACGCAGCAGGCGGCGTTGGCCGCGCCGACGAGCCCAGCCTCGCGGGGCGACATGCCGCGGACGATGCCCGCGAGCAGGCCGGCGAGGAAGGCGTCGCCGGCGCCGGTCGTGTCGGCCACGGGCCCGGGGGGCGGTAGGCAGGGGATCTGCACGAGGGCATTCGCCGCGGGGCTCAGGAGCGTGCCGGCTAAGCCGCACTTCACCCCGACGATTCCTCCGGCCCCGAACGATCGGTAGCGGGCGATGATCTCCCGGGGTTCAGCGCACCCGGTCTGGGCCGCGGCCTCACCCAGGCTCGGCACATAGAGATCGACATGCGGCAGCGCGGCCGCCACGTCCTCGAGCCGCCCGCCTGAGCCCCCGGTCTCGATCGCCACCTTGCAGCCGGCCTGCCTGAGAGCCGCGGCCGCTTCGCCCAGCGCTGGCTCCAGGCCCGGCAAGAGCCCCGCATAGCCGAGCACCGCCCAGCCTGAGCGGGCGAACGCGGGGAGGTGCCGCTGCACAAAGGCGAGGTCGAGGCTGGCACAGGCTCCGACATGATGGGCGAAGCTTCGCTCACCGGTCGGATCGATCAGGACGGCTGTGGTGCTCGTGGCCGCGTGCTGAGCGGTCTCGACGGCGGTCACGTCCAGGCCGGCCGCCGCCAGCCGGATGCGGATCAGCTCGGCCCAGGCGTCGCCGCCCACTAGCCCCATCGCCGCGACCCGCAGCCCGAGCGTGGCGAGGCCGATTCCGGAATTGCAGACGATCCCACCCGTCGTGACCTCGATTGGCTCGACATGAAACAACCGGCCGCCCCCGACCGGTTCGCCGAGCGGCACCGGCCGCACGAGGACGTCGGCCACGATCGTGCCGATCACGGCGACGTCGAAGTCGCGGGCCGAGGCGGCGATGCGATCAGCAGCAGACGAGCGGAACGACGGTGAGTGAGTCATGACAAAGCGACCAGACTGGAGACGCGGGAAAGCATTTGAGATAGCCGTAGCGACGAGTGTCTACACCGCGAGAGGAGGCGAGGGGTCGGCGAACGCTCGAGGAGCACAGGGGCGTATCCTCACCCGCGACAATCCGAAGGAGTCGGTCCTCCGACCGACTTTTGCCGACCCCGAGCCGGTGCTACACATGACCTCAATGCGATCGAAAGAAATCAGACTCGGGCAAAGCGAAACGACAGACGGAAACCACCTTCCGCTTCACGACTCGCCCTCCGCCGGCTTCTCCACCCGTCCCCGCTCCACGGCCCGCAGCCGCGCCGGCGTGAGGCCCGTGTGGCGATGGAGAAACGTGGTCATGTATTGCACCGAGCGAAACCCGGTGCGGGTGGCGATCGCCTTGAGCGGGAGATCGGTTTCGGTCACGAGCCGCCGTAATCCCGCGAGCCTGAGCCGCACGAACTCCTCGTGGATCGAACGGCCCACGGCAGCCTTGAACCGATTTTCAAGCGTCGACCGCGAGACGCAGGCCTCGTGGGCCAGCGCGGCGATGTCGGGCCGATGCCAGGGGTCGGCCCGCAACCGCTCGAGCGCATGGAGCACCGCCTCGTCTTCGGTCGCCATCGTGTCGGTCGAGGTGCGAGACACAACGCCGATCGGAGGCACGACCACCCGCAGCGGCGGCGACTCGGCGGCCGCACCCGCCGCCTGCCGCATCAGCCGGTCGAGAGCGGCGGCGGCCTCGTAGCCGATCCGCCGGGCCGACTGGTCGATGCTCGAGAGCGGGGGATCGGTCAGCTCGCAGATCATCTCGTCGTTGTCCACGCCGAGCACGGCCACGTCCCGCGGCACCTTGAGGCCGAGCGTGCGGCAGGCCTCGAGCACGTGCCGGGCCCGCACGTCGTTGCAGGCCATGATGCCGACGGGCTTCGGCAGGTCGGCAAGCCAGGCGGTGAGCTCCTCCTGGAGTTCGCCCCAGCGGCGGGCGTTGCCCAGGCGGCCGGTGAAGACGCGGCAGTCGCGGCCGGGAACCGCCCGACAGCAGGCATCGAACGCCGCGGCTCGCTCTTCCGACCAGGCATTCGTCGAGGTTCGCGGGTAGCCATAGAAGGCCAGGTGCTCGAAGCCGCACGAGAGCAGATGCTCCGCGCCCAGCTGCCCGATCCGCTGGTTGTCGGTGAAGATATACGGAATGCCCGACTCCGGCTCGTACCAACCGTAACCCCCGCCGACGCCGACGATCGGGATCGACAGCCCGCGAATCGCCTGGGCGACCTGTCGATCGTCGAAGTTGGCGATGATCCCCTGGCCACGCCAGTGGGCGAGGTCGGGCAGTTTCTGGAGCGGATCCTCTTCGACGTAGAGGCTCCAGGCCTGGTGCTCGCGGACATACTGGGCCACGCCCCCGATGATCAGCCGATCGTACGGGCGGGCTGCGTCGAGGATCACGGCCACCAAGGGCCTGGCTGCGGGCTGGTTCATCAAGGCTGTACCTCGCGGGTCACACCAGCGACCGGCGATCCCGACTGGATTTTCCCGCACCCTACCGCACAAGGATTCTGGTTTATTGTAAAACCTTTATGCAGTTCCTGGCTCGATTCTTCCTCGTGCCCTAGTCTTCTCCTCCCATGCAGGCCGCTCCGGAAAAGAGTCTCGACCGCAAGCTCCGACGGATCCTCGCCGACCCGTCCTGCGGCGACTACATCCTGGCTGATGCGAAGGACGCCGACATGGCCTTCGGCCTCGCCGCGCCGGGCCTCGCCCCCGGCGGCCAGCCCGGCCGCGGGCCGTTTCGCTCGATCCACGCCTACCGCGACGAAATCCGCACGCTCGTGGCCGAGGGGCTCGTCGACATCATGCTGATGAGCGCGAGCACGAGCGAGGCCCTGGCGATCGACGGGCGTCTGTTCGAGACGAGCCCCGTCACACCAGCGGTGCGGATGAACGACACGACCGACATCTGGCTGGCTGCCGGCACGGGTGGGTATGGCCGCGAGCCGGCGATGCCTTTTGCCACGACCACGATCGCCCAGGCGCGGTGGGGCAGGGCGGAGGCCCCGGCGGCAGGCCCGGGCCCGGGTGCGAATCTCGGCCTCTTTTCACTCACGCTCAACGACTCAGCGTTGCTCGACAGCGCAATGCTCGAGGCTTACAAGGGCTTTCGCCTGGAGGCCGAGCAGGCGGGGTTCACGCACTTCCTCGAGGTCTTCTATCCCAATGCTCCCGGGCAGGTGCCGGGCAAGCCCGCGGGCAGCCGGCCCGAAGACGTGGCCCGGTTTCTCGCCGACCATGTGGTGCGGGCGCTCGCGGGCGTGCCGCGGGCCGGCCGGCCGCTGTTTCTCAAGATTCCCTACCTCGGTCCCGCCGTGATGGAAATGCTGGCCGCCTACGACCGCTCGCTCGTCGTGGGCGTGCTCGGAGGCTCCGCCGGCACCACCCACGACGCCTTCGCGCTGGTGGAGGAGTCCAAGCGGCATGGGGCGCGGGTCGCCCTGTTCGGCCGGAAGATCAACGCCGCCGAGCACCAGCCGACGTTCGTGCGGCACCTCAGGCTCGTGGCCGACGGCGACCTTGCCGCCGCCGAGGCCGTGCGGTCCTACCACGCCGCGCTCGCAACCCTCGGACTCCAGCCGCACCGCTCGCTCGACGACGACCTCGCCCGCAGCCCCTCCGCCGCCGCCTACCGCGGGTGAGCCCCGGTAGGCGGCTCCTTCCTTCTCCCGTGATCTCACACCACGCTCGCAAAGGACACCGCTCATGGCCAACGACCCACATCCAGCCGCCACCAGTCGCCGGGGATTCTTCGGCAGCGTTTCCCGCACCACCGCGGCCGCGTCGCTCGGCTCGCTCGTCGCCGGCTCGGGCCTGCAGAACGCCCATGCCGCGGGTGGCGACGAAATTCGCGTGGCGGTGATCGGCTGCGGCGGCCGGGGCACTGGGGCCACGGTCGACGCCCTCTCCGTGCCGGGCGCCAATCTCAAGGTCGTGGCGATGGCCGACATCTTCCCAGAGCGGCTGAGCATCAAGAAGCAGTCGCTCGCGACCGAGTTTCCAGAGCGGATTGACGTGCCGGAGGAGCGATCGTTTCTCGGCTTCGACGCCTACAAGCAGGCGATCGACTGCCTCCGGCCGGGCGACATCGCGATCTTCGCCACGCCACCGGCCTTCCGCGCGGCCCACTTCGCCTACGCGATCGAGAAGGGCGTGCACAGCTTCATGGAGAAGCCCGTCGCCGTCGACGGGGCAAGCGCGAAGCGGATCATCGACCTGGCCGCAAAGGCCGATGAAAAACGGCTCAAGGTGGGCGTGGGCCTGATGTGCCGTCATTGCGAGCGGCGGCAGGAATTGTGGGACCGGCTTCAGGCCGGCGAGGCTGGAGACCTCATCGCCTTCCGCGGCTATCGCAACCACTCCGCCGCCCACCACCTCGATCTCTTCCCCGGCCGTGGCGAGATGCCGGAGCTCCTCTGGCAGGCGCGGCGCTTCCACAACTTCGTCTGGGCCTCCGGCGGCATCTTCAGCGACTACTGCATCCACCATGTGGACGAGGTCTGCTGGATGAAGAACGCCTGGCCCGTGAAAGCCGAGGCGGTCGGCGGCCGCCACTTCCAGGGCAAGATCAACGACCAGAACTTCGACAACTACGCGATCGAATACACCTTCCCCGACGGGGCGAAATTCTTCTATCAGTGCCGGATCATGAACGGCTGCGAGCAGGAGTTTGCCGTCTACGGCCAGGGCTCGAAGGGAGCCTTCACGATCTCCACGAGCGGCCACTCGCCGGCCCGCTCGGCGATCTACAAGAGCCAGCGGATGGCCGACGACAACCTGCTCTGGGCAGCGGCCCAGCCCGAGCCCAATCCCTACCGCCGCGAGTGGGAGGATCTGGTGGCGGCGATCGTCGACGACACGCCTTACAACGAGGCCGTCCGCGGGGCCGAGGCGAGCCTCGTCACGGCGATGGGGCGGATGTCGGCCCATGTCGGCCGTACGGTCAGCTTCGCGGAGGCCCTCGACTGGGGCGACGACATGACGGCGGCGGTGGCAAGCTTCACGGCCGATTCCCCGGCTCCGGTCCTGGCCGACGCCGACGGACAGTATCCCGTGCCCTATCCAGGTCGCTACAAGTTTGAATACCGGAGCTGAACGCGTTCTCGATAAGCTATTGCGGTACGCAGGCCGGGTATGTGGTGATGCATGACAGAATACGAGGGGCTCCTGGCACTCGACCGATCGTGCCGCTCGTGGCAGCCCTCGGCGGTTGGTGCCTGCTGAGTCGCCGCGTGCGCAGGGCAAGCGAGAGGTATGCCGATTGTTCGTGACGGAGGTTGCTTGTGAGCGGCCTCGTTCGTTGGCTCAGCGACCTCGTACTCCTGGTCGTCGCCGGGGCGGGGCTCGTCACTCGGCCAGCCGGCCGCTCGAGGCTGCGGACTCGGGCACGGCGAACACGAGTCGCCGGTTGAATCGGTCGATCCCCACGAGGCCGCCGGTCAGCGGATCGGCGGCGAACCCCTGGCCAGGAAACGGGCAGAAGTGGGCCGCGTCGAGCACGAGTTCGTTTCCGGTCTCAGGCACCGCAAGCCGGTAGAGCACGGGAAAGTGGTGGTGCGACACGAGCAGGATGTCGCCGTCCCAGATCCCTCCCGACCCGCTCATGCCGTCCCAGTCGGCCACGACCTCGCTGGGAAAGGTGAACCGCCGCAACTCCCGCTCAAACCCGCCGTCGGCATATTCGATGAGCACCGTCCGGTCATTGGCCGGGCCGTACTGGGCGAAGCAGCACCACCAGTTGCCACCCTTGCGGATGCACCACACGAGGCTGCCTGGGGGATCCTCGAACCGATGGAAGAGGCTCAGGCTCCCCGTCGCAGGATCAAACACGCGAATGTCGCTCTCGTGGGGCTCGGCTGGATAATTGGAATGGGCGGCGTAGATTCGGCCTTCGTAAAGAAACCCACTGTTGAGATGCTTGGCATCGGCTGCCGAGCCCTGGGCAACCAACCGGCCGGTCCGGCGGTCATACTGGGCGACGACGGTGTTGGAGATCGCATAGACATAAGCCCTGTCGGCGACGGCCGCCTGCGTCGCGAACGGCGACGCGAGAAGCCTGTCGGTGGTCCATCCAGCCTGCCGATCGAGTTTCGTGGTCCCTGAAGCCAAGAGCAGCGACGGCACAGCGGCGGCAGCGAGCCAGGCGGTCAGCGCAAGCACGCTCTGCCGGGTGCTGAAGCGTTGAGCGGCCAGCGTCAACTCGACAGCAGGGCCGAGTCGTCGGATGACCCTCGGCCCATCCTTGGCTCCAAGCGGCATTATCCACCGGCACTGGGCCCGCTGACTTCGCAGGAATTGACGCATACGATCGCCCGAACCCGAGGTTCTCGCTTTTCGGCCATCACGATCGAGCATGCCTTCGACGCCACTGCACAGGCATCGAGCCTGCCCGAGTCGCCGGGTGGCAGCCTCACCCGCTCAAAGCGTATCGCCGCAGCGACTCGCTCACACGATTCTCATGCGAAAGGCCAGCCGAGCACATCATCCGCTCATGCTTGCCCGCACAATCGATGTCCGTCGGACGTGCGTCACGTGTCTGCCTGCCCCCACCGTCATCCCGCCTCTCAGCCAACTTAAGGAATCCCCATGCGAAGAAATCTGGCTCTGATCCGCGGTATCGCCGCTGTCGTCGCAGCGTGTGGCTTCCTCGTCGAGATGGCGGCCGAGGCCCAGGTGACGACCTCGACGCTCTCCTTCCAGCAGGGCGTTGCCGGCTATGCCGGGGCGACCGACGCGCGAATCACGGTGACGACGGCTACCGCCAACACGGCAGGGGGCTACATCGACGCCCAGAGTGGAACCGGCAGCGGCCTCAACGATGAAGCCCAGTATTTCATCCGGTTCGATGACATTTTCGGTGCGGGTCTGATTCCGACAGACGCCACCATCCTCGACGCCCAACTCACGCTCACGACAGGCACCGGCTCCAACAACCAATCCAACGGACGCTTCGTCGTGGCGGGCATGAGAGTGCCCTTCACCACCGCTACGTCGCTGACGAGCCTGGGAAACGCCAATACGGCCTTGGCGAACAATGGCCCTACCTATGCCAACGGCAATGCCACTCTCGCGGTATCAGGTTACACCGCGCCCGTAGCCGGCAGCGTGGTGTCGGCCTTCGTGGCCCCGCTCGTGCAGGACTGGCTCGATGGCTCACTGAGCAACAACGGCTTCGTCGTGCAGGCGCATACGACCGATGCCTGGTGGGTGAATGGCATCGCCGCAACGACGGCGGGTTCTCGTCCTCGGCTGTCTGTGACGTACACAACCGCCGCGGCCGACACCGCGTCGCTGGTGCCCGGCGTGGATGGATACGCAGGCATGACGATGATCTCGATGGACGGAGTGTCGGGCATCACGCTCGACCAGACCGGGACTTCGAACTTCTATCTCGACGGACCGACCGGTGGCACGGCCCCGGGCGGCGCTAGTCCGGACGCCCTGGCGCTGGTGCGGTTCGACAGCATCGTCGGCTCGGCTGCCAGTCAGGTCCCAACTCGGGCGGAGATCGCGAAGAGCTGGCTTGTGCTCACCACGAACAGCGGCAGCAACAGCCAGTCGCCTGGCCCCTATTCCGTGTACCGCATGACCGACAGCTGGGATACGTCCACTACGTATGCCGGATTCGGGCCTGCCGGGCCTGTGCAGGGTACCGACTACCTGGCCACACCCTCCGCGACCGTCCAGCCCATGGAGAAGAATCAGCAGGCCTGGTTCGACGTAACGGCCGACGTTCAGGCCTGGTTCGACGGCACCGCTGCCAATAACGGGCTGCTCGTGCGAACGTCCCTCACCGAGGACGGCTGGGAGATCGGTTCGGGGGGCAACCCCGACCCGAACCGCCGGCCCGACCTGAGGACGACCTACGTCGTGGACTCACTCGTGTGGAAGGGCAACACATCGGTGGCCTGGGATCGCGGTATCACAATCGGCTCGGGTGGCACCGAAAACTGGCAGCTTGCGACGGCGGGAACCGCCACGAACTTCGTGAACACCGACCGGGTCGTGTTCGATGACTCGGCGGCGGGCACCGGAGCTGTCAGTGTGACACTCGACGAAGCCGTCGCCCCGCAGCTCGTCACCTTGGCCAATGACGCGCGTGACTACACGCTCGGCGGCGGGGGCGGGATCGTCGGTGCCGGGCGGTTGCTCAAGACCGGCACGGGCTCCGCCACGCTGGCGACCGACAACGACTATGCCGGCGGGACCACCGTCTCGGCCGGTACCCTCAAGATCGGCGCCGGTGGGTCGACCGGATCGATCACCGGCAACGTGGAGGTTGCTGCGGGGGCGACCCTGCTCGTCGACCGGAGCGGGTCGCTCTCCCTGAGCGGCGGCGTGACCGGCAGTGGCTCGCTCATCAAGGCCGGAACCGCACGGGTGGCACTCACGGCTCCGACGGTCTTCGACGGACCGATCGCCGTGCAGGCCGGCACGCTCGTGCTGGCTGCAGGCACGGCCGATGGCGGCGTGACCGTCACCGGCGGAAGCCTGGCCATCTCCAGCGGGGCGACGCCCGAGACCTTTTCGACGCCCACGCTCACGCTCGCGAGCGGAGCCGCGCTCGGTTTCGAACTGGCGGCGGCGTCGAACCCGACCGTCCCACTGCTCGCCGTCACGCAGCTCGACGGGCTGTCCCTCGCCGGCGGTCACACGCTCTCGCTCTCGTCGTCCGGCTCGCTCGGCCTCGGGCGGTTCACCCTGCTCGACTACACGGGCACGGCCATCCCGAGCGGGTTTTCGCTCGCTCCGCTGCCCCAGCGACTCACTGGAAACCTCGTGTTTGACACCGAGAACACGACGGTCGATCTCGACATCACTGCGGCTGACAGCCTCCGGTGGGCCGGCGTCTCCCCGACCTGGGATACGGGCACCGCGATCGACGCGGGGGGTGCGTTCAATTGGTTGTTGGCCTCGACCGGCACCACCGCGACCAATTTCTTCACGGGCGACAAGGTCGCCTTCACCGATGGGGCCTCCTCAGGCGAGGTCTCGATCTCCGGGAGCGTGGCACCCGGCTCGATCGTGTTCGACCATTCGTCGATCGACTACTCGGTCGGCGGCAGCGGCGGAATCACCGGTGCCGGCACGCTGACGAAGCAGGGCGCCGCTCGAACCACGCTGCTCGTCTCCAACACATCGAGCGGCAGTACGATCGTGACCGCCGGCACCCTCCAACTCGGCGACGCCTCGACCGCCATCGAGTATGCCGGCGACATTGTCGTCTCCGGGGGCCTCCTCGACGCCCGCAACGCCACCGTGGCCGGGGGCCTCACCGTCTCGGCTGGCGAGGCCACCGTGGCGGCAGGCAGCATCGCCGGGCCGGTGACGGTATCCGGCGGCACAGCCCGGTTCACAGGCGGCCGATACAGCGGCGGCGCGAGCCTGACAGGCGGTCGGCTGGAGATTGGAGATGGCGGCGGCTCCGGCACGCTCGCAATTGCTTCGGGAAGCGTCGTGGCCATCGAGAACGCCGTCGACCTCACCTACGCCGACGTGGTCTCGGGCGAAGGCGAGATCACGAAGGCAGGAGCCGGCCGGGTCACCTTCACCAGCAGCAGCAACGGCTTCACCGGCACCGTGACGATCGACGGCGGCGAGGTGAGGATCGAGGATCAGGGCCTCGGTGGCGACTTCGGTGCGACCGCGATCGTCGTCAACGACGGCGGCACGTTCCAGTTCGGCAACGCAGGCAGCGGAAACCCCGACCTTCCGGCCACCACGATCATCACAGCCAACGCTGGTGGGCTCGTCGTCTGGCAAGAGAGCGAAGACCTCGGCGGCGTCAATCTTCAGGGCGGCACGGTCGATCTGCAGCAGGGCGGGCTGAACGCGACCGGCAGCACTCCCCTCGCCTGGACGAGCGGCACGCTCACCGGCGGCACCTACACGTTCGCCGGTTCGACGCCGATCGTGAAGACAACCTCCGGCGAAGTGCTCGTGAGCGGCTCGGCGTCGATCACGACCACCGGCGGGGTGAGCGTCGAAGAGGGTACGCTGCGGTTGGCTACGGCTGGCAACGTCGGCTCCGGCGTCCTCTCGCTAGGCTCCGGCAGTGCCGGGGCCACCCTGCAATTCGACGGTGGTTCGGTCACCAGAGCCGGTGCCGTCACCCTGGGCGGTGCCGCGACGATCTCGGTCACAGACCCGGCTGCGACCCTCACGATCGCCACGGGGTTGGTCGGCCCAGGGAGTCTGCGGAAGACCGGCGCTGGCAGCCTCGCGCTGACGGCGGCCGGCACATACACCGGCGGCTCGACGGTCGAGGCAGGAGCGCTCGTGGCAGGTGTTCCCCAGGCGCTGGGAATCGGCAACGTGACGGTGGGCAGCGGCGGGACGCTCGTCGTATCGACGACGCTCGACCTTGGCGCAGGCAACTCGGTCACCACGCAGACCGGCGGCGTCGTGTCGCTGACCTCGGGCGGCAGCCTGCCGCTTGCGGCGGGAACAAGCCTCGAGGGATTTACGACCGCCTCGGCCGCTACGACAGCTTCGATCCTGGCCGGCACCGTCGCTGCCGGCGGCGGCACGATGGCCAGCGCGTGGCTGCCCACCCAGGTGGGTCTGTTCGCTGACGTACTGGAACTCACCACGCCGACCGGCTCCACACCATTCGTGCTGGCAATCTCCTATTCCCCAACCCTTGACCCGCTCACGGCGTCTGGCCTCGCACTCGGCTGGAACGCCACCGCTGGCGGGAGCCCGACCTGGGTGAACGCGGTCGCCGGGAATCTGACGAGCACGGCATCGGGAGCCCAAGTCGGCTATCTCGGCAGCTTTGCCGACTTTCAGACGCAATATGGCAGCGACCTTTCCTCCTATGTAGGGGCCTACGGTCGCGACCCCGTTGGCGAGAACGTCTGGGCCGTGGTCGATCACAACAGCCAGTTCTCGATCGTTCCGGAGCCCGCCACGGCGGGCCTGATCGCGCTGACCGCCGTGGCAGCCCTGGCCGGCATTCGCCGCCGCCGGGCCGCCGCGGCGGAACGCGGATGAGCAGTTCGGCCTTCTGAGGCCGACAGGCTGAGCCGATCCGATGAAAAGGCCACCGGGCGGCTCAGCAGACTGTTGGCGACGACAAACGGGCCTTAGGATGGGAAGCGGTCGCCCGCTTCCATGCTTCCGCATCTCCGCACCTACCGCCGCGACGGGATCGCCGCCGATACCGCTGCGGGGCTGGTGCTTGCGGCTTTTCTGGTGCCGGCCGGGATGGGCTATGCAGCCGCTTCGGGGCTACCCGTGCAGGCGGGGCTCTATGCGAGCATCGCCGCCCTCGTGGCCTACGGACTCAGCGGCCCGAGCCAGATCCTCGTCGTGGGTCCCGATTCAGCGCTTGTACCGCTCGTGGCCACCTGCCTGGCCGCCGCGCCACCCGCCGCCGGGCCCGGCCGAGCCGCAGTGCTCACGCTCTGCGCCGGCCTGTTCTGCATCGCCGCCGGGATCGTGCGGCTCGGCTTCCTGACCGACCTCATCTCGAAACCGGTGCGGATCGGCTATCTGAACGGGATCGCGATCACGGTGATCGCTGGCCAGGTGCCCGCCCTCACAGGCATGCCGGAACAGGCCGGAGCATCGGGCAATTCCTTTCTCGACGATGCGACGGTGGTCGTGGCGCGGCTGGCGGCGGGCGCGATTCAGCCGTTGTCCGTTGTGTTCGGCTGCGGCTGCCTGGGGGCGATCCTCCTCCTGCGCCGGTTCGTGCCGCGGGCGCCGGGCGTGCTCATCGGGCTGGCGGGCGCGGCTGCGGCCGCCGCCGTGCTCGAGCACCGCGGGTTGCCGCTCCCCGCGCTTGTGCCGGCGATCCCGCCCGGCCTGCCGGCCTTGGCGCTTCCGCAGGTTGACTGGGCCGGGTTCGTGGAGCTCCTCCCCATCGCCGGCGCGATCGCGCTGGTCGCCGCCGCCGACACGAGCGTGCTCTCGCGAGCCTATCCCGGTCCCGACGGACAGCCCTCGCCGCCAAACCGCGAACTCGTCGCGCTCGGGCTGGCGAATCTCGCCGCCGGCTTCTTTCAGGGCATGCCCGTGAGTTCGAGCTCCACCCGCACGCCGATCGTGGCCGCTGCGGGGGCCCGCTCCCAGGTGGCCTGCCTCGTGGCCGCCGCGACCGTCACCCTCCTGATCGCGTTCGCTCCCTGGCTCAGTGGATTCATTCCCCGGCCCGCGCTCGCGGCGGTGGTGATCGCTGCCTGTAGCTCGCTCCTCGATTACCGTGGATTCTGGCAGCTCGCTCGGATCCGTCCGGGGGAGTTCGTGGTCTCTCTCGTGTGCCTGCTGGGCGTCGTGCTGCTCGGCGTGCTGCCCGGCATCGTGCTGGCCGTTGCCCTCTCGCTCACCGACTTCATCTGGCGAAGCTGGCGGCCTTACGACGCCGTGCTCGGCCGCGTCGCCGGGGTCAAGGGCTACCACGACGTCGCTCGGCATCCAGCCGCCGCGTTGATTCCGGGCCTCGTGCTCTTCCGCTGGGACGCGCCGCTCTTCTTCGCCAACGCCGGAATGTTTCGCCGCCGGCTGCTCGACGTGCTCGCGGAGACACCGGCGCCGGTGAAGCAGGTGATTATCGCCGCCGAGCCGATCACCGACATCGATACGACCGCCTCCGACATCCTCTGCCAGCTCGCCGACGAACTCCAGGCTCGTGGGATCGGCCTCGCCTTCGCCGAACTCAAGGGCCCGGTCAAGGATCACCTGAAACGCTACGGAGTCTTTGCCCGATTCGGCGACGCAGCCTTCCATCCCACACTCGGCCGAGCCGTGTCCCGGTATCTCGACGAGCACGAGGTCGCCTGGCAAGACTGGAGCGACTGAGGCGGGGCCTCCGACTTGCACCACGCTCCGCCCGCGTATGATCGCAGCATGCCGCAGCCCTCCGCAGCCGACTCCGTCCGCGACCTCGACCTGCCCGTGGCGGGCGTGCTCGCCGACGTGGTGGCGGCCTCCCGCACCGGCGCGGTGGTGATGACGGCCCCACCGGGCTCCGGCAAGACGACGCTCGTGCCGGCGGCGATTCTCGACGACCTGCCACCGCGCGATCGCGTGGTGCTGCTCCAGCCGCGGCGGCTGGCCGCCCGCAGCGTCGCCCATCGGATCGCCCGACTCCGGGGCTCGCCCCTCGGCGGCGAGGTGGGCTATCAGGTGCGGTTCGACTCGAAGGTGGGCCGCGACACGCGGCTGGTCGTCGAGACCACCGGGATCATGCTGCGGCGGCTCGTCGGCGATGTGACCCTGCCCGGGATCGGGGCCGTCGTGCTCGACGAGTTTCACGAGCGGTCGCTGGAGATGGATCTCGTCTTCGGCTTGCTCGTGCGGCTGCGGCAGACCGTGCGGCCCGACCTGCGGATCATCGTGATGAGCGCCACGCTCGCGGCCGAGCCTGTGGCCCGGATGCTCGGGGAGGGCGAGGATCTCGCTGCCGCTGCCGCAGCCTGCCCGGTCGTCCACGCCGAGGGGCGAGTGTTTCCCGTCGAGGTGAACTACCTCAAGCATGGCGACCGCCGCGAGCTCGTCTCGCTCGTAGCCGAAGCGGTGCCCCGGGCCCTCGCAGCCACCACCGGCCATGTGCTCGTGTTCCTCCCCGGCGTCGGTGAGATCCGGGCCTGCGAACGCGAAATCACCGCGGCGGCCGAACGGCAGGGGCATGCGGTCCTGCCGCTGTTCGGCGATCTGCCGCCGGAAGCCCAGGACCGCGTGCTCGGCGACCTCGGCTGCCGCAAGATCATCCTCGCCACGAACGTGGCCGAGACGTCGCTGACGATTCCCGGCGTGACGGCCGTGATCGACTCGGGACTCGCCCGGCAGAACCGCGTTTCGGCGTCCACCGGGCTGCCGCGGCTGGAGCTCGTGCCGATCTCGAAGGCGGCCGCCGAGCAGCGGGCCGGCCGCGCCGGCCGGACGGAGCCTGGCATCTGCTGGCGGCTCTGGGACGAGGCCGCCCACCATCATCGCCCGGCCGCCGAGCCGCCCGAGGCGCTGCGGGCCGACCTGGCCGGACCGCTGCTCCAGCTGCTCGCGATCGGCGAGGCCGACGGCTTCGCTTGGCTCGACCAGCCGCCCGACGAGGCCCTCGGCCGGGCGGCCGAGCTGCTGCGGCACCTCGGCGCGGTGGCCACCGACGCCCATGGCCGCGATCGGATCACGCCGCTTGGGGAGGCGATCGCCCAACTCCCGACCCACCCGCGGCTCGCCCGGCTGCTGCTCGCCGGGGCGGAGCGGGGCGTGCTGCGTGAGGCATCGATCGCCGCGGCCCTGCTCTCGGAACGCGACCCCTTCCGCACGCCCCGACCGGGCACCGGCCCCCGCGACCGGCAGACTGTCCGGTCGCGGTGCGACCTCGGCGATCGGGTGGCCGCCCTCCAGGCCTTCCATGCCGGCGTGCGGATCGACGACCCGGCACTCGACCCCCACCCCGCCGGGGCCCACGGCGTCTTGCAGTCGGCCGAGCAGTTCTACCGGCTCGTAGACGCCGAACTCGGCCCTCGCGCCGCCGACCCGGCGGCCGCGCTGCGGCGGTCGCTGCTCGATGCCTTCCCTGACCGGCTTGCGCGGCAGCGGCCCGGCGCGCAGGATCGCGGCACGCTCGTGGGGGGCCGCGGCGTGAGGCTCAAGTGGTCGCGGCTCCGCGGCGAGCCGCTCTTCCTGGCGATCGACCTGCAGGACGCCGACGGCGAGGCCGAGGTGCGGCTGGCGTCGGCCGTGGAGCGGGAGTGGCTCGCCGAAGAACCGCTGGCCTCGGCAAACCTGCGCACCGGCGAGGAACTCCTCTGGCACCCATCCCGCCGCCAGGTCGAGGCTCGGCTGCGGACGGCCTGGCTCGACCTCGTGCTCGATGAAACGCCCGCCCCGATCCGTGATTCCGCCGCCGCCGCCGCGATCCTCGCCCGCCAGGCGGCGGCCGACCTGTCGCGGGTCATGCCCGGGGCCGACTCGGCAGCCGGGAGTTTTTTGGCCCGCGTCCGCTGGCTGGCTCACGCCGTGCCCGACCTCAGCCTGCCCTTCTTCGACGACGCCGGCCTCGTGGCCCTCCTGCCCGACCTCTGCCATGGCCTGCGATCGCTCGACGAACTCAAGGCGGCCGACTGGCTGGCCCACCTCCAGGCAGCCGTCGGCTTCGACCGCATCGCCGAGATCGAACGGCTCGCGCCGCCGAGCCTCGAGATCGGCACCAAGCGGCACAAACTTGCCTACGAGCCCGGCAAGCCGCCGGTGCTCGCCATTCGCATCCAGGAACTCTTCGGCCGCCGCGACACCCCGCGAATTGCCGGCGGCCGGCTGCCAGTGCTCCTCCACCTGCTCGCTCCCAATTTCCGCCCTCAGCAGATCACCGACGACCTGGCCGGGTTCTGGGAGCGAACCTATCCGCAGGTTCGCAAGGATCTCCGCGGCCGCTATCCCAAACACAAGTGGCCCGAGGATCCGCTCGCCTCATGAATCGCGGGCTGTCAAGTTCGCGCGAGGCGTTTTTCATCGGCACGGCACCGCCCCACGTCGGGTTCTCACGAGTGCGCGCGACCTGCGAATCTCGCGAGTCATTCCCGTCGTACCGAACACGCCATGCGGAGAAAAACCCGCTGAAGGGCGACCGCCGGCACCGCCGATCTCTCGCCTGAGCGATCGGCCGAACGGCTCCCCGCCGACCGCCCGATCGCTCGTCCCTTCCTGTTCGCCTTCTCTGGAGCCATCCCACCCATGCGCTACGCCATGTTCCTCCTCGCCCTCGTCACCACCTTCGTCGTCGCCTCAACCGCCTCGGCCAACCAAGCCCGGTCTGCCAATCCCGAAGTCAACGCCGCCCGCAAGGGTCCGGTCGCGAAGCTCGTGGAACTCGAGCGGCGGAAGAACGAATGGCTCCGGCAGAAGTTCGCCCGCTGAACCGCTGACCGGCTCGGGCCGGAACGTGTCACGAATCACAGTCGAGCAGCAGGCAGGCTCATCCGGGGCCCGCCGGCTGCTCGACGCCTTTTTATAGAGGAACAGGATCGCCGTCAGGTAAGGTGGCACGGTCCCGAGGATCCTTCGATGCGCGCTGAAACCCGCGGCTGGTTTCAAGGTCTGCAGCAATTCGTGCTCGAGCACCGCGAGAAGAAACCGCTTGTCCCCCCGGATGACCCGGCGCTCACCGCCGCCGAGCGCATGATCCTGGCCACCCAGCTCGCCACCTGGCTGACCGGCTGGGAGTCGGTCGAGAGAGAGCGTCGCCACTGGGCGGCGCTCGATCCCACTACCGACTCGGAGCCCGCGCTGATCGTCACGTCGTCGCCCGTCGGGATCGCCGTGACCGAAGACCTTGTCTCCGGCGGCAGTCCCCCGGCCCAGGCGCTCGCCGGACGAGCCGCCGCCGTCACGGAGCTCGAATACCGCCTATGGTGCATCCAGCATCCGGACGAGCACAACGCCCGGCACGTCAACCTCTGGAACTGGATCAAGACCAGCGTGCCCGAGCAACGGCACCACGAGTTTGCCGCCTTCCCGCTGGCCACGGGCGAACACTACTGGCTCCATCGGGCCGGCATCCGCGGGGCAGGGGAGGCCGACCGCCGCGACTGCCACCTCTGGAAGTGGAACGGCCACCACGCCTCGCTTCTGAAGGCGTTTGTCAGAGAACGCGTGTAGGAGCAGGTGCCGGATTCGGCCAGGCTGCAAGCCTGCCGCTGTTTCAGCGGTGCAGGGGCTCAAAGAGCACTTCACCGAGCACTTCGAACAGGGCTGCAGCACAGTCACAGACAGCAAGCGCAACCACCAAAGTCTTTGCTCATT
>CAMDDJ010000026.1 GCA_945891385.1 Candidatus Kuenenia stuttgartensis | reverse complement strand
CTACGCCCGAAGTACTCCGCGAGCGTTCGCCGATCCCCGGGCGTCACATCCACTCAGCTGCACCGGCCCGGGGACGGCAAAAGTCGCGTCGCGGGCGAGGATACGCCCCGATTGCTCCGCGAGCGTTCGCCGATCCCCGAGCCTCTGGTCAACACAGGTGGAACGTCTTCCGGGTCCGCTCAGCCGCACCGGCTCGAAGACGGTAAAAGTCGCGTCGCGGGTGAGGATATGCCCCGATTGCTCCGCGAGCGTTCGCCGATCCCCGAGCCTCTGGTCGCCTCAGGTAACCGGTCAGCGCGCGAGTCCTCGGAGAGGTCGCTATTCCGCTCGGACGAGCGCCGGCCACCAGCTGCAGAGATACCAGGCTCGCGGTGTGGCGAGTTCGGCGAACGACGCGAACGAGACGCGGGCGCCCGCCGATTGACCGCCCAAGACCTCGTCGAGCAATCCCTTGGGCCGGGTGTATTTCACGACCCGGGCCTTTTGTTCATCCAGTCCAGCCATTTCCACGGCCCGGTCGATTGCATCTTCGAGGAACCCGATCCGATCGACGAGCCCGGCCTCCTTGGCCTGCTCGGCTGTGAAGATCTGGCCGGTGGCGACGGCCGCGACGGCCGCGTCGTCGAGCTTCGGGCGGCCTTGTTTCACGATCTCCTTGAACCGGATGAACATGCCGTCGACCAGGCTCTGCAGCACCGCACGTTCCTTCTCGGCAAGCTCTGGCGAGCGTTGCTTGGTGGGGCTGAGCATCTCCTTGAGCGGGCCACTTGCGATCGAGTCATCGCGTACGTCGATTCGCCCGAGCGCCTCGGAGAAGTCGAAGTGGGGAATGATCACGCCGATCGAGCCGGTGAGCGTGGCAGGCTCGGCGAAGATCACGTCGTCGCGGCCCCCGTTGGCCATGGCCACATAGTAACCCCCACTGGCGGCCAGGCCCCCCATGCTCACGACGACTGGAATCTCGCGGTCTTTCACGAGTTTCGTGAGCCGGTGGTGGATCTCGTCGCTGCCGCTGACGGTGCCGCCGGGCGAATCAACTCGCAGCACGATCGCTTTGACGGCTGGGTCTTCCTCGACGTGGTCGAGTTGGGCGCGGGCGAAGCCGTCGCCCCCCATGATCGCCCCTGTGACGCTCACGATCGCGACCTTGTCGGCGGCAAACTGCGAGAGCGAGTGATACTTCTCGACCACCCGGGCGTCCCGCTGGAAATACTGTGAGAACGCCGCGGCGCTGCCCACGGCCGAGAGGAAGCTGATCCCGGCGATCAGCCAGGCGATCCGCGTGCTCCAGCGGCTCCAGCCGCCGGGCTGCTCGAGGATCACGCGGGTGGGAGGCTGGGCCGGCGATCCCGGCGGATGTTGTTCGAACGACATCGTCTCGCTCCGGAAGGAAGGATGGCGCGGCGGCCATCCACTTTCGACCTCCAGTCTAGCGGGTTGCGGTTGCCGGTTTCACGACCGGGCCGGTACCCTGACAGCGAGCGGCGGCCCGAAGCCGTCGGCCTCAGCCTGTGTGAGAGGAGTGACCGCGCGTGTTCGTTTGTGTCAGTACGGAATGCCTGCCCGACATGCCTCTGGCCGCCGCGATGGAGCGGCTGGCGGAACTCGAGTTCACCGCGGTCGAACTCGACGTGCGGGACGATGGCGGTCACCTCCGCCCGGCGGCCGTGGCAGCCGACCCTGAGGCGGCGGTCGCGGCCTGCAGCGACCTCCAACGACTGCGGCCGGTGGCCGTGTCATTCGCTGCTCCCGAAACGCCCGACGTCTACGACCTCTTCGAGGCCTCCTGCCGGCTTGCCAAGTCGCTCGGGGTGGTCACGATGGTGGTGGAGGCTTCGGAACTCGGCACGCCGTTCAACGGAGAGATCGAGCGGCTGCGGAAGCTCGTGGCGATCGCCGCCGGGCTGGGGGGTGTGGTCGCCGTGAAGACGACGGCCGGCCGGATGACCCAGGATGCCGAGACGACCGCGTCGCTGTGCCGCAACGTGCCGGGCTTGGGAGTGACTCTCGATCCCAGCCACTTCATCTACGGCATGAAGAAACCGGCTTCCTGGGAACCGATCCTGAAGTACGTGGCCCACGTTCACCTGCGTGACACGAAGGCCGACGCCTTTCAGGTGCGGATCGGCCAGGGCAACGTTGAATACGGGAAACTCGTGGCCCAGTTAGAACGGGTGGGCTACACCCGCGGGCTCTGCGCCCACATGCCCCCGATCGAGGGTGTCGATCAGGTTGGTGAACTTCGCAAGATGCGGCTGCTCCTCGAAAGCCTGCTCTGACGATCGCCCGGCGATCAGGCAGCGGCGACTTCGACCGGTTGGCGGAGTCGCATCGGCCTTATTTCTACCGGAGCGTGCCACCGGTGGCTTCCGCGCGGCTGGCCATTTCCGCATAGCTCTGGGATCGAGCGTTGTCGCCCTGCTCGGCGTACATCGTGGCGAGGTTCCCGTAGGCGACCGCCAGGGCCCGCTCCTCGAGCCGGCCGGCATCGACTGAGGCGACCATCAGGTCGACGCCTCGGCGGCTGAGCTCGAGGGCGTCTTCCCGGCGATCGACCTGCCAGTACGAGATCGCCATGCTCACATACGACTCGCCCAGCCGGCCAAGTTCGCCGTCGCGTTCGAACCGCTCGTTGGCGTTCCAGAGCGGGATCGTGCGATCAAACCAGGTCACGGCCGTGGCATGGTCTCCCCGCTGGAGGCTGTGCAGAATCCCGATCCGGAACATCAGGTCGCCCAGCTCCTTCCGCTCAGCCTCGGTGAGTTGGCGGTGCTCGGCGCCGCGTTCCAAGTAGGCGGCGGTCAGGGTTGCATTGTCGAGCATGTCGGAGGCGTCGCCGCGCAACTGGGCCGCGGTGATGGCATCGGCGAGTCCCTGGCCTACGTCCCAGTCGATCTGCCGCCGCCGCCATGGATCGGTCACCGTCTCGTTCATCGTGTCACGGACCTCGAGGAGACGCTTCACCCAGGGGAGCGGCTCGACCGACTCGGTCGAGGCTGCCGCCACCGCGAGAGCGCCGCGGCAGAGTTGGAGTTCGAGCACCTGCCGCTCCCGCTCGGAGCCGGGATGCTCCTTGACGACGACCTCGCCACGGGCGATCCACTTGGGGATCACTCGGCTCTTCTGCTGCCAGGTGCCCTCGGCGATCGCCAGGGCGGTGCCGAGGTGGGCATCGAGCAGAACTTCTCGTGCGGCGGCCTGCACGGCCGGCGACCGCTTGGACAGCAGCGGGGCTGCGAGCTTGATCGACTCGGTAAAGTGCTCGACAGCCGCCCGGTCATCGGGCTTCGGGCCCGCCAGGGCGATCCGGCCCAAGAGCCGTTCCCGTTGGGCGGCCAGCAGCGGTGAGTCATCACGAGAGGCGGTCAGTGCATCGATCGTCGCCCGGGCATCGGCGGGCCGATCGAGGGCCACGAGCACCGCCGCCAGCTTGAACCGAATCCAGGGATCGGCCGGGTCGAGCCGGACCGCGTTTTCGGCGATTTCCAGGGCCCGTTGCCATTGACCCTGATCGCTGCTCACCGTGAGCAGGAGCCGGTGGGCACGGACGTGGTCGGAATCGATCTCGATCGCGTATTGCAGATCGGCGACCGCGTAGGCCGAGCAGGTCTCGAGCTCGCCCTCGGCACGCAACACGAAGGCGTCGGCATCGAGCGGTTCGATCAGGATGGCGCTGGCCTTGCCGGTTTCCGGGTCGACGCTGAGGATCACGCCCCGCTCGGGATAGGCTTCGCCAATCGCCGTACCATCCTCGTCGCGGATCGTCACGGTTCGCAGGTCGGCGATCTCGAGTTGCCGGGCGAGATCTGCCACCTCCATCGGCTCGGCGAGTTTGATGCTGATCGTGGCGACGGTGCCTTCGCTGAACGAGACCTCGACGCGTTCGAAAGGCTCGATCCGCCACGACGCGGTGCCTTCCTCACCGGGAACCGGTTCGCCCGGCCCCCAGACCTGCTCGAGTTCAACGCGGCTCGTGCGGCCCGGGTGGGCACCGTGAAAGCTGGCCGGGTCGATCGACAGGGTCGGCATCTCGTCGGGCGTAGCGGCAACGGGCGCGTCGAGCGGGGATTCGGCGGTTGTCAGTTCGGCCGGCGGTGTGCCGTCGGCGTCGGCAGCTGCTGGCGGGGTGTCGGTCGGCTCGGTGTCGGTGCCGCCGGGTAGAAGCGAGGAGGGCTTGGGGAGCGATGCGACTCGCTCGCTGATCCAGCGCCGGAATCCCGCTGCTGGTTGTGTCGGAGTGGCCGCGGCCGGCGCCATCGGGCGTGGCGTGGCGGTGCCCGCTGCGGCCTTCGGGCTCGTCCAGTCGGCGACCGGAAGCGTGACCGTCGCATCGTCCGGGTCGCCGCCTGCGCGGACCACGCCCGAGACCTCTGCTCCCGGCGGAGCGGCTTCCTCGGCGGATGGCGCATGCTGGCCGAGCGACTGGATCCAGCCTGGCAGTCGCATCGTGTCGGGTTCGGCGGCCGAACCGGCGATCGGGCAGAGGGCGACCGGAGCCAACAACAGGCCGGTCAAGCGAGCGAACGAACGGAGCGTGGCCACCGGGCTTCTCCTTGGACGGGCCGAATACCCCCGGCCAGCCGTGTGCCGAGGTGGCGGGGACGGTAGGAACTGTCGGCCGGCCCGTCCAGACCAGTCCGGCCGGCACCCGGCACTGCCGCTGCGGTACGATACAAGCTCGGAAAAACGGTGAATCAAGGCTCAGACGAGGCGACTGGAGCGTGCCGGAAAACCAAGGCGAAGTCGTGATCGTCGGCGGCGGCCTCGCCGGTTTGGCGGCCGCCGAGGCCGCCTCGGCGGCGAGCCCAGGCCGTCGAGTCATCATCTTCGAGGCAGCCGGCCGCCCCGGGGGCGTGATCGGCACCGTTCAGGAGGATGGCTGGCTCGTGGAGCGTTCGGCCGATTGCTTCCTTGCGGCCCGGCCGGAAGGGATCGAATTGATCACCCGGCTTGGCCTCGGCGACCAACTGATCGGCGTCAACCCGCAGGTGCGGCGGGCGCTGGTCTGGCATCGAGGCCGAGCGGTGCCAGTGCCGACGGGTTTTCGCCTCCTGGCACCTGGGCGGATAGGGAGCATCCTAACAACTCCTCTGCTGTCGCCGGCGGGCCGGCTCCGGGTTTTGGCCGAACGCTGGGTGCCGCGACGGACCACCGGTGAGGAATCGCTCCAAGCCTTTGCAACCCGCCGCCTTGGCCGCGAGGCCTTCGAGCGGCTCGTGCAGCCCCTGGCGGCCGGTATTTGGACGGCCGACCCGGCTCGGCTCGGGATGGCGGCCGCCTGTGGGGAGTTCCTGCAGTTGGAGCGTGAGCATGGCAGCCTCTGGGCTGGCGAACGGGCCCGCCTGCGCAACCAGCCGCAGGTCGCCGAAGCGGCCGGGGCTCGCTACGGTCAATTCGCGAGCTTCGCCTCGGGCATGGAGACGCTGCCGGCACGGCTCGCCGACCGGTTGCGGGATCGAGGCGTGGAGTTTCGCACAGGGCGGATCGAACGGGTGGCGCGGACCGGGGCCGGCTGGTCGGTGACCAGCCGGCTCGAAGGCAGCCCCCAGTCGGTCGAGCAAGCGGCCGCCGCCCTGATTCTCGCCGTACCAGCACCGGTCGCCGGCGCGATGCTCGCCGCCCTGGATCCGGCGCTTGCTTCCGAGCTCACGGGCATCGAATACGCCGGTTCAGTGGTGGTCTCGCTCGGCTTCCGCCGTGCCGACGTCGCTCATCCGCTTGACGCGGCCGGACTCGTCGTGCCCCGCAGCGCAGGCCGGCGAGCCCTGGCGGTGAGTTTCTCGAGCTCGAAGTTTCCCGGTCGCGCGCCTGCAGACCATGTCCTCATGCGGCTCTTCCTCGGTGGCGCGCTCGACCCGGCCACGGTAGAACTCTCTGACCGCGGCCTCGTGGAACTCGCCGTCACCGAGGCCCGCGGGCTCGTCGGCGCCACCGGTACGCCGCGGTTCCAGCGGATCGATCGCTGGGCCTCTTCGATGCCGCAGTATCACGTCGGACATGCGGACCGCGTCAGTCGGATCGAACAGGCAGTCGCTGCGTGGCCCGGCCTGGCCCTGGCGGGTGCGGCCTATCGAGGCGTGGGCATCCCGCAGGTGATCGCCTCGGGCCAGGCGGCGGCCCGGCAGGTCGCCGCCGAACTCTGAGCCAGGGCGGCTTACTTCTTCTTCCCGGTGGCAGCGGCCGCTTCGGGGGCTTCCTTGACCTTCTTCTTCTTCATCGTGAGCTTCTGCACCCGCACCTTGGGCAGGCCGATCGGGCTGCGGCCTTCCGTCCAACGCTCCTGCTCCTTGAGTTTCGTGATCCGCTCGGCTCGGCTGAGCACGCCGCGAACGTTCGAGGAGCCCTTTCGGACCCGCAGGCTCTTGTCCATCGTCATCGGAGGAAACTCCTGATCAAGTGTGGCTGGTCAAGCGTGGCGTGTGTTTCGTGAGGCGGGCAGTCCGCCCGGGGGCGTCCCGCAGCCAGTCGGAAGCCCTTCACGATATTCGGCCGGGACGGTCGGATCAAGGGATGCCCTTTCAGCCGGATGCAGACACCGACTCGCCCCCCACTTTTTCGATCATCTTGAGGAAAACCTGCATCGATTCCGGTCGCTTGGCCGGCTCGGCCGCCAGGCACGCCATGATCGCCGTCGCCAGCGGAGCCGGGATCTCCGGCCAATGTTCTTCGATCGGGGTCGGTGGGCTGTCGTGGGCCAGGGCCGCCATGCCGGTCTTGCCGCGCGGCCAGGGGGCCGCAAGGGTGGCGATCTCGTAGGCGGTGACCCCGAACGAAAAGATGTCGAGCCGCTTGTCGGCCTGACGGCGGCGAACCACCTCGGGTGCCATGTAGTTGGGCGTACCGATCCGGTTGCCTGGCTGGAGGAACACCGGCTTGTCGGGCACGGTCAGGCCAAAATCGAACAAGGTTAGCTTGCCGTCGGGCCGGAGGATGAAGTTGCGCGGGCAGATGTCGCGGTGAACGAAGCCGGCGTCGTGGACCGTGGAGATCGCCTCGGCCGCCTGCCGGATCAAGTCGAGCCGGCGGTCCGCTGGCAACGATTTCTTGGAGGAAAGCACGGTGTGAAGTACCGTGCCCTCGACGAATTCCTGGAGCACGAACGGATCGCCGGTGGTCGTCTCTCCCCACTCGATCGTGCGGGCGATATGGGGGCCCGAGATCAGCGTACCGATCTCACCCTCACACGGCTTGTTCAGGCCCTTGTAACGGCCCTCGACCGGCGCCGCCTTCGTCTGGTCGATCACCTTGAGTCCGCGGATCTCGCCACTCTTCAGATCCCGAACCTTGTAGAAGGCCGACATCGTGCCGGAAGTGCTCTCTCGCAGCCGCTCGAACCGCCGCCAGAGATCCACCCGGTTGGGGCCTTTGAACAGCCCCTTGAAGAGATCAGCGATCCCCATGCGGTCCCCTCACGCGGCTCATCCGCCGCACTGTGTCAGCCGCTCTCCTTGATCGCATGCAGCTCTGAGTGGGCGGCGGCCAGTTCCTTTTCCAGCCGGGGAATCTCCGCCGGGTCATCGGGCTGCTTCTTCGCTCCCGCCAGGAGTTGCTGCAGTTTCGCGATCTTCTGCTGGAGCACCTCCATCCGCTTCTTCTGCTTCTTGTCCATCGGTCCTCTCCGGAACATGGTTGGTGGGCTGGGCAGGAGCCGGCGATCGGCCGCGGCTCCCTTCGTCGTCATCGAACCCGCCGCTGCCCGCCTGGTTGGTGGACTCGATGTCTTGCATGTAGGTCTTTGCGTATTCCTTGACCGGGTCGGGCAGATCGTTGGCACCGGTGTGGAGTTGCCGCATCCAGCTCGATATGAGGACGACCCCGATGCCGAGTGCCACCGCCACCGTGAGCCACTGGCGGCGATTGGAGCGAATCCACTGGGTCGAGGCCCCGCGGCCGACCAGCCCGCTGGCCAGGTAGAAGACGATCATCGCCAGCAGAAACTTTGCGCCGAACAGCGCGTGGTAACCCGTTTGTTGCATCCAGTCCGGTCCCCAGATCTCCGGGGCGGCCTTCACCCGCCGGATCATCAGCACGTAGTTCGCCAGGCCGCTGCCGAACAGGAGCGTAATCGCCCCGATCACCCACGGCAGCCAGCGGCGGCGGATGCCGGCATGGATGCGGTCGGCCGTCTCGGAGCCAAGTTCCTCGGCGGTGGGCAGGAGGGCCACCCGCGCAAACAAGAGACCGCCGAGGGCCGTGATCGCGGCCAGGATGTGGGCCCAGCGGAGCAGGAGCGTGACGGGATCCATTGGCGATATTCTCCTCAGCTCAGGCGATGACGACCCTACGAACCACTAGACTCAAGAGTACCCGATTCCCCGGGCCCGTGCGGCTCGGACCCCTTGAGCCTCGCTTCGAATATGGAATCCTTCGACCTGCCCGGCGGTTCCGTCCACGAACGCTGGATGCGGCTGGCCCTCGACGAGGCCCGGGCGGCGGCGGACGAAGACGAGGTGCCGGTGGGCGCGATCGTGGTGGCCGGCGGCCGCGTGGTCGGCACGGGCCACAACCAGCGTGAGCAACTTGCCGATCCCACGGCCCACGCGGAGATGATTGCGATCACCCAGGCCGCCGCGGCCCTCGGCTCCTGGCGGCTCGAAGGCTGCACGCTCTACGTGACGCTCGAGCCCTGTCCGATGTGCGCCGGGGCGATTCTCCAGGCTCGGGTGCCGCAGGTGGTGTGGGGGGCACCGGATCCGAAGGCGGGCGCCGTCGAAAGCCTCTATCGGCTGTTCGAGGACGTCCGGCTCAACCATCGGGTGGAGCATGTAGGCCACGTGCTCGCCGGCGAGTGCGGTCGGCTGTTGAGCGAGTTCTTTCGCGGCAAACGCTGACAGATGCCGTGCGATGGGTTGGGTCAACTTCCCCTTCGGCAACGGGAACAGACTCGCGTCGCGAACCAAAGCCCATCCGGAAGCGATCTACCGCCGGTCGATCGCGACGAATTCGCGGAGGTTCTCGCCGGAATAGATCTGCCTGGGACGGCAGATCTTCTTGGTCGGCGACTGGTGCATCTCGATCCAGTGGGCGATCCAGCCCGGCAGCCGTCCCATGGCGAACAGCACCGTGAACATCTGCACGGGGATTCCCATCGCCCGGTAGATCACGCCGGAGTAGAAATCGACGTTTGGGTAGAGCTTCCGCTCGATGAAGTATTCGTCGGCAAGGGCTACTTCCTCGAGCTGTTGGGCGATGTCGAACAGCGGGTCGTGGCGGGCGATCTTGGCCAGAAGCTTGTCCGAGGTGGCTTTGATCAGCTTCGCACGCGGGTCGTAATTCTTGTAAACGCGGTGGCCGAAGCCCATCAGGCGGAAGCCCGAGTCTTTCTTCTTGGCGAGATCGACGTACTTTCGCACGTTGCCGCCGTCGGCGACGATCTGCTCGAGCATTTCCACGCAGGCCTGGTTCGCGCCCCCGTGCAGCGGTCCCCAGAGGGCGGAGATGCCGGCCGAGATGCTGGCGAATAGGTTGGCGTCGCTCGAGCCCACCATCCGCACCGTGGAGGTGGAGCAGTTCTGCTCGTGGTCGGCGTGCACGATCAGCAGCATGTCGAGGGCGTCGACGAAGTCGGGATCGACGTGGTATTCCTCGCAGGGGACCGCGAACATCATGTGAAGGAAGTTTTCGCAGTACGAGAGGTCGTTCTGCGGATACATCAGCGGCTGACCGCACGACTTCTTGTGGCTGTAGGCCGCGATCGTGGGAAGCTTGGCCAGCAGCCGGTGTACGCTCACTTCGACCTGCCGTGGATCTCGCACATCGAGCGAGTCCTGGTAGAAGGTGGAGAGTGCTCCTACCACGCTGCCCACGATCGCCATCGGATGGGCGTCCCGAGGAAAGCCTCCATAGAAGCTCCGCATGTCTTCGTGGATCATCGTGTGGAGGGAGAGCGACTTCCGGAAGGCATTCAGCTCGGCCTGGTCCGGCAGTTGGCCGTAGATCAGCAGGTAGGCGACCTCCACAAAATCACACTGCTCCGCCAGCACCTCGATCGGATAGCCCCGGTAGCGGAGGATGCCCTGCTCGCCGTCGAGGAATGTGATCGCGCTCGTCGTCGAGCCGGTGTTGACGTAGCCCTCGTCGAGCGTGATGAGTCCCGACTGAGCCCGAAGTTTGGCGATGTCGATGCCCCGCTCGCCCTCCGTGCCCACCACCGTCGGCAGTTCGATCGTCTGCCCGTCGCACTCCAGCCGGGCCACTCCGCCCGCCCGCGTGCCGGGCCAGGGTGGAGTCGATTCCTTGACCTTGGACGGGGAAACGTGGGAGGCGGGAACGGTCATGGGGGGTGACTCCTGGCAGACGGGACGGCGGGCCGGACAAGGAAAGGGAGCCTGCCGTTCGCGAGGCCCGAAGTCTATCCCGCGTGGATCGGCCGGACAATTCGTCCGCGGTCTTCCACGATCGTCAGCGGACGGTCGTGGGTCGCCCCGCTGTGAACGTGGGCTGGGATGCGCTGCCGGAGGGATCGTCGAAGACGGTCCAGACCGGTGTGCGGGCCCGGAGACGGGCGAGGTATTCGTCGGTGGCCGCCTTGCGACGTTCTTCGAGGAGCGTCTCGCGGATCTCCACCTGCGCTTCGAGGAATGGTACGCGGCCCGCGGCCTTGCGCTCGACCACCCGTACGATCGTGAGCGTCTCGCCGTCCTCGATGATCGCGCTGAGCTCGCCGACGGGAAGCGAGAAGATCGCTTCGTCGAGCTTCTTCGAGGCCAGGCTGCCCTGGCCGGTCCAGTCGAAGGCCCCGCCGAGGGAGGCGGTGGGGCCTTCCGAGCGGGCCTTCGCCACGTCGGCGAGGGGGCGGCCACCGAGCACCTCGTTGCCCATTGCGGCAAGCATGTCCCAGGCTTGGGAGCGGGATCGCTTGAGTCCCATCTTGACCGTCAAGGCCTCGAATCGGGCCTTGGCGGGATACTCGTAGTCGGCCAGGTGGTTCTGGTACCAGGCGATCAGGTCGGCATGGGGAATCTCGTCCACCTCGCCCACATTTTTCCGCAGCCATTCCTGAGCCAGGCCGCGCTCGAAAAACATCTTCCGCATCCGGTCGAGCGACATGCCCTGGCTTCGCAGCTTCTGCTCGAATTCGAGGGAGTTGGCGACGTTGTCCTCCTGCATCATCCTGGGCAACTGTTGTTCGTCGAAGGCTTTGTCGACGTTTTCCCGGATCTCCGGCAGCTTGTCCTCCGGGATCTCGCGGCAGGCGTCGACGTAGACGAGCAGCGTCTCGATGTGGGAGGGCAGGACCTGCTGGCAGATCTGAAGTCGCAACTCCCGAACCTTCTCGGGCGGCATGCCGGGGCTGACCTGGGCCAGCCATTCGAGCGCCTTGGGCGTGAGGAGGTCGGCCTCGAGCACCACCTCCGGCCCGACTCGGGCCACGACCATGGCCGCCGCGAGCGACTGGGCCTCGGGCCGCGGCGGATCGACGGGGGCGAGGTGCTGGGCCTGCTCGATGCCGCCGTCGCCCGCGTCCGAGTCGCCAGCGAGCGGAATCGCCTCGGCCTCGAGCGGTGCGCCGGGCTGGGCTCGGATGCTCGAAAGTACATGCTTCTCGACGTCGGTCGTGGCCGGGCCCTTCGGCCAGCCCGCAGGCCGCGAGGGGGCCGCGGGAACGTGCGGAACGTAGGCGGGAGCCGCCGTGTCGTCCCCGGCCGGCAGCGTCGGGCCGGGGGAGGAGCGGGCGGCCTCGTCAAATCCCTCGGCCATGCGTTGGGCCGAAGCCCTGCCATCGGCCAGGCACACGGCCAAGCAGGCTCCAATCAGCCAGCCTGACGGCAGCACGGCGCGGGGCAACCAGCGGGCTATGGGCATCTCACCACCACGAGGAACACCCCAGAGCCCGAGTGTCTTCGGGCCGGGATGGGGCGGTGGATAATAAGGACGGCCGCGCGCCGGTCGCAAGGCCGTTCCCGTTGCCGCGCGGCGCGAGCCCGGGCTACCCGGCTCCCCCAGCTTCCGGCGGCCGGATCCGCAGTCGCGTCAGGCGGTTGCCTTCCTTGCCCACCACCTCGATCTCGAGTCCGTGCAGGTGAAAAGTCTGCCCGACGTTGGGGATCACCTGGGCCTCGTGGATCACCAACCCCCCCACCGTCGTCGCCTCCTCATCGGGCAACTGCCAGTCGAGGGCGCGGTTGAGCGAGCGGATCGCCAACGTCGCATCGACCAGGTAGTCGCCGCCCTCGGTCCGCTCGATCGCCCGGTCTTCGCCGACGTCGAACTCGTCGGTGATCTCTCCGACGATCTCCTCCAGGATGTCCTCGAGCGTGATCAGCCCCTGAAGCGCGCCATACTCGTCCACGACCAGGGCGAAGTGGGTTCGGCGGCGAAGGAACTGCCGCATCTGCTCGTCGAGGGGCGTGGTCTCGGGAATGAAATAAGCGGGCATCGACACGGCGACCACGTCGATCCGGGCGAGTGCCGACCAATCTCCACCGGCCTCTCGCACATGCTTCTCCATCGCCCGCCACAACTCCTTGGCATGGAGCACCCCGAGGATGTTCTCGTCGCTGCCGCGGAAGACCGGGAGCCGCGTGTGGGGTGAGGCCAAGACCTGTGCGACGATCTCCGCCGGTGGCCGGCTCGCGTCGATCATCTCGATCTGCCGACGGTGGGTCATGATCTCCGAGACGTTGCGGTGGGAAAGGTCGAGAGCGCCGAGCAGCCGATCGCGATCCTCTTTCTCCATCACGCCCTCCGAATGCCCGAGCGCGATCGCCCCGGCGATCTCCTCGCGGAGCGAGAGCACATTGCGTTCCGGGTCGGTGCGGACTCCGAAGATGCCCAGTACTCCTCGGACGAGCCCCTGCACAAGTCCGATCACCGGGCCGAACAGCCACATGATGAGCCTGATCACGGGAGCCACGCGTGCGGCCACGGTCTCGGGTACGGTGATCGCAAGCGTCTTGGGGAGCACTTCGCCGAAGACGAGCACCAGCACCGTCATCACGAGCGTGGCGATCGCCACACCCGACGTGCCGAAGATCCGGGTCAGCAACGCCGTGGCCAGCGAGGCCGAGAGAATGTTGACCACGTTGTTGCCCAGGAGCAGCGCCCCGATCATCCGCTCGCTGTCGTCAGTCACCTCGAGCGCGGTCTTGGCGCCGCGCGAGCCTTTGTCGGCCTGAGAGCGGAGGATGCCACGGGATGCGGCCGTGAGCGCCGTCTCGGAGCCGGAGAAAAACGCCGACAGGGACAAGAGCCCGAGAATCGCCAGGGCGGTCAGCCAGAAGTTCGCGTCGAGCAGGCTGTCGGGCATTGCGGGTGAGAGCGGGCTTCCGGTGTGCGGCTGGCGAGCAGGCCGTGCCGGCCGGCACTCGGGGCAGACTCGTGGAGGATACCCGATCCCGACGGACGAGTCCCAGGGACCCCCATTCACCAGCCGAGCGCTACCCCGTCGAGTCGGTGATCCACGCCCGATTCCAGGCACGATCCGATGCCCGCCGCACCCCGGTGAATCCGCACCATCTGGGCAGCGCCCTTGAAGGCATCGGGATCACCCGTGCGATGGCCCCGGGCGACGAGATCCGCACCGAGCTGCTCCGGAAACCCGGGATCGAGTTCCACTTCATCGGTCGTCATCACCACACCGAACCGCGCCGCATCGCATGCCTGCTGGGGACTGAAGCCCAGATCGAGCACGTTGACGAGCATCTGCACATGCCCCTGCGGATGGTTGTGGAGCCCGATGCAGCCCAGGACGAACTCCGGCACACCAACCCGCAGCACCATGCCCGGGAGGATTGTGTGCCGCGGCCGCTACCGAGAGGCGACGCTCAACACTGGCGACGTCGGTTCCATCCCCCAGGGCTATGGCCACTCGCTCGAGAATGTCGGCTCGGATCAGGCCAGGCCGTCGTCCCCAGGCCCTCTAGCCCGCGCCCAAGAGTGACTGCACGCTTGCCAGGAGTTTGTTCGGGTCGGCGAGCGTCTCGGCATGGAGCGGCAGCACGGCTGTCTTCTGGTCGACGATCCTGACCACGCGGCCCTTCTTCTCGGCCCGCCGGCGGAGGGCCTCGATCTTGGCCCGGTCGTGATGGCCGATCATCACCATGCCGGGATGGCGGGTGATCGAGTCGATGCCCAGGTCGATCGCCCGGCAGCGGAGCGTGGCGAAATCGAGCAGGCGGCGGGCCTCGTCGGGGGGCGGGCCGAAGCGGTCGGTGAGTTCGGCCGCGAGTTCCTTCACCTGCCGCGCGGCCGTGGCCCGCGAGAGCCGGCGGTAGACGTCGATCTTGGCCCGGTAGTCGGGGATGTAGTCGCGGGGCAGCCAGGCCTCGCCGGGGAGATCGATGTTCACCGGCGGCGGCTCGGCCGGCGGCAGGGCCTTGAGCCCGCGGACCGCCTGCTCCAAAAGCCGGCAATAGAGCTCGTACCCGACGGTGGCGATGTGGCCGCTCTGCTGGGTGCCGAGAAGGTTGCCCGCGCCGCGGATCTCGAGATCCCGCATCGCCAGCGAGAAGCCGGCCCCCATGCTCGAAAACTCCTGGATCGCGCGGAGCCGCTTGGCGGCCGTGCTCGTGAGCCGGGCGGCCTCGTCGACGAGCAGGTAGCACCAGGCCCGGTGGTGGGAGCGGCCCACGCGGCCGCGGAGCTGGTGGAGGTCGGCCAGGCCGTAGTGGTCGGCCTCGTCGATGAAGATCGTGTTGGCCCGCGGGATGTCGAGACCGCTTTCGATGATCGTCGTGGCGAGCAGGATGTCGAGCTTTCCCTGGACGAAGGCCACCATCACCTCTTCGAGCTCGTGCTCGCCGAGCCGGCCGTGGGCGATGCCGATCGTCGCCTCGGGCACGATCGCCTGGAGCCGGTGCATCACGCGGTGGATGTCCTGGATCCGGTTGTGGACGAAGTAGACCTGGCCGTCGCGGGCGAGTTCCCGCTCGATCGCCGCCCGGATCAGGGCCTTGTCCCAGCGGGCCACCTTCGTCTCGACCGGGATCCGATTGACGGGGGGGGTGGTGAGGTTCGAGATGTCGCGGATGCCGAGCATCGACATGTGGAGCGTCCGCGGGATCGGCGTGGCGGTCATCGTGAGCACGTCCACGCTCGCCCGTAGGGCCTTGAGCCGCTCCTTCACGTCCACGCCGAACCGCTGCTCCTCGTCCACCACCACGAGCCCGAGATTGGCGAAGTGAATGTCGGCCTGGGCCAGCCGGTGGGTGCCGATCACGATATCGACCTTCCTCGTGGCCAGGCCCTCGAGCGTGTCGCGTTCCTCGGCGGTCGAAGTGAGACGGGAGAGCGAGCGGACCACGAAGGGAAACTCCGCGAACCGGGCGGTGAACGTCCGCCGGTGCTGCTCGCAGAGCACGGTCGTGGGAACGAGCACGGCCACCTGGGTGCCCGCCTCGGCCGCCTTGAAGGCCGCCCGCATCGCGAGTTCCGTCTTGCCGAAGCCGACGTCGCCGCAGAGCAGCCGGTCCATCGGTCGCGGCTTCTCCAGGTCTTCGCGAATCGCTTCGATCGCCGTCAGCTGGTCGGGGGTCTCGTCGTAGGGAAAGGCCTCCTCGAACTGCCGCTGCCAATCGGTGTCGGGCGGGAAGGCGTAGCCGGGCCGGGCGGCCCGGGTGGCCTGAAGCCTGAGCATGTCGGCCGCCATGTCGGCCACCGCCTGCTCGACCGCCGCCTTCTGCTTGGCCCAGGCGGCCCCGCCGATCTTCGCCAGCTTGGGGGCAAGCTTCGTGCCGCCGACATACTTCTGCACCAGCTCGATCGCCGAGGCGGGCACGTAAATCCGCGTCGTCTCGGCGAACTCGAGTTCCAGAAACTCCTCGGTGCGGCCCTGCTTCTCCAGGAGCTTCAGGCCGCGGTAGCGGCCGATGCCATGGGCCACGTGGACGACGTAGTCGCCCTCGTGGAGGTCGAGGAAGGTGTCGATCGCCCGCGAGAGCCGCTGCCGGGCGGGGCGGCTCGAGACCTCCTCGCGATTGAAGAGCTCGGCGCTCGAAATCAGTACGAGCTTTTCGGGCACGAGCCGGAAGCCGCCCGAGAGCCGGCCGCGGGCGAAATGCAGCCGCTTCGTTCGGGCCGGGGCCGAGTCGGCTAGCAGATCGGCGAGCCGCTTCTCTTCGGCCTCCGACGGACAGACGAGCCAGACCTCCTGATCCTTGCCGACCGTCTCCAGTTCCTCGCGGACCCGGTCGAGCACGCCAGTGAACCGTTCCACGCTCTCGACCGCCAGGTTGGCGGTGGCGTCGAGACTCGACGGGGGAATCGCCGCGAGCGCCAGCGACGGGAAGCGATGCAGCCGAGCGAAGACGTCTTCGGGAGCGAATAGCTCCGCCACGCCGGTGAGCCGCTGCCAGAAGCGCTTCGCCTCCTCGGCACACTCCCCCGGCTCGACGAAGGCCACGCAGGAGCCGGGCGGAAGGAGGTCGGCGAGGTGGGTGTGGCGGACGGCCGCGGCCTCGCCCGGACCGGCGGCCAGGGCCGTGAGATCGATCGACTCGAGCACCGCCACGCTCCGCTGCGAGACCGTGTCGAAGGTTCGCAGCGACTCGATCTCGTCGCCGTAGAGTTCCATCCGCACGGGCCGATCCCAGTCGGCAGCGAAGAGATCGACGATGCCGCCCCGGCGGGCGAATGAACCGGGCGCCTCGATTGCGTCGGCTGCCTGCCAGCCGCGGGCGGCGAGCCACTCGGCAAGCTCCTCGGGATTGACCGAACCGCCGACCGTGAGCCGGCGGGTGCCGGCTTCGATCGCCCGCGGATCGACCAGCGGCGCGAGAATCGCCTGGATGCTCGTCACGACCAGCGGCGGCGGCGGGCCGTCGGGGAGAGCCAGCCGCTTCACGGCGGCGAGGCGTTCCACTTCGACGGGGTCGGCAGCCAGCCGCTCGGCGTCTGCCGGATCGAAATCCTCGACGGCGGGCACGAGCAATGGCGACGCCTGGGAGAAGAGCGCGATGTCATCGACGAAGGCTTCGGCCTCGGCGGCGTGGGGCAGAATGACAACCAGCACGCCCGGGGCAGAGCCCACGTCGTCTGCTCCGCGGGCGGCCCGGGCCGCGAGCACCGCCGCCACGGAGAGCGCAGACGCTGCCCCCCAGGTTCCGCCGATCGTCCCGCCGTGTCCCTCGCGGAGGGCGGCGATGACGTCAGCGAACCCCGCGTGCTGCTCAAGGGTGTCGGCGAGGCGGGCGAGTCGCGGGCCTGACCGTTTCGTGTTCCGGGCCACTCGGGTGGCAGTATAGGCACGCGGCTGGAGTGGCGAGCGGCTGGTTGACGCGGCCGACGAGCCCCTGGGGAGCGCCTCCAGGCCCGCAACCCGCGAGCCATCGCCGTCGCCTGACACTCAAGTATAGTTTGCTGGAGTCAGGGGAGTTGGCCGCCATCGGGAGTTCGGCGTTGCAGGTCGTACGAGCAGGGTGATCAAACATGAGAGCGACGATGTTCATCGGTGGAGCGGTGTGGCTGGTGGCCTTGGTGACGATGGTCGGCGGATTCGGGCTGGTGTGCGGACGAGCGTCGGCCGCCGAACTGCCGCCGCTTGCGCGGGAGTTTCGCGCCGCCTGGATCGCCACCGTCGCCAACATCGACTGGCCTTCGAAGCCCGGGCTGCCCGCCGACGTGCAGCGCAAGGAGTTGATCCGTCTGCTCGATCGCGCGGTTGAAACCCGGCTCAACGCCGTGATCCTCCAGATCCGTCCCGCAGCCGATGCCCTCTATGCCTCGCCGCTCGAACCCTGGTCGGAGTATCTCAGCGGCACGATGGGCGAGCCCCCGATCCCGGCCTACGACCCGCTCGAGTTCGCCGTTGCGGAAGCCCACGCCCGCGGCCTCGAACTGCACGTCTGGTTCAACCCCTATCGGGTGCGGATGACGGGTGCCAAGGGGCCGGCAGCCGCGACGCATGCGAGCGTCGCCCTGCCCGCAATCGTCCGCCGCTACGGCGGGTTTCTCTGGTTCGATCCGGGTGAGCCGGCCGCCGCCGACCGTTTTCTCGAGGTCGTTCGCGACGTCGTCAGCCGCTACGACGTCGATGGCGTGCACATCGACGACTACTTTTATCCCTATCCGGTCGCCGAGGAGGGCAAGCCCGTGCCGTTTCCCGACGACGAGAGCCATGCCCGGGCCGTCGCGGCCGGCGGCCTCGCCGACCGGGCCGCCTGGCGGCGGGACAACGTCGATCGGCTCGTGGAGCGACTCTGGCGGGAGGTCAAAGGACTGAAACCGCATGTGCTCGTCGGCATCAGCCCGTTCGGCATCTGGCGGCCCGGGCATCCGCCGGGCATCAAGGGGCTCGACCAGGTCGCCGCGCTCAACGCCGACCCGCGGCGGTGGCTGCGCGAGGGCTGGCTCGATTACCTCGCCCCGCAGCTCTACTGGCGGCTCGACTCCGAGGGCCAACCCTACGAGAAGCTGCTCCGTTGGTGGGTGGGCGAGAACCGGCTCGGCCGGGGCGTCTGGCCCGGCAACTACACCTCGCGGGTGCGGCGGGAGTCTGCCGCAGCGTTGACCCCCACCGTCTGGGAGGCCGAAGAGATCCTGGGGCAGGTGGCGACCACGCGAGCCGTCGGCGGAGCCGAGGGCAACATCCACTTCAGCATGAAGGCGCTGGCCGACGACTTCGACGGCGTGGCCACGAAGCTTGCGGCGGGGCCGTATGCCGAGCCGGCGGTCGTGCCGGCGATCCGGGAAGCTTTCGGTCCGCTGCCGAGCAGTCCAATGGTGGAACTCGACGGCGAGCGGCTCTCGTTCGCCCTGCCCGAGGGTGAATCGGCCTGGCTGTGGGTGATCCGCAGCCGAAGCGGCGACCGGTGGCAGACCGCGATTCTGCCCGGCGCTTCCACCGACGTTTCCAGGGCCGACGGTGTCGAGGAAGTGGCCGTGTCGGTCGTCGCCCGTGACGGCCGCGAAGGACCGGCTGTCAGGCTCGAGGTGACCGGCCCGTGACCTCACCAGGCACTCCGTCGCCGAAGCCGCCGTCGGCCGATCGCGGTCCCTGGTGGTGGGTGCCGAGCCTCTATTTCGCCGAGGCCGTCCCGCTCGTGGTGGTCACGTTCCTGGCCACCGTGATGTACAAGCGGCTCGACGTCTCAAACACGGAGATCACCCTGATCGCGGGCTGGCTTTATCTGCCCTGGGTGATCAAGCCGCTCTGGAGCATGGTGGTGGAAGGCACTTCCACCCGCCGCCGCTGGACGCTCGCGACGGAAGTGCTGATCGCGGCGAGCCTCGGCGGGCTGGCTGCCACGGTCGGTGCCGGCAGCTCGCTGTCCACCACGATTCTCCTGCTTGCCGTCATCGCCTTTCTCTCCGCCACCCACGACGTCGCCGCCGACGGCTTCTACCTGGCCGCGCTCGATGACCGGCAGCAGGCCTACTTCGTCGGCATTCGCAGCGTCGCCTATCGGATCGCCAACGTCGTGGGTCGCGGGCTGGTGGTGATCGTGGCCGGCCTGCTCGAGACCGCGACGGGCGAGGTGCGGGCCGCCTGGCGGTGGGTCTACCTGATGCTGGCGGCGATTTTTCTGGCCACCGCCGCCTATCACGCGGCGATGCTTCCCCGGCCGGCCGGCGACCGGAGGCACACCGGGCCCGTCGTCTCGTTTGCCGCGCTCGGTGAGCCTGTCGTGAGCTTCTTCCGCAAGCCGGGAATCGGCCGGATGCTCGCCTTCCTTCTGCTGTTCAGGCTGGCTGAAGCCCAACTCGTGGCGCTCGTCTCCCCCTTCCTCCTCGATCCGCGATCCGAGGGGGGGCTCGGCCTCACGACCACCGACGTCGGCTTCGCCTACGGCACGGTCGGGATCGCGATGCTCTCGCTCGGCGGAATCCTGGGGGGGATTCTGGTGGCTCGCGGCGGGCTGGGCCGGTGGCTGTGGCCGATGGCCCTGGCGATCAACCTGCCGAACCTCGTCTATGTCTGGCTCGCAATCGCCCGGCCGGAGAGCCTGTGGGCGGTCACGCTCGCCGTGGCGATCGAGCAGTTCGGCTACGGATTCGGCTTCACCGCCTACCTGGTCTATTGCATGGTGATCGCCCGCGGCGACCATCAGACGGTGCACTACGCCCTCTGCACGGGGTTCATGGCCGCGGGGATGATGATTCCGGGCATGGTGAGCGGCTGGCTCCAGGAGCAACTCGGCTATCCAGGCTTTTTCGGCTGGGTGATGGCGGCCACGATCCCGTCGCTCCTCGCGACGGCGTGTATTCCGCTCGACCCCGCCGAGGGGCGGCGGCAGGAGGGTGAACATGGGTGAGACCAGTCTCGAGGAGGTGACGCATGGCGGTTGAAGTGGGGCAGTTGTTGCTCATGGGAGTTCCCGGACCGGTTCTCGACGCGGAGACGGCGGCGGTCTTTCGCCGGGTGCAGCCCGGCGGCTTCATCCTCTTCGGCCGCAACATCGAGTCAGCGGAGCAGTTGCGGAAGCTGATCGACGATCTCCGGGATCTCTCGGAGGTTGAGCCGGTGATCACGGTCGACCAGGAGGGGGGGCGGGTCTCCCGGCTCCGGACGATCAGCGAGGAGCCGCCAAACGCCTCGCAGTTTCGGGAGCGGGGCGATGCCGCGCTCATCCGCCGCCATGGCGAACTCACCGCCGAAGTGCTTCGGCTGTTCGGGTTCAACCTCGATCTCTGTCCAGTGCTCGACATCTCCTTCGACGACGAGGCCGACAATTCGCTCCGCGGCCGCTGCTACGGCCGGACGGCGCCGGAGGTGATCCGGCTGGCCCGTGACTTCAACGACTCGCTGCGGGCCGGAGGCGTCCTCTCCTGCGGCAAGCATTTTCCCGGGTATTCGCTGGCCACCCAGGATCCGCACCACGCCTTTCCGCGGATCGACCGCTCTCGGGCGGAGCTCGACGCCCACGAACTGGCGGTGTTTCGCCACTTCATTCCGCTGGTGGACAGCATGATGACCGGCCATGTCCGCTATCCGTCACTCGACCCCGTGGATCGGCCCGCCTCGCTCTCGCCGGTCGTGGTCAACGATCTCTTGCGGAGGGAGCTGGGCTTCACGGGCCTGGTGATGACCGATGACCTCGACATGGGAGCGGTGCTCGACGCCGCGTCATTCGAGGATGGACTGGCCCTCGCCCTGACCGCGGGCAACGATCTGCTCATGATCTGCCACCGGGTGGAATTGGCCGAGCAGGCCCGCGACGTGGTCGCCGCCCAGCCCCGTCCGGTCGTCGAAGCGGCGCTCGAGCGGGTCGGCCGGTTCAAGTCGCGGCTCCAGCCCCCGGCCCGGTGGTCGCCGGGCGAGCTGGAGCGGATCACCCGGGCGATCTGGGACCTGCGGGTGGCCGTCCTCGGGGAGGAGCGGGCCCGGCAGCGGAGCACCGAGGCCGGCAGCCGGTCGCCGGTCGAGCGGTATTGAATTGCCGCCTGGGCAGCCCCGAACTCACTCAATTTTGCCGTCAATGATTGGATGAGCCCAAAGGATCGTGTATTTTTGAAAGCCTGCGCCGGGGAAAGTCCTCGGAGCGGTCTCTTTGTCCTGCGACCTTCTGGAGCCCGTCATGGCCACCGCCTCCCGACCCGCCGCCTCCACTGCCTTCGTTTCAGGGGCCGACGTGGTCGTCGAGTCGCTCGTTCGGCAGGGAGTGGACGTGATTTTCGCCTATCCCGGCGGCGCCAGCATGCCGCTGCATCAGGCCCTGACCCGCTTCGGCGACCGGATTCGCACGATCCTGCCCCGCCATGAGCAGGGGGGCGGGTTCGCGGCCCAGGGCTACGCCCGGGTCACCGGCAGGCCGGGCGTCTGCATGGCCACGAGCGGCCCGGGTGCCCTCAACCTCGTGACGGCGATCGCTGACGCGAAGATGGACAGCGTTCCGCTGGTGGCCCTGACCGGCCAGGTGGGTACGAGCGTGATCGGCACCGACGCCTTCCAGGAGACGCCGATCGTCGAGGTCTGCCGCGGGATCACCAAGCATCACTACCTGGTGACCGACGCCAACGACATCGCCCGGGTGATGAAGGAGGCCTTCTACATCGCCACGACCGGCCGCCAGGGTCCGGTGCTCGTCGACCTGCCCAAGAACATCCAGTTGACGAACATCGTTCCCGATTACGACGTGCCGCTGAACCTCCCCGGCTATCGTCCCGAGCCCCCGGCTCCCCGCCCCGAGCAGATCGCCCAGGTGGCCGCCGCGATCAAGCGGGCCAAGCGGCCGGTGATCTACGCCGGCGGCGGCGTGATCGCGGGCAACGCTTCCGACGAACTCCGGGAGCTCGTCCGCAAGACGGGCATTCCCGTCACGATGACCCTGATGGGCCTCGGCGCCTATCCGGGCGACGATCGGCTCAGCCTCGACATGCTCGGCATGCACGGCAGCGTCTACGCCAATTATGCCGTGGACGAGGCCGACCTCCTGCTCGCGATCGGGGTGCGATTTGACGACCGCGTCACGGGCAAGGTGGCCGAGTTCGCCCAGCACGGATTCATCGTCCACATCGACATCGATCCCTCCGAGATCAACAAGAACAAGCTCGTCCACGTGCCGATCGTGGCCAACGTGGAAGACGCGCTCCACGCCCTCAATAAGATCGTCGACAAGCCCGACGCCCCGCTCGACGACTGGTATGCCCGGATCGCCGAGTGGAAGCAGGAAGATCCTTTTTCCTACGACACGTCGTATCCCGGGATCCTGGCCCAGGAGGCGATCGACGAGCTCTCGCGGCTCACGGCGACCCGCGACACGATCGTGGCGGTGGGCGTGGGTCAGCACCAGATGTGGGCGGCCCAGTTCTACAAGTTCCGCCAGCCGCGAACCTGGCTCTCGTCGAGCGGCCTGGGCACGATGGGCTTCGGCCTGCCGGCGGCCATGGGGGCGAAGGTGGCCCGGCCCGATGCGATCGTGGTCGACATCGATGGCGACGGTAGCATCCTGATGAACATCCAGGAGTTCGCCACCTGCAAGACCGAAAACATCCCCGTCAAGGTGCTGCTGCTCAACAATCAGCACCTCGGCATGGTGGTGCAGTGGGAAGACCGGTTCTTCAAGGGCAACCGGGCCCACACCTACCTCGGGCCGGTCGATCATCCCGAGGCCGCCGGCCAGGGTGACGGCATCTCGCCCGAGTCTCGCTACCCCGACTTCGTGGCCATCGCGAGGGGCTTCGGCTGGCAGTCTGAGACGATCTCGGAGAAGGCCGACCTCGTGCCGGCGCTCCAGCGGCTGATCGACGCGGAGGGCCCGGCTCTCCTCGACGTGCAGGTGCCCTACCAGGAGCACGTGCTGCCGATGATTCCTTCGGGCATGACCGTCCGCGAGTTGATCAAGCGGTAAGGGCCTGGGGGTTCGAGTAAGCCCGTGGGGGCTAGGCTTGTAGCCTGCCCAATCCGCGTCACCCGGCCGGAGCGATTTCGGGCAAGGCTTCGGCCTCTTCCAGGGCCGCTTCGATCACCTCATCGAACGCGGTCGGGATCACGCCCGAGCCGTCCATGCCTCCACGGCCGAAGCCCCCGTCCATCCCGCCCGCCGTCGGGGAATTGGGATCGGGCGGCAGCGTCGCGGCGAGCAGGCTCTGGAGGGCGATCGTGCGGATCCCGCTGGCAAGTGCGGCGGCGGTCTCCTTGGCCGGCCCATCGAGGGCCGCCGCGAGGCCTCCCGACTTGGTCCCCTTCGGCGGCTCGATCGCGTCGGCGAGCTGCACGAGCCGCCAGGCGGCCCGTCGGCACTCAGCCTTCGTTATTCCGTCGCCGTCGGCGCCCCCGAAGCCTTCCCGGCCACGGCCACGGCCGCCGCGTTCGAAACCCTCCTGCGAGAAGCCGCCCGTTTCGGTCGAGGCTGCCGTCATGCTCATGCTGGAGAGGCTGCCCGTGGAATACTCCCGCTCCAGACGCCGCCGGTCGGCGGCGTCGAGTTCCGACTGGAGCGCGGCGATTGCGAGGCCGCGAATCCCGCCCACCAGGTCGGCTGGGTTGGAGGGAGGAGACTTGTCGGCAAGTTGCCCGAGGGCCAGGGCCGCCCGGATCCGGACATCGAGGTCACGACGAGCATCGCCGACGAGCGTCGCCGTCGCCTGAATCACGTCGGGTGACGCAGGGAGGCTCGGCAGGATCTCCAGGCTTCGCGAAACGAGCCACGCGACCGCCACCGCATCACCTTCGGGCGGGGTCGTGATCACTCCGGACACGGCCGGCGCAACGGCTTCGATCACTGCCTGGTCATCGACAAGCTTCTTGGCCTGAGCCTGGAGGCTGACCACGGCTGCGATCCGGTCTTCGAGCGGAGCCTGCGGATCACCGAGCGTTTTGGCGAGATCGGCAGGCGAGTCTGCGGCAAAAGCCGACAGCGAACCGCTGAACAGCATCAGGGCGACCAACAGGCTCGGAGGGGACACAGCCATGGGCTTTCGGTTCTCGACGGGAGGAAAACGGCGGGGAGCGGTTGAACGCGGGATCATTTCCGAGGTGCCGGGCCACCATCCATCATGCGACCACCGCCGACCGCGGCTTCCGGGGGAACTTCGCCGAGCGTGGCTTCATGAGAGCGAACCATGGCAGCGGAGTCGATCGGGGTGACTCGCTCGAATCGGCCGCCCGGCAGCAGCACGAGCAGTTCGAGTGGTTCCGGAGGCGTGGTCATCTGGCCGGGCAGTTCGTTCTTGGTGAAAATTTGATCGCCCCGGAAGTCGAGGAGGAGGGCACCCGCCGGAACCATTTTCGGCTTTGTTGGCTTTGGTTTCTTGGCCGGCCCTCGGCCAGCCGGGGCTTCTTCTTGCACGACGGGTTCCGCGTACGCGATCGGCTCCCCCGGCTTGGCTTCCGTCTTGTGCAGTACGAGGTTGGCTGCCTCCTCGGACGGGGCGAGCACAAGCAGTTCCACGGCTCCCGGCTTCGGTTTCGGCAACGGCTTGCCGTCCAGCGTCTGTCGGCCGGCATACTCCAACGGGCTCATCGCCCGGACCAAGAATCCGTTGACGGGAACCTCCGCCTCGCCGCTGGTCGCGCTAAAGTCGGAGGTCAGCACGGGCACCTTGATGGTCTTGGTGTCGGCGACCTCCCGTGGAGTGAGCCCTTCGTTGGGATTGTTGATCGAGACGTTGACCCGGTAGCGGTATTCCTTTCCGGGTTCCACGGTGGTGTCGACGAAGCGGAAACTGCGGAATTCCGCCCCTTGCTCACCGGGCATCCCACCGCGGCGGCCAGGGCCCATGCCGTCGTCCATCGTCCGGCCGCGTTCGAAGCCGAGGCCCATACCGCCTTCGGCCGACGACATCGGGTTTGGATCGCGGAGAACGTCGTCTCCCTTCGTAATCTCCAGGATCCGGGCCACCGGCGTGTCGTAGACCATGTCGATCCGCACCACGAGGGAATAGCCGGGTCCTTGGGGCGCGTCGCCCGAGAGCATCGAGCGGCCCCAGCGATCGGAGACCGCGAAGACGAGTTTGGGCGTCTCGCCGATCTCAACCGAGTCGTCGGCAGGATCGTCGCTCGCGAGGCGGTAGCGGAACAGGCCGACGTCCACCTGGCCGTCGCCGATGCCCGCGAGTTCTACACCGTCGAGTCGCACGGTCTGGCTGGCCCACTCCTCCGGCGTCTTGCGGAGGTCGTCGATCGCAATCACGGTCGGCCCTGAGGCCAGCCGCTTCTCGGCGATCTGCCGAAAGAACCAGGGGTGGGCTGTCTCAGGCCCCCAGAGCGGGTCTTCGACGACTCGCGGTGGGAGGGGCCCTTCGAAGGCTGCGGCCCCTTCCTGCTCCTGGAGCCGAAAGTCCATCGGCAGAAGTTCGCCGCCGGCGCCGCCGCGTCCGACGAATTCGCCGCCCCGCCCGCCGGCATCGCCAGCAAGCGCAGGTGGCTTGAGCTTCGTCCAGCCGCCGAACCCCTTGTCGCGGCGCGGATCTCGCTCCTGCCGTTCGAGTTGAAAGCCAGTCCAGAACGGCCGGTCGCGATTGATGCTGCCCTCGCGGCCGCCGCCCCCCATCATTGCGGAGCCGTCGCTCTCGCCGAGGCAGCGGAGGAACTCCGCCTGCTGCTTGGCGGCCGGAATCAAGCCGGTCACGATTACGTAGGGGGTGATCACGCCCTGGGAAAGCGGACCCGCCATGGCCCCGGCCCCACCGAATCCGTAGGGCCCGGCTTCGCCCCGGTCCATGCCCGGTCGGCCCAGGTTCGCTGGATCGTCGGTCTGTTCAAGCACGGCGATCCCAGCCACCGTGTGCAGTTGCTCGATCGGAAAAACCTGGGGCGTCTCCCGCTTGGTACGCGTCGCCAGCACGAGCGGCCGGGCTAGGGGCTTGTCGGCCAGCGGCGACGGCGGGACCTTGACCTGCTGGGGTCGCCAGGGGTCGAGCAGCGGCCCGAGCCGCGTCAGCGGCGGCAGCCGCTCGGCAGGCGGCGCCTCCGCCTCTTCGATCTTGCCGGCGGCCTGCTGGGCGAGCGACGAGATCGCTGCGGGCGACTGGCCCGTCGTGGCCGACTGGCTCCGCAGCGCCGAGATTCCGCCCCAGGCGAGCATCAAGGCCAGGACACCGAGGATGGCGACGCCGATCTTTTCTGCGTTTCGCCCGAGCATGCCGCCGATGCCGCCAAGATTGAGTCGCTTCACAGTCCACCTCCCGCCGCATCGGGCGTGCCGGCTACGACCTCCTCGCGGGGTGGGTTTGCCAGGGCCACGGTCCCGCGGAGTTCCACGGTCATGTCGTAGTCGCGCTGCCCGCCTGCCTGCCCAAGGTTGCTGTCCGGCATCCGATCCATGCCGCCTCGCGGCCGGGCTCCGCCGCCGCGGCCCCCGCGGCCTCCACCTTCCCCGCTGCCATGCCGGCCCTCGACCGGATTGAGCCGCACCTGCCGGACGTCGATCGGAATCGCATTCGACGCCAGATCGGCGAGCAACTGATCGAGTTTCCGCTGGTCCATCACCACGCGGAGCGTGAAGGGCATCAAGTGGAGCATCTGGGCATCGGCCGCGGTGACCAGTTCGCTCGCCAGGAGGGGCTTGCCGGTGAAATCAACGTAGATCCACTGGCGGAGCGCCTCCTCGGGCGACACGGTCGGTCCGCCTTCCAGCCCTTCGCCCTCCATTCCCGACGGGCCCATCGGCATGCCGCGACCGCGTTCCTCGCCGCCACCGATGCCCATGAACCGCGGGTGTGGCGGGCGGCCCAGGCCGCCGAGCTCCCCCTCCATGCCCATCATCGACGGGTCGCCCCGCATCTCCATCCCCGCTTCGCCGCCCATGCCGCCCTCGATTCCGAGATCCAAGCCGCCGGCCACCTTCTTCAAGACCCGGCCTGTCCCTGCACCCCCCGGCTTGTCTTCAGCGGCCGGGTAGCCGATTGCAAGTTCCTGCACCTCGGAGATGGCAATCTTGGCCGGCTCGGTTTCACCGGCGTTGAGCTGCCGGATAGCGTCGCAGAAGAGTCCGTAGACCCAGATTTCCTCCTGAGCGAGTAGCACCTGGGTCGTCGTCGGCCGTTCGATCCAGTCGAACGATTGAAACACCCTCTGCTGGTCGGCCGGATCCCAGACGAGCGGCTCACGCGGCTCGAGTCCGTCTCCCGTGCCGAAGCCTTCCTGGCGACCGCGGGGCGGAGGCCGGCGGGACCGCTCGGCCATGGCTGCGGAGCGACCGACGCCAGCCTCGGCATCCCCTTCCATCAACTCGCTGCAGCCCATTCGCGGCGGCAACTGCCGCACCAACGCCCGCACACGGTCCTGATACCGTTCGAGCATCGCCCGCTTGAGCGTCGGTTGCTTGCCCGATTCCACGCCATTCACTGCGTCGACGAAGTCCTCGCCCAGCGGGTCATCAGGCCAGACCCGCAGCGGCGTCTGGCTCTCCCAGAAAGCCTTCCATTCGGTCAATAAGTCTTGGCGGACCGAGGTCGTGCGTTCCTGAACTTGCTTCACCCACTTGTCGTTGGGATGATCCTGCTCGGTACTGATCGTCCGGAGCGCCGACAGGTGGCCGTCGATCTCGGACCGCTTTGCCAGGATCGTCTTGTCGAGGGCGGCACTGGCCGCGAACACCGCCGGAATCAACAGGAGCGGCACGACCGCCGCCAGAATCCAGAAGTGATACTTCGCGAGCGGTGCGACGTAGGGGCGGATGGATTCGGGGATCTGGGGCATCGGAGTCGCCGTCGCTTCCTTGTCTGTCTCGAATCAGTCTGAATCAGAACTGGGCCTATTCAAAAGCCGGGCTCGGCCTGAGCCGCCGCGGCCGGCGTCCGCGGCACGCCACCGGGAACCGTGGGCTGCCAGACGAATTGCAGCACAAAGGAATACTGTCGAAGCGTGACTGGCTCGTCCAAGCCCGTCGGGGATCCCGGTCGGGGCCGGCCTTCGAAGCCGCCCCCCTCCGCGCCCCCGTCGATCGCCACCGGTTTGATCGGCTCCTCATCCACGATCACCGGGAAGCCGATGCCGAGATCCTTGACCGACAGATCCTTGCCCTGGGCAGGGCCGGCGGCCGTCGCCAGGGTCGCTTCTTCGTTGAGCCCGAGCAGGCCGCGAATGAGCGTCTGCCTGACGAATTGCGCGCCCTCGCGGGGCGAGTGCCGCCGCTCGTTGTGAAAGTGATGACCGGTGATCTCCACGACCCAGCCCGGCCCGACGGGACCGCCTGCCACCGGCTCGGCACCGTCGACGGGGACTGCGGCCGGATCGACGGCCGCCGGATCGCCGCCGGCTTCACCAGCGGGAGTCTCCCCGGCGGGCCCAGTCGCGGCACCACCGGCGTCGTCGCCCCCGGCCGCCGCCTGGGTCAATTGCCAGTCGCCCTGAACGCCGGCAAACCACGTCGCGAGATCGGGGAAAAACTCCATGTCGAGCGAGTCGAGGATGATCTCCTCGCGGTCGGCCGGGTTCTCGACCGTCACGCCCTCAGCGTCGCGCGGCAGAAGGGCCTGGATCGTCCGCATCAGGTCAAGCGCCTGGAAGCGGCGGTCGTGGGCCTCGATCAGATACCGCTGCCAACTCTCGGTGTCGCGGAGTTGCTGCTCTGCCGCGTCGAACCCGCTCTTGGCGTTCTGAGAGATCGACTTCGTATTGTCGGAGGATTGGAAGGCGGACTTGTAGCCGGCCTGGGCATACGAACCGGCGGCGACGAACCAGCCGATGAAGTTGATGAGGCCGGCCGCCAGCAGGCCGAGCAGGCCGGCTACCACCCAGGGCCGCTTGGCCTTGACCATCCGGTCGAACACGATTTCCTTGGGCAGGAGGCTCGTTCGGAGGGTCGAGCCGCCGGCGGCCTGGAGCGCCAGGCCGTAGGCGGTGCCGAACCCCAGCCGGTTCTCCCGGAAAGCCGGCGCGGCGAGGGCCGGTCCCTCGAGCCCGGTGTAGGCGTCGAGCCGATGCACTTCCACGCCCAGCTGCTTGCTCACAAAGTCGGAGAGGCCCCGGAGCTTGGCCGGGTTGCCGACCAGAAACACCTTGCCGATCTTCAGGCTCCGGTCGGTGCTCGTGAAGTAGTTCAGCGACCGCTGGAGCTCCGAGGCGAACTGATTGAACACCGGCCGCATCGCCCGGAAGACGGCCTTGGGGTCGGCTGCGTGCACCGCGTTCCGCTTCTCGGTCTCGGCCTTGGCGAACGTGTATTGCATCTCCTCGACGAGCGCGCGGGTGAACCGCTTACCACCGATCGGCATGCTCCGCTGGGCGATCCGCAGGCCGTTGGTCACCACCACGTCGGTCGCATCGACGCCCATCGAAACCAGCACCACCGACGGGGGTGGATCATCGGGGTCGACGGTGGCCGGGTCTGGCAGCTGGTCGAAGATCACCATGTTGGCCAGAGCGATCGGCGTGAGTTGCAGGATCTCGACGTCGATCCCCGCCTCGTCGAACGGAGTCAGGGCCTTGGCGACCTGCTCCTTCTTCATGGCAAACAGGGCAACCTCGGCATCCATCACGAAGCCGCCCTCTTCGAGGCCGGTCGCCAGCCGCTGCCAATCCCACACGACCTGGTCGAGCGGGAACGGAATCTGCTGGCCGGCCTCGTACTTGACGATGTCGGGGATCTTTTTCGCCTCGACCGGCGGCAGCTTGATGAACTTCGCCAGGCCCGACTGGCCCGGGGTGGACACCGCCACCCGGTCGCCGGTGAGGTCGTGGCGCGATAGGAACTCGGCCAACGCCGTCCGGACGAGTTCGACCGGGTTGGCCTCCTCCTGGGTGAGCATCATCGGATACTCGATGCACTCGACCTCCTCGGCCACCAGCCGACGCGGGTCGGTGGGAGACAGCCGGCACCGCAGCGCCTTGAGGCTGCTCTTGCCGATATCGATTCCCCAGACGTACGGGCTGGCTGGCATGGTCCGGTCGTTCCCGGTGGATGAGGGGCCGGACGCGGGCACACGAGACGGACCGATGAATTCGTCCGCTTTCCCTGCCCGAGCCACATCGCTCGAATGCAATCGTAAAAACGCGGTCATGGCAGTGTCAAACGCCGCCCGGGATGACCGTGACCGATCAACATTACACTCTGGATCACGATGCCCGCTCGCAGCCTCACGGTCGCTCTCCCCTGCCACTCGCTCGACGGCCTCGCCGCAGTCGAGCCACACGAGGCCGAACGGTTTCTGACAGCCTGGACCGAACTCTGGCACCCGGCCGCCATTGCCGCCGCCGGCACGCTGCCTGGATGGAGCGGCGGTTCACCCGGGCTCGCGGCCCCGCAAGCGGCTGAGCGGCCCCAGGCCGATCAGCTGTTGCCTGGCGGGGTGCAGGCCGAGGATTTTCGAGCGTTGGGGCTGGCCGTCCTGCTGGCCGAGATGCTCGCCCGGCGGATGCGGACGCCGGTGGACCTCGACGCCACCGGTTTTCCTGACATTGTGCTGGGGGCTGCCCACGCGGCGGTTGACGGTGAGGCCGGTGCGCAGGCACGGCTCGAGGAGGCGTTCGGCTGCCTGGAAGCCACTCGCGCCCGATACTATCCGGTCGAATCCTGGGTGCTCGACACGGTGCTGCTCGCGGCCTCGGTCAGCGTTGAGCGGGCCGTCGCCGACCTCGCCGGCTTCACGCCCGTGGCGGTCGTGGCCACCGGTGCGACGCTCGAGCGATTGTCTCAAAGCCGGCCCGACCTGATCGCGGCGGTTCGTGCCGGCGCGGCCGCCGGCCTGATCGAGCCCTGCGGGGGCCGCGACGACGAGCAGCCGCTCGACCGGTTCGCGCCGGAGGCGATTCTCGAGTCGCTCACACGCGGCCGTTCAGCCTGGGCGGCGATCGGTGTGGCTCCGCCGGTCTGCTACGCGGCCATCGGCGGCGGCTCATCGGCCCTGCTGCCTCAGATGCTGACAAGCCTCGGATATCGCGCGGCGCTCTGGAGCCTCTTCGACGGGTCGGCGTTGCCCGACCCGGGGGGCGGGAGGATTCGCTGGGAGAGCAGCGGCGGAGCCATCGAAGCGGTGGCCCGGGTACCGCTCGACGCCAGCCGGACTGAGAGCGTGCTCGCGATTCCCGACACACTCGGCGACGCCATGGATCATGATCACGTCGCGGTGCTGCACTTTGCCCGCTACGCCGGCGGGGCCAGCCGCTGGCACCAACTGGTGCGGCGGATCGGTCGCTGGACCACGCTCCTCGGCAGGTTTGTCACGCCTTCAACGCTGATCGACGAGACGGCAGCCACGGCGACGCACGCCAGCTTCGAGGCCGATGCCTTTCCCGCGTCGATTCCCGTGGCTCGGGATGCGATCGGACAGGTTGTGGAGGCGATCGCGGCCGACGCCCGGCAGCTGGTGGAAGCGCGGCGGGTCTGGCCGCAGTCGGTGCCGGCGATCGCTGCCACACGGCAGCGGGCTGTCCGCGATCAACCGGAGCGCACCGGCCTGTGGCGAACCTTGTTCCGCCGAGGGCACCCTCCGCCGGAGCCGCTGCGGCTCGACAACGGTCTCGTGCGGGTGGAAGCCAATCCGGGCACCGGCGGTCTGCTGTCGCTCCGCCGGCCTGAGGATCGGGCCAACCGATTGTCGCAGCAACTTGCCCTGCGGATCACGCGGCCCGCCCGCCCCGGCGGCCATGAGACGGCCGACGAGCGGGCCGGCTATTCCCGCATGGAGGCCGATGCGGTCGAGCGCGCGGGCGATCCTACGGCGGGACGCCTCGTCAGCCGGGGCCGGCTGGTCGCCGACTCGGGGCAGACCGTTGGCCGGTATCGGCAGCGGGTTTCGCTCGTGCCGGGCCTGCCGCTGGCGATCGTCGAAATCGATGCCAGTCTCGAGCGGCCGCTCGAGGGCGGTCTGCTCGAGGAGCATCTCGCCTGCCGCTTCGCCTGGCACGAGAACGAGGCGGTTGAGCTTCGACGCGGCATCCATCTTCAATCCGTCGCCACCGAACGGAGCCGGTTCACCGCCCCACACTTCATCGAGATCGTGCCGGAGGGCCTGAGGCTGCAACGGGACGCGGTCGTGATCCTCACCGGTGGCTGGCCCTGGCACCTTCGCACGAGCCCCCACGTGCTCGACACCGTGCTCGCCGGAACCGGTACCGAGATCACGGCCAGGGTGGCGGTCGGTGTCGGGCTGGAACGGCCTTGGGAGGCCGCGCTGGCGGTTGCGGCGGGCGAACGGCCGGAGGTCGGGCCGCGGCTGCCGGAGAACGTGCGGCTGACCTGGCCGAGCGGCGGGGGGAGCGGCGGGCCACGGCTGCGGGTCGGCCTTGTCGAATCCTCCGGCTCGAGCGGCGAGGTGCGCATCGACTGGATCCGGACGGTTCGCCATGCCGCTGCGGTCGATGGCTTGGGCCGGCCGCTTCCCGAGGTGCACGTTGCGGTCGATGGCTCGGGCACCGTAGTGTTTCTCAATCGCCATCAGTGGCTGCACCTCGACATCGAGTTCGCGGAACCTGCTCCGGAACCGGTCGGGCGGCTGGAGAACTCGGCATGATCGTCACCCTCGACGGCCCAGCTGGCGCTGGAAAGAGCACCACCGCCCGTGCGCTCGCGGCCCGGCTTGGCTGGTGCTATCTCGACACCGGGGCGATGTACCGCACCGTGGCCCTCGTAGCCCTGGAGCATGGCCTGCCCCTCGACGATGGCCCGCGGCTAGCCGCGCTCGTGGAGTCGCTCGTGATCCGGTTTTGTCAGGGGAGGGTGTTCGTCGGCGATCGCGACGTGTCGGACGCCATCCGGACCGAGGAGGTGACCCAGGCGACCAGGCCCGTGGCCGATGCGCCGGCCGTACGGGAGGCGATGAAGCATCTCCAGCGACGGCTGGCCGAGGGGCTCGATCTCGTGACGGAGGGTCGGGATCAGGGCTCCGAAGTCTTCCCCGCAGCAGAACTGAAGGTCTTTCTCACCGCCTCGCCCGAAGAGCGGGCCCGACGCCGCCATCGGGAGGAACTCGCCCGAGGTTCGACCGGCTCACTCGATGCCGTGCTCGCCGCCCAGGCCCGGCGGGACGAGGGCGACCGCAACCGGCCGGTGGGCGCGATGCGGCCGGCTTTCGATGCCGTCGTGTTCGAGACCGACGGGCTCGCTCCCGACGAAGTGCTCGCGCGGCTGGTTGAGCTTGTGGACGCCCGGCGGCCGCGGGAGGCCCGGCCATGACCGACGCGGTGAGGCCCGACCGAAGTCGTGGTCGCGACGGCGGCCGCGAGTCGTCTCGTGAGCCGGAGGTCGCGCCGCACTCTGCGTTCGGCCAGGCGCTGTACGCGGTCCTTTGGGTGCTGAGCCGCACGCTCGCGGTGGCGTTGTTCGGGTATCGGGCACGGTTCGCCCAGCCCTTGCCCGAGCGGGGTGGCATCCTCGTGCTCTCCAGCCACCAGAGCCATCTCGATCCCCTGCTGCTTGGCCTGGCCTCGAACCGCCGGCTCTCGAGCCTCGCCCGCAGCTCCCTCTTCCACTTCAAGCCCTTCGCAGCGGCGATCACCGCACTCGATGCCGTGCCGATCGACCGCAACGCGTCGATGGTCGCTGCGATGAAGGCGGTGATCGCCCGGCTCAAGGCGGGGCGGGCGGTGACGGTGTTTCCCGAGGGCTCGCGAACGTTCGACGGCCAGCTCGACGAGTTGAAGCCTGGCTTCGGCCTGATCGCCAAGCGGGCGGAGGTGCCGATCGTGCCGGTGGCGATCGTGGGGGCATTCGAGTGCTGGCCGCGGACGCGGCTCTTTCCCCGGCCCGGCCGGATCCGGGTCGAATTCGGGGCGATCATTCCGGCCGCGGAAGTGGCCGCTCTCAGCGAACGGGAACTCTTCGACCTGTGCGCGGAGAGAATCCGAGAACTTGACGCCCGGGCAAGGGCGGCACGGTCAGGGCGACGCGGCTGACCCACCGCTGCGGGCCCGCTTGAAGGGATCAATCGTGCCACCGCCGACCCCCGGGGGCGGTGCGTTGGCCGAACTGAACGGGTTGAGCTTCGGCCAGGCGAGCGTGGCGCCTGGCCAGGGGCTTTGGGCCGCGGGAGCTGCCGCTGGTGGCGAGCCGGCGAGGGGGGCCTGTTCGAGCAGCTCGGATGGCGATGGAAAGGCCGAACGGCCCGGCTGACCGCTCGTTGAGACGAGTGCCGCAGGCGTGCCGGCCGCAGACCGCTCGAGCGTCGTTACGGAGACATCGTCGATCCGGGCTTCTCCCAAACCGCTCAGGGCGAACGTCACGGTGACTGGCTCCCCAGCGGCTTCGGGCGGCACGATCCGATAGAGCACAAGCCTGCGCCAGCCCTTGCTGGGGCCGACGCGTTCGGCGAGAGCCGGTCCGCCGAGCGAGTCAAAGATGAGCAGGCCATCGACGCTGCCCGTGATCGGCTCGGGAACCCACACCTGAGCCGAGATCGAGATCAGCTTCCCGGCGGGAACTGCGAGCGGCGGCGTCGTGATCCAGACGGGAGGCGTTTCGACGACGACGGGCGCCGCCTTGGGATCGGCCGGTCGCGCGAGCATCCGGAGGCAACCCTGACCGGCTGCTGGCTGCGAGCGAATCACTTCGACGGACGTCTGCAGGTCGCCCTGCGGCCTGGCGAAGTGCCGCCATCCGCTCTGGGAGAGCTCCCCGATCTGTTCCATCGCGCCGCCCGCGAGCATTTCGGTGGTGGCCGCCGTAGCAGCCCGAGCAGCTATGAACTGCCAGGCTTCGGCCAGCGTGGCATCGGAGCCGCTCAGGGGATTGGCCACGATCGAAGCCTCGGCCTTGACGGCATTCTCCCAGATTCGCCGCTCAAATTGGCCTGCGATGGCGGCTGCTTTTCGGAGTGAGCGGACGGCGGCGGCAGGCTCCGCGGCGACGACTGCTTCTCCAGCCGCTGCGAGGCGACCTGCTTCGGTGAGCATGGCGACGGCGGACACCGGCGGGGGTCCGCTGAGTGCCTGTGGGGGAAGCCTGCCGAGCAGGTCACCCGCGCCGCCGAGCGCGAGCGAGGCGAGCGAGCGGGCCGAGGCGAGTTCGAGTGGAAAGAGTGTGCGGACGAGCTCTTGGACATGGCCGGTTACCGCCGGGTCGCCGCTGAGCAGCACGATCCCATGCGTCGTGAATGAATCGAGCGTGACCGACACGCCGCCAGTCACCCGCTGCTGGCGTGCGGGGCGGAGGCCGCCGGGGGCGACTTCCCAGGCGCGATGCGCCTCGGGCACGCCGGGCACGAGGATCGTCAGTGGTGTGTCCTCGCCCGGCACATCGGCACCTTCATACCGCCGAGCCACTACCTGGGAGCCCTGCACGCACCGCCAGGCCAGCACGATCCGGGCCCGCGCCGCCTCCATCACGAAGGCCTGCACCTCCGGGCTGCTCGTGGTGGCCCGTGCGGCGAACCGGCCCGCAGCGGCCCAGGGCTCAAGGAGGCGGAGCCGGAGATTCGTCTCCCGCACGGCGGCCGCCCGCATCCGGGCCTCGGCGTCGTCGCCATCGAGCCGACGAGACGAGGTGAAGAGGATGCCCCGGGCCCCACTGGCGACGGCGGCAAACGAGGCGAGGGCCAAGCTTTCGGGGTCGATCGCCAGCCCCCGCCCTCCGATGCCGGCGAGGGCAGCCGCCTGGCGGGCCGCGGCAGGGTCGAGTTCCGTGCCGAGCGTACACAGAAGCGGCGTGCCGGGACGTGCCAGACGCGGTCGTTCCCTCAACCATTCAAGCCAGTCGATCAACTCCAGGCTCGTGCCGAGGACCGTGCGCCGGGCTACCAGCATGTCGACGTGCCGCGACACCGCGCGGAGGCCTGAATCGGCCGAGCCGATCAGTGGACGGCCTGACCGCGGGTCGCACGCTCGGATCCGCCGGCCGCGTTCCGCCAGGTCTTCGATCGAGTCCTCGGCGAGCCCGGTCCCGAGATCCCAGGCCAACACACGGTCCCAGTTGCGGAGCATGGGAACGCTCTCCGGCTCCCGCAGGTCGACATCGGGGATCGGTGGGGCCGGGCAGACCACCCAGACCCCGGCGGCGCGGGCCTCGGCGAGCTGATCAGCCGTTGCCGGTTCCGGTAGCCTGACGCAATTGAAGCCGAGATCGGCCAGGAAGGCGAAGGGTTCGCCGCAGGAGTCGATCGAGCGGGGAAAGAACGGCAGGCCCGCCACTTCCAGCACACCCCGAGCCAGGCCCGCCGGTGGATCGACCGCCGACGGGGACTCGGCGGACACCGGCCTGACCTGCGAATCGTGAACGACGGCATGCTGCAGCGGCGATCGTGGGACGAATCCGTTTACCTCGACGTCGTCGATCGCGAACGCGTGGCGACCGGGAGTTGCCGCTGCGTCGAGCACCAAGCCGGTCACCGCGGCCCCCTCGACGCCGATGTCCGACGCATGCTCGAGCCGAAGGGCTGGCAGCCGTCGAGCCAGTTGTCGGGGCAGGTCGCCAACCTCCAGACGTTCCCAGCGATCAACGTCGCGGGCGATCGTGCCCGGCACGAGCACGTGAATGCCGTTCGGCTGCCGGCCGGTCGGGTCTTCGAGCCGGACCCGAAAGGCAAGTCGCGCTCCCGGCAGCGTCGCTCGCACCCAGAGGGCCGCGTGGAGCTCCTCGATGACGGCCGCTGGCTCCAGGGGGAGTTCGAGCTCGATCGCCCCAGCTTCGGCAGCCTCCACGACGGCCAACTCGCAGCCGTTGCCGCGGTGGGGGGAGTCGGGCGAGATGACATGCTCGACGAGCCGGGCCCGTTGATGCTGTTCGCCCAGCCGCCAGGCCACCGACCCCGACTCAAATCCGAGTTCGATGCCGCCGCCGGCCGCTGCTCCGGCGGCAAGTCCCATGGCTCCGGCCGCGAGCCCCACGGCTGCCCGGCACCGGATCGCGAGGATTCGGCGGATGGTGGCGAAGAAACGGCGCATGCGGGCCCCGTACGGCGCGGAACAGACAGACTTCGGGGCTTGTAGCAGGGCCTCGCGGCCAGGTTCCAGACGAATTGGGTGAGCGAGGGTGGCGGCGGCAGCAGGATCGGAGGAGAGGGAGGGGCAAAATCCAGGAGAAAAAAGTTCGGCCCGGTCGCGGGGCATGAAAAAAAGAGGTACTTCTATGGAGAGGCCGTGTGCGCACCCCGTCGGCCCGTTTCCCCCGTTCGCGGATTTGCCGCGGCCAGCCCATGAAGCCCGCCACGGCCGAACAACTCGAGCAGTTCGTCAGCGGTCTGGAACTGGTGCCGGCCGGCTCGCTGGCCGACGCCGTCCACGAGGTCGGCTCCTCAGCCACCGCCGCGGAGCTTGGGCAGGCGCTCGTGCGACGGGAACTCCTCACCGGGTTCCAACTCGAACGTCTCCTCCGGGGTGAGCGACGGGGCTATTGCTTCGGCCACGCCCGGCTCCTCTACCAGGTCGGGGCCGGCTCCTTCGCCCGCGTCTACCGGGCGATCCACCGCGAGACGGGCGGCATTCTGGCGGTGAAGGTTCTGCGAAATCGCTACGCCAACGATCCGGCCAAGTGCCAGGCCTTTCGCCACGAAGGTGAGATGGGCCACATGCTCCGTCACCCCAACATCGTGGCCATCGACGAGGTGGGGGAGGAAGACGGTGCCAGCTACATCACCATGGAGTTCGTCGAAGGGCAGACGCTTCGGGAACTGGTCAAGATCCGTGGCGCGCTGGACGTGCCAAAGGGCCTCGACCTCGTGCACCAAATGGCCTGCGGGCTCGAGTATGCGCATCGCCGCGGTGTGACCCATCGCGACCTCAAGGCCTCCAACGTCCTGATCTCGTCGACGGGCCAGGCCAAACTCGTGGACTTCGGTCTGGCCGGGGTCGACGATTCCAGCGATCGCTCGCTCGGCCGCATGGATCAGCCCCGCACGATCGACTACGCCGCGCTCGAAAAGCTGACCGGGATGAAGGACGACGCCGTTCGGAGTGACATCTACTTTCTCGGTGCGATCGCCTATCTGGCTTTTGCAGGAGTTGCGGCGCTCACCGAGACCCGCGACCGCGGCGAGCGGGCCGATCCGCGGCGCTACACCGGCGTGGTGCCTCTGGGGCAGCGGTGCCCGCAGTTGCCCCGTGACGTGGTCGATCTCGTGTCCCGGATGATGCATCTCGACCCACTCGAGCGGTTTCAGACAGCGGGCGACGTCCGCCGCCAGGCCGAGACCCTGATTGCCCGTCGCGTTGATGGCGAGCCATCAGCCGCCGCGCCCGCGGTAGCGGCTGCAGCGCCGGCTGCCGTGGCGGCGACAAGCGGGCACAAGGGCGTCGTGATGCTCGTGGAAACCTCTGAGAAAGCCCAGGCGGCACTCCGCGAGTTTTTCGCCAAGCTCGGCTACCGGGTGTTGCTCACCGAGAATCCGCAACGGGCCCTGAAGCGTTTTTCGAGCATGCCGCCGCCCGCCGACTGCCTGATCATCAGTGCCCGCTCGCTCGGCGAGTCGGCGATCGAGGCCTTCAACACGCTGTCGACCGACTCCTATCTGTCGTCCGTGCCCGCGATTCTGATTACCGGAGCCAACCAGGCGGGCCTGGCGAGCACGGCCCGGCTCGACGATCGGCGGCGGCTGGCGGCGATGCCGATCCAGGCCGAGTCGATGGGGAAGATGCTCGAGGATCTCATGCGGCCTGCCTCGTAGCGATTCCGGTTGCTAGGAAGTCGCGGTGGGCCGCATGCAGGGGCGGTGCTACCGCGGCGTTACCAGGGGCGGAGGCGACGTTGCCTGGTAGGTCGGTGTTGCCCGTGCCCCGTCGCCGGACGTTCGCTTCGGCCCTCCAGGCCTTCGCTCACT
>CAMDDJ010000025.1 GCA_945891385.1 Candidatus Kuenenia stuttgartensis | reverse complement strand
ACGGCGGACGACCTCGTGCCCGGCTCTCGCAGTCTCGACAAGCTGTCACCGGGAACGACCATCTCGCTCCGCGACGCGATCCGGATGATGATCGCCGAATCGGACAACACCGCCACCAACCTCGTGCTCGGGGAGATCGGGCTCGATGCTGTGAAGGCGACGATGGAGCGGCTCGGCCTGCCCGGGCTGCGGATCCATTCGCCCGTGTATCGCCGCGGTGCTTCGGTTGACCTCGAGGCGAGCCGGCGATTCGGGCTCGGGCAGGGCACTGCAGCGGAGTTCGTGCGGCTGGCCGAACTGATCGAGACGCGGGAACTCGAACGCCAGGGCCTCGTCACCGAGGGGGCCTGCGGCGAGATGCTCGACCATCTTCGGGCCTGCGAAGACCGCGGCATGTCGCCTCGCGATCTGCCGGCGGGTGTGACGGTCGCCCACAAGACCGGCTGGGTGTCGGGCACCCGAACCGACGCCGGGATCATCGAGACCAAGGCCGGGCCGATCGCCTTCTGCCTGCTCACCACCGGCAATCGCGACCGACGCGGCCCGGGGGGCTCGGCTGACGACCTGGCGGCTCGGTTCGCCGCGGAACTCGTCGCCTACGCGACGGCCTTGGAGCCACCATCGCCCGGGCCGCTGGCCCAGGGCGGGCAGGGCGAGCTCGTGGCCGACCTGCAGCGGACGCTCAACGCCCGGCTTCCGCCCGAGGCGGCGATCAGCGTCGACGGGGACTTTGGTCCGGGCACGGCGGCGGCCGTCCGCCGATTTCAAGAGGCCCAGGGACTGCCGGCGACCGGAAGCGTGGACGAGGCGACCTGGCGGGCCCTCGGGGAACTGGTGACGGCAGCCGGACCGCGGCCAGAGCGGGTCGAACTGCCGGCCCGCCAGCCGGCCGACGATCCGCTCGGGCCCCCGTTCGTCACCGCGAAGGCCTGGGCCATCGTCGATCGGGCGGGGGGCGAACTGGTCGCCGGCCACGAGCCCGACGCTTTTCGTCATCCGGCCAGCATCGTCAAGGTGATGACCGCGGTCTTGGTGCTCGAGGCGGCCGCGGCCGATCCGGCTGTGCTTGACGAGACGATCCACGTCTCCGAGCGAGCAGGCCTGGAGACCGGCTCCCGGGCCGGGATTCTGCCGGGCGATCGCGTCTCGGTCGGTGACCTTCTCTATGGCTTGATGCTGCCCTCGGGCAACGATGCCGCCGTGGCCTTCGCCGAGCACTTCGGCGAACGGCTCGGTGGAGGCGGGGGCGATGCCCACGACCAGTTTGTCGCGGCGATGAACGCCCGGGCGACGGCGCTCGGTCTCGAGTCGACCCGCTATGGCAATCCCCACGGCAAAACCGTCGAAGGCTGCGGCTCAACGGCACGCGAAACCGCCGCCCTCGTGCGGCACGCCCTGGGACTACCTCACTTCCGCGAGATCGTCGGCACCCGGGAGCGATGGGCCACGCTCGCCAACGCCGCCGGCCATTCCCGATCGGTGGTGTGGCGAAACACCAACCGGCTGCTCGGCATCGAGGGCTATTCCGGCGTGAAGACCGGCACGACGTTCGCCGCCGGCTGCTGCCTGGCCTCGTGCGGCGAACGGGCCGGCCGGGAACTGATCGTGGTGGTGCTCGGCAGCAGTTCGTCCGACGCCCGCTACACCGACACCCGCAACCTCTTTCAATACGGATGGCGTCGCAGCGAGCTCCCTCGCTGAGCGTGGCAGGAGGCGACGTCAACTGGGGGTCGGGGTTGCCCATACCCCGTCGCCGGACGTTCGCTGAGGTGGCGTATGGCGGGGCGGAGGCGGCGTCACCTGGTGGGTCGGGGTTGCCCATACCCCGTCGCCGGACGTTCGCTGCGGTGGCGTATGAAGGGGCGGAGGTGGCGTCGCGTGGTGGGTCGGGATTGCCCGTACCCCGTCGCCGGACGTTCGCTGTGGGCATCCTGCCCTTCGCTCACTCGGATGCAGACTTCGCTGCGCAATCCTTGCTGCGCTTGTCTGCATACGCCGGCTCTCGGGGTACGGGCAACCCCGACCGAGCAATCTTTTTTGAAGTGTTCTTTGAAGTGCTCTTTGGGCTTGCGCGCCTACCGGGGCAGCACGCGGATCAGGTGGGTCACCGTGTCGACGATCGGGCCCTTGGAGGAGCCGACCTCAGCCAAGGGCATGACGACGACGCCGTTGACCGGCGGACCTTCCCAGCCGCCGTGGGTGGCGTGGATCACCCAGGTGTCCGGGGCGTGGCCGAGCACCATCATCACGTGCCGCGGGGCGTAGATCAGGTCGCCCGGGCAGAGGGCGGCGATCGCGGCGAGTCGCTGCTCACGATCGAGGTCGGCCGCGATCGCCGCTCGGTCGAGGGCCGGTGACCGCACATGGTCGGCCGTGTTTCGTGGGAGCACGATGCCCAGGCTGCGGTAGGTCTCGCCGACGAGCCCGCTGCAGTCGCGGCTTTCGTAGTCATGTCCCCAGCCGTAGCGGTCGCCGAGGAATTTGCAGACCTGCCGGATCAGGTTGGCTCGGGTGACGGGCAGCGGGCCGGCATGGGTGTCGGCGGCGAGCGGCAGAAGCGCCGGCATGATCGCAAGCGAGCCGTCGGGGCCGCGCGTCGGGAGGTCGACCACATGTGCGGCGAGTGGCACCTGGCCATTGACAGGCTGCCGCTGCGGCCAGCCCGGGCGGTCCGGGATCACGACGCCCATGTCGAGGACGAGCCGTGACAAGGCAGATGCCTCGGGGGTGAACACGGTTCGCACCTGATTGCCGGTGACCACGCGGGTGCCCCGGGCGACATATCCGAGCACGGTCTCGCGGGTCCCGGTCGCGATCGCGTCGTTCGTCATCCAACCGGCGTACGTGGGGGCCAGGATGAATGCCCATCGGCCGTCGTGCGACTGATGGAGGACGGCCACGGGTGTGCCCGGAAAGAGCCCGGTCTCCTGGAGCCGGTCGAGGTCGGTGTCGGCGGGCGTCTTGAGCAGCCGCTCGGCGGTGGGCAGGCTGCGAACGATCGATCTCCGCACGAGCAGGCCGAAGCGTGGTTCGACCTCGTCGGGGATCGTGCCGAGGGCACAGGCAGCCAGCCAGGCGGCCCGTTCTTCGGACGTGACAGCCCTGCCATCGGCATGGACGAGCGGGGCCGATGAAGGCTGCGGGGCGGCCGCGATCAGGGCCAGCACCTCGGTCCGCGGCAGCCGCTCCGGCAGGGCGGCGAGGTCGCGGACGGTCGGGTCGAGTTCGCGGACGCGAGCGTTGAACCCGGCGACACCTTCGGCATCGAGCAGCACGCGATCGGCCTCGGGGCACTGCGAGACCCAGAATGCAGGCGTGCGGCGGTCAGCTCCGCCATCGCCCGCAGCCGCCGGGCCGCCGAGGCAGGCGAGAACGACGATCGTCGCCGGGGCCAGGCTCGGGCCGAGCCGTTGGAGGACGGCCGCGAGCGTCAGGCCCGCCGGCAGTCCCAGTAGGTAGCCGAGCAGGGCGAGCAGCACCGCCACTGGGGCAAGCGCCGGGGCATGGAGCGCCGCCATCAGCGGAGCCGAGCCCACGCCGCCGATGTTCGCCAGCGACGCCACGCTGCACGATGCCAGATCGAGCCGCAGCAGTCGGGCCGCCGCGAGCATGCCCAGGGCATGGCAGGCGAGCACCGTGAAGCCTGCCGCCACGAACACCGGGGCCGACGCCAGCCCGGCGAGCGTGGCTTGGGTCGCCATCGCGACCACGACCACGAACAGCACGGCCGATGCCGTCACGGTCGCCCCCGGGAGTCGTCGCAGCGGCGTCTGGGCCACTGCGATACCGGCAGCCGTCGCGATCAGGATTGTCCACGAGGACGTCGACAGGAACTCCGTGGCCGGCAGCCGTCGGGCAACCAAGGCGGCCGCTTGGCCCACCACGAGTCCCGCGCCAAGCCAGGCGACGCGGTGGAGGAGACCGGCTGTGTTTGGCATCGTCGGCATGGCGGACTTCGCTTCGATGGTGATGGCGGGCAACACGCCGCCGCTCCAGCGATTGAAGGCGGCGGCGGCCGGCGCTGCCGAGAAGAGCACGAGGATCCAGGAAAAGTAGCAGACCGTGTCGGTGACGACGGCCAGGCCGACGGCATCGGCAGACGAGTCGAGTCCGCCGGCGACGGCGACGAGATTGGCCGTGCCGCCGACCCAGCCCCCGGCGACGCAGGCCAACACCTGCCAGGCGTTGGCTGGGAGCCAGGCCCGCCAGACGAGCCAGGCTGCGACGAAACCCGCGAGAATCGTCAGCGTGGCGACCGCGAAGGCGAGCAGCAGTCGCGGGCCGACGCGAGCCACGGCCCGCAGATCGCAGGGCACGAGCAGCAGGAACACAAGCGTCGGCACGAGTGCTGCAAGCAGTCGGCTGCGGGTGGATTCCACCGCCTCGGACTGCCGCCACAGTCCGGCTACGGCCAACAGCATCGTGACGGCGTAGGCTGCCACGATCGGCGGTAGAACGTCGAACAGGCGGGCCTTCCACCTGGCCGCGAGCAGCGGAAACGCCGCTGCCAGCGCGAGCACCGTCGCGAGGAATCCCTGCGGTGAATCGACCATGGGCGGATGATACGGCCTCGCGCTCCGGATTCCCAACCTGCCTCACGATCAGGCCCGGGCGAAGCCGTAGCCCGACGATGGGTCATCCCGCTCGGAACTATACTTCCTGAAGATACTTCCTATCCGTTCAGGCGTTGGCGAGAGACCTCGGATGCATGATCGCACGGCCATGATCGCTTGCGTCCAGAGGCGTGCTCGTGGCCTCTTTGGTTGCGGAATCGCGGTGCTTGCTGGCTTGGTCGCCGAGGCTGCGGAGCAGGGGCCGCTAATGCGGTTCGGAGGGCAGGGCGGTGGGGCGTTGTGCCTGCTGGCGAACCGCGATGACGACGATCGCGATGGCCTGGCCGACGCCGATGACGACCGCGTGAACGGGGCCGCGGATCTCGGTGATCTGGCGGCGGTCGTGATCGAGGCCGGCGATCCCCGGATCACGGAGGTCGCCCTCGCCTGCGATGCCCCGGCGATCGCGTGCTTCCGCCGGGATGGCGACGGGTGGCGAAAGCTGGTCTTGGAGGACGCGGTGCCGCTCGAGGCGGGCCGGGCGGACCTCCTGGTCGAATGTCGCAGCTGGGCGGCGGCTGCTCCGGGCTGGGACGGCAGGGCCACGCTCACCGCCGCGGGACGGGATGCCGCGGGCCGCGAACTGGCCCGGGCGGACCTGGCGGTGGAGGTGGCCCCCGTGCTGCTGGTGCCGGAGACCTGCCCGGCCCGCGAGGTCTACGTGTCTCGCGGCCGCTACGACAACGATGCCTTCGTCGCGAGGCTCAGTTCGCTCCTCGACGAACTCACGGTGCCGCTGCGGGTGCACGAGGCTGGTACCTGGCAGGAGATGTGGATGCAGGACACGATGGAACTGGGGGCGACTGCGGTGCCGCGCCGCGAGGGTGAGGCGGAGGCCGCCGGTATGACGGTGGTGCTGGCCGGGCTGCGAGGAGTCGATCCCTTCCCGCCGACGCTGCTCGGGCCGGATTGTGCGGTGGTGGAGGTGGCCACGCAGCGGCCGCTCGCCGGAGGCGACGCCTGGGCTGACTGGTACGGCAACCTGATGGCCGCGCCAGCGACGGAAGCCTGGCCGCAGGGTCGGGTGCTCTACGGACGGAACGTGGCGACGGGGGAAGCCTTTCATCCCGATGTGATTGCATTTCTCAAAGCCCAGCAGGCGCAGCCGCCCGTTTGGATCGACACCTCCTGGCTGCTGATCAAGCATGTCGACGAGATCGTGGCCTTCCTGCCGGGCCGTGATGGCCGCGGCTGTCTGGTGGTGGTCGATCCGCTGGCCGGCCTCGAGCAGGCCCGGGCCGCCGGGCTCGAGCCGGCGGTGGGCCCGCAGGCCGAGGCGTTTGCCGAGTCGAATCGCCGAATCGCGGCGATCGTCGAAGCGATGCTCGCGGGTGGTGGCAGCGAGCCGCGGGCGGGCGCCGCCGATGGCGGTAACGCCCGTGAACCCGAGGATGCCGGCCTGCTGGCCTTGCTCGGTTGGGACCAGGATCGGGTCGTTCGTCTGCCGGTCGCCTTCGAGATCCCGGGCGAGTTGCCACCGGCGGGTCTCACCGACGCCACGTCGCTCTGGAGCAATCCGGTCAATGCGTTGTTCGTCAACGGCACCGTCATCTGCGGCAATGCCGGCATGCCGGCGGCCGTCATCGACGCCTGCCGTGAAGCGTTCCTCGCGGCCGGAGCGCAGCGGGTCGAGTTTCTCGACGACGCCTGCTACCACCGGATGAAGGGCAACGTGCACTGCGGCACGAACGCCCGCCGCGAGCCTTGAAGCAGGAACTCAAAAACCCTTTTCGTGGCCGCAGGACGAGCTCTTTGGCTATTTTCTGTTGGCGGCGTAAAATAGCCAGACTATGTGGATTGATCGGGAATTTGAGAGGTTTTTCCAGCCCGACCGGGCCCTCCCGGTCAGGATTCTGATCGGTCCCCGTCAGTGCGGGAAAACCTCGCTCGGCCAGCGGCTGGCCGGAGTCGGAGCCGTCTCGCCCGTGCTCGACCTCTATCTGGACGACGTCCAAACCCGGGCGATCGTTGATCGAGAACCGGCTGTGGCCCTGGGGCCAGAGCTTCGACCGACGTTGATCGACGAGATTCAGGAAGCGCCGGGGCTGCTCGCCGAATTGAAGCTGCGGGTGGATCGTGCCCGGCGTGCGGGGATCGACATGCCCGCTATCTGGGTGACAGGTTCCAACGCGACCCAGCTCGACCGGGCCGCGAAGGAGTCATTGTCGGGACGGGCCAACTACTTTCGCCTGCACACGTTGTCGGCGGCCGAACTCGCCCGGGCCGGGATTCCGTCGCGGGCGTTGTTCTCCCGTGGCGGCTGGCCCGAACTCCATGTCAGGCCTCAGCTCGACGCAGTCCGGTATCTCGATGACCACATTCGAACGTTCGTCGAGAAAGATGTCGCCGCGACCGCCGGAGTGGCGAAGCTCAGGGAATTTCGCACATGTCTGGGGTTGCTTGCCGCCCGAACTGGGCAGCTGCTCAACGCATCCGAAATCGGGCAGTTGGCCGGCGTCAAGGGATCGACGGTGCAGGAATGGGTATCCCTGCTCACCGAGAACGGAGTCGTCGATCTGGTGCGTCCGTTTGCCACCAATCTCAACAAACGGCTCGTGAGGACGCCAAAGGTTTTTTTTCTCGACGTGGGGGTAGCGACACGGTTGCAAGGCTGGAGGAGCTTCGAGCCGATGCTCGTCAGCCCGCAGATGGGGCCGCTGTTCGAGACTGCGGTCTATGCTGAACTCGTGCGGTGTCGCGACCATCGCCTGCTGGGCATGGAGATCTTCATGTGGCGGACCCGAGATGGGGAAGAGCTCGACTTCCTGGTTCGACTGGAGACCCGCCGCCGCGGCCCGGTGTGGATTCCGATCGAGGCGAAACTCGGCCCGCGGGCTGCCTCCACCGCTGTGATTCCGCCAGGGGTCAGAAAAGTCGTCACGCCTATCGAGCCGCTGATGGTCGTGACACTCGACGGCCCCGGCGGCCCGTTGGCCGACGGTGGAACCCAAGTGCCGCTCACCGCCCTGGCCGACGCATTGACCGATTTGGCCTGAAAAAAGGACGGCCCTCGGGGAAGCCCAGCCCCTACAGCCCCTTGGGCAGGGGAGGGCCCTTGAGTTCGAGCACGATCGGCTCGGTGGAACCAGGCTTCACCTCGGCCGAGAGGCCGCTCATGCCGAATCGGGTGTATTGCTGCGGGATCAGCAGCCGGCCTGGAGCCCCGGCGTCGCCGCCGTCGGCTCCCGCCTTTTGCGTGCTGAAGCAACGAACGCTCACCTTGTGCCGGCCCGGCACGGCGCCGTCATTCGGCCCATAGGTGGAGAGTTGAAACGAGCCGTCGGGCTGGATCTCACCCTGGGCGGCCTGGCCCTTCTCCGGTTGAAACATGACGATGCCGAACGGCAGCGGCTCGCCGTTGTAGAGCACCTTGCCCGAGACTGGCACGACCGAGGGCGTCTGCGTGCAGCCGCACAAAAAGCCCACGACGGAGAGTACGGTGAGGCTGGCGAGGAGTCTGCGAGGCAGCGGCGGTTCAGTAGGCATCCGGAACGAGTTCCCCACCCTTTACGGTCGCGATGTTCTGGTAGATGGTCTGATCGATGCTGTCGTCCACACCACGGATGCTGCCATCGATGAAGGCGAAGTAGGTCATGCCGACGTGGTGGCTGCCCATCGGGAGGGAGTTGAAACTGCCCACCGCCGAACGGGAGGTCTTCGTGTTCGGCGTGAACTCAAATTCCTTGATGTGATAGATGTCGGGGAGCGCACCCTCGGCGGACTGAAAAGCAGCCAGATACCAGGGCCGCATGTTGCCCGGGGGGTCCTGCCAGACACCCCGGCTTACGGTGTAGTCACGGTGGACGTACTCACCGGCCAAGAACGACTTGCTCGTCCCGTCGGACACCTGGCGAATGGAACGCCGACGGCCAGTAAAGATTCGTTCGGTCCCGTCGCAGGGTGGACCGGAGACCAAGAAGGCGCCGCTGTTGGGGTAGGTGCCGTTGACGTTGCAGGTGTTGCCTGTGCCGGCGCCGCCACAGCCGGCGTAGGTGACCAGCGCACCGTTCTCATAGCCATTCGTTCGTCCCGACGAGACCTTCGGGAACGGATAACTGGGGCAGATGAAACTACTGATCACCTGGTCTCGAACCGGATCTCTGAAGGGATCGGTGTAGGTGAACTGCATCGTGTCGTAGGTCGACTTTTCTTCGATGAAGGGCAGGATCGTGGTGAAGAGGCCGAGCTTTTGGAAATTGCCCGACGGGGCCTTGCCGTCATAGCCAGGCGGGAGATTGTCGCGGTTGGCCGACGAGTAGACGAGGCAGCCCAGTCCGATTTGGCGGAGGTTGTTGTTGCAGGCGGTGCGGCGAGCCGCCTCACGGGCACTCTGCACGGCCGGGAGCAGCAGGCCGATGAGCGTGGCGATGATCGCGATCACCACCAGCAGTTCGACGAGCGTGAAGCCGGCGTGGGGACCAGCCGGGGATCGAGATGCCGCGGCAGTCGAACCAGTCATAAGGCTTGTCTTCAAGGTGTGTCTCCCCATGGTCGGTGGCGTTGTTGACCCCGCGTAGACTCCCACTTAATCATCGTCCCGTATTGATCGTCGGTCAAAAGAATACTCGTCTTTTCACCGCCGCACCCAGACCCTTTCGAGGGTAAACGGCCGCGATTCAGACAGTTTTTCCCGGTTTTCTGGACGGCCCGCTGGGCCGGGAGGAGGCCGCTCATGGGCCGCGAGGCATGCCTGTTCTGCTCGGCCGACAGGCGGAGCTCCCCGATTCGCGTTGCGGGCCTGGAAATGCGGGAGATCGATTGCAAAGAATCCGGCGAACCTGTCACCGGTTGCAGGGACGCCGTCGGCCACTCCCGAGTGCTACGCTCTCGAGATCTTCAGAGTTCGCCCTGACCCGCTTTCCGGAGACGTCGTACCCATGAGTCATCGCTGGATCGCCACCCTGACCTATCTGGTTTCGGCCTTGGCAACACCGGCCTTCGTGCGGGCGGATGCTCCCATCGAGCATGCCGACTTCGACGTCGTGATCGCCGGCGGGAGTACCGCTGCCTTCGCCGCGGCCATCGCCTCAGCCGAGAGCGGGGCGCGGACGGCGCTCATCGAGCCGACCGACTGGGTCGGCGGGCAGCTCACCTCGAGCGGCGTGCCGGCGGTGGACGAGGCCTGGCATTCGATCAAGCCGACCGACCCCGCCGCAGCGGCCTACAGCGTCTCCAAGGTGGCGCGGATGCCCGAGAACATGACGCCTGGCTTTCTCAGCCTGCTCCAGTCGATCGAAGACCGGGGTAACTGCTGGGTGAGCCGGTTCTGTTTCCGCCCGGACCGTTTCGTGGCCGATCAGCTGGTGCCGCTCGAGCGATCAGTCAGCGATAACCTCGTCGTGTTTCTCGACACGGTGGTCAAAGAGGTTGAACTGAACGAGGCGGGCGATGCCGTCCAGTCGCTCACCTGCATCGCCCGCACGCCCCGCCCAGGCGTGTCCGACCGCGGCTACGATCGACTGCCCTCGGCCGACCTGGCCGACTGGTACTCGCCACGCGACTCCGAGCGATTCACCAAGAAGCTGCTACGGTTCGCGGCCAAGCCCACGCTGGCGGCCGGTCGCCGCACCGTGTTCGTCGAGGCCACCGAATGGGGCGAGCTGCTTGCGCTCTCGGGGTTGCCCTATCTCCAGGGCGTCGAACGGACCGCCGACAGCCTCGAGTGCGACGACACCTGCGGTCAGGCCACCGTCTACTGCTTTGCCCAGGAACTCCATGCGGAACCCGTCAACGAGCCGGATCGAGCGACGCAGGCCGATCGGCTCGGGTACGGCTCCTACGCCGACAAGGCCGACGCCTGGGAGAAGATCTGGACGTACCGGCGGATTCGCGGCCAGGCCAAGCCCGCGGCGGGTGACATCTGCCTGCAGAACTGGGGCTATTCCGAAAAGCATGGGGACGGGGGCAACGACTATCCCTTTCGCTATCTCTTTGTGTCTCGCGCCGAGGCCGACCTGCAGCGTGGCGACTGGCGGGGGGGCGTCGATCTCGAGGCGCTCGCCGCCTCCGAGGACCGGGCCTACGCCTGGCATCAGTGGTTTCGCGGGCAGGCTCCGGAGGGCATCGACCCGGCCTGCATCTCGCTCTGCCCGGCCGCGCTCGGCACGGGCCACGGCCTCGCGAAGCTTCCTTACATCCGCGACACCCGTCGGGCGATCGGCCTCGACGGCTTCGTGCTCCGCTTCGCCGACCTGACCGGCCCCGCCGGAGCCAAGACGGGCACGATCTTTCCCGACCGGATCGCCCTGGGCGCCTACCCGGCCGACGTCCACCCGATCTCCGGCTGCACGATGCCCGGCTACGTGGTCGCCGCCCACGACACGCTTCCGTTTTGTATCCCGTTTCGGGCTCTGACCCACCGCAATCTCGGCAACCTGCTCGTGGCCGGCAAGACGATGGCCCAGTCGTTCCTGGCCAATTCGGCCACCCGCCTGCATCCGATCGAATGGTCGACGGGTACAGCGGCAGGCGTCGCGGCAGCCCACATGGCAGCCACAGGTCGCACCAGCCGCGGGGCGCTGGCCGCCATCAGCGAACTCCAGGACCTCGTGAAGGCCAAGACCCCGATCGATTGGACGCTCCCCGCAAGCGGGCAGTGACCCTGGGTGACGACCGAATCCTTGACCCCGTCCACCTATGATTGGGAGCATCGATTGGCCGGCGGAGCCAGGATTCAGGATTCAGGAGCCCTTTGGCCCGAGGCTCGGGCATTTTCATGCACGAACGCCGTTCACGCTTCGCGAAAGTCGGGATCGCCATGCTGCTCGTCGTGGCCGCCGGGCCGTGGCGCTCCGTATCGGCCGCTCCCGCCGAACTCCGCGGCACCTGGATGACGACGACCTCGTCGGATGACCTCTCAGCTGCGACCATCGCGACGGCGATGGCCTCGCTGCGGCAGGTGGGGCTCAACACGGTCTACGTCGAGGCCTGGAAGAACGGCTACACGAACTTCAACTCGCCCACGCTCGGAGCCTTCATCGGCGGATCCTCACTCAATCCCTCGCTTCGCGGCCGGATTCTGCTCGACGAATCGCGGACGGCGGCGGCCAACGCCGGGCTCGTGCACGGGGCCTGGTTCGAATATGGCCTTATGGCGGAATACATCGGGGCCGGCGGCTTTCCTTCGAATCCGCTGGCTATCAAGGCCCAGAACAACGGCTGGCTTCTGCAGGATTCGGCCGGAGAGTATGCCAACGCGAGCAACGGCTTCGCCTGGATGAACCCGCTCGTGCCCGAGGTGCGGAATCTGATCAAGGGGATCGTGGTCGATGCCGTGACCCAGTTCGATCTTCAGATCGTGCAGTTCGACGACCACCTCAGCTGGCCGGTGCAGTTCGGCTACGACACGATCACACGAAACGCCTACAAGGCCGAGACCGGCCGTGACCTTCCGAGCAGCCCGAGCAATTCCCGATTCGTCGCCTGGCGGCAGGAGAAGATGGAGGAGTTCGTGACCGAACTCGTGGGAGCGGTGCGGGCGGCGAAGCCCGACGTGATCGTGTCGCTCTCGCCATCGGTCGCCAGCTTCAGCGCGGCCAATTACTGCACTGACTGGACCGACTACGCGGCTGCCGGCCTGTTTGACGAGATTGTGCCGCAGGTCTATCGCTCGACCTACGGCTCGTTCGCCACCGAGTGGACCAACCAGATCAATGCCGTGGGGGGTGCCGGCGACCTGGCCGCCGGCCTGCGGCTGCTCGGGTCGGGGGCGGCCACGCCCTGGGTCGATCTCGAGCAGATGATCGACGACTCGCGGGCCGACGGGGCGCTCGGCCATTCAATCTGGTACAGCGAGGGCGTTTCGCAGGCCGGCACGAGCAACGCGGCCAACTACAATGCTCAATTGCGGGGCTACTATGACGTGGCCGGCGTCGGACCGGCCGCCAATCCCCACTTCACGACGGTCCGTTGGGCGGGAGCCGACGGGGCAGGGGGGAGCGGCACCTGGAGCACGCTCGCCCAAACCTGGAAAGACCGCTCGACGATCTGGGTGCGGGATGCCCGCGGGATCTTCGACGGCCCTGGAGGCACGGTGACCGTGTCGGGCACGGTGCTGGCCGGTGGCGGGCTCGAGTTTACGGCTGACGGCTACACGGTCGCCGGCGGTACGCTTCACCTCTCGGGCTTCGACCTGGCAGACAACACCGTGACCGTGGCCGGCAGCGCCACCACGACGCTCTCCGCCCGCCTCATGGGTGTGGCGGGCCTGCGAAAAGCTGGCCCAGGGAGTCTAGAGGTCTCCGCCGTCAACACGAGTCTGGTCGGCGGGACCGAGGTGGCCGAGGGCACGCTCATGATTGCAGGCGGCTCGGCGGTTGCCGGTGGCCCGCTCGCGATCCGATCCGGCGCCCGGGCCGTGATCGCCAACGGCCTCACGGTCCAGACGCCCGCCCTGCGGCTCGCCGGCGGCCTCCTCGACCTCGGCACCGGCCGGCTCACGATCACCGCCGGTGGCATCACCGCGGCCGATCTGCGTGCGGGAGTCCTCGCGGGCCGCGGCGGCGGCGGGTGGAACGGCTCGAGTGGAATCACGTCGGTGGCCGTTGCGGGAGCGGCAGGATCGCGGGCCGTGGGCTATCTCCTCGACGCCTCGGGCGGTGCGACCGTGGCCTACGCCGCGCCCGGCGACACCGATCTCGACGGGTCGGTCGACGTCTTCGATCTGGTCGACGTCAATGCCGCGGGGAAGTATGGCACCGGCCAGGCCGCGGTCTGGAGCCAGGGTGATTTCAACTATGACGCGGCCACAAACGTCTTCGATCTGGTGGCGGTGTCGGGGGCCGAGGTTTTCAATCGCGGCAGCTACCTGCCGGCGGCGATGGCGCCTGCCGCCGTGCCGGAACCGGTCGGGTTTGGCCCGGCAGCGTCGGTCGCGGCCGTCGCCATGGTCTGGCTCACGTGTCGGCGGCGGGGCTTTGCAACTACCCGCTGAGCGGAATGCCGATCGGCATTCTTCGTCAGGCGGGCGTTGCTTCCCACTCGCCGCACCAGTCGTCGGCGGCGGTATGAGGCCAGAGACCGACGTGCAGCAGTTTCTCTTCGTCGATCTGCGGCAGCGTGGGAGGCATCCGCCGGCACTCGCCCCAGTCGATGTCGCGGCCTGCCGGGCCGCCCCGCCGCCAGAACCGGCAGTCGGCACACATCTGCGGATCATTGCTGGGAACGGGTGCGACCATGCGGGGGATTGTACGCCATCCGCTGAACGCCGGGGCAGCCGTCAGGTTTTGTCCCGTGTGGCGACGACGGCCTCGTTCCAGGCGAGTGCGATGGCCCACTGCTGGAAGACGGCGAGCCGCGCGGCATCGAGAGCCGACCCGTGACCGAGCCCTCCGGCGCCCGCGGCGGCGGTGATCGCAGCCGGCGGGACGATCATGCCGCGGCCGAACGTGCCGGCGCCGGTCATCGCCACGAGATCGAAGACGTCGGCACGGCCGTTTGAATCGGCGTCTCCCTGGGCCCAGCCCGCAGCCTGGTCCGTCGCGTACCGACCGCCGGCATTCATTCGGACCAGGTCGAAGGAGTCCATGTCACGATCGAGATCGAGGTCGCCCAGGGCTGTCCAGATGAGGACCGTGGAGCCGTCGGGATCGGTCGCGGAGCCGATGCCCCGGGAGCCGGGGAGCATCGCGGCCGCCGTCGAGCGAATCCCGCTGGCTCCCTGCCAGGTGCCTCCAGCCCGGCCGGCGTGGAGCTGGTCCGCGAGCATCATCGCGTCGGCTCCGCCGGCGGCCACGATCAAGCCGCCGGTGCCCAGATCGACGCTCGCCCCGGGGGCCATCCACAGGCGGGAGAGGGGCACGGTGGCGAGGCCGACGTCGAGCCGCACCTCTCCGCCCGATCGGATCTCGAGCGGGCCGCCGGCCAGGGCCAGGGCATCCCGCACCACGACCAGGCCCGACTCGACGACCGTGCCACCGGTGTGGCGGTTGGCTCCGTCGAGCACGAGCACCCCGTCGCCCCGCTTCACGAGCACGGTTGAGTGGGTCAGTTCGGTAGACAGCCGGGTAGTCTCGCCGGCGGGCACGACGACTGTCTCTACCATGGCGAGCACGGCCGCCCGGTCGAGTGGCGGGTTTCCAGCCCCGGTCCAGGCGGCGTCCAACACGGCGAAGTCGTCCGCGTCGGTGTCGCCATCGAAGTCGAGGTCGCCATGTCGCACACGGTCCTCGAGCGACCGGGCGGTCCCATCGGTGTTCCAGCCCGCGGCGAAGGCCACGAGGTCGGTGGCATCGAGCCGCGTGTCGAGGGTGAGGTCGGCCGCGGCAAAGGGCAGCAGGTCCGGCCCGGAAGGGGGCGTGGCGATACGGAGCGACGTGATCCGGGTCGACTTGTCAGGGGCAGAGCCCATGTCGAGCGTGAGCCGTCCGTCGCTCACCGATACCGCGAGGGTGCGGGTTGCAAACTGGTTTGCGTCCAACGCCAGGGCCGTCCAGCACGGGCTGCCCTCGACGTTGAGGGTGTGGGTGCTGGGAAAGCCGGCATCGCCGATCGTCGCCGTAACCTCGTAGACGCCGTTGGGCAGGGCGATTTCCCAGGTCGCTCCCGCATGGAAGTGGAGGAGGGTGTCGAGTCTCTGGTCGGGGTTGATGTCTCGGTCGCGGCTGACGTCGGTGTGGTCGGCCGACCAGCCGTAGGTCCAGCCATTGCCCCGATCGGCGAACGCGAGTCCCGAATCGGCCCGATAGCCGCCCGGCACCGCGGCCCCCGCGGCCTGGAAGTTGATGTCCACGAGGGGCGTCCCCGCCATCAGTACTCGGGCGTCGGCCCAATCGGCATGGTCGTTGCCATTGCCATCGCCCGTCGGATCGACGACGAGCCTGAGTTCGCCCGCCCCTCGAATGTCGATATCGATCGACCGGGTCGCCGAGTCATTCGTCAGCGTGCCGCTGGAGAACCGCTCCACTCCGTCGACGACCACGCGAAAGACTGCGCTCCCCCCGGGCGCGTTCTCGTCGTCAATGCCGATGTCGGCCTGAAAGCGGTCGAAGCGACCTTCCAACGCATAGACGACCTCCGAGGGAGCGTGCACGCCCAGCCCCTTGTCATAGACCACGCCGTTGAGCGTCAGCGGTCGGCCATCGCCCGCCGCCTGCTCGCCGTTGCTCGAGTCCTGTTCCATCGGCCCCCAGCCATTCACGACCGTGCCCACGGGCGCGAGATCACTGAGAAAGACCGCCCCGCCTGCGAGCCTGCCATAGAGGGCCACGTAGGCCGTGTCGTTCGCCGGCGTGGCGATGGTGCGACCGCGGTCGGTTTCGCCGTCGAGCCACTGCACAAAGGCGACGGAGCCGGCGGCGGTCGCCTGGAAGCGTGGCGGCTCGAGCGTCCGCACGACGCCCTCCACGCCCACCGCCGTGAAGGGGGCCACCTTCGCATGGGCATCGACGAACAGCCCACCGCCGCCGGCCGGAAGATTCGTCAGGACGGAGAAGGTCGACGTGAGTGGGATGACATCACGGTGAACCTGGGTGACGAGTCCCGCAGAATCGACCGCCGTAAGCGTGATTCGAAAAAAGACGTCGCTGTCGGTCTCGGTGACCGTGGGAATCGTGAACGCTCCGCCGGTGACGCCCGTGGTCGACTCGACGAAGGGATGGGAATGGACGTTGTGATGAAAGTCCACCTGCCAGGTGAGTTGGGATGCGGCCAGCGGGCCGTCCTCGAGGTCGATGCCGCCACCGCTGAAGGCGATCGTGTCGCCGGCCCGGTAGGTGGCCCCCGATGCGGGCGCGACGATCGTGGGCCGTGGCGGAGTGTCGGCGGTGACCGTCAGGCTGGCGGCTCCCGTCACGGCCACGCCGAATGGATTCCGCACCACTGCCCGGTACCGGCTGCCCGAGTCGGCGAGGCTCGCCGCGGGCACGACGAACGAATGCTCCGTCGCGCCGGGGATGTCGACGAATCCCGTGGGCGTCGCTACCTGCCACTGATACTCGAGCGGTGCTGTGCCGGCGGCGGCGGCCACGAACTGGGCGGGGTAGCCGACCGAGGCGAGCTGATCGGTCGGGGAGGCGACGATGCTGGGCGGGACGTCCGCGGCGAAGGCGATGCGGCGCACGGACCCTGTGCCGATGCCCGGCGCCCCGCCCGCCCCGGCGCCGCGGGCGATGTAATACAGCTCACCACCCGGGCCGAACTCGATGTTCATTGGGTATTCGGCGTTCGTGGCGAAGACCGAGGTTCGGCCCGGATCCGCCGGGTCGATCATCCGGATCTCACCGCTGCAGAACTCGGAGAAGAAGAACATGCCCCGGTACGCCGCTGGAAACGTCGTCGTGCCGCCGCTGTTGAAGGCGCCGCCGGTGATGGCACAGCCCGTGGCATGGGAATAGGCGTAAAATGGCTGCGTGAGGCCGGGGAAGGCCTGCTGGTCAAAGCGGCCTTCCGTCGTGGGCCAGCCGAAGTTGTGGCCGGGCTCCGTGGCGTCGTTGATCTCCTCCCACGCCCCCTGGCCGACGTCGCAGACGAAATACCGTCCGCTGACGGGATCGAGGTCGCCGGCGAACGGATTCCGCAGGCCCGAGGCCCAAACGTAGTCGCGCCAGGTGATGCCGTCGGCCTCGTCGAGGAACGGATTGTTGGCCGCTGGCCGTCCGGTCGGATCGACATGCAGGATCTTGCCCAGAGGAGAGTCGATGTCGCCCGCCTGAGCCGACTGCTGCGATTCCCCGATCTGCACGAAGATCGAACCATCGAGGCCGATCTGCACGGCCCCGCCGATGTGCCAGGGTGGATTGCCGTAACTCGCGAGGTCGGGCAACTCAAGGAGGGCGACTTCACTGCCGGGCAGGATCGTATTCTCGGTGGTGGGGTCCACCGTCAGGCGGCTGAGCCGGTTGTGGGGGGTCGGCGAGTTGGCGGTGTAATAGACGTAGAGATAGTGGTTCGACTCGAAATCGGGGTCGAGTTCGAGCCCCTGGAGCCCATGCTCCGCGGACCCGTCGCAATCGAGCTGAATCGCGAGCCGTGGCCCGTGTCCGTCGGGCGCGATCACCTCGATCCGCCCGTCCTGGTAGGCCACCCAGACATGTCCATCCGGCGCGATGTCGAGCGTGGTCGGACTCGTCAGCGTGTCGGCCAGCACCGTCTCCGTGAATCCTGTGGGCACGGCTGCCAGCAACCGCCGTGGCTCAAGCCGCTCACCACCCAAAGTCCGCCGCCGATAAACGTGTGAACGTCGTAAGGCCATGAGCACCAAGTCCACGAGCCGATCCGGTCGCGGGCCACCTGATCCGGCGATCAAGTCCTCCCCGTGGCCACGAGCCTAGTGGGTTCCGTGGTGCGGACGCAAACAATCGGCGTCGATCGTTCGCCGCCCCCCGAGCCACCGGTCGTGTCCAGGACGAGATGAATCCCTGGTGGCAGCGTCAGGTCCGCTCCGGGTTCCCGACGGCTTGCTTTGGCGGGTACCAAGTGCTCGGCACTCGGCGACAGGCTCAACGTCAAAATCCGGGGGAGCAGCCCTCCGGTGGCGACCTGTTCCACTCTCGACGGTATCACGCGGAGGCTCGTGGCCGTCAAGCCAGTCGGGCCCTCAGGGCTCTGCAACTCGCCAAGGCGATACCGACAGCCGCCATGATCCACGTCGATGGCTCGGGCACGGGAATGGGAGCAATGCTCACGCCGCCACCCGTAGCCGCGTAGACGAAATTGGAATCGGCGTACACCCCGTAAATGACGTTATCACCAAGGTTCGTGGTGTAGTTCGTCCAAGTCCCGCCGCCATCGGTCGAAACACTCAAGCCACCGATCGTGCCGGCATAGATTGTGCTGCCGTTGGCGAAGACGCTCTCCACGTAATTGTTGACCAAGCCGCTGGCCGTCGTGAAGTTCGTGAAACTGGCACCATTGGTGGTGGTGACACTCAAGCCGCCGTCGGTGGCGGCATAGACCGTGCCGCCGTCGGCGTAGACCCAATTCACGATATTGCCTGCCAGCCCATTGCTGGAGGTGAAGTTCACGAACTGGGCACCTCCGTCGGTTGAAATGTTGAGGCCACCGGTTGCCCCCGCATACACATTGGTGCCGTTGGCGGTAACGCTGGTTATGTTGAGGGATACGAGCCCGTCGGAGACTGTGCGGTTTACGAAGGTCGAGCCCCCGTCAGTGGAGATACTCAAGCCAGCTGATGTGCTGGCGTAGATCGTGCTCCCACTGGCATAAACGCCTCGGACAGAGTCACTGCCCAGCCCGTTGGATGTGGTCCGATTCGTGAACGTCGACGATCCGCTGGTCGCAATCGACAGACCGCCCCCATTTGTGCCGGCATACAGCGTGTTGCTGTCGAAGAAGGTGCTGAAGACCACATTGTTGCCGAGTCCGGAATTGGCGTTCGTAAGATTGTCCCAACTCGAGCCTCCACTGATCGAGACGCCCAAGCCCCCACCTACTGTGGCGGCGAAGATCGTCGATCCGCTGGCGACGACGTCATAAACGAAATTGCTGCCCAGACCGGAGTTGGCAGAGTTGTAGTTCGTGAATACCAGCTGGGCCGAAGCAATCTGACCCGTCCAAAAGGTCGCCAACACGGCCGCAACGTACGCGCACAGCGACCAGGAGCGTCTACCGAGTTGCTGTTGGCTCCGCTTCCGCACAAGCATTTCGCATGCCCTCCTTCAGGTTGAGTCGATCCCTCCAAAAACGAAGATCCGGCGTAGAATAGAGGATCAATCGCATCCCATGCAACCGCTTCCGCAGACTATGAGCCGACTCGGAGAGACCCGCTGACGTCCCCGAGAAATCGTCCTCCCGGGTGCAAGAGAGGCGTTCGGGGGACCATTCTTGTTTCCGGCAATTGACGCCGGAACACGCGACTCACCGGCGAATAATTTCTGGCGGAAGTGTCACCGGCCGGGCGAGCCTGCAAAGCGGGGCAACGCCGGCTGATCCGCGTCTACCGGGAGGCTTCGATCCGGACGTTGTCGAGGAGAAGTTCTCCGCCCCGGATGTCGGGCGGGGCCGTCGCGCCGCGGAAAACGCAGCCTCGCAGAACGATGCCGGCGATCGTGGAGGCGGGGATCGAGCGGATGCTGATCACCTTGCCGCTTTTTTCACTCGTGACCCGCTCGATCGTCACCCCGCGGAGCACGGGATGGTGCGGCCCAGCGGCACCCTCCTCGTAGTCGAATTCCACGCCGAGCACCTCGCCGCCCACCTGGCCGATCTGCACGTCGCGGATGTTGATGTTCTCGAGCACGCCACCGCGGACGGCGTTGGACTTGAAGCGGAAGGCCCGGTCGAGTTCGGGGCTGTCCATCCGACAGTTCGAGACGTACACATTGCGGACGCCGCCGGCGATCTCGCTGCCGAGCGTCACGCCCCCGTGGCCGTCCTTGAAGCTGCAGTTCCGCACCACGATGTTTTCCGACGGAATCCCGATCCGGCGGCCGTCGTCGTTGCGGCCGCTCTTGATCGCGATGCAGTCGTCGCCGGTCTCGAACAGGCAGTTCTCGATCAGCACGTCGCGGCAGCACTCGGGATTGCAGCCGTCGTTGTTGGGGCCGAGCGTGCGGGCGGTGACACCGCGGACGGTCACGTTCGTGCAGCGGACGGGATGCACTTCCCACATCGGCGACCGGACGAGCGTGATGCCTTCGATCAGCACGTTGGTGCAGCGGTAGGGCTGGATGAAGTTGGGCCTGAGGTAGTGCCCGTCGCCGAAGACTCGCTCCTCCGGCGGCGTGCCGGCGGCCACCATCGCCACGAGCGCGTCGCGATCGGCCTTCTGTTTGACCGGCCGCTTGGCCGCCCGGTCTTCGCGGCTCACCCAGGCCCACCAGGTCTCCCAGGTGGCGGAGCCGTCGAGCGTGCCACCGCCGGTGATCGCGATATCCGTGGCGTCGGCCGCGTAGACGAGCGGAGCGTAGTTGCGGCATTCCATGCCTTCCCAGTGAGTGGTCACCACGGGCAGGTATCGGGCCGGGTCGGGATCGAAGACGAGCGTCGCTCCTTCGCTCACGTGGAGATTCACCCGGCTTTTCAGCCGGATCCCGCCGGTCGGCCACGTGCCTGCCGGGATCACCACCCGGCCGCCCCCGGCCTCGTGGCAGGCCGCGATCGCCTGGGCGATGGCCGCGGTGGCGTCCTGCCCGGCCTTGGCCCCGAAGTCGGTGATCGGGAAGTCGCGGTCGGGAAAGGTCGGGGCCTTGATCCGCTCCAGGATCGCCGCCTCTTCGGCCGGCACGGCCGGCGCCGAGAGATCCATGACCTCGATGTTGCGGAAATCGACCGGATGCCCCTCCGACTGGAGCGAGATCGTGCCCCCGCCGATGGCGAGCCGGCCGCCGGCCGCTTCGATCAAGGGCTTGGCGGTGCGATCCTTGGGGTCGTACTGCGGCTTCTCGTATTCGAGCACGAGCGTGCCGTTGATGAAGTGCCGGATCGTGCCGTCGCCGTGGGCTTCGAACTCGGCTGTCACCCACTGGTCGCCATGAAACGTGTCGCTTGCGCTGTTCTTGCAGTGCGCCGTGTGCAAATTGCCGTCCATCACGACGTGGGTGCCGGGCGTGCAGAGGTTGCCGGTGGGCCGCGGGTGCTGGCCGTCGCCCCCGAGGATCTGCATCTCGAGCGACACGGGAAACTCCTGATCGAGGGCCATCGACTCGGGAGTCTGGCCGTGGGCCATCAGCCCGCTATTCCGGATCGCCCAGCCGGGGCCACCTGGGCACTGCTCACCCACGAAGCGGTATTGAAAGCGGATCCGGTAGTCGGTGAAGGGCGTCTCGTAGAAGAGATGGCCGAACCGGTCGTTGAACTGGTCATAGCCGTCGTAGCGCACCTGGATCATCCCGTCGGCCACGCGGAAGGTGTCGGCGAAATTGTCGCCGGCCTCGTAGCCCCGGATCTTGGGCGTCCAGCCGCTCAGGTCGCGACCGTTGAAGATCGACCGCCACGCGCCCGGCGGCGCAGGCTCCTCCTCCGCGAGACCGCGGTGCGAGCCGAGCCCGCAGGCGACAAGGCAGACGAGCGACAAAGCCAATCGACGCATGGCGAATCTCCGATTCGGTGAACGAAGGGGGACGTTCGCCCCCCTTTCCGCTCGCGAGTATCCCAGCCGCTTGGCCCGACGCAATGGCGGCCGCGGGTCAGCGAGCCCGACGGTATCGGCGGGCGGCCGCGAGGCCTGCCGCCGTCGGCAGCACCGGTTCGGGCACCGCGGTGAGCGACATCGAGTAGATGAAGCCGGCGGTGCTCGTGCTCACGCCTTCCCCGGCGGGCAGGCAGCGCGTACGTCATGGCCCTTGCGACGATTCCGCTCGGGCCGGCTGGATCAGGGTGCCGGCGGCGTTGCTGACCCGTCGGGCCACCGCGGCAGAAACGGCTTCGGCGTCCGTCGACTCTCCCTCTGGAATGGCGACCACCCGGTTGCGGCCGCCGTGCTTTGCCCGATACATGGCAGTGTCGGCCCGGGCGATGACGGTATCGGCAGGTTCGAAGGGCCGGGCAACCGTCACGCCAATGCTCAGAGTGACGGAGACGGGGCCGACCGCCGTCAGAATCGGGTCGGCGGCGCACAGCCGGATCTTTTCGGCCACGTCACAGGCGTCGTGCAGACTCCGCCCGCCGTGGAGAACGACCATCAACTCGTCTCCCCCCATGCGGGCCGCCAGGTCGTCGGAGGCCCTCAACGACCGCCGAATCCTGTCGGCCACCTGCTGGAGCACGGCATCTCCCGTCGCGTGGCCATAGGTGTCGTTCACCCGCTTGAACCAATCGATATCGCACCATAACACAGCGACGCTCTCTCCGCTCCGGCTGGTGAGCGAATACATTCGTGCGAGAGCTTCTCTACGATTGAATAGGGAGGTCAATTCATCAGTACGGGCCTGCCGCTCGAGAATCTGTCGGGCCTGTTCCTCCGCATCGACGACCCGCAGCGAGACCACCATCGCGTCGCTCTCATGATCCGTGTTTCGCCACGGTCCCATGCGCACCTCCACCCAATGGTGCTGGCCTCCCTTCGCGGGCATCCGGGCTCGCACCACGGTCGACCGTCCGCTTCCCGACGACTGGCGGCTCGGGCGAAGCAGTTCTCCGTCAACGCCGCCGGCGGGGGAGAATAGTTCGGCGACTCTTCGGCCGACCCACTCGGAGGGCGACCATCCGAGCACGTGCGTCACGGCCGGCGATACCCACCGCACGCGTTCCTCCCGACCAAGGCGGACGACAATGTCGGAGGAATTCTCGGCCAGCAGTCGAAACCGCTCCTCCTCCTCCGCCAGCCTCTGCCGGAGGCGTCGCGCCATGAGGCTGGATCGGATCGCCACGCCCACAGCAACGAGGACTGCTCCAACGAGGGCTGTGACCGCCAACGACGGCTCTCGGAATCCTTCCAGCACCAGAGCCGTCAGATTCACGTGCGTTGCCCCGTTCAGCACCCCACCGGAAGCATCCACAGCCCACAGGGCGGTCGCGTCCACAGCGAGCCATGCGTTCACCGGCCGAACGATCGTGCGGCGGCACCATGGTCTTCACCCCGGCACTATAATTGAGGTGGTCCCCGTTGTTGTAACAGGGCTCCGGAGAGAGCGGCGTAACGGTCCGCGTGGTGTGCCGGAGTGACGGGCGTAGCCCGAACTGGAGACACACCACGCGACGCGCCGAGCCCGCCCCGGAGGCCGGATCGTCCAGCCTGGCGAGAGACGTCGTCGGAAGGCTATGGATGGATACGATCGAGCCGGTCCGTTTCTCACGGTCTCGGTAGGCTGGAGGGCGGCTGCAACGGCCATTCCTCCCCACTCCTCCCCGGTCCCGCCCCTCCATGCCGCTCGTGTCCCTCGACTCGCTCTCCGTCGGTTTTCGTGGTCCGCCGTTACTCGACGAGGTATCCGCGGTGATCGAGCCCGGCGAGCGGATCGGCCTCCTGGGCCGGAACGGAGCTGGAAAGAGCACCCTGCTGCGGATCCTCTCCGGCGACGTCGTGCCCGACGGCGGGAGCGTGCGGCTGGCGCCGGGAGCGCATGTGGCGCTCCTCACCCAGGAGCCGCCCGGCGACGTGCCGGCCGGGATCTCGGTCGCGGATCTGATTCGGGGCGGCTGGCGGGGGCCGGCCGACGAGGCCTGGCGGCTCGACAAGGAACTCACCCGGCTGCTGGCGGCCACCAGGCTCGATCAGCTGCCGCGGGGTGGCGAGACGCCGCTCGGGGAACTCTCCGTGGGGCTCGCGCGGCGGGCCTGGCTGGCCCGGGCGCTCGTGTCGCGGCCCGACCTCCTCCTGCTCGACGAGCCCACCAATCACCTCGATCTCGCCAGCATCGAGTGGCTCGAGGGGCTCCTGCTCGGCTGGCCCACGACCGTGGTGTTCGTGACCCACGATCGCGCGTTTCTGCGCCGGATCGCCACCCGGATCATCGAGATCGACCGGGGCCGGCTGTTCGACTGGGCCTGCGACTACGACGCCTTCTGCCGCCGCAAGGAAGAGGTGCTCGATGCCGAGGAGAAGCAGAACGCCCTTTTCGACAAGCGGCTGGCCGAGGAGGAACGGTGGATCCGCCAGGGGATCAAGGCCCGCCGGACCCGCAACGAGGGGCGGGTGAGGGCGCTGAAGTCGATGCGGAACGAGCGGCAGGCCCGGCGGGAGCGGGAGGGCACCGCCAAGCTGGCGATCCACGAGGCCGAGCGGAGCGGCGCACTCGTGGCCCGGCTGGAAGGCGTCGGCTTCGCCCACCCGGGCGGACCGCCCGTGTTCAGCGGCCTCTCCACGACGCTGATGCGGGGCGACCGGGTGGGCATCATCGGCCCTAACGGCGCAGGCAAGACCACGCTCCTGCGGGTCGTGCTCGGCGAACTCGCGCCGTCGGCCGGCCGCGTCCGGCTGGGCACGAATCTCGCGATCGCCTACTTCGACCAGCTGCGGGCCCGGCTCGACGATGAGGCGACTCCTGAGCAGAGCATCGCCGACGGCAACGACACGATCACCGTCGGCGGCCAGTCGCGGCACGTGGTCGGCTATCTCCGCGACTTCCTGTTCACGCCCGAGCGGGCCCGCACCCCGATCAAGAGGCTCTCCGGGGGCGAACGCAATCGGCTGCTGCTGGCGAAGCTGTTCGCCAAGCCAGCGAACGTGATCGTGCTCGACGAACCGACCAACGATCTCGATGCCGAGACGGTCGAACTGCTCGAGGAGCGGCTGGTGGACTACGCGGGTACGCTCCTCGTGGTCAGCCACGACCGGGAGTTTCTCGACAACGTGGTCACGAGCACGCTCGTGTTCGAGCCAGAGGGGGTGAAGGAATATGTCGGTGGCCATGCCGACTGGGTGCGTCAGCGGGCCGAGCGGCCGGCGGCTCCCGCCGCTCCCGCGGCCGCGCGGGCGTCTGCCGCCGCTGCTGACGAGACCGCTCCCAAGACCGAGACCAAGAAACTCTCCTACAAGCTTCAGCGGGAACTCGAATCCCTTCCTGCCGAGATCGAGCGGCTCGAAACCGCCCTGGCCGCGATCCACGAGCAGATGGCCGACCCGACCTTCTACCAATCACCGGCCCCCGAGATTGCGGCCGTCTCGACCCGGGCCGCGGCGCTCCAGGCCGACCTCGAAGCCGCCTTCGGCCGCTGGGAGGAACTCGAAGCCGAGCGGTCCGACCGCTGAGGCGGCTCGCGGCTCACGTATCTCACCCGCGACGCGACTTTTGCCGCACCCGAGCCGGTGTTCTTCAGCCGGTGCTATTCATAGAGCCAGGCGCGGTGTCGCTGGGTGTCGAAGGCATGTTCTTCGGGCTCCCAGGTCGCGGCGATCTCCTGCCAGGGAAGGCCTGCGTCGATCGCCTTCCGCTCACGGTCGGAGCCGAACAGGAGATCAATCGCGATCGGATCCTTCACAAACTCGTATTCCTCGGTCCGCCATGCGAACCGCTCCGGATCGAGCCGCCGGATCGCGGCGATCAGGGCCAGGCTCGTCCGCACCGGGCGGAAGGCGTCGCGGTCGGTCACATGAATCTGCACTCCGCCGCAATCGACGCCCGCATGCTTCTGGAAGGTGGGCCGAAACACCGCCGGCCGGAAGCGAACCCCCGGCAGACCGGCCGCGTTCATCTCCGCCGCGAGCTTTCGCGGTTCGATCCAAGGGGCACCGCAGAGTTCGAAGGGGCGAGTGGTGCCGCGGCCCTCGCTGAGGTTCGTGCCTTCGATCAGGCACTGTCCCGGATAGACCACCGCGGTCTCGATGGTGGGCATGTTGGGCGAGGGCAGCACCCAGGGCAGGCCCGTCTCCTCGAACCACATGCTCCGCCGCAGGCCGCCGCAGGGCACCACCTCCACGTCCACCGGTCGGCCGGCGGCTTCGAGGTCGGCCTGGTAGAGCAGCGCGAGCTCGCCGATCGTGAGGCCGTGCCGGATCGCGATGTCGTGAGCCCCGATAAAGCTCTCGTAGCCCGGCACGAGTCGCGGTCCTTCGACCACGGCGCCTCCGAGCGGGTTGGGGCGATCGAGCACGAGCACGGGAAGGTTGAGCGGGCTCGCCGCCTCCAGGCAGTATTTCATCGTGGCCTGGAAGGTGTAGTAGCGACTGCCGACGTCTTGGAGATCGACCACGAGCAGATCGATTCCGGCGAGCTGCTCGGGTGTGGGCCGCAGGCTGGCGGCCGAGGTTCCGTAGAGGCTGTAGAGCCGCACGGCGGGTTGTTGCTCGTGCTCGTCGGGCACGCTCTCGAGATCCTGCGCCTGGCCGAACAGGCCATGCTCGGGCCCGAAGACGGTCACGAGTCGCGCGCCCGGAGCCGCCTCGATCAGGCTGGCCACGTCGCGGAGTTGGCGATCGACGGCAGCGGGGTGGGTGACGAGGCCCACCCGCCTGCCTCGCAGCCGGGCGAACTCTTCGGCCACCAGTTGATCGAGACCGCTTGTGACGGAACTCGCGTCAGATTTCGCCGCCATGGATGACTCCTCGTTGGGGATGCGGATCACGCCCAGGATACCGGCCGCGACGGCTCGACGGCCTTGGACTGCGGGGCGAGGAGTCAGTCGGCCCACGCTCGCCCGGCAGCGAATCCTGGTGCCCATGCCGCGAAGGCGGGGGTGTGGGACGCCAGCGGGTCAGGGGGTGGCCTTCGGGGCGGCTGCAAACTCCTCGGCCGTGAGCCGCTTCATCGAGCCATCCTGGAAGAGCACCCAGCCACCCTCTTTTGCCGCCGACGTCTGGAAGGCGATCACCGTCGCGGCCGCCTCGGGGCCGCTGGCCAGCTTCGTGCCCCAGATGTATTCGATCTGGCCCGAGCGAATGTAATAGTCGGCGCCGAGATGGACGGCCGAGATGACGGGCGCTGCGGCCTCCCGCGTCGTCGCCTGCCCGCTTGCCTTGGCGGATTCGAGAAACGCCTTGAGATCGAGCAGCCCGCCGTCGGGAGGGAAGACCTGCTCCTTCTCGCCCGACCCACAGCCGGCCGTGGCCGCGACTCCAATCGCGATCGCCGCAAACCAATTGCACAGGAGGCGACCTCCACTCTGGATCCGCATGGCTTTCCCTCGGGCCGCTTCGATTGGCTCAGGCATCTCTAGAGACCCTCCGACTCACCGCCGTCGCGACTGCCGACGGCCTGCCAGACGGCAAAGTCGACGTTGTCGCTGACGAACCGGGTCGACGCGTCACCGAATGCGACCGTGGCTCCGCCGGGATGGTAACTCGAGGCGGCGATGTGGGCCTGCGTGTAGTTGGTCGCTCCGCAGTTCCACCGCTGGCCCCCCGGCGACGGGGCGTTCCAATTTGGGGGCAGCGTGTGGGTGTACATGAAGGTGAAGACGAAGTCGCGGTGAAGCTGGTTGCCCGTGTACACGATGGTTTGGGTGGCGGTGCGGTCGCCCGTGGTGCCGCACTGCCGCACATCTCGGCCATCGGCGAGCTGGGCGCCTGCGAAGGGCGTGCTACCGATGTAGGCCGAGGTGTGGTCCCTCGTGCTCGACTGCCAATCGGCGGTACCCCGCATCACCTCGGCGAACATGGCGGTGTTCGACATTCCGTCGCCAATCTTGGCGATCTTGAAGCCCTGCATCACGGTGCCCTCTGGAGGATCTGGGATCGCGAACATACCGTCGATCGGTGTGCCGCCCCGCATATTCGCACCGCCTACGCTGGCCATGTAGTTGCACCGGCCCGAAGGGAGCGACGTGCCCCACGACGGCACGCTGCCCGTAGATGGATCCGAGGGGCAGCGAAACGAGGCGACCTGCTGGGTGCGGGCGGCGGCGTTTGCATTCGCCTTCGACGGAATGCCCGCGTGGATCGGGGCGTCGTCGTTGGTGCCATAGTCGAGGTCGAAGAGCTTGAAACCAGACGACTCCTCGAAGTACGGCATGATCAAAACCAACGTCGGGGCCGAGTTCTGTGAGGACGGCGGGACGGTGGTCTTCCGACCCCGCTGGGGGTCGGTGAAGACCTTGGTGAACCGGCGGGGCGGAAGCCGCTTGTTGGCCGCTTCGTAGTTGAGTGAAGCCAGCGCCACCTGGCGGACGTTGTTGCCACACTGGATCCGCCTGGCCGACTCGCGGGCGCTCTGAACCGCCGGAAGGAGCAGGCCGATGAGCGTGGCGATGATCGCGATTACGACCAGCAGTTCCACGAGCGTGAAGGCAGCGATCCGCTTTGTGCTCGGAGCGTTGAATAGCATCGCAACCACCTTTCTTGCTGTTGTCGTCCATCGCGACGCGAGGGTGGGGAGCCCGGGGATCGTGTGCCCTCCGCCGAACTCCATGCTAGTAGGAGAACGACGCGAAAGCCAAGCGTGTTTCGTCAGCGAGCCCGCATGGTTGACGCACGGTTTCCTTCGGAACCGAGGAGGGCGGGGCGTTCAGACGCATCGACCCGCATGAGATACCCCCGGCAGGGTATGCAGGCCCCGCATTCGGTGCTGCGAGCCGCGGTCACCCTCTGGTTCGTGGCGGTCACGATCCTTGACATGTCGACGAGGATCAGTATGCTCCGCGAAGTTAGGCGGGGTTGGTGCGATTCACTGCTGTCTGCGCTACGTGTCGCACCGGGAAGTTCGTTTCGTGAAAGGGCAGCTACTGGCTCAGGTTGACCGCCGTCGTGATCAAGCCCGCCGCGAGTGCGGCGGGCCTGGCGAGCAGAGTCTCCCCCAGTAGGTTGCGTCCCTCCGCCCGTGTGCCTTCCGGGTGGCTAGCTTCTTGCTGGTGCCTTTCTGAACCGCATTCGCGTCGACGGTTTGCCTGATCCAGGCCGAGGCCGCCCTTGGTGTGCCGCCATGGTTCTGCATTCCACTCGCTCCTACGGAAGAAAGGATCGTCCCATGCATCGCCTGTTTTTAATTTTGGTGTTTGCCCTCGGTTCGTTCGTTGGTCAGACCGTTCACGGTCAGGCGCTCATCAGCGACAACTTCGAGACGGACACATCGGCGAATTACGCGGTCGTCAGCGATAACCCAGCCAACGGATCAGTGACCTTTGCCTTCGACTACGTCACCGCAGGAATTCCACTCGCACCCCGGTCGGTCTCCGGAGACACAAGCGGCCTGAAACTGGCCGTCAACACGTCGCTCACCGCCGTGAATTCGCAGACGGTCTTCAACTCGACGGCCGTGACGGCAGCCCAGTATCGGATGCTGGTGGACGTGTTCATGGCCTACCAGGGGGCCACGGCCACCACGATCTACGCGGAGCCCGGGGTGGGCGGCGACGGCACGACCTACAACTCCGTGTTCTCGCCGATCTCGGGGTCGGGCTCGTTCATGGCGTTCACGGGCGATGGTGGGTCGAGCTCCGACTACCGCTGGTATCTCTCCAGCGCGAACGGTGGAGCCACGACCGTGCCCAACACCGATCCCAGCTACCTCGGACACGGCTCGAACGGCAGCGGGGCCTTCTACCAGAGCCTGTTCCCGAATCCCCCGTCGACCGCCGCGGGTTCCCCCGGCAACATCTGGACGACCGTGGCAATCGACGTGGACAACGTGGCCGGCAGGATCACGTATTCGATGACCGACACCGCTGGGAATTCCCAGTTGATCTTCGACAACAGCCCGAATCCGCTCAGCCCCACGCCCTTCACCGGATTGCTCCAGGGCCTCGTCAGCCTCGGCGCGACCGACGCCTTCACGTCGCTCTCACCGGCCAGTGTGTTCGTCGTCTACGACAACCTGGAGGTGAGCGCCGTGCCGGAGCCGGCTACGGCCGCGGCGATCGGGTTCGTTGGGCTCATGGCACTGTCGGTCCGGCGCCGGGTCGGCCGTCATCGGCGGAGCTGACGGGCCGGAAGCGGTGTTGGCTGTCGGCCGCGGCAGGGAAGGCTGCGAGGTGGAGGAGGCAGGTCAGGCGATGGAGGTGGGCGAATCATAGCCAGAGGCTCATCGAGAACCTCCAGGCACGAAGGTCACGTTCAAGGCATCGGATCGTTTTTCAACAGGAGGTGTTTCATGGCATCGTCGCGTTGGCTGGTCGCTGGTTGTGCCCTGGTTCTTGCCATGCTGCCGGTGGCGGCGGTGGCCCAGATCTACTACAGCGAAGATTTCGAGGACGGCAACGCCGCCAGCCGTTGGACCGTGTCGCAGGCGGGGGGAGTCAGCGGCTCGAACTTCGCCTTTGACTATGGCCTTCTTGGCATCCCAGCAGCCCCAAACGGCACCGGCACGGTCGGCCTGAAGTTGGAGACGAATCTCGGCCCGACGGGTGCCTCGAGCGCGATCATGGCGTTTCCCGACGGCCAGTCATTCAGCACGACGACCGGTTCCTACACACTGCTTTTTGACGTCTGGATGAACGTTGGGAGCGCGACGGGATCGACCGAATTCTCGATCTTCGGCGTGGGGCATACCTCCACCGTGGCTCAGGCTCCCACATCGGGCACACCAGGCGTGGGGCCAAGCGACAACGGACTCGACTTTACGTTCACCGGTGAGGACGGGGCGGCCCGCGACGTGCGGGTCTACATCGCCGGGGCCGAGCAGACAGGTGCCGACAACAACGGGGGCTACGTGCGCCAGCCTCCGGCCAGTTACCAGCAGGACGAATACGTCGCGCCGTATTTCTTCGCCTACCAGGGGGACACTCCCCAGAACCAATGGCTCGAGATCGGAGTGCGGGTCGATGCCACCCAGGCGGAATGGACCGTGAACGGGCAGGCCTGGACCAGGACCCCGGTGCCGGTGGCCGATGGAAACATCATGCTCGGATACATGGACGTGTTTACCTCCGTCGCGGGTCCCGACATTTTCGGGCTTTACGACAACGTCCGGGTCATTGCCAGTCCGACGGCGACGACGCAGCTTGTCTGGGCCGGTGACGGAGTCACTCCTGGCGGATCGGGACTGTGGGGCAACCTCACGGAAACCTGGCTGGGTGCCGTAGCCCCGTCGACCTGGCAGTGGGATCAGCCGGCCGTCTTCGGCGGCATTGGCGGCGCGGTGACGATTACCGACGGCGGTGTCACGGCTGGCGGCGGGCTCGATTTCCAATCCGATGGTTACGTCATCTCAGGCGACCCGCTCTGGATCGGAGCCACGGCCCGAACCGGGCCCCTCGCCAAACGCGACTCGCAGATCTTCGATCCGAACGCCTCGACGCAGATCAACGTCGCGACCGGCGTGACCACGACGATCGCGTCAGACCTCCGCGGGCGGCAGGGGTTTCAGAAGACCGGCCCCGGCACGCTGGTGTTCGACGGCATTGCCCTGCTCGGTGGCACCGCGCGGGTGATGGAGGGCACGTTCAGAATGGGTGCGTTTTCCCTCATTCTTCCGAACATCGGGGCCAGCACGATCCGGGTCGACGCGGGGGCCACGCTCGACGTCTCTGCCATCACGGCTGGCCTGCTCGTGGAGCCGGCCCAGACCCTGACTGGCGACGGCCAGGTTCAGGGCAGCGTGCTGATCCAGGCCGGCGGCCGCTTTTTGCCAGGCGCCAGCACCGGCACGCTCACCGTGACCGGTGACGTTACGTTCGGCCCGACGGGCAATCTGAATTGGCAGGTGTACGACGCCGCCGGCACGGCCGGCAGTTCGACCGGCTGGGGATTGGCCGACATCGGCGGGCGGCTCGATATCACCGCGACCGACACCGAGCAGTTTCAGGTCAACCTCTGGAGCCTGTCGGCCGTCGATCCGGAAGTCACGAGCGGCAATGCCATCAACTTCAGCACCGGCTCGAACTACACCTGGACGATCGCCTCGGCGGCCGGCGGGATCACCGGCTTCGCGCCGGAGAAGTTCGTGATCAACGCAGCGGCGACCAACGGTGCGGCGGGCTTTGCCAACGATTTGGCCGGCGGCACGTTCAGCCTGGTGCAGAGCGGCAACAATCTGAACCTCGTCTACACGTCGGCCAATCCCTCGACCGACATCGTGATCAACGTCGCCTCGGGTTCACAGACCCAGGCCCAGGCGGGCTATCCCACGATCGCGACGGCGACCTCGGTCACCAAGGCCGGCGCCGGCACGGTCGTGTTTGATGCGGCCAATGCCTACACCGGTCCGACGACCGTGTCGGCCGGCACCCTGGAAGTGGCGAATGCAGACGCCCTCGGGGCCACGAACGTGACGGTGGACACTGGCGCCACGCTGGCGATCGCCTCGGGCACGACGATGAAGTCGCCCTCGGTGATCGTGGACGGAGGCACGCTTGCGGCAGCGACGGTGGCCGTGAACTCCTCGACCGGGATCACGTCCCTGGCGATCAATGCCGGGACGATTGCAGGTTCGCCGACCGTGACGGTCGGTACGGGCGGCCAGTTGTCGCTCGTGCAGGACGCGCGGGTGACGGTGAGCGTGGGCGGCCTCTCGGTCGATCAGGCTGCGAGTGGCGGACGGCTCGACCTGGGAGCCGGCCAGGTGAGCGTCGCCGCCGGGGGCATCTCGGCTGCCGATCTCCGGGCCGACATCGTCGCCGGCCGCAACGGCGGTGCCTGGAACGGCACGGCGGGGATCACGTCGAGCACGGCGGCATCGTCCGGAGGCACGCGAGCCGTGGGCTACGTGGTGAATGGCGACGGCTCGGCTCGGGTCTCGTTCGCCGCGTCCGGCGACGTCGACCTGAGTGGCGCGGTCAACGTATTCGACCTGGTGAGCATCAACAGCTCCGGCAAGTACGGATCGGGCACAGCGAGCGTCTGGAACCAGGGCGACTTCAACTACGACGGCGTGACGAACGTGTTCGACCTCGTTGGCGTGAATACGGCGGGCGCCTATGGCCAGGGCAACTACTTCCCGGCCGCCCCCACGGCGGCCGGCAGCGTGGCGGCGGTGCCCGAGCCTGGCACCTCGGCGCTGGGGTCGGTTGCCTTGTTGATGGGCTTGGGCCTGCTGCGGCGACGGTTTCGCTTCGCCTGAGCCTTGTCGGCCGCCGGTGCCGGCCCTCGGCACCGGCGGCGCAGGCTCGTGGAGAGGGGGCTCCGGCCGATTCCTTGCCCGGGTGTGCCGGCGTTTGGATACTTGCTGAAGCGGCCGCGTGGTTTGTTTCCGCAGCCCTTGTCCATGCCAGACACGAGGTCTCCGATTCGATGCGTTGGCCGCTGTGGCGAAAGAACCGACGCAAGCTCAAGCGAGGGCGGTCATCTCGACCAGCCGCGGCGGCGATCGAGACCCTCGAGTCGAGGATTGCGCTCTCCGTGGCGCTCGGGATGGTTCCGATGGGTGCCCAGCCGCCAGGGCCGCTCACGGGCCGGGTCGTGTACACGTCGGCGGGTCACGGCTGGCAGTGGAACGACACGCTCGACCGCTGGGCGACCGACCGCCCCAACCTCCTGGGGATGGTGGAGGATTTCGGCAACCAGGACCAACTGACGCTCTACGCGGAATACCTGTTTCAGTCCGGGGCCACGGTGGTGCCGATGCGGCCGATCGGTCGGCAGCTCAACGAGGTCGTGCTCGACAACGATTCGCCGGAAGTGACCTGGACTGGCACATGGAGCACCAACACGGCAGGCCCAGCCTGGTTCGACGAAGACTACGGGGCCGCGACTGACGCGGCGAAGTATCGGTTTGCGAGCGTCAACGCGACGCGGGAGACGGCGACGGCGGTCTACGCTCCGACGATCCCAGCGACGGGCCGCTACCCGGTCTACGCCTGGGCCGCGGCCGCTTCGAATCGCACGAACCAGCGATACGTCGTCAACCATGCCGGCGGCAGCACGGAGGTGCGGGTCGATCATCGCAAGGTGGGCAACGGCTGGGTCTGGCTGGGGAGCTACGAGTTCGACGCCGGGCGGTCGCCAGAGCGGGGTTCTGTCACCATCAGCAACCGCTCCGACGCCGGTGGATCCGTGGTGATCGCCGATGCGATCCGGTTCGGCAACGGCATGGGAGACCTTCCCTGGGGACCGGATGGCATCGGCACGGGAAAAGTCTCGGGGTACCCGCGGGAAGACGAGGGCTCGCTTCTCTGGGCCTGGCGGGCGGTCGGCCAGAGCACGGCCTTTTCCAGCCCGTCGGCCGTGATCGGCACGAGCAACGTGTCGGCGCCGTTGCGGATGGCCGAGCACATGAACGTCGATGCCAATCCCTACGGCACGAGCGTGTACGTGGGGTTCCATTCCAACGCCACCACGGGCAATCCAGCCACGGCCACCGCCCGCGGTGCGATCGGTCTGATTCACTCGACGAATCCCACGCCGAACCAAGCCTCGCTCGCGGCCACCATGGCCGAGCAGATCAACCTCGACATGCGGGCCCGCGACGGCAGCTTCGAACACGACTGGAGCACCCGCACCGCCGCCGCCACCCTGGCAGGCAGCTACGGGGAGATCACCAACTCGCGGGCCGCGGGTGAATTCGACGCCACGATCATCGAGGTGGCGTTTCATGACAATGAGCTCGATGCGGAACTGCTGCGGGATCCGAAGGCCCGCGACCAACTGGCCCGCAGTACCTACGAAGCCACGCTCGAGCATTTCATCAACCACTCGGGCTCGCTGCCGCGGCCGGCCGACGTCACGCTCCCCTCGCCACCCGAGCAGGTGCGTGCCGCCGCCGCCGGAGTGGGGGCGGTGACGGTCTCTTGGACGGCCGGCCGCAGTTCGCCCGGTGGCACGAGCGGCGTGTTCGGCGGCCCGGCGACCGGGTTTCGGGTCTACGCCTCGGTCGATGGTCGGAGTTTCGACGGCGGCACGGTCGTAGCGGGGGGAGCAGCCGGGTCGGTCACGCTCTCCGGCCTCGATCCGGAGCGTGCCTACTTCTTTCAGGTCGTTGCCGAGAACGCCGGCGGCCAATCGCGGCCCACGGAGCTCGTTGGTGCTCTCCCGGCGGCTGGGCAGCGGCAGATTCTCGTGGTCCAGGGCTTTGACCGGATCGATCGATCGCAGAATTTCGTGCAGGCGTATCCGTATGGCGGCGGCGGCACGACCGAACGGGTCTGGCCGGGCTTCAACAACCCGCGCGACCAGGTGGCGGCGACGCTCACGGCGATTCAGGCGGCCGCCCCGGGCGTTCGCGTCGACGCTGCGAGCAACGAGGCGGTGCTCGCGGGCCGGGTGCGGCTGGCCGACTACCAGGCGGTGATCTGGATCCTGGGCAACGAGTCGGTGGTCGATCGGACGTTCAGCGCGGCCGAGCAGGAGCTCGTGACGGCGTTCGTGACCGGTGGTGGCAGCCTGTTCGTGTCTGGCTCGGAGCCCGGCTACGACCTCGACGGGCAGAATAACGGTCGCAGTTTCTTCCGCGGCGTGCTCGGGGCCCGGGCCGTAGCCGACGATGCGGCGACCTACCGTGCCGCCCCGGTCGCCGGAAGTCTGTTCGCCGGATTGCCCGAACTGCGGTTCTCCAACGGAAAGGCGTTTTCGAGTCTGCCCGAACAGACCTTCAACGTCGCATCCCCCGACGTGCTCGCCGCCGAGCCAGGCAGCGTGTCGGCCCTCGCCTACGTCGGTGGCCTTGGCGGGGCGGCTGCCACGTACCGTGGAGCTGCTTCCGGTCGGGGAGCAGTGGTGGTGCTCGGCGTTCCCTTCGAATCGATCGTCGGCGCGGCGGAGCGGGCGGCGGTGATGGGCCGTGTGCTCGACGCTTTCGGAGTCGCTCCGGATGGTGATGCGATGCTCCTGGACGTCGGTGCCGGCCAGGTGATCGTGGATACCACGCACCGCACAGGCCCCGGCCAGTTCGTGAAGCGGGGCGCCGGCACGGTGATTCTCACGGCGGCCAGCCAGCATGCCGGCGGCACACTCGTTGAAGCCGGCACACTCGTGATTCGCGATCCGGCCGCGCTGGGCTCGGGAGGCCTGGTCGTCGAGGCCGGGGCGACCGTCGTGCTCGATATCGGCGGGGTGCGGATGCCGCTGGCGAGCCTCGATTTCGCGGGCGGGGCCACGCTCGACGTCGGCGCCGCCTCGCTCCTGATCGCGGCCGGTGGCAGCGACCTCGCCGCGGTCGGCGGCCTCATCACGGCCGGCAGGGCGGGGGGCAGGTGGACGGGCACGGGCATCACCAGCAGCCGAGCGGCGAACGTGATGTTTCGTGGGGTCGGGCTGCGGCCGCTGGCCGACGGCACCCTGATCGTGGGGTATGCGGCTGTCGGCGATGCCAATCTCGACGGCAGCGTCGACATCCAGGATCTGATCACGATCTCGGCCGGCGGGAAGTACGGCACGAGCTCCGGCAAGGCCGGCTGGTGGCAGGGCGACTTCAACGACGACGGCCTGGTGACGATCGCCGACCTCGTGATCCTGGTCGCCTCCAGTCTCTACGGCTCGGGTCCGGTCGAAGGCTCGTCCTGAGCCGGTGCAGTTCGAGTTGACGCCGCGGTGAGGGGCGTCGGGGCTGCCGACATCCTCTCGCTTGACGTTCGCGTCGTCCCTCCCGGCCTCCGCTCACTGCGTGTCCGCTGCGCTCCGCCATCCTGGCTTCGCTTGCTCCCACAGCACGCTCGAGGACGCCCGCAGCCCCTCCCGGTTCTCTGAGGGCGGAAGGCATGCAGATCGTAAATCTGCCAGCCATCGGAGGCTCGGGGATCGGCGAACGCTCGCGGAGCAAGCGGGGCGTATCCTCGCCCGCGATGCGACTTTTGCCGTCCCCGAGCCGGTGCGTACCGTTTGAGTAGAGGCTCGGGGATCGGTGAAGGCTCGCGGAGCAAGCGGGGCGTATCCTCGCCCGCGCTATGAGGCGTGCGCTGCCGCCAGCGTGTGGAGCAGTTCCACGGTCTCTTCCCACCCGATGCAGGCGTCGGTGATCGACTGACCGAAGACGAGGTCGGCCGGGCTCTGGCAATCCTGCCGACCCGCCACGAGGTGGCTCTCGAGCATCGCCCCCATAATCGGTGACGAGCCGCCTGTCCGCTGGGCCACGATGCTCGCCACCACGTCCCGCTGGCGGCGGTAATCCTTGCCGCTGTTGCCGTGGGAGCAGTCGATCATTACCCGCTCGCAGACGCCCGCCTTCCGGAGGGCGGCGGCCGCCTCGGCGACCGAGTCGGGATCGTCGTTGCGGCCGCGGTCGGAGCCCCGGAGGATGACGTGGCAGTCGGAGTTGCCGGTGGTCTCCACGATCGCCACCATGCCCTGCTTGGTGACGGAGAGGAAGTGATGGCCGATCGAGGCCGCGCGGATCGCGTCGATCGCGATCCCCACGCGGCCATCGGTGCTGTTCTTGAAGCCGACCGGGCAGGAGAGGCCGCTGGCGAGTTCCCGATGCACCTGGCTTTCGGTCGTGCGGGCTCCGATCGCACCCCAGCTGACAAGGTCGGCGATGAACTGGGGCGTGATCGTGTCGAGAAACTCGCAGCCGACCGCCAGCCCGAGCCGGCCGATTTGGCTCAGGAGGCCGCGGGCGGCGTGGAGCCCGCGGTTGATCTTGAACGAGCCGTCGAGGTCGGGATCGTTGATTAGGCCCTTCCAGCCGACCGTGGTGCGAGGCTTCTCGAAGTAGACCCGCATCACGACCTTGAGCCGGTCGGCCAGGTCGCGGGCAAGCGGGGCGAGCCGAGCCGCGTACTCCTGGGCGGCGGCCACGTCATGGATCGAGCAGGGCCCCACCACGACCAGCAGCCGTTGATCGTCGCCCTTGAGAATCTGCTGGATCTCCCGCCGGTGGCCGCTGATCGAGCGGGCCATCTCCTCCGACGCCGGCGTCTCCTCGAGGAGGGTCGCGGGCGGGATCAAGGGACGGAGGTTCTTGATTCGCAGGTCGTCGATGCGAGGGTCGGCCCCGCGGATATCTTCGAGCATGGAGGGGATGAGATGGGCGGAACAAGGGAGGGAGGCTTCGGATGTCGGGACTTCCGACATTATGCCCCGGCACCGTCAGAACTGATATTCGAAGCCGAGCGACAGCCCCTGGGCCCAGAAACTGGTGGTCCAGAGATCGAAGGTCGGGGCGGCCGGTCCCACCAGGCTGCCCCCGCCGAACTGGCTCGGATTGACCGTGGGATCGATCTGGTCGGCCGCCCGGCCCACGGTGGTCCAGTAGAGGAACGTGTAGCCGACGAGGAAGCGGCCTTGCGACCAGAGGGCGTAGTCGGCCGTGACCCCGAATTCACCCATGGCGGCAAACAGGCTGTCATCGGAGCGGCCGATGTTGGTCGGCTGCGCGAGCACGCCGCCGGGAGTGGTGCCGGTCACGATCGTGTCCGCGCCGATCGTCTGGGTAGTCGTGGTGGAGCCGGCGATCGTGGTGCCGATGGAACTGGCCCCCAGGGCCACCTTGCCGAGCAGTTGGAGCGACCAGCGGTTGCGCCACCAGCGTTCGATCAGACCGAATTCGCCCCCGTTGAACTGCGACAGGGTGCGGAACGAGTCGGTCGCCGTGAAGCCGTCGATCGGCATGCCCCCCATGGCGATCTGCGAGGTGATCGTGGAGGTGAGCTGATCCTCCAGCATCAGATAGCGGTAGCCTCCCACGAGATAGCGACGATGGAACTTCTCGCAGGCGATGGCATGCCGGTAAATCACGTCGACACTGCCGAACTGCGTGGCGAGATTCAGGTCGCTCGCCTGGGTGAGCTGGAGCGGATCGGCCGGAGGAGCGCCCGGTGCTGGCACCACGACCGCGGCCGGCTGGCCTGAGAGGGCGTTCACGAAAGGCACCGCCAGCCACGGCGCGCCACCGGCCGCGTCGGCCGTCGCCTGCTCGGTCGTGGTGGCGAGGCCCACCCAACTCGCTTCGATGCCCCGCTCCTGCCGCGGCGTGAACCAATAGCCGGCAGCGAGCCTGGCCCCCGACCGCATCGTGCCGTCGACGCCGCCGTTGCCGTAGAGAATCCGGGTGCCGGGCGTGCCGATCACGCCGGCGTCGGCGGCCGGGGTGCCGAACGGGCTGGCCGTGACCAGTGGCGGGAGCGACGTGCCCTGCGTCGCCCAGAGCAGATACTCGGCCGAGAGCCAGGCCCGGCCGGGCAATTCCGTGCGGAAGACGCGGGTGTGGTCGCGGCTGCACCAGCAGCGGTTCGTCGAGAGGCGGTAGGCGAGTTCGCCCGGGCCCATCCAGGCCTCGTCGACGAGATTGCGATCGCAGCACGAGGCTGGCACGGGCTCGGCATGCCAGGCGAGGAGTCCGGCGGGCGAGTCGGCATGGTCGGGATAGCGGTAGGGGTCGAGACCACCGGGCACCTGCGGCTCGTCGGCCCGCTTGGGGGGCGGCCAGGCCGAGGTGGCGGCGCGGTCATCGGCCTCGTCCCCGAGCGACGTCGGGTAACCGAGCGGGTCGGGCTGCTGCGCCACGCCGACCTCGCCGCTGGCCGGCGCCGCACCGACGATGGCCAGGGCCAAGGCCACCACGAGGCGGGGGAGGGCGACGAGTTGTCCGGGACCAGTCGACACAGGCGGCGTCTCACTGCGCAGAGATTCTTCCGGAAAGATGTATCGGTCGGGAAAAGGCTGCGGCCTGAGGATTCCGGCGGTGGGATCCGCGTATCCTCCGCAGGTTTTCTGGCTTGCACGATCGTTCAAGTCGTGGGGAATGAAACGCCGATACAAAATTCGGTGGTCGGGCCCGGTCTGCGCCGGCGCGGCCGCCTCTCGATCGCCGTGATTCCAGGGGGGCCTGGATCACACCGCCGATGCCGCGCGCCCGTCTTGCCTCGACCCTCGTCT